>DATMQT010000089.1:0-12172 GCA_035566655.1 Candidatus Dormiibacterota bacterium
AACTCGGGGTGGAAATCTACTCCTATAATGATCATCGTTCGGCTCCTTTCTCCCGAGCCTGTTGGTTGGCTTTAGCAACCACCAACTCTACTCGGGCGTAGGAGCCGACATTGTCATGGAATCAATTACACTCATCGACCGCGAATCAAATTAGTTTTTTCCTGTGCTCACTTGTACAATCGTCCGCGGCCCGAGTCATGCGGCTCGTGCCTTCGCAGATGACAGGCACGCCGTCACCTCCCTGAGGACCTGCTCGTAGTCAGCGGCTATCGCCCGCTCCACGTGAATGCGAACGCCTTTTACGCCTGCTTCTTGCGCCAACCTCTTGAACTCACTCTGAAGAAAGACTTCCAACTGTTTCGTTGTCAGGAAGGCAATGGGAACAGTAGCGGACTTGCCTGTCTCGGTCTCGATCCTGACGCAGTATGGGGATTCGGACTGTTGTGTTTCCGGATTCATGCGGCACACCCCTTTATGGAGTGACGAAAGTGGCAGCAACGATGCTAGTATTTTAGCGCGTCCCGCCGTTCCCATGCGCTATGCGAGGAATTAGTTGGGGCATGTCGGAGCGCTGGCGGGTTACCTCGTGAACTTTCCAACGTCTATAGCAGCGGCAATATGTTCTGCTTCAAAGGGGAAGACTCCATGCGCTCAGACCTGGGCACCATTCGCGGTTGGCTCCTGGTCCCAGTTATTGGCCTCGCCTGCGTCGTTTCATCAGCTATTGCTCAAACCGCCAAGGTCCAGGCCACGACCAACGACGCTTCACCTTCAACGGCGCAGCGCATTGAGCGGGTGGAGAACGGATTCGCTCCCATCCCGCTTGGCGAGAATGAGCCGCCCCTGCAAGTCAACCTGCAGAAGCTGATGGAAGTCTACAAAGTCCCCGGCCTGAGTGTTGCGGTCATCGACAATTTCAAGATCGTTTGGGCCAAGGCTTACGGCGTCACCGAAGCTGGCACTGCTACGCCGGTAACCACCCACACTCTCTTCCAGGCGGGCTCGATCAGCAAACCGGTCGCGGCCACCGGCGCGCTCTACCTGGTCGAACATGGAAAACTGTCGCTCGATGAAGACGTCAACCGGAAGCTGGTGAGCTGGAAGGTTCCGGAGAATGAATTCACCAAGGACCAGAAGGTTACGCTCCGCCGGCTCATGAGCCACAGCGCTGGACTCACCGTCCATGGCTTTCCCGGGTACGCGGTGGATGAGTCGATCCCCTCGCTGGTGCAAATCTTCAACGGCGAGAAACCAGCCAACACCGCGCCCATCCGCGTGGATATTGTCCCCGGCACAAAGGGTGTTTATTCCGGCGGTGGAATCACCATCGAGCAGCAACTGGTCATCGATGTGACCGGCGAGCCCTTCCCGCAGTTCATGCGCGAAACCGTTCTCGACAAGATTGGCATGGGCGAGAGCACGTATGAACAACCGCTTCCACAAGCGCGCGCCCCTTTGGCCGCCTCCGGAACCTATGCTGACGGAAAACTCGTTCGCGGGAAATGGCACGTCTATCCAGAGATGGCGGCCGCCGGATTGTGGACCACGCCCACCGACCTGGCCAGGTTCGCCATAGAAATCGCGCTCTCCAGGCAGGGCAAAGCAAACCATGTGCTGTCGCAGGCGATGACGCAGCAGATGCTCACACCACAAATCGATACCATCGGGCTCGGCTTCTTTCTGGGTGACAAGGACAATCCGGGCCAGTTCGGCCACAACGGCGCTGATGAAGGTTTTCAGGCTATTCTCACCATGTTCAGCGATTCCGGGCACGGCGTCGCCGTGATGGCCAATTCCGACAACGGCATTACAGTAGCCAACTATGTCATCAAGAGCATCGCTCGGGAATATGCCTGGAACAATACTCAGGAAAAGGAGCAGGCGGCTGGCGTCCTGATGCTGATTGCGGACCTGAGAGATGCGCGCGTCGCCATGCGGAAATATGAGGACCTTAAGAAGACTGGTTCCTCTGAATACGAAGTGAATGAAGGAACACTCAATCAGTTCGGCTATCACCTGCTGCAGTCGGGCAGGAAAGAAGACGCGATTCAAGTCTTCAAGCGCAATGTCGAAGAGTATCCCAAGTCCTCGAACGTCTATGACAGTCTGGGCGAAGCTTACATGGCTGCGGGGCAAAAGGATCTCGCCATTCAGAACTATAAGAAATCGATCGAACTTGATCCCAAGAATCAGAATGGGATCGACATGCTGAAAAAGCTGATGGAACAGAAATAGCCTTTTTGCGCTCCCGAACCATCCCGGTTACTGCCGGCCCGCGTACTCCAGAAACTAGAATCTGAATAATTGGGCCCCGTCCGAGCTTTACGTTTTCCGTTACTTGGCGGAGAGTATGCAGGCAGCATCTTTTCCCACGCGGCAAGCACGTTCCCACTACCGGCATGAACTGCGCACGTTGACCTACGTCAAGCTGGACGACGCCAACGGTGGAATCATCCGCAACGTGAACCATGAGGGTGTAGCCGTGCAGGCTGTCGCTCCGCTGCGCCAGCATGAGCGCGTCCGGCTGCGCTTTGAGTTGCGCTACCCTCGCCTGCGCGTGGAAACCAGCGGGCAGGTCAGTTGGGCCAGCCCTTCGGGAAAGTGTGGCATCCGCTTCGTGGATCTGCCGGAACGCACCCGTCTTCAGATCAACGAGTGGATATTTTCCAACCTGCTGGACGCACTCGCCCGCGATGCCGCGCATCCCCGCTCCATGTTCGGGGCTTCGGTCGTTTCCATCGTGCGGGAGGAAAATGTTCCGCAGGAAGAAGACGGGCTGACTCTGTCCGCTTCGCCGCGTCCGGCGATCCGGCTGGAGCCAAACTCCGCCAAGGCAGACAACGCGGCAGTCCTGCCGCAGTACCAAGAAGAAGATCTTGCTGGTCCAGGCTACGATCCGCATGCGCAACTGAGTTGGCTTTCTCGTCCGCTCTCAGGCCGTACCCTCGCTTGGCTGGTGGATGGCCTGGTCGTGACTGCGGCCTTGCTATTATTCGCGCTAATTTTTCTCTCGATTGCGAAAGAACTTCCACCCTTGCCGCTTACCCTGGGAGCCGCATCGGCAGCAGCCGTGGTCGTAGCTGCAACCTATAGGATCATCTTTGCTGTGTTTGGAGGACCCAGCCTGGGCACTCGCCTGGCGCAAGCGACCTCCGGCCTTGAAGAGAGAGAAGAAAACGAAGGGGCGGACCGCTTCCGCTAGATCACCAGCGCCTGAATCGCACCTGAAGTGAAACTGCCCCGCCGCGCGCTTGAAGCGCGGTGGCTACAAGCACTCCTTGGTCAAATATTACATGCTTCAAACCTAGAAGCGGAACACAGCACCTGCTGTGATTCTCACATTGTTGCTCTGGCTGACTGAGGGGACTCCCGCTCCGGCGATTGTGGTGCTGCCAAAATGATAATAAAGCCAGTCCACATCAATGACGCGAAGCGAGATGGCCTTCGTGGCTTTAAAGTCCACGCCGGCCCCAAACATCGTTGTGAAGCCGGTCCGGGAAACGGAAACTCCGGACTCCGAGGCTGTCAGGCGGACCCCTCCGAACAGCGCATGGACGAATGGGTTTATCTTACCCTCACGGAAGGAAACGACAGGTCCACCGGTGTAGGTGTATATGTGACCAGAAACACCCTGGATTGTTGCGTAGGCACCCCCGAAATCTCCCGTCACGCCAAGGTACTTATTGAAATAGCCTGTGGCTGAGGCGTCCCATCCATTGAAGCCCTGACTGCTACTGGTGTCAGAAGAGATGTTGCCGGTGTGCAAGTATTGATAACCGCCGAATACCTCCACCTTATCTTGCGCGATCGACGGAAGCGACACGAGGCTCACAAGAAGAGCCAGGCTGAAGAACGTCTTCATGTTTTTCTCCTGAGTGAGATTGAAATAGGTTATCTCCCGTTTCATTGACTGCGGAGGATCTTCTTAAATTGAGGCAAAGTTTCAAACCTATTGAGCTTCCATCGCAATTTCACGTTTCATTCTAGTTTGTTGTTCCGCAAGAAAGTATGCCATACGATGGGCCAGAGCCAGACAAGTAACGTGGCTCCAGTTCCAGTTCCCGCCGCCCAGCCAGGCAGCTATAGATGCAAGCGGGAGCATTGTTTCACTGAGAGCGGCGCTTTCTAATTCGCAAAATACTGCTGCGCCAGCCACAACCGCAAAGTGTGCTGCGCCTGTGCTGCGATCTTCACAAAGCGGACGCCAACATTTCCCCGATTGTCAGACCACGCGATTTCCACCTGGGCCTTCACCCCGCGCTTGGTTCCGGGTAGCGCGAACGATACTTGCGACGCTTCGCTGGCGTCGAATCCATCGTCCACCCGAACCTGCAGCCCACCCTGGCTTAGATTGATGAGTTGTCCGCCCCCTCGCTTCACATTCCGCCCACTCAGCGTTACCGGCACTTCCAGTCCGGCGCGGTGATAGCGCAGGCGCCCGTCAAGAATCATGTTGCGAGCGGCGGAGAGGGTGCGCACCGCCTGCTCCACTGAAATCGGCTTATCGAAAGCAAACATCGCGCCGGTTCCCTCCATATCCTGCTTGCCCTGCGGACCGCCCATGATCACCAGCGGCACCGTGTTGGCGCGCGGAGCTTCCCGTTGCAGTTCGCGAAAGAACTGGCCTGTGCCATTCAGGTCGCAGTCAACAATCAGAGCGTCCACTTTGGTGTGTGAGAGCCGGGACAGAGCCCGTTGCGGTTCGCTCTCGACCGCAACATCCATGTGCAAGCTGCCAAGAATGCATTCCAGAACGCTGACTTCCTGCCAATCGCGCGAGACCACCATCGATGAAAGTGTCATGCCTTTACTCTACCGACAGCGGTAATCGGGACGTAGATCACCAACGTAATGTGGGCTTTGGGCGTCGGCTTTCGAGCGTCGGGCTTTTAGTTAGATTGGCACGGGAAGTTTTTGCTGCCGCGCCTAGCGCGAACTGCGGTACCAGTCCACGGTCCTCCGCAGGCCGTCCTCAAAATTGACTTTGGGTTTGTAACCAAGATGTGTTTCAGCGGCGGAAATATCAGCCAGGGAATGTTTGATGTCGCCCCCACGTTCCGCAGCGTAGATAGGAGAGCCAGAGTAAGAGGTCAGGCCTTGCAGAAGCTTGAAGGTTTCATTCAGCGTGACCCTCCGTCCCGTCGCCACGTTGAAGACTTTCCCGGCCACCTGTGCCGCCGGAGCGGTGCAGGCCAGCAGGTTCGCCTCGACGGCGTTATCGATGTAGGTGAAATCGCGGCTCTGCTGGCCATCGCCGAAGATCGTGGGCTGCTTTCCGTTCAGCATCTGCGTGATGAACTTTGCCAGCACGCCCGAATAGGGCGACGACGGATCCTGCCGCGGACCGAAAATATTGAAATAACGCAACGCCACCGTTTCCAACCCATAGCAGCGGTAAAAAGAGGTCAAATAATGTTCGCTGGCCAGCTTGGCCACGGCATAGGGCGAAATCGGGTCCGGGGTCATGCGCTCGTGTTTGGGCAGCGTCGGCGTGTCGCCATAGGCTGACGACGACGCGGCATAGATCACGCGCTTCACCTTGGCGTCGCGCGCCGCCACCAGCACGTTCACCGTGCCATCCACATTCGCCCGGTTGCTGCCGATCGGATCGAGCACAGACTTGGGTACCGACGGAATTGCGGCCTGATGCAGAACATAGTCCACGCCGTCGCACGCCACCTGCATTGCGTCGAGATCAAGGATGTCCGCCTCGCGCAATTCGATCTGCTGAAGAATCTGCGTGAGGTTCTCGCGCCTGCCGGTGGAGAAATTATCTACCCCGCGAACCTGCTCGCCGCGCTGCAACAGTTCTCGCGCCAGAGACGAGCCAATAAACCCGCCAATGCCCGTGATGAGATAAATCGCCATAAGGCTTAATGATAACAATCAGGGGAGGCGTTGAGCAGAAGCTGGCGTGACTGATGAAACCAGGGTAACTGAGAACCGAGAACTGCTACTGATTTTTCCGCAGAATCCTGAGAAACTCTTCCCGGCCCATGACGTGGCGATCTTCGAAGAACTTCTGCATGGCCTGGAGCGTGGCCGCCGGGTTGGCCGCAGAAGGCGAAGCCTGGGATTGTGGAGTTGCGGAGGACGCGGCCCAGTCCGCGAACTCACTATCACTGAAGTCGGCGAGAGTGATCGCACTAGTTCCCGCAGGCGCCCACGATCTTCGTCGGACATGTTCGCGAATGAAATTCCCATCCCCAGGCCGGGATAGACGACGCGCACTTCTCCCGACGCTTCGACCCGGAAGCCGTTGGCATCGAGCTTCATGGCGAGGACGGCGCGCAGGGGGAGGGGCGATGGGGTCTCGACGTAGCAACCGTGCATGCTGATGTCGGCGAAAGTCGCCCAGGTTGCCACTGTGCCGCCGACTTCCTGCAAGCGGGCGCTGCCCGTGCATTTGTAGCGCGGGCTCTTACGTTTGTCCGCAGGGCCGGAAGCTGTGCGGCCCGGGACCATGCCGCCAGGTCGAGCCTCCTCTGGCTGCGATATTTGGGGCGCGCGCGCCGGCGCGGCCCCGACAGCTTGAGGCGTGCGGGACTGCTTCAAGGACGCCAGATAACTTGCGCCAGCATCAATTTCATCGGCCATAGCGGCGGATTTGCCTGCCGTTCCGAGGCCCAGTGTGGCGGAACTTGAATGGATACACTCCGGGCGTCGCGACACGGCATGCGTCTCTCTTACTCTACGGAGCTTTCAAGCGAAACTTTCAGCCGAATTATGGCCGCTTGGGGCGAAGGGATGTACGTGTTTCCTTAACGGGAAATGTTCAAGATTGGAACGCCGCCGCCGGGAATTCTGTCGCCGATTGCCGGATCTTTGACCACACTTCGTCGCGCCCAACTCCGGTTTTCGCCGAGAAGGGAATCACCGGGGCCGCGGGATACGCCTCTGTCAAGCTTTTCAGCGCGTTGCGCAGTTGATTGTTCGAGAGCCGGTCGCTCTTGGTCGCGATCAGAAGAAAATCGCGGCCCGAAGCGTTAAGAAAATCTAAGAGTTGGCGGTCGCTATGTTGCGGAGGAACGTTCACGTCCAACAGCGCTACGCACAACGCCAGCGTGGGACGGCCGTTTAAATAAGGCTCGATGAACTTCGGCCACTCCTGCGAAATCTCGCGCGAGAGCTTGGCGTAGCCGTAGCCCGGCAGGTCGGCGAAGATCACCTCGGGCCGCGGCTTTCCCGGCCAGCGCACTTCAAAGAAATTGATGCTGCGCGTGCGCCCCGGCGTGGAACTCGTGCGCGCGATCTTGTCGCCGATCAGCGTGTTGATCACGCTGGACTTTCCTACGTTCGATCGGCCGAGGAATGCGACCTCCGGCAAGCTGGGAGCAGGGAAGTGGTCGGCTCCAGTGGCCGACGCCATGAATCGCGCCATTACTCTCATGCGCTAGTTTGCTATGGAGCGGCGGGGGTTGGCAAGCTGGGCGAGGTGCGTAGTGTCTTAATTCAGTGTTGCTGCCTTCTTCAGCATCCCCACCAGAATGAAAGCACCGGAGCCGGCGGCGGTCGCGGCTACAAGACGCAAGGCCAGCAATGCCAGATCGGGGCTGGCCTCCGGATCGTATTCCGGTTTCTGGTTATCAAGGGCGCAAAGGTAGGCGCTATGTTCACTAGGGGGAGGAGGGCAATATTGTTTGGGTCCAGTCCACAGCCAGCCGTAGCCGCTGCGGACGTAATTGCTGGAGTACCGGGAGACGTGCTGAACATGCCACGGAATCCACAAGCAGCAGTAGGTCAGCAAAAGGCAATATACGACTAGAACCATGCGCTGGGCTCGTGTCATAAGGAAAAGGCCCAATGTGACTTGGGCCTCCGCTACCGTTACGAGACGCTACGACGCCATACCTTACCGAACCAGTCTACACCGGAGACGACCGTGCAGAAACGGGAGAAAGCAGGGCGCTAATTCGGCTTCCCTCGCGTCACGACCCGTAGCAGCATTTCTTGAACATGTCTCGCGTCCATTGAATCCGGCGGCTCTTGCTCAAGCCGATCAGCCGCTTGAGAGAATTGTGCGCGAAGCTCGGGCAAGAACTCTTGACTCGCTAACAGTTGGTCAGACAGCGTCTTCCAATTAGGGATGGCAAATCGTTCGAGGATCACTTGGAGCGCCATGTTCTGGAGGCTTAAACCCTCGACAGTTCGCAACGCAGTAATCAGGCATCGTTTGTCGGATTCTGTCATAAGTAGCTACAACCCTAAGGCGTTACAGCGAGGGGCAACCCAATGTTAAAACACTACCAGCGGGTACGATCAGCCCTTGCGGAACTGCTTGCTCAACGTCAGCGCCTGATGTTGGTAGGACGATCCTATGTTCGTCCCGTAGATCTTGCCCGGCCGCGACAGCAGCGGCATGTAGTTCAGCCGGCCCACCAGTTGCCCATGCTCAATGAGGAAGGGAACTTCGTGCGCCCGAACTTCCAGCACGGCGCGGGTTCCCTTGATATCGCTGTCGCCATAGCCGAATCCGGGATCGAAGAAGCCCGCGTAGTGAATTCGAAACTCGCCATCCGAGGGATCAAAGGGCACCATCTCCGCCGCGAAGTCCGGAGGCACGCGCACTCTTTCGCGGGAGGCAAGAATGTAGAAATCATCCGGCTCAAGAATCAGACTCTTGTTGGCCGTCTGATGACGAACCTCCCAGAACTCCTCGGTCGGGTAGTAATTGATCCGGTCCAGCTCGATGGCCGGAGCGTAACGCTTGGCTTTGTAGGCAATGATTTCGCCCGCTTCTGCAGCTTCCAGATTGACCGTAATTCTCAGGCCGCGGTGAAGGCGGGCCTTCACGGGGATCTCCTCGTCGTCCATGTAGACGAGCGATTCTTCTTGATCCAAGCCCTTGATCGTGCGGTCCCCGGCGACCGGGTTGCCCTGCACGAAGCGCAACTGACTGAGCCGCATTCCCGCCCGGACGGCGACGGTAAAGGTGCGGGAAACCACCTCGGCATACAGCTTGCCCTTGTATCCCGGGGGCACGCGGTCAAACTCCGTGCCGTAGTCGGTGATCAGGCGCGTGAAAATGTCGAGGCGTCCGGTCGTACTCTTCGGATTCGCCTTCCCGGAAATGTTTTCCGGCAGGTTCAACTCCTCCGCCAGGGGAATGATGTAGACGCAATCTTTTTCGAACACAGGCGCGCCGGTCAGATCGACGCGCGTCATTCTCAACTCTTTGATCTTGGCTTCAACGGTGCTGTTCGGGCCCGGCAGGAAACTCGCGCGCACGCGATGCGCCATGTCACCGAGCCGCAGGTCGAGACTCGCCGGCTGGATGTGGTCAGGGTTGATGGCCGGGGAGGCGCTGATATTTCCCCGCGCGATCAGGTTGCTGATTTCCTGCGACGGCAGGATTCCCGTGGTTCGAGTCTGGCCTTCTTCGACGGGCAGTTCCGGCCCATTTTCAAAAGCGATCTGACTTTGGTTGGATGTGGACATCTTCAAGATTCCCGTCTCTTCACGGTAGGATCATAACTGCGGCTGGACGAAAAGTCTTGCGGTCTTACTGGCAACTGGCTACTGACAGCTGGCAACTGCTCTCCTACTGATGCGCGGCCGGACTATCATCCGTGCTCGAGGTCAGCGGGGCAATCGGCTGCGTGGTCACATCTTCGCTGAGCGAGGGCAGCGGAGATACCAGCGCAATCTGCAGCACCTGGTCCATCGTATCCACGAAGTGCAGCTTCATGGCATTGCGCAGATTTTCGGGAACCTCGGCCAAGTCTTTCTCGTTGTCGCGGGGCAGGATGACTTCGAAGAGTCCGGCGCGATGCGCGGCCAGCAGTTTTTCCTTAAGCCCGCCGATGGGGAGAACTTTGCCGCGCAGCGTGATTTCTCCGGTCATGGCGAGATCGCGGCGCACAGGAATCTTGCTGAGCGCGCTCGCAATCGCAGTGGCGATGGTGATGCCGGCCGACGGCCCGTCTTTCGGAATTGCGCCTTCCGGCACGTGCACGTGCAGATCAAGCGTGCGATAGAAATCGCGCGTGAGGCCGAGCCGATGCGCCCGTGAGCGGACGTAAGACAGCGCCGCCTGCGCCGATTCCTGCATCACGTCGCCGAGTTTTCCGGTCAGCGTCAGCTTGCCCTTGCCATCGACAACCGTGGCTTCGGTGCTGAGGATCGAGCCGCCCACTTCAGTCCAGGCCAGGCCGGTGACCAATCCCACTTCGCTCTTCTCGTGGGCCAGCGTGTCGCGGAACTTGATGACGCCCAGGAAGTCGGTAACATTCTCGCCGGTCACGGCGATGGTATAGTTTTCGCCTTCCTTGACGACCTTGCGCGCGACTTTGCGGCAGACGTTGCCGATTTCGCGCTCCAGATTACGCACACCAGCTTCGCGCGTGTAGGCGCGGATGAGCGTGGTGATGGCATCATCGTTGAACTTCACGTTCTTTTCCGACAAGCCCGCCTGCAGCATCTGCTTCTTGACTAGGAATTGCTTCGCGATCTCCAGTTTCTCCTGCTCGGTGTAGCCATGCAGTCGCAGCACTTCCATGCGGTCCTGTAGCGCGGGAGGGATGGTGTGCATTACGTTGGCCGTGGCCACAAAGAAAACCTGCGACAGGTCATATTCGACGTCGAGGTAGTGATCGACGAACATGAAATTCTGCTCGGGATCAAGCACTTCCAGCAGCGCCGCCGAAGGGTCGCCGCGGAAGTCCATCGACATCTTGTCGACTTCGTCCAGCATGAAGACCGGATTCTTCGTGCCGGCCTTCTTCATCATCTGAATGATCTGCCCCGGCAGCGCTCCGATGTAGGTGCGCCGGTGGCCGCGAATCTCAGCCTCGTCGCGCACTCCACCCAAAGACATGCGCACGAATTTTCGTCCCGTGGCCTTGGCGATCGACATTCCGAGAGAAGTCTTGCCCACGCCCGGAGGCCCGACAAAACACAGAATCGAGCCCTTGGGATTCTTCACCAACTGCCGCACGGCAAGAAATTCCAAGATGCGTTCCTTGATCTTCTCAAGGCCATAGTGATCTTCGTTCAGAACTTTTTCAGCGCGCGAGATGTTGCGAATTTCCTTCGACCGCTTCTTCCACGGCACCGCCAGCAGCCAATCCAGATAGTTGCGCGAAACCGTGGACTCGGCCGACATGGGCGGCATTGCTTCCAGCTTCTTCAGTTCCTGGAGCGCCTTGTCCTTGACGTCTTTCGGCATGCCGGCGGCTTCGACTTTCTTTTTCAGTTCGTCGAATTCGCTCTTCTCGCCGCGGCCCAGTTCCTTCTGAATGGCCTTGATCTTCTCGTTGAGGTAATACTCTTTCTGCGCCTTCTCCATCTGCCGCTTCACTCGCGACTGGATGGTGCGGTCGACGTTGAGCTTTTCAATCTCCACGTCAAGCACGTCGGCAATTCGGCTCAAGCGTTCCGAAGGATCGAAAATCTCCAGCAGTTCCTGCTTTTCTTCGATGGAAAGCTGAAGGTTGGCGGCAATAATGTCAGTGAGCTTGGCCGGATCTTCCATGCGCACGGCCGAAATCATAGTCTCGTAGTTCAGCGCCTGGCACAGCTTTACATACTGCTCAAACAGCGTGGTCACGCGCTGCATGCCGGCTTCGATCTGCGCGTTCATCTCGACGGGATAGCGGGCAACGCGAACGTTGGCCTGCATGTAACCATCGGAGTCGGTGGCCTGCAACAGCCGGCCGCGCTCAATGCCTTCCACCAGAACTTTGATGTTGCCGTCGGGCAGTTTCACGCTCTGCACGATATTGGCCAGGGTTCCGACCTGATAGATTTCCTCGGGCTTGGGGTCGTCGATCGACGCGTCATGTTGAGTGACCAGAAAAATCTTCTTGTCGCCGGCCAGCGCGTCTTCTAGCGCGCGCACGGACGCTTCGCGGCCCACGATAAACGGATGCATCATTTCCGGGAAGATGACCATTTCCCGGACTGGCATCATCGGCACGCGCCGCACTTCGGATTTTTCCCTATTGAACATCGAACCCCTTTAGGTTGAAAGCTGAGTTGATCACTAACCTGCTTTTTCGAGCAGCGTCCAATTGATCTCACGTCCCTTGACCATGTCCGCCGTGACCACAAAGTCGCGCAATTTCCGCTGCTGAGGCATGTGGTACATCATTTCCAGCATCAGGTCTTCGAGAATCATGCGCAGGCCGCGCGCGCCCACTTTGCGTTGCAGCGCCAAATCCGCGACGGTCTC
>DATMQT010000090.1:0-16654 GCA_035566655.1 Candidatus Dormiibacterota bacterium
CCACCCTCCAACTGCAGTACCGCACCGTTACTGATCTCAAACAATCCTCCCGCCGAATTGTTGATGGTCCCGCCCAGCAAGTTAGTGCCTGAGACTAGATCAATCGTCCCCGTCGCGCTGTTGGTGATCGTCCCACCGTGAATATTCGAGGTGTTCAACTGCAAGGTCGACGCCCCGACCAGCGTCACGGTTCCCCCGTTGATCGTCGAACTGTTCACCTGCAACGTACCCGTATTGGCGGTGATCGTTCCTCCCGTATTGTTTATTCTGGTATTTTGCAATATCAGTGTTGCCCCGGAAGTCGCTTCCACCGTCCCCGAGTTGGTCATGCCGCCGTTGGCATTGATCGTCATCCCCGCCGACTGGTTGGCATTGATCGTCCCCGAATTCACCAGCGTCATCGTTCCGTTCCCGATCTGTCCTGCCCCGGAGATCGTCTCCTGGTTGGTCAGCGTATCCGTCCCAACCTGTCCAAAGATGAAATTGGTGCTGTTGTTCGACAGCGTTAGCGTTCCCCCGCTTAGCGTGACGTTGCCTTGCAATACCAATTCGGCGAAGCTTCCCGTCGAATTCAGTTGCACCTTCCCTAGCTGCGCATACGTGCCGCCCTGCAAGTCCAGAACCGCACCGTTATTGATCTCAAACAATCCGCCCGCCGAATTGTTAATCGTTCCGCCCAGTACGCTGGTGCCTGACACCGCTTCAATCGTCCCCGTCGCGCTATTGGTCAGCACCTCGCCCACGAGCGTGCTGCTGTTCAGCTGCAAGGTCGAAGCCCCGGTCAGCGTCACGGTTCCCCCGTTGATCGTCGAACCATTCAACTCCACCGTGCCGGTGTTCGCCAAAATCTTCCCCCCGGTGTTGTTGACCGTGCCCATGTTTTGCAGTATTAACGTCGCCCCCGAGGTTGCCTCCACAGTGCCCGTGTTGGTGAACCCGTCGTTCGCGTCAATGGTCAGCGAGTTTGCCGACTGGTTGGCGTTGATCGTCCCCGAGTTCACCAGAGTCATCTGCCCGTCACCGATCTGCCCCGCGCCCTGAATCGTCTGCTGGTTGGTGAGTTGATCCAATGCTGTGGTCCCGAAGATGAAATTGTTGGAATTGTTCGAGAGGGTCAAGGTTCCAGTACCGCTCAGAGTTACGTTTCCACTCAGAATCATTTCCGACCCGGTTGTGGTGCCCAGGGTGATCGTGCCGTTGTTGGCAATGTTTCCGCCAACGGTCAGGGTCGCACCGGGATTAATCGTCACCGAATCGCCTGCATTACTCAGCGTGAGAGTGCCGATGCTGAAGCTCTGATCGTCGACGGTTGCGGCCGTCGTCAGATTGACGACGATGTTCTCGCCAGTTGTGATGGCGCCATTATTCCAGTTGCTGGCATTGCTCCAGTTGCTATTGGAGCCACCACCCGTCCAAGTGTCGCTGGTTGCAGGAGGTGGTGCGTTAGGCTTGGCCCCTCGCGCCGGTGCCACACTCGCCAGCGGATGCTGGCTCGGCAGCGGTTGCTGCGACAGTTTGCGCGCTGACCGCGCGGCGACTTGCGCCGAGGCCAAGCCGGCAACGGAGAAAAGGGTGGCGAGGAGGAGGCAAGAGACGGCAATCCACACAATGAGTTCACGACGGGAGGCTGGGCGCATGGGAAACTCCAAATGAACAGATTCAGTCAGCAACGTTGATCTTGTTTTTGCCCGGTTCTCAAAGCTACGGACACGGCACAACGTATAACCATACGAACCGCGAACGGATTCGTGGAGAGGGCACACGCATCATAGCCACCGCGGAAAAAATGTCAAGTAGAAATTTGGTAAAAATACACTTGACTGACTAAGGCAACTAAACCTTCTTCCGTGGAATATTAGCGCCGGCAAATAACTATGCCTGAGAAAAAAGTTAGGGTGTGAAGAAACTTGCACAGTTGACACGCCATGCAGTATCTGACCTACCTGGAATACTTCGGGGCGCCGACCAGCACTTCCGTGGGTGGTGAGTTGACGTTCCACAATAATCCCTTCCACTTGTCGATCTGCAGTCAAGGTGGATAGTCCAGGCAATTAGTTTCTGATATTAAGCCCGCTCCGCGAGGAGCGGGTTTTGTTTTCTTCACGGAAAAGAGGATGGGAACGGCGAATCGCTGCGAAGACCTCATTCTCTCCCACTCAGAGAGTCTGGTGTCTAGGGACGAAAGTTAGTGTTTTGTCTTCCTGCCCTCAAGGTATGCAAGATCTTGCAAACTCTCCGCATTCTTTTCAGCTCGCACAAAAATTAATTGCCAAATCTGCATAACAAGTAGATATGAATTGACCGGACCGCGGTATAATCCGGCGGGCTTGAGGTTCCAGGCCGAAGCTCAGGCCCAGCAACTTCTCCCCGCGGCGTTGTGTTGCAGGAAGCGCCGCACCAGAATTCAGGTTCGGTAAATCAAGATTCCACAAGTCAAGAAATGAGAGGAAAAAATGAAGGTCTTCCGCACACTCGCAATCGCGCTACTGACTCTGCTGGCGTGGTCGGGTATCGCCAGCTCGCAAGATCCATTCACGCCGGGAACCTGGACGGCAGTGACGAATCCCGCTCCCTCCAACGTTGCCCATATGCTGCTGCTCACCGACGGCTCGGTTCTGGTTAACAGCTTCTTCTTCTCCAATCATGCAGACCCCTGGTACCGGCTGGTCCCTGACAGCACCGGCAGCTACATCAACGGAACTTGGACTACGGCCGGCACCCTGCCCAGCGGATACAATCCGCTCTACTTCGCTTCGGCCGTTCTGCCTAGTGGCGTGGTCATCATCATAGGCGGTGAATACAACAACGGCGTCGGCGTGTGGACCACACAGGGTGCGGCGTATATCCCGCAGAGCAACAAGTGGGTGAAGGTCACAGCGCCGACAGGCTGGACCACAGTTGGCGATGCTTCGGGCATTGTCCTGCCCAACGGCAAGTTCATGCTCGCGAACTGCTGCACGTCGCAGCAAGCCATTCTAACCAGTATGAGCCCCATAACTTGGACGACCACCGGAACTGGCAAACACGATGAGAATGACGAAGAAGGCTGGACGCTCCTGCCGGATGGCAACCTTCTCACCGTCGACGCATACGTGAACAGCTCATGCTGCCCCAAGGGTTCTGAAATCTACAACACTGCTACCGGCACCTGGTCGGCAGGCCCCACGACAGTTGTAAACCTGGTTGATCCCGGCTCCCATGAAATCGGCCCGGCAGCCCTGCGTCCCGACGGCACGGTATTCTACGGCGGCGGAACCACCAGCAACGCGATCTACAACTCCACAACGAACACCTTTTCTGCGGCTCCATCCTTCGGCGGCACCCTCGATATGGCCGACGCCCCGGCAGCCGTGCTACCGGATGGCAACGTCCTTCTCGAAGTCAGCCCCGGTATTTTTAACAACGGTCGCGAATTCTTCGAGTGGGATGGCACCAATCTGAACCCAACGGCGAACATAGGGAGCTCGGCCAATTTCACTTCGTTCGAAGGGAACATGGTTTGCCTTCCGACTGGTCAAATTCTCTTCACTGAATTCTCCACAGCGGCTCCATCCCAGGTTGAGATCTACACGCCCAGCGGCACCTTCAACCCCGCATGGCAACCGGTCATCACTCACCTGGCGTCGACGCTCACTCACGGCAGCACCAACAATCCAATCGGCGGCACTCAGTTCAACGGCTTATCGCAGTGCTCTTATTACGGCGATGACAACCAGAGTGCTACGAACTTCCCCTTGGTGCGGATCACCAACACCGCGACTGGAAACGTGGTCTATGCCAAGACGCATGGCTTCAGCACGATGGGCTTGGCTACCGGATCGACCCCGGTCAAGGCCTTTTTTGACATTCCGACCACCATCGGAACCGGCCCGAGCACCCTCGAAGTCGTCGCCAACGGTATTCCGTCGGCCGCCTTCGCGGTTACCATCAACTAATCTTTGATCGTTACAAACTCACAAGCGCCGGGATTCGCAATCGAATCCCGGCGCCTTTTTCCCCGCCCGCCTGACTCCCGTGATTTTCAGTGAGGTCGTCTGGCGTTAGCGTGTAGGGCTCGTTTTATTCGGCGCGATCGCACCGCGCTCTTCAGCGCCTGTGCAATCTGCCGGGATCGCTAACCGCCGCAAAAGCCGCCATCGTCGCCGGAGTCGATGTCCCCCCGTACGCTCGCTGCTCGACGTATCCACTTCGTCAACTCAGGCAATGGCATAGTCCCCTGAAAGCCGATGGCGACGCTCTTCACAGACAAGTCATCACAAGGTGCGTTTGCTGCGAAGTCTCAAGGCTTCCGACCGGACTTGATACTATGGCGCAGACTAACGCTAAAACAAAAAAAGAAGCCGGAAGGTTCCCCGGCTTCTCTATTGTTCTTGTTGCACCGCAAACGATCACTGTCCAAGCAGACCGAACGACAGTGCACCGCATTGAATCGGGTTGAAACCAGCCACGTTCGAATCACACCAGTTGGCCCAGGTTAATCCGAAAAACGACGAGTTAAAGAACATCTCGTGGATGGGCTGCGCCTTACCACGGAGAGCGTTGGTTCGGCTGGTTGTGTTGGAAACAAAAAACCTTCCAACGTAACAGCTGCCATCCTGCCCACCGTTGGTGCATGACGGGGTCATGTTGAACCAGTACCCGCCGGGACCAATCGTCAGTGGAGTTGCGAGTTGCACTACCAGGGAGTATTCGTTAAGCCCAAGGAAGTTGCGGCCCGTCGCTATTACCGCGACGCTTCCGCTGCCGGACGCAATGCTGGTTCCCCCGTTGCCCTCGGTGACGCCGGTTCTTACGTCATAGGTGGCCGTTAGAGGATCGAAGTTCGCATCCGCCTGGACGTTAAACAGTATCCCAGTGACCGTATAGGTAGCTCCAGAAGGTACATTGAAATTGCCATACGTGTTACCGCCGCCGACGATGAGAAGAGTGTTCTCATCCGACATTCCGGCAGCGTTAAAGTCCGAAGGGTTAAGGTCCCCACCATAGAATAAGCAGGGATCGCATAGCACTGGTGGAACACTGACCCCGGAAAACTGGGGCGGTTCGACGGAATTGCCTGCGCGATGGTGCGACACCGCTGGCTTCTGGGCCGCTGCCGCAGACAGAGTTAGAGCTACCACTAAAGTTGCTGCGAAAAACGTTGTTTTCACTCGATTCCTCCTGTTCGATTTTTTTCGCTATCTTTTGCAGGATCAGCAGTTCTGCATAACCCGCCGGAACCGCTCCTTGCGATGTCCACTCAAAACTGAATCAACTTGTTAGGGCGTTTCCGCTCCGCGCAAACCAAATGACAAGCCACCGCACTGCACTGTGTTCAGACCCAGGCTGGAATCACACCAGTTGGCCCATGTAAATCCGAAGAACGCGGAGTTAAAAAACATCTCGTGGTAAGGCTGCCAGGAACCGTGCTCAGTGTTGGCCCCGAGACTATTGGATACAAATTGCCGGAAAACACTGCAGCTGCCATCCAGTGTGTTCAGGCATTGCGGCGTGGCATTGAACCAGTATTCTCCAGGCGAAAGCACGATACCTGGGGACCACGAGACTGCAACGGTATATTCGGTGACGCCGAGAAAGCTTCGGCCGGTCGGTTGAACCACAATGGGGCCGGTGCCGGAGGCGATGCTGGTTCCACCGTTACCCTCCGAAACTCCGGTGCGGATGTCGTAGCTGGCCGTCAACGGATCGAAAGCAGCGTCGCCTTGGATGTTGAACACAATGCCAAATACGGTAGAGGTCACCGGGATGTTGACAGCGCCGTAAGTGCTGCCGCCGCCGCTGCCGATGAGCAATGTATTCTCATCCGACAGACCAACGGCGTTAGGGGCGAACGGGCCGATGTCGCCACCGTAAAACAAGCACGGCTGGCACAGAGAGGGCAGAACAGAATTTGCACCGTCTGTATAAGGCTGACCTTCCCCTGGAGCGCCGGCACGATGCTGAGACGGCGCCGGCTTTTTGGAGTTCGCTGCAGCAGCCGTGAGGCTGAGCGTTACTACTAACGCGAATGCGAAAAACGTTGTTTTCACTATATTCCTCCTCTGGGTTTTTCTTTGACGAGACAAGATGCCGATTTTTGTGAAGCACAAAACGGCCCGGCGAGTCTATGCCGCTCCAGAACAAAATGCAATGGAGAATAAAGTACCTAGCACCCCCAATTGGGGCACGGCTCAAGGCTTTCGCTCGGATGAGCACACAGAAGAGCGTTGATCAGCACCGGGGTCGACTCGCGCGGAAACCTCGGACACCGGCGTCATGTAGACGGTTGCAAAAGCTTGCACACTCTCGCTGAGACTCGCATATCGCCATCGGGGTCGTCACCATCCCCACGGCAACGAGGATCTCCGCCGCCTTCGTCAATCACGCATACCTGGGAGATTTTCAGCAGGCGTATGAATTCGAGCAGGTATTGGCGAAACTCACCCCCGGGTTGCCCGCGCTACTGAGGACTTCCTCAGCTCCACTGGTTTGCTGCGGTGGGTTTGGATATACTTCTGGGGCCACCAGAGTGGACTCGCCATCGCGCATTAACAGGAAAATACCGGCTCAAACGAATGATGAAGGGTACATCTGTTTCTTATCCCAGGAAGTACCACGGTTTCGCGTCACGCTTATGCCGCATGGCACCAGGGCTGCTGATTTTTCTGGCGCTCGGCTTCAGCGGACGGGCGCAGAATTCTGCTCCGCCGGCCCCGGCCGGGCCCACGCAGGACTACCTCGTTTACGTGGTCTGCGAATCCGTGGACAAGATTGTGCTCATTCGCTTTGGTCCGGGCGGCGCACACATTGAGAGCCAGATGCGCACGGGGCTGATGCCCATGGATGTCAACGGACCGCACGGCATCGCGGTTTCTCCGGACAAAGAATATTTTTACGTCTCCGAAGGCCACGGCCGGCCCGAGGGGTCAGTCTGGAAGTACCGCGCCGGCACCGACACTGTCATCAAATACACCAGCCTCGGCCTATTCCCGGCGACCACCGACATCACTCCTGACGGAAACTTTATCTATGTGGCCAACGCTAATTTTCACGGAGACATGGTTCCCTCGTCGATTTCAGTCGTGGCCACCGATCAGATGATTGAGGTGAAACGCATTCCCACCTGCACCATGCCGCACGGGTCGCGCCTCAACCACGCGGGCACCAAACATTACTCGGCTTGCATGATGGACGACATGCTGGTCGAGATCGACACCAGAAAGTTTGCCGTGGATCGCTACTTCATGCTGGCGCCGGGCAAGGAGATGGGAATGAGCGGCTCACCGGCGGCGCATTCCATGGGCGATCGAAAGATGTCTGGTGAAAAGATGGCCGATCACAAGCCCATATGCACGCCGACGTGGGCGCAGCCCTCGAATGACGGATCGATTGTTTACGTGGCCTGCAATCAATCGAATGAGATCGTTGCCATCAAGACTGACACCTGGACTCTAGCACGCCGCTTTCCCGCGGGTACGGGCGTCTACAATCTGGCCATGACGAAAGATGGGCGGCTGATCGCTACGAATAAACGTGGGCAGTCGGTCTCCATCTTCGATCCGATGTCCGGGCGCGAGTTGGCGAAGATTCCTACGCAAAGAAAAGTTGTACACGGGGCGGTTGTTTCTCCCGACGACCGTTACGCTTTCATTTCGGTTGAAGGGGTTGGCTCAGAACCAGGCACTGTGGAAGTGATTGATCTGAGCAATTTGAAAACCGTGGCTACGGTCGACGTGGGACCGCAAGCGGCGGGCATTGATTTCTGGAAAATGGAACCGAGCAAGCAATAAAACATTTCAGCCCGGAGGGCGCATGTTCAAGCATCGAGCACTGGTGTTGGCAGTTGCCGTCATGATTCTTTCAGTGGGAAGCATTGTATGGTCGCAGGATGCCACGCCCGCGAAGCAAGACCCTAATGCCGCGAAGAAGGACGCACCGGCCAAGCCGGACGCAGCTGCGGACACCGCAAAGCAAGAAGCACCGAGCACTTCCGTGGCTCCCGCGAGCGTGGAGATCAGCCCCAAAGCCATCGACGCTCACGTCGGAGAAAAAATCAAATTCAGCGCGTCCGCCAAAGATGCGGCGGGAAATGCCATCGACGAAAAACCTCAGGCGTGGTTTGCCGCTCCCTTCGACCTGGCGAGCGCGGATGACGACGGCACGGTTACTCTCCACGCGCCGGGGAAGGTGATGGTCGGCGCGGTAATCGCGGGGAAAGCAGGCTACGCCACGATCAACGTGAGCGACTCGAAAATTACCAGCGTTGAAATTGAAGCGCCGGCGTATCCCAGCGTCGTGGCTGGCGGCGCGGAAAAACTTAACGCCATTGCGCGCACTGCCAGCGGCACTCCCCGCACCGACGTGGCAGTGAAATGGTCATCAGAGAAGACATCCCTCGCCAGCGTCGACGCAGCCGGGTTGGTCACTGGTATTGCACCGGGGAGCGTCACGATCAAAGCAACGTCGGAAGGCGTGAGCGGCACGGTTACGTTGCAGATTGTGCGCGATGCTGTGCGCAGGTTAACGGTCAAGCCCGCTTCCGCGGAAGCGCGCACCGGCGACGTCGTCCACTTTAGCGCGAGCGCGGCCGACGCTGCCGGAGGTCATGTGAAGGATCCCGCGGTGCGCTGGTCGATTTCCGGTGAAGGAGCCGCGGTTTATCCCGACGGCGGGTTTGTGGCGGAGAAGGCTGGCACTTACGTGATCATGGCCAGCAGCGGGCAGCACAGCGCTACGGCGTCGGTTGTGGTGCGCCCGCGCAACGTGGAGCGCGATATGGAAGTGGTGTCTCACACTTCCATGCCGGACTTGCAAATGTCGGAAGAGTGGATCATCGGACACCACGCTTATCTTGCCACCATCACAGACAAGCTCTTCGTCTACGACATCGCCGATCCCGCGAGCCCTAAGCTTCTCGACACTCTCAAGGTGGACGCGCGGCTGATCAACGACATCAGCACCACACCCGACGAAAAAATTGGAGTGTTCACGCGCGAGGGCGCTTCCAACCGCAAAAACGGAATCGTCTTCCTCGACACCTCCGACGCTTCACACTTGAAAGTTCTTTCCGAATACACGGCAACCGTTACCGGCGGTGTGCACAGCGCCTACATTGACGGGCATTATGTGTACCTGACCGACGATGCCAGCGGCTCCATGCGCGTGATTGATTTTCAGGATGTGAAGCATCCCAAAGAAGTGGCACGCTTCGAGGCGCAGAATCCGACCGTCGCCACCATGGAAACCAAGCATGGCACAGTGACCAGCGGACGTTATCTGCACGACTTGCAGATAAAGGATGGCCTGGCCTATCTCGCGTACTGGAGAGATGGATTGATCATCCTCGATGTAGGAAACGGCATGGCCGGCGGCAGCCCGGAGAATCCCAAGCTGGTGAGCCAATATCACTTCAACCATTACGAACTCTATGGAGACGGCTGGCTGGCGGGCACGCACAGCGTGTTCCGCTACAAGAATTATCTGTTTGTGGGCGACGAAGTCTTCCCTGCAATTTTCGAACTCGACAACCGGGACCGCATCCCGGTGCGTGCCATCTGCCATGTCATGGATATTTTCGACATCAAGCATCCGCGCGAGGTGGCGCAGTATGAAGTGCCGGAAGGCGGCTCACACAATTTCTGGGCCGCGAACGATATGCTCTATGAGGGCTACTACAGCGGGGGCGCGCGTGTGCTCGATATTTCCGGGGAACTGCGCGGCGATCTCTACCGTCAGGGCCGCGAGATTGCCCGCTTCTGGACGGGAGACAGCAAGGGCTACCGCCCGAACCTGCCGTTCACCTGGGGCGGACAACCTTGCTCGGTGACTTGCGACAGCCCGCTGCTCAACAGCCTGATGTATTTCAACGACATTCACTCAGGCTTGTGGATCACGAAGCTTGGCGACCCCAAGTTTGAAGGCTCGACCAGTTCTCCGGGGGTCCGCAAGAGCGAGCAGACGATACATTAGCGCTGAGCTGCGCGGTCCGCGTAAAAAATCCCAGCTCAGGACTTGCGCTTGGGCTTCGTCTTGGCCTTGGCGCGCACGCGTTCGTACTTGAGCGCGATCATGCCCCGAGAATAGGTCTTGTTCTCAACCAGCGCAAAGTTGCGTTGCGGGAATCCGCTGGGAAATAGCGGGATCCCTTCTCCCAGCAAGACAGGGACGACGCCGATGTAGAGTTCATCCACGAGGTCCGCCTTCAGGAATTCTCGTGCGAGTTCACCCCCGCCCATCAGCCAGATATCTTTGCCAGGATTCTTGCGGAGTTTGCCCACGAAAGCCGCCGGCGACTCGTTGACGTATGTCCATCCTTCGGCCTTGCCCGGCGGCTGGGTGCGGGAGAAAACATAAATTGCCAGGCCGCCGCTATCGAGCTTGCCGCCGCCCATCTTGAGGCCGGCTTCGAGGCTCTTGCGCCCCATGATTGCGGTATCGATGGTCGCGAAAAAGGGGCCCATCGAATAATCCTTCGGCATAAACAGGAAATCAACTGCGCCGTCGGGACGCGCGATGTAACCGTCGATGCTGGTGCCCAGGCCGAGAACGATTTTGCGCATGATGCGCATTGTAAAACGGCAGTGAGGTTCAGGGTAAGGGGATCGGATCCTGTGGCAGACGGCCCGGCAGCTCGCGAGAGCGAGCTTACTTCTGATCGTGGTTTCCGGGGGCAGCGCTGACTGCGACAACGGGAGCCGGCGTGACCAACTTTAGTTGGTCCAACTGGCTGAGCACGCTTTGCCAATCACCTGGACTCTTCTTGGTCTCAATCGGAACCGAAAGGTCGGAATAGAACAGCAGGATGTTGGCGCGCAGATCCGGAGAAGTCTTGTCGAACTTCCGTTCCGACAATTGACCCAGCAGCTTGGCGTAGGCGTCATCCGTCAACGAGTATTCCGCCGCCTTGGTTGGGTTTCCGGTATCGAAATCATAGTTGGGCAGCACCACTGTGTCGGTGCGCACGCCTTCGAGAAGTGCCCGGTATTGATCGACGGTCGAGTTGATGCTCTTGAAGTAAAGATCCTCAGTTTGTGGTGTGGGACTCTTGAACGCCAGACCTTTGAAGGGACCAACTCTCGGCATGTAGCGCAGAAGCGTCGACAGAATGCGGGTGCCCACTCCCGGTTTCACATAGTCCTTACCCCACTGCTTTTCGTAGTCGGAGCGCGAAAGGCGGTACAGGAATTTCTGTTTCGCGAAGTTCGGCGTTTCACGCACCAGGTCCTTCTTATGGGTTTGCAGCGCGACCTGGGTCATCTGCGGAATGAGCCGGCTCACCGCGAAACGGTACGAACCCACCGCCAGGTCTTCGTGGGTGAGCACGTCTTTGAGTTCCACTCCGTAAACCACGGGGAAGACTCGTTCCAGCAAAGGCTTGGAGACCTGGAACCCGATGAACTCGTGATACTGCTCGGAGGCGTAACGATTCTTCGCGACCTGGGCCGTGTCGAATCCAAACTCTATTTTCAGATGCGCTGTTTTGTCCTGGGCATACCGGACGGACTTGCCATACTTCGCGCGCAACTTCGGGTATTCAAGCGCCACAGCCTGGTTGACCGCGGGGTGACCGGCGATGTCGGAGGCGTAGTGAGACAGAGCGCCCAGCGCGAAGGCGTACTCGTTGGCATCCTGGCTCTCGAGCAACAACTCGTGGACAAAATCTCCGCTGCGGACGTAGTGCACCAGGTCGCTGAATTCCCTGCTGCCGAAGGGGTAGTAGCCGAGATCCTGGATGACGGCGCCGCCGTAGGCATAGGCGTGCGCCTCTTTGAGCTGGTCTTCGGTGAGGCCGGGGTATTTATGAAGCAACAGCGGTTTAATCTCGTCGGTCCACAGCAGGTCGACGATTTCTTCGTGGGTGAGAACGGAGTAGGCGAGCGCACCGCCGCTGCACATCAGCAACGCCAGAAGAAGTGCCGCCGCGCGGACAGAAAACCGCCGCCAAGCCCTGATCGTTGCGAAGAGCGCGATGGCCGTGCGATGCATACTCAAATGCGTCCGAGAACCAGCAGAATCACTACGATGAAGAGGACCAGTCCCAAACCGCCGGTCGGAGCATATCCCCACTCCCGGCTATGCGGCCAGCGTGGCAGCGCGCCCACCAGGGCCAAAATCAGGATCACGATAAGAATTGTTCCAAGCATGTTGTGCCCCTTAGTTCTAATTTGTATGTCTTACTTCATTCATTAGGGTGCAGCCTCGCCTGAGGCTGCACCCGTCACCGCCGCGTTGCTACAAGGTGACGCTGATGGCAACGTTAACGCCGGGATACATTGGATTGCACAGGTAATACATCCCGTCAATCTCGACCACAAAAACGTCCTGGCTGTACTGCCAGTTGCTGGGCCACACGTCGACGAAACTGAACCAGTAGCCGCCGTATTGGAAGCGGCGGTCGCGGTCGTAGTCGTTATGGCTGACGTGGAAGCTGTGTTCCCGCCCGAAATTGGCGCGGTAGCGGTCGTCGGGAATGCGGGAACCGCCTCCAGCGCGTCTAGCCGGCTGGTTGCGTTGCTCCGCGTTCTTCTCTTCCTGCTTATTGTTCCGGTCCTGCTGCTGCGCGTTCTTCTGTTCCTGCTGGTTGTTTTTATCTTGCTGTTGCGCGCTTCTCTTTTCCTGTTGGTTGTTCTTGTCCTGTTGTTGCGCGCTTTTTTCTCCCTGCTTGTTGTTCTTGTCCTGCTGCTGCGCGTTTTTCTCGTCCTGCCTTGCCGGTTTGGCCTTTTTTTCTTCCTGGGCAGGCTTGGATTTCTCCTCTTCCTTGGCCTGCGTGTACGCAGGAACTGCCACTCCTAGGGTCAAAGAAAGAACTGCCGTGCCGATTATTCCTACTAGTTTCATGGGTGTTGCCTCCATGCATCGATTCGATCGTTTTTGTGAGCTGGTCCTAGTGCAAACTTCCTACTGCAAGTTTCCTGTGACCGGGTTGACCGGGTTGCCAATGGCTTCCCCGGAGACCAGAAGTTCCACTCTGCGGTTCTGCTGACGGCCGGCTGAGTTATCGTTGGTAGCTACCGGCAAAGTGTTGCCGTAACCTTTGGCGCTGACTGAATTGTTCGCGACGCCTTCCTGCACCAGGTAATCGCGCACCGAACCGGCGCGATGCTCCGACAGGGTTTGATTCATGGCATCGCCGCCGACGTTATCGGTATAGCCGCCGACTTCAATGCTGAGACCAGGGTAGGCGAGCAGGATGCCGGCAACCTTCGCCAGCTTCTCGCGTGCTCCCGGCTTCAACGAGTATTTGCCGGTGTCAAACAACACATCGGACATGCTGACAATCAGCCCGCGGGCGCTGTCGCGAGTCTGGAGGATGGAATTTAACTGCTCGGATAATTTCGCACGCATGGCAGCCTTGTCAGTATCAGCCTGTTGCGCGTTGGCCTGGGCCTGCTGTGCAGCAAGGCGCGATTGTTCTGCGTCGGCCTGGGCTGCTAATAGCGCAGTGGCTGACGAAGCCTGGTTCGCTGCATTATCCGCATTGGCTTTCGCGGTTGCGGCCTGAGCATCGCTGGCGTCGCCGCGTGCTTTGGCTGCATCGGCCTCGGCCTGAGCTTTTGCGTCCCGAGCATTGGCCGTGTCTGATTCGGCCTGCGCTCGGTCTGCCTGGGCTCTCGCCGTGGCGGACTCCGCCTCGTGCTTCTGCCGCATCGCGTCATCGGTCTGGCCTTGCGACCGGGCCTGCGCGTCCACTGAATCCTGGCGTTCATTGGCCAGGCGGACGTCCTCCATCTTCTTGACGGCGATCTCGCGCGCGTCTTCCGCCGTCTGCACGGCTTCGCGGGAAATTGCGATCAAGGGTTTTTTGTCGATGTGTTTCCGCGTGGCGTATTCATCGGCGCGATCCATTAGCTTCGTGGCATGCCCATAGCTGTCGGCGGCATATTGTTCCGCGCCCTCGGATTGAGCGATGCGCAGCGCATTCCGCGCCTCGAAAAATTCCAGCGGCAAATTGGCATTCAGGACAACGGGATCGAACTTGTAGCCCGTGGGAATGTAGCCACCGCGTTCCATCAGTTCATACTTGGCATTCACCGCTTCGGTGGTGCCCTTGGTGTTGTCGCGCACGACATTCTCGAGAATCACAGCGTTGCTCGGCTGGCGCACCGCATAATAAGGTTCCGCGGTCACGATCAAAGCGAAGGCCTGAAGGTCCGTGGTCACGTTGAGCTTGCTGCGATGGTTCTCCCCAACCAGCACTTCGCCCAGGTTCACGGCGCGGCCCTCGGGTGAAATCGCCCACAAAACGTAAGTCAGATACTCATTGCCGAAGGTCGTCGGCCGTTGCAGATCGCCAAAGTCGGCTTCGATCGCGATGGATCCGCGTTTGCTGTTCACTTCCGCAACGCCGTTGGCCGAAGGCATCAAATCGGTGCCTGCGAAATCCACCTTCGACGAACCGCTGCGATGCTTGTAGTTGACTGCCTGCACGCTGCGGCTAATGACGGTCACGCGGAAGGTGGGCGTGGGTTGAGAATTGTTTTGAGCGAACGCGCTCAAACTGAGGGTGATTCCGGCTACTAACAACAGCTTGCTTTTCACAAATATCTCCTTGGGGCAGGTCTCCCTGCCATTCAGCCTGAATTAGAAACTGGGTTCCGTTACGTTTTGTTCTTACGCGCAGTTGCGCACTTCAGCCTTTTCCGAGGCGAATGCCGGAAAGAGAATGAAACAGTCCAAAAATGTTCAGCAGCCATAGAACTACGGCTATGACCACCACGCCGTTCAAAATTGACTTGATGGATCCCTGCATGGGAATGAAACGGTTCACCAGCCACAGGAGAACGCCCACCACGACGAGAACTTCCAGGAGCTGAATTAAAGGCATGATTTGAACCTTTCTTCGTGCGCGGGCGAACGCCTCCAACCGAACGGCATGGTGCGTCGCCCGAATCTCAATATCCGAAACTTAGGGTCGAAACCGTGTTGGCCGCGGGTTTCGTGGCGTCCACGGATGAGAATGCCGATTGGCTGGATGTGGTCGCTTCGCCGGACTTGATTAAGCCAGCCCGCAGCAACCTTAGGAATGAGAGCTGCGAATCAGCGTCCGCAGCTCCGTATGCACATTCAGGAGAATTAAGAATGACAGGTGCTGCCGGCACAGTCTGAGCAAGATAGCTCACAATGCGGAGATTAAGATTGGGGCGAGTCTGAAGCTGCAACCACGAGGGAATCCGGTTCAAGGCTCAATCTTATGTTGAGTGTGTTGAGCAAATGGAACTCGCGGAGTGGTCACTATTGACCAGTCCGCGGAGAGACAACGGCGCATTATATGGATATGAGTGCCAAGAAGGACCCGGCTCTGGCCGTGCGTTGTCCCACGTGCGGGGCCAAACGGGGAGAGAAGTGTGAATTGGGCACTGGCCAGCTTCGCACCACGCCGCATCGAGATCGGCGTTTAATGGCGTCGGAAAAGTAACCGCAGGTTTTTCAGTGAAAGAAGCGGCTCATTGGGTAGGGTAAGGCCTTCGCAGCACTAATCTGCAAGAACCGCCGGGCGGGGAACCCGGCATTTTACCTTGCCACCTCAGCGTGCCGCAGTCTGCTACTCGGTTGCCCCGGTATTCTTGGGCGGATCGGCGCGCCACACGTAGAGGAATTTCTCGTCGCTCGACGTCAGCACGGGGAGGTTTTTCTCCCGCGTTACCCGATTCAAGGCAGACCGGAGATTCTGCATCTTCTCACCATTCAAACTGTTCAGTGGAATTTTCACCGCTTGCTTGTCGCTCAGCTTTGAAAGGTCGGCTAGAATGTCCGCCACTGCCCTCCGATGTTTTCCTTTGCGACCCTGGGGAACATCGGACCGATTCACCGCCGCGTAGTGTGTGTCGCTTCCGTTTCCGTTGCGTCCCATGTTCAACCTGCTCTTCGTAGGGTATCGTACCCCTACGCGGGAAATCCTACTGCAAAGAATCGTATCCTGCAACTAAAAATCTATGCGAAGCCTCCCCCCCCCCCGATGGCGGCAATCCGTCGCGTATGAATAAGTTCTACGACTTGCATTATCAATCGCTTACGCTAATCGCGTTCCGCTAAAACCTGCTAAGAGTTCACCCGTATTGCTGGCAAGGCAGTAGTGTAGAAGGAGGAACGTTAACGACTGGAGAGACGCGCTCCAAAGACTCTCCGAAATTGGCAGGAAATTATGAATCCGATTGCAGCTGCGAAAAAGACCCGTGATTTCGATCCTGACACCTTCCTGGCGACGATTGGCGATGGCAGGAAGATTTTGTCTGTACCCAAGAAACAGGTGATCTTCGCCCAGGGAGACGACGCCGATTCCGTCTTCTATATTCAGAGCGGCAAAGTGCGTCTCACCGTGGTGTCGCAGGCGGGCAAGGAAGCGACCATCGCCATTGTGGGTGAGCGGAATTTTTTTGGCGAGGGCGCCCTGGCAGGTCAGCTCCTCCGCATGGGCTCTGCCGCCGCTATGACAGATTGCGAGCTTACGCGAGTGGACAAGAAGGCCATGATGCAATCCCTGCACCGCGAACATGCGTTTTCCGACATGTTCGTGGCTTATCTGCTGGCGCGCAATATCCGTTACGAAGAGGATCTGGTCGACCAACTGTTCAACTCCAGCGAGAAGCGACTGGCCCGCGTCCTTTTATTGCTAGCTCATTTCGGCAAGGAAGGCATTCCAGAAACCGTTGTTCCCAAGATCAGTCAGGAAACCCTG
>DATMQT010000091.1:0-160450 GCA_035566655.1 Candidatus Dormiibacterota bacterium
AACCGTCCGAGGTCGACTTCCCAGCTTGGAGTTCCCCACCGCCCAATACTTCCATGCTCGCTTTCGGCAACCTGGGCGCGGCCAGCGGCAAGGTCACGGTGCAAGGATGGCTCTACGACGTCAAGAATCAGTCATCCCCACAAGTGCTCGGCAAGCAGTACGTCGACAACGCAACGAGCGACGCGGTGCGCGTCATCGCACACCGGTTTGCCGACGAAATCATTTTCCGCCTGGGCGGAGGCGTAGCGGGAATCGCCGAAAGCAGGATCTTCTTCGTCAGCGAGCGCACCGGCCACAAAGAAATCTGGGTGATGGATTACGACGGCTCGAATCAGCGTCAACTCACGCACCAGAATTCGATTTCACTTTCGCCGCGCATCTCGCCAGACGGGTCGCGCCTCGCTTTTAGTTCAATGACCAAGAGCGGTTGGGACATCTTGATGTATTCGATCGATCTCAACCGCATGGTGAGCTTTCCCCGGCTGGGAGGCACGAATCTTTCTCCGGCATGGTCGCCCGATGGAGCGAAGCTTGCACTCTCGTCTTCGCGCGGCGGCAATTCCGAGATCTACGTCTGCGATGCCGGCGGCGGCAACCTTCATCGCATGACCACGGGCAAGGGGCCGGACGTTTCCCCTTCATGGAACCGCAAGACGGGCGCTCAGATCGCTTTCGTGAGCGGCAGCACCGGATTGCCCCAGGTCTATACCATGGAGGCCGACGGCACCAACCAGCAGCGCATGACTGACCAAGGCTATGCGGTCTCGCCCAACTGGTCGCCCAACGGGCAGTTTCTTACGTTGGCGTGGACTCGCAAGTATGGCCCGGGAGAGCCGGGCTCCTCTGACATCTACTTGATGGATATCGCCAGCAAACAATGGGTCCAGCTTACGCACGATGGCGGACGCAACGATTTCCCTTCGTGGGCGCCGGACGGTCGCCACATTGTTTTTCAGTCCGCCCGCTCGGGCAAGGAAGAAATCTGGATGATGCTGGCCGACGGCACCAAACTTCATCAGCTGACTTTTACCGGACGTAACGCGCAACCGAACTGGAGTTGGAAATAAAGCACTTCGTTTGAACTCGCAAACGATTTTGGGGTTCGCAGGAGGATCTAACGTGGAAAGGAAGAACATGAAACGTCAATCTTTGAAGGTACTCGCAACCGCAATCGCTCTGGCCGCCATTCTGATGCTGGGCGCCTGCAAGAAAAAAGCAGCTCCGCCGCCGCCACCACCGCCACCACCGCCAGCTTCGCCCACGGCTTCAATTTCCGTAAGCCCGGATACCATCCAGAAAGGGGAATCCGCTACTCTGACCTGGCAGACTTCCAACGCCACTGACGTATCCATCGATGGCATCGGCGCAGTGCAACCCAGCGGATCGCAGTCGGTCACCCCCGCCGATTCCGCCACCTATCACCTGGTTGCTAAGGGCTCTGGCGGAAACCAGGAGGCCACAGCGCGCCTGACCGTTACCCAGCCGCCGCCACCTCCTCCGCCACCAGCGGCTGCGGGGCCCACGGAAGAAGACTTATTCGGGCAGACCGTCAAGGACGTTTACTTTGACTATGACAAGTCTGACATTCGCGCCGACCAGCAGGCTGCTGTCCAAACCGACGCGCAATTCCTCAGTCAGCATTCCGGCATCAACTTCACGATTGAGGGGCATTGCGATGAGCGCGGTTCCACCGAATATAACCTGGCCCTGGGCGACCAGCGTGCCTCGACTGTGAAAAACGCTCTGGTTGCGGCGGGAGTCAGCGCCAGCCGCATCAAGACCATCAGCTACGGCAAGGAGAAACCGTTCTGCATGGAGTCGAACGAAGCCTGTTGGCAGCAGAACCGCCGCGGCCACTTCGTTTATCAGAAATAGTGCAGGACTGGCAGGGGCGGAGGAATCTCCGCCCCCTGACCTTCCTTGTTCCCACAGCGAATCTTCGCAACCCACAGCGCCGCCAACCCGTCTAAAATAGGCTTCAGGAAACCTTTACCTATGACACTACGACGCTTCTCTGCTTTTCTCGCTTTGCTCTCCACGCTTTGGCTGGCTGCTACCCCGGCATGGGCCGCCAACAAAGAAATGATTCAACTGCAAACCCAAGTCCAGCAACTGCAAGAGCAGATGACCGCCATGCAGCGCAGTTTTGACGAGCGCATGGGCGTCATGAAAAACCTGGTCGAGCAGGATACGGACGCCATCAACAAAGCCACCGCTGCGCTCACGGCCTTGCAAACCGCGCTGCAAACCAACCTCCAAAAGCAGCAGGGAGACTCGGCCACGCGCGTTGACCAGCTTTCCGGCCAGATCCAGTCGCTCAACGATACGCTCGACGAACTCAAGGCCCGGCTAACGAAGGTCAGCAAGCAGCTTGAGGACATGCAGTCGTCCCAGCAGAGTCTGGCGGCGCAACAGGCCACGCAGCAGGCACAGCAGCAGGCCGCGGCCCAGGCTCCGCCGCCCGACGTGCTCTACAACAACGCGCTGCGCGATTACAACGGCGACAAGAACGACCTCGCCACGCAGGAATTCTCCGATTACGTCAAGTTCTATCCCAATACCGATCTGGCCGGGAACTGCTATTTCTATCTGGGCGAAATTCAATTCCGCCAGGGACACTACCAGCAGGCCGCGCAGAGCTATAACCAGGTGTTGCAGAACTTTCCCACAGGAAACAAAGCTGCTTCCGCGCAGTTGAAAAAAGGCTTTGCGTTAATCGAACTGGGCAAGCAGGATGACGGGGTAGCGGAACTTCGCCACGTTATCCAGCGCTATCCCCGCTCCAACGAAGCGTTGCAGGCGCGGGAGCGGCTGAAGAAGCTCGGCGTGGCTGTGAGCGCACGGCCCGGCCAATAAATTCTTGAGGAGTTCATCGTGTCGAAGATTTCGGATAACGATCCCGACCGCGCCAAGGGTGCCACTGAAGAAGAAGAGCACCATCACGACGGCAACCTCGGTCTCTCCGAGCAACTAGGCCATCGCGACCAGGATCCGCGTATCAAGGGCGTCGACACAGACTTCCCCGAACCCGGTGGGAGCCCGGAGCATTCGGGAGAAGGCAAAAAGAAGTGATCAGTGTCCAGTGGTCAGTGGTCAGAAAACCGTAGAGGCGCTTGGTTTCACTGGCCACTGACCACTAGCCACTGACCACTGCTCTTAAATCGCCATCGCGCCGACTTCTTTTTCCACTTCAGCGGTGTCTACCATGACGATCGCGTCCCACGGACAGCCGTCGAGGAAGCACCCGTCGGGACCTTTGCTGAGGCACTTCTTGCATCCGATGCAGAGAATGGGATCGACCGCGATGCGGCCGAATGGCGTGCTGTCCTCGTCCGCCACCCAGAACATGCAGTCTTCTACCGGACAATATTCCACGCATGCCGGCGAGCCAGCGCATCCCGTACAGCATTCGGTGATAACGGCGAGTTCCTTCGGCTTCTTTTTCCGAGGCGTGGTAAGACCTTTGGATCTGGGTTCAGACTTCAACTCGTCGGGAACCATGCCGACGGCTTTGGTGGCGCCGGGTGCAGGAGGCATGGCCAGATTATAACGTGAACGACGTGGATTGCGAATCTACTTCCGCATGAAGGTGTCCGCGTCCGTCGAGTCCGGCCTGAACACTCCTTTGTCTCCGGCGTACTTGCGACAGAAGGCCTTCAGATCTTTGGACGACGCGACTAGCGTGTCGGAATCATCTGGCATCGTCGCCAGACTTACGGTCTTTGCAGCGATCGCCTTCTTCAGCCAGTCGGAATCAATCGGAATAATCGACAGCGTGGCTTTGTCGAATTTCGCGAGGAAGATATTGTGTCTCGCGATGCACATGTCGCAGACGTCGTCGGCGATCGGCGAGATGTCGAGGAAGTAATAGGCATCCAGCTTCACCAGCCGGGCCTGATAGTGGGATGGACTGAGCGAGTCGCTGCATCCCTCACCCTTGCCGGTCGATTGCAGATCGTAAACTCCGTCCTTCGCTGTGATCGTCAGCGGCACGGGGCATTTGTCGCCGATCTCACTCCAGGAACCGATCAGGCTCTGGTCAAAAACGACATCGGGATCCTTGCTCGAGAGAAAACCATCCTCATACAGTGCATTGATCGACGTCACCCAGCAGCCCGGAAGCACGAGCAGCGCGGTCAGAGCCAGAACGGTCGCCGAATGTCTTAGGATTACGCGGGGGATTGCGCGAAAACGAACGATGCCGAAGAGAGACATACGATCCTCCTCAAACGGAATCTGCGGCGCCGGAGGGGCAAGTCCGACCTGCACAAAAATGATACACTGCCTCGCCTCACGAAGAGGGTTGGCCGCTCGCTTCGCTTATAATTGAATGTTCCATGTCTTACACTCCCCTGCTAGACGCAATTCGCACGCAATCGGGGATCGAAGCGCCCCCCTTGGCGGACTACCGCGGAGCAACGACTGCGTCGCGCTTTGCCGATCCTCAACAGGAGTTCGCGGCGCTGGTCAGCAGCTGCGGGATTTACGATCTGGGCTTCCGCGCCCGGATTTCCATCACTGGCGGCGACCGGGTGCGCTGGCTGAACGGCATGGTCACAAACAATATTCGCGATCTCGCCGTCGGCCGCGGCGTGTATGCTTTCCTGCTCAACCCGCAGGGCCGCATCCTTGGCGACATGACCGTCTACAACCACGGCGAGAGCCTCATCGTGGAAACCGATCGCAGTCAGGTCGAAAAGATCGTCGCTACCTTCGACCATTACATCATCATGGACGACGTGGAAGTGACGAATGTCAGCGAGCAGCAGACGGCGCTGGGCGTGGCTGGACCAAGGTCACGCGCCATCCTGAATCTCGCGGGAATTGAAGTTCCCAATCTGTGCGCTTCGCAAATGATCACTCCGCGCTGCAATTGTGATTGCGACTGCCTGGAGTGTACGGTGATCTGCGGCGAGGACGGGCCGCAGGAATCATACGAAATCTGGCTTGCGCCCAAGGATGCCTACAAAACCTGGCAGGCGCTGATCGCTGCTGGGGCGACCCCGGTGGGCAGCGAGGCGCTGGAAATGCAGCGCATCGTGGCCGGCATTCCACTCTACGGCGCCGACATTCGCGAGCGCGACCTGCCCCAGGAGACCGAGCAGATGCGCGCGCTTAACTTCAACAAAGGCTGCTACGTGGGACAGGAGATTGTGGAGCGCATTCGTTCACGAGGCGCTGTGCATCGCAAATTTACCGGCTTCGTGGTGGAAGGCGCAGCGGCAATCGCGGCTGCGGATAAAATCGTCGCGGCAGAAAAAGAAGTGGGCGAGGTCACCAGCGTCGCGGTTCTGCATATGCCGACGGGTACGCGCACAGCGGCTTTGGGATACATTCGGCGCGAAGTGGGGGCGCCGGGGCACGAGGTGAAGATAGGCGCGGCCAATGCCACGGTGATTCAGTTGCCGATGGAAAGCGCCGTACTTCGGCAGGCACAGGATTCTGTGTTGCATCGCGCATAAAACCTTTAACCGCAAAGGTCGCCAAGGACTCGCTAAGACGCAAAAGACAAAGACAATCTTTATCGAGATTCTGGCGAAGAGAGATTCACAAGGATAGAAGCCATGGCTGAGAAGAGACAGGATTCAGGTTTCACCGTAACCGACCGCCGCTTGTTCACCGAGGACGGCGAGTTGCGCAAAGATGTTGCCGAGGAAGTAGAGGCGCCGAGGGCTCCGACGCCTCCCGCCCCGGCTCCAACCGCAGCCAGGGAAACTGCGCCGGCCGCCAACTCCGTTGCTCCGTTTCCGGCGGAGGGCGATGCAGGCCAAGGCATGCCGACGGCCCCGACCGCGGCCGAGCAACAGGCCCAGGCCGATGCCTACCGTGAATCGTCGAAAGACCTGGACTCGCGCGTGGAGCTTAGCGGACGCTCCGCCAAAGAATTTGAGATGACTTTCGAGCGCTTTCTGGCGTCGCTGTACATGACCGCGATGCTGCAGTTGGGATTGATGCACGAGCAAGGCGGCCAGCCTCGCATCGACATCATCGGAGCGCGGCAAACCATCGACACGCTTGCGCTGCTGGCGGAAAAAACAAAAGGCAACTTGACTTCGACGGAAGAAGCTTTTCTGCAAAACAGCCTCTACGAAGTGCGCATGGCGTACGTGGAGGTAACGAACGCGCTATCCCGTCCGCCGCAGCCGGGAGCGGCCACAGGAACCGGCGGACGTTAAAATCAGTGGTCAGCGGTCAATGATCAGTCTGGAGGTTTTCACTGACCACTAACCACTGACCACTGACCACTTCTTGAAAGAAAGCATGAAGATTAGCGCATGAAGGCCACGCTCACGGTGCTGGGCAGCGGCACGTCCATGGGCGTGCCTACGCTGGGCTGCGACTGCGCCGTCTGCCACTCCAGCGATCCGCACGACCGCCGCACTCGTCCCTCGGTGATGATCGAGTACGCGGGCAAAGTTGTGCTGATCGATACCACCCCTGATTTCTACACTCAGGCGATCCGCGAGCGCATCACGCGCGTGGATGCCGTTCTCTACACGCACACGCACGCAGACCACATTCTTGGCATCGACGACCTGCGCCCTCTCAGTTACCGGCACAAACCCGACAAGTTGCCGCTCTATGCGCGACCGGATGCGGCGGCCTTCCTCCGCCGCATGTTCAGCTACATCTTTGACGCGGATTACAAATACGGCGGCTTGCCGCAACTGGAGTTGCGTCCGATTGACGGGCCCGTAGAAATTTTCGGGGTGCGCTTCGAGCCGGTGCGGCTGATTCATGGCGAGACGGAAATCTACGGCTTCCGCTTTGGCAGCGCGGCTTATCTCACCGATCACAGCGAGATTCCGGAGGCGTCGTTCCATCAGTTGGAAGGGCTGGAAATTCTTTTTCTGGACGCCCTGCGGCACAAGCCGCATCCCACGCACTCAACAGTGGAGAATTCCCTGCGCATCGTGGAGCGCGTAAAGGCCAAGCGGGCGTTCTTCACACACATTTGCCACGATCTGGCGCACGAAGCGACCAACGCTACCCTGCCGCCGCATGTACGGCTGGCTTATGACGGGATGAAGCTGGAGTTTGAAATCTGAACCCAGTGGTCAGTGGCCAGTGATCAGTGGTCAGTGAAATCGACACAACACTGGCTCTTTCTGACCACTGGCCACCGACCACTGACCACTGAAATGCAGGTCTTTCACAAACTCGAAGACGTTCCCTCCGGCTTTGGCCCTTCCCTGGTCAGCGTGGGGAACTTTGACGGAGTGCACCGGGCGCACGCTCATGTGTTGGGCGAGATTGTGCGGCGGGCGAGGTCGAGCGCGGCCAAGGCCGTGGCGGTTACGTTTGAGCCGCATCCGGCGCGCATCTTGCGGCCGGACTCGGGACTGAAGTTGCTCACGCCATTGCAGGAAAAACTGCGCCTGCTCGAAGCCACCGGCATAGATGCAGTGCTGGTACTGCCCTTCGGACGCGATCTTTCACTGATGACGCCGCGCCAGTTTGCCGAACGCATCCTGAAAAAGAAACTGCATGCCCGCGACGTCCATGAAGGCTATAACTTCCGTTTCGGGCACAAAGCTGCCGGCGACGTGAATCTGCTGGTGCAGTTGGGGCAGGAGCTAGGCTTTGAAGTGAAGGCCTACTCTGAGCAGAAGCTGCGCGGAGAGCCGGTTTCCAGCAGTCACATCCGCAAATTGATCGGCGAAGGTCGCGTGAGCCGGGCCAGGCATCTGTTGTCGCGTCCGTTCTGCATTCTGGGTACGGCAGGGCGTGGGCGCGGTTATGGCGCGAAATACACCGTGCCCACCATCAATCTGGCGCGCTATGAAGAACTTGTTCCAAAAGACGGCGTCTACATCACTTGGACTCGCGTCGGAACTGAGCGCTTTGATTCCGTGACGAACGTGGGCAATCGTCCGACCTTCGGTGCTGATTCATTTGCCATCGAGACCCACCTGCTGAACTTTCACCCCATCGCGCTCACGCCGGAGAGCGAAGTCGAAATCTGTTTTCTCAACCGCCTGCGCGATGAGGTCAAATTCCCAACGGTCGAGGCATTGCGCGAGCAGATTGCGCGCGATGTCAAAAAGGCGTGGAGATACTTTCATCTGCTGCGGCTCAGGTGATGCAGCACAACCTGCCTACGACCGGCCACCCACTTATTCGCTGACCAGCGTCTCCTGGTCCGCCACACATTTCCACTTGCCATTCTGGTTGACCCAGGTATCCGTAAAGCGGCCGTGGTGAACGAACGGCTTGCCGTTGTCGGTGCCCTTGGTGCGATACGCGCTGGTCACGATCGCGGTGTTGCCGTAAATGTAGACGCTCGTGTCCGTATTCGAGATTTGCTCGGGATTAAATGAGGTGTCCTTCAGATCGGCAATATACTGCGCTTTGGTCTGGAGGTGACCATGGTGATCCACGCTGATAAAGGTTTCCTCCAGGATGGCTTCGGCTGCACCCGCATCATGATGCAGTTCTGCCTGGTTCCAGGCATTTTCCAGGGCGAGGATCATGCTCTTATCCGCCGCCGAGTTCTTCGCCTTGTCCTGTGCAATAGCCGCGATTGCAAATGCTAGGAATAGTACGAGCCGAATCTTGCGTGGCATTTCCGTGCCTCCATTGCCGTAAGAGGAGTCCGAGTTAGTGCGGCAGATAGCCTGATTCCATGGGCAGTTTGCCATCCACGCGCACCACGTTGATGGTGTTATCGACAGAGTGGAGTTCCACGAATCCGATGGCCCCGGGCGTGGATTGCACAATCTTCAGTACGTCCGCGTCGGAGTCCGCCATCAAGATGAAGTCTTTGTGGGCGGCGATCAATGCCTTTAATTCGGCGGCGCTTATCTTGGCCAGGCGCTCCAGCGTTTCGGTTTCACCGGCGGAGTCCTTGTGCAGCACTAGAATGACAGCCTTGCCGTCCGGCCACTTCTTGACCTCCGAGCGGAAAATCTTGGCGAGGTGGACGGCTGTGATGTTGCCGACGTTGTTGTCTTTGTTGACCACAACCGCCATATGGTGGGCGAAGCATGGAGTGAGGAACGTCAAGAGAAAAACGGCAAGCACGGCGAAGCGCGGAAATCTCATAAGCACATCCAATATCGAGCGTTGTGACCAAAGGGTCACTCCACAAGGCTAACCAAGAATCACTGTCCGGGAAGTAAAAACATTGTAAAGCGCGGGTGAGGTACCAAGGGAGGAAACATTCCGATTGCCCCGCGAAATTCAGCCCTGTATTGCTGAAATCGGAAATTGACAATTTCTTAGCGCACCGTACAATCCGCCCAGCATGGCGATTGGTCCCATCCAGCTCATTCGGCAAGCCTCGCCGGCGCAGCGACGGACTCTGCTGGCAGCGGCGCTCGGCTGGGCGCTGGATGCTTTCGACGCCATGCTCTACGCGCTCGTGCTCACGCTCCTGATGCGCGACCTGGGCATGAGCAAAACCACGGCCGGGCTTTTGGGTACGCTCACACTGCTGGCTTCCGGGGTGGGCGGCGTGCTGTTTGGCTTTCTCGCCGACCGCATAGGGCGCAAACAGGCGCTGATGGCGAGCATCCTGACGTATTCGGCGTGCTCGTTCGCGTCTGGTCTGGCCACCAGCATTGCGATGTTGGCAGCGGCGCGCTTCGTGCTGGGACTGGGCATGGGCGGCGAATGGAACACCGGCGCAACTCTCGTGGCTGAGAGTTGGCCAACTGAGTTCCGCGCCAAGGCAATTTCCGTGGTGCAGAGTTCGTGGGCTTTAGGCTTTGCTGCAGCCGCTCTGGTAGCGGGGCCGGTGTCGCGCTATTTCGGATGGCGGGCCGTCTTCTTCGTGGGAATTCTGCCCGCGCTGCTGACCTTGTGGATTCGCCGGAGTGTTCCCGAGTCGGACATGTGGGAGCAGCAAAGGTTTCGGGGACAACCTGAGGCCACTGCTGGCAGGCCAGGCGATGGCGGTAGAGATGTAACAGGTTACGGCTCATTGACTCGACAGACGACGAATCGAGATAAGACCTTCTCGGTGATCTTTCGGCCTCCTTATCTGCGGCATACGATTGCTTTGCTGCTGTTTAATTTCTGCGGCATGTTTGCCTGGTGGGGTCTGTTCACCTGGATGCCTCCTTATTTGTCGCTGCCGGTGTCGCAAGGTGGACGCGGGTTCGGGGTGGTGGGGACGACAACTTTGCTGGTGGTCCTGAATCTGTTTGGAATGTTTCCCGGCTACGCCAGTTTCGGGTGGGTAGCGGATCGAATCGGCAGACGCAAGGCGTTCCTGGTCTATAGCTTAGCTGCGGCACTTCTGATTCCACTTTATGCCGCGGCGCGTTCCCCTGTGGTCCTGATGGTATTGGGTACAGTGGTGGCGTTCTTCGGAACTGGAATGTTCTCCGGCTCGGGAATCATTGGCAGCGAGATCTTTCCGACCAGCGTGCGGGCGCGAGCGTTGGGATTTACCTATAACGGCGCGCGAGCGCTGAGCTCGGTGGCTCCGGTGGTAATTGGGAAAGTAAGTGAGGCGAGAGGTTTGGGCTGGGCGTTTTACTTGTGTGCGGCGGGATACCTGCTGGCCGCATTGATGACAACGCAATTGCCGGAGACGCGAGGCAAGACGCTGGAATGATGGCATTGTGTTTCCTGAACGTTTGCGTTCCTCTCAAGTATCACCGTAGGTCAGTTTTACCCGGCGCGAACTGCTCAGATAGGCGTACCAGATGGAGGAGGCGGCCAGTCTCCCCAGCACGATCCGCACCAGATCGACTTCCATTCCGGCAAGCCGCAAAGCCGAGTAGAGGAGAATCGGCAACACCGCGGCAACGATAAAGTAGGCCTTAGCCACGCTCACGCCGCGTGGATTCCCCATCCAGAGCATCACCCCTGCAGTACAACTGAAGACGGCCAGGCCCGCGTAGAGTGTCCCCACCGTTCCTATGCGCAGGAACGTCTGAATGGAAAGCCGCAACGTGGCCAGGTTCCTGAAAGCCTTGGCCGCGATCATCGCTTGACTGACAGGCGCAAAGAAAATGAGTCCAATGCAGAGAAACAACAGCCATCCACCCACACCACGCAGATCGTCACGAACACGCTGCGGGAAAGGCACGGCGCCCGGAGCAGATGCCGAGGCTAGGTTTTGGCGGTAACCACAGCGCGGACAAACCTCCACATCCCCAAGCTGTTCCTGCCCGCAGGTTTGACAGAACAACGGCATACGCGCACCCCGCCAGATCGTCACTCTACACGGCGTCAAGCCAGAGCACAACGGCCAGCAAAATTAGGGTTTCACTCCATCGGTTCGACGACAACGTCCTCTCCCGTTATGGTTGCGCTTCCCGGCCGTTGCACAATCACGATGGCAGCGAGCACGAACACGATCCCCACAGTCTGGATGGGGCGCAGCACTTCTCCCAACAGCAGAGCGGCGAGGAGAATGGAGAACACCGGCTCCAGGCAACTGGCGATGATCGCGCGGGTGGGTTCCAGATACTGCAGGCCGAGGAAGTAGAGAGAGAACGCTCCCAGTACAGAGATCATCGAGAATACGAAGAGGAACAGCCATTGCGCTGGGACGTAGTGGGCCGCGACGATTTTCCAGGGCGGGTTGATGATGAGCCAGAAGGCGGCGGCGGCGGCGAGCGTCCAGACGAGCACGCGCCAGCGGTCATAGCGGGCCAGGATGCTGTGTCCGGCGACGTTGTAGAACGCGAAGGAGAATGACGCGAGCAACGCGGCGATCATGCCGTAGGAATCGAGGCGAAGCGATGTTCCGCCGTTTGATCCTATACCGCCGATGCCGATGACCAAGGCGATTCCTGCGACCGCGAGACCCACGGCAATCACCTTTTGCAGCGAAAGCTTCTGCTGGCCCCGGACCACGACATAGAACAGAACCCACACGGGAGCGGTGTACTGGACGATGATGGCGGTTGCGACGTTCGTCCTTTGGATGGCAACGTAATAAAAGTAATTCGAGACGGCCACGCCGAGCGTTCCCAGAAGGAAGCAGTAAGCCAGATCGCGCGCGGGCAGCTTGATGCGCTGCCAGCCTTGTGAAGCAACCAGGATCAGAAGCAGCACCAGCAGAGAGAATGTGGTGCGCGTCTGCGAGAGTATTAGTGGGTCGATGGGACGCAGCGCGGTTGAACTCAATGGCAGTTTTCCCGTAAAGACAGCGCGGCCCAACGCGGCGGAGACTCCCCAAAGAAAAGCGGCGGAGGCGATGAACAAATAGCCGCGCAGAGGATGCGGGTGCAAGCTGTGCTGGTTCGGACTTGGAATGGCGGGCCTCGCGAACCTTCGATGATCAGGCAGCGGAGAGGAACTGGTCAAGGCGGTCGGGATCGAAGGCTTCGATCACTTCGCAGTTGAGGCAGCCGGACTGGGTGAAGAGGAGAATCCTGGGGCCATGAGGTCTTGCCTCAACGTTGCGATTTCGCGTCAAAAAGGAATCGCAGATGCGCCAGCGCGACTCCCAGGCACATTCCGGTCGCAATCAGCGCCAGAATCTGCACCGCTCTTACGTGATCTGAGCCGGTGGTGCGCAGGAATGCGAGAAAGCCCAGAATCGCCAAAAACAAAGGGAAGAAAATAAAGCGTTTCTGCATTAGGGTTCTCCATGGATCGCCGTCTGTCCACTTCGAGCTACGAGTCTCTGTATTCGATCTCAGTGATGATTTTCGCGGTCTTCTCAAGCATGGCAGAGACCGAACAATATTTGTCTTTCGAGAGGCGGACTGCGTCTTCCACTGCCTTGCGAGATACCTTACCACCGACGCGGTAGATGAGTTTGATTTCCGTGTAGACGGAAGGTGGATCAGCAGCGCGCTCGGCCTCGGCCCGTACTTCGAGGCTGGTGAAGGGCTCGCGCTTCTTTTGCAGGATGGAGACGACGTCGTAGCCAGTGCAGCCGCAGAGTCCGATCAGGACAAGCTCCATGGGGCTGTTGCCTGCCGTCTTGTCACCGTCGACGACAATTTTGTGGCCGCTACTGGCGATGCCATCGAAACGTTGCTTCCCAATCCAAGTCGTGCGGGCTTCGGTCATGAAACCTTCTCATTCTGAATGTCTTCTAAAAATTCAAGAGTGCAGTCTCCACGCCGGAATCAGCGAATCGTAATGGAGGATTGAGCTTAGCAGAACATGGAAGACAATATAGATCGCCCAGATTGCAGGATAGGCGACGAGCATCTTCCGCAATTTTCGTAGAACATACCACAATAGAAAAAAATCAGCGGGAATTGGGGCGGCAACGACCATCCATATTGGTGCGCCGAGACTTTGGACGCTGTATCCGAGCAGGCAGACGAAGCAGCCGATCGCTAGTGAGGCGAAGACACGGACTTTCTTGTCGGCCACATACATGCCCAATCCCCAGGACAGAGTGGTGAAGAAGATCGCGATGTCGAGCAGGATGGGCGCGGGCAACGAGTTCAAGTCTTTCATCTGCGGTTATCTGTACTCGGTTCGGGGTGAATCAGCACGCGGAACAGTTCCGGCGCAGCTTGCTTGAAACGGATTTCAAGTTCGGTCTGGATGTCATGGACGCGTGCCAGCGAGAGATCGTCGGAGAGCGTGCAGTGGCAGGAGACGTAGAGGCGTCCACGAACTTTCTTGATCTGGATGTCGTGCATGTCGACGATTTCCGGAAACTGCGTGGCGATCGACTTCAGTTGGCGCTCGAGGCCCGCGTCGCGGACTAACTCGTCTCCCGTCTCGATCGTGGCGGGCTCGCTTTCGATATGAGTAAGGATGTCGGCGATTTCTGGGACCTCGCGGCGCATGTCGGCTTCGAGTTCGGTGACTTGATCGTGCGCAGTCTTCAACGTCAATGTCTCGTCCAGTTCGACGTGCTGTTCGACGTGAAGATGGCCGTGAAGATCCTGCACGCTGATGTCGTGGACGTTGAGGTTGTGGCGGGTGGCAACGGCACGAATGCGGTCGAAGATGTTTTCCGAACGCTGGGCGCGCGGCAGCGGCTGCACCGTGACGTCGGCGTCGGGAAGAATATTGTGGACCGCGGCGGTTACCGCTTCCACCAATTGTTCGGAGCGTTGAAAGGTGACCGTGCGGGCAAAGCCAACGGCGAGATCGGCGAAGTAGCGGTTGCCGGCGCGGCGGATGCGGACGCGTCCGACTTCGAGCACGCCATCGACGTGGGAGACAGCGTCGAGGATCTGAGCTCGGACTCCAGCGGGAGCGGCGTCGAGCAGAGCATCGATGGTGCGCCGCGCCAGACGCCAGCTTACGGAGACGATTACGCCCGCGACAAACAGCGCGGCGATGGGATCGGCGAGGCGCAGCCACTCGATGTGATAGATGCGGCCGAGCAGGATCAGGGTGAGGCCGACCACGACCACTCCTGCGGACCAAACGTCGGTGGAGAAATGCAGCGCGTCGGCTTCGAGAGCCTGACTGTCGTACTTGGCGGCGATGCGGCCCAGAGCGCGCGAGCGCCAATAGTCGACCGCCATTGAGATCAGCATCACGACGAAGGCCCAGACGGAGGGCTCGACTTCGACGTGCTTATAAAACAGGCGCATGACCGCTTCGTAGATGACCCAGATGCAGGTCAGGAGCAGGAGTCCGGTTTCTACGAAGGCGGAGAAATTCTCTACTTTGCCGTGACCGTATTGGTGGTCGGCGTCGGCGGGCTTGTCGGAGACTCCAACGGACAGATAGGTGAGCAGCGCGGCGATTAGGTCGAGGGCGGAGTGCGCGGCTTCGGAGAGAATTCCCAAGCTGCCGGTGGTGACGCCGACCACGATTTTTCCGGCGGTGATGAGGAGCGCGGCGATGACCGAGTTTCCGGCGACGGCGCGCTTTTCGGCGCGCATGGCGTTGGGCGAGTAGAGGGCCGGAGTCCCGGACATAGGGGGATTATCGCTGGTAAGGCACGATTGCGCCAAGATAATCGAGGTCTGACTCTTGGCTACTGCGGGAAGCGGGGGCTATGCTACGATGCTAGGTTCGGGTTGTGCAACTTCCTGATGTACCAATCCTGGAGGAATCTTTTATGCGTAAGAGTTGGTTGGTGTGTGCGTTGATGGGTGGGTTGATAGGAAATATGGCCTGGGGACAGGCCCAGCCGGGGCCAGCTCCGGCGGCGCCCGGGCCGCAAGTTATTGGAGGCCGGATCGAGAGTTCGGCGCCGGCGCAGGCTCCCAGCGCTGAGAGTAAGCCACCCGCGCCGCCAGTGGAAGTTCCGATGAACGCGGTGGTGTTGACGATCAAGGGCGTGTGTCCAGCTACGGCTCCCGCGGCTTCGAAAACCCCGGCGGCTGCAAAGGCGGCTATTCCTGCTGCGAAGAAGCCGGCGGACTGCAAAACGGAGCTGACGCGGGCGCAGTTTGAGAAGATTGCCAGCGGGCTTTCGCCGAACATTACGCCGCAATTGAAGCGGCAACTGGAGCAGGTGCTGCCGAAGTTCATGGCGATGTCGGAGATCGCGAAGAAGCAGGGGCTGGACAAGAGTCCGCAGTATCTGGAGACGATGAAGGTGGCCAAGATGCAGATTTTGACCACACAATTGCAGCGGACGGTGACGGAAGAGGCGGACAAGATTCCGTCAACGGAGATTGAGAAGCAGTATAAGAGTCATTCGGAAACGTACCAGCAGTTCTCGGTGGACCGGCTGTTTGTCGCGCGCTACAAGCAGGTGCAGACGGAGGACAAGGACGACGAGAAAGAGCCGGAGAAGCTTACCGAAGAGCAGCAGAAGGCGAAAGAAGCCGCGGAGAAGGCCAAGCAGGAAAAAGGCGAGCAGGAGTTGACTGCACTGGCCGACAGCCTGCGGGCGCGGGCGGCGGCGGGCGAGGATTTCGTCAAGCTGCAGAAAGAAGCGTTCGAAGCGGCGGGACAAAAAGTAGAGAACCCGACGGTGAACCTGCCCAAGGTGCGGCGCACGGGACTGCCTCCGGCGCACGCGGAAGTATTTGACCTGAAGGCGGGCGAGGTCTCGAAGGTGATCAGCGACAATGGCGGGCACTACATTTACAAAGTGGTGAGCATGGAAGTTCTGCCGCTGGACCAAGTGAAGGATGAAATCCATAACAAGATGAAGGGCGATCGACAGAAAGAACTGATGGACAAGTACACGAACTCGTTCACGGCGGTGCCGAATGAGGCGTACTTTGGTCCGGCAGCCGCAGCGGGGGCGCCACCACCGCGTATGCGTGGACGGATGCCCATGCCGCCGACGCCGCAGGGTGCGCCAGCGCAGGCGACTCCAGCTCCGACTACGAATGCTCCGGCGGCTGCGGCTCCTCCGACGAAGCCGAATTAGCAGTCCCTACAGGGGCTGAAGCCCTTGTCATTATGGCTCGGGGTGGCGCGGCTGAAGCCGTGACATTCCCGAGCCGTTTCAACAGAAACTCCGGAAAGCACTTCTCGAAAATGGCCTGACTATCGCGAGAGCACGCTTGAGATAGTGTCCCGATGTAAGCTGATTTCAATGGAGAGCGCAAAACCTGTTGTCGTGGTCACCGGCATTGCGGGAAACCTGGGAGCCAGGTTGCTGCCGCTGCTGGGAGACTTCTCGGTGATTGGGGTGGATTTGAATCCACCCCAGACCGACTTGCCGCTGCAGTTCGAGCGGTTGGATCTGGGCGATGAATCGTGCACTCGCACGCTTTACGAATTGCTGCGCGACAGGCGGCCGGTTGCAGTGGTGCATCTGGCATTTGTGATCGATCCGGTGCGCACGGGCGTGCTCGATAGCGAGCGCATGTGGCAGATCAATGTGGCAGGCACGGCGCGGGTGATGGAAGCTGTGACCGAGGCAAACCGCACGGCGGATTCGCCCATCCGGCAATTTGTATTTCCCAGCAGCGTTTCTGCTTACGGGCCTAGTCTGCCGGAGCCGGCACGGGAAGAGTCAGTGCTGGCGGCGCATACTCTGCCTTACGCCATTCATAAGAAGCAGTCCGATGAAGTGGTGCAGCAGCGAGCGCCGGCGCTGCGGGGGTGCAGCGTGTATATTTTGCGTCCGCACATTTTTGCCGGGGCGAGTGTGGAGAATTATCTGCTGGGAGCGTTTCGGGGAACCGTCAATGGCAAGAGCGCGCGGGCGGAGAAGATGCGCAGCGCGGGCAAGCGGCTGCCCTGCATGATGCCGCGCGGGCAACAGTATCTCGACAACAAGATTCAGTTTGTACACGTGGACGATATGGCGCGGCTGATTGCGCACATTCTGCGGCGCGATCCGGAGGCACAACGGCTCACCGTTCTGAACGTGGCTGGTCGCGGCGAGCCGCTTACGTTTGGCCGCTGCATTGAGATGGCGCAGGCGAAACTGGTGCGGGTGCCGGGCAAGTGGGCGATGCGGCTGGTGCTGCGGTTTCTGTGGAAGAGGCGGATCTCGGTGATTCCTCCGGAGGCGCTGCCTTACATGACTGGTGAGTACATTATGAATACGGACCGTTTGCGCGGATTTTTAGGAGCAGAGTATGAGAGCGTTTTGCGGTATACGATTGCGGATGCGTTTGCGGATAGCTTCCGAGGCGCGGATAACGCAGCTGCGGCGGCGGGAAAATAACTCCGCTCACGGAATCGGCTTGGCCGGAATGTCATGTCCAGGGATGTGCAAAACGATTTGCGTTATGTGTCCCTGTGCGTCCATGTCAAAGGTATAGACATCGTCCGCGATGGTGTAGAACTGCGTCGGGCTTTCCGGCAGAAGATCCTGTTTGGGTTCGTCGTTCTCCTGCACGGTGAGACGGCCGCCCTCCCAGCGGACAGTTAGAACGACGTTTGGCGCTGCCTCGGGAGGTATCTGGTAGCGGCCAACGTAGCGCTGCTGGATGACGGCATCCACCGCAACTTGCTTGTGTTGTTTGAGCGGCGGGCGCGGCGGCAGCTTGTCGTAAGGCGTGTAACTCTCCCACTCGGGAGTGAATGTATCTTTCAGTAAGGTTTCGAGCAGCGGCACGAAGATGCCTTCTCCATTTCCGCTGTTGGTCATGATTACGATGCCGCACTTGGGGCCATCGAAGCCGACGGTATAGTTCCTCCAACCTTCGTCGTGCCCTTCCTTGAAAAATGCTTCGCCGTACGGAGTCCAGAACAATCCCCAGCCGAGGCCGTAGCTGAGATGGATCGCCTTATTGGCGTCGGTTGTTTCGTCACTCAGGGTGGGGAATTCACGCTTGGATGTGATTTCGATTTGCGAGCTGAGCATGAGCTTGCGAGTTTTATTCTGCAGGAGTTTGCCGTCCAGGACCGCCTCCATGAAGCGGGCGAAGTCAGACACGGTGGTCTGCATTGAACCGGCGGCGTCGGCGTGAGTGCGCTTCTGCGGGCCGAGAAGACGGCCGTACTCGTCGTAGCCATTGGCGTAGTCGCTCTCGAAGCGGGCCTGCCAGACCATGCTGGTGCGAGTCATGCCCAGAGGACCAAAGACGTGTTGCTGCATTAATTCTTCCAGAGGCTTTTTGGTGATCGCCTCCACCACGACTTGCAGCAGGTTGATTCCTTCGCCTGAGTATGCGAATCTTGATCCCGGTGTGAAATGGATTTTGAGCTTGCGGTCATCCTCAAAGGCACGCCAGTTGGGGAATCCACTGGTGTGGCTTAGGAGCATCCTGGCGGTGATTTGCTTGTAGCGTGGGTCCTTGGCCAGGTCTGCATAGTCGGGATACTCGCGGAGGGGCTTGGGCAAATATTGATAGACCGGCTTATCCAGATCTAATACGCCTTCATCCACGAGTTGCATCACCATGTAGGCGAAAGCCACTTTAGAAAATGACGCGGCCGACATGACGGAATCGACCGTCAATGCGAGGCCGTGTTCCTTGTCCCGGAAGCCGTAGGCCTTCAGGTACGTGACTCTGCCGTTATTGAGAATGGCGATGCCCGCGCCTGTCACTTCTGCAGCGTTCATCAGACGGGAGACGGTTTGGTCGATTTCGGCAGGGCTGATTGTGCTGCTATCTAGTCGTTTGATCGCAGGCGCACCAGGGCTGGGCGAGGGAATGCAGACTGCCAGCAACGTGGCCAGACTCAATAAGGCTCGGCTCATTCGCCTATGCTCTCATACTTCTTTCCGCGGTATAGGCCTGCTATGCCGAAGGTGTAGGGCGTCCAGGTGGCTTCGCTGAAGCCGGCATTGCGCATGCGGGCCAGCATTTCCTGCGGGTCGGGGAAGCGTTCGACCGAATTGGGGAGATAGGCGTAGGGGCCGCGGACTCCGGAGAGAATCGTGCCCACGCGCGGCACGATCTGCTTGAAATAGAAACGGTAGAGGTGGCCGATTGCGCCTTTGGGTTCGCTGAAGTCGAGGATGCCGCATTCGCCTCCGGGGCGCAGGACGCGGACGATTTCGCGCAGGCCGGCGTCGTAATCGGCGAGATTGCGGAAGCCGAAGGCTGAGGTCACGAGGCTAAAGTGCTGGTCAGGAAACGGGAGGCGGAGAGCGTCGGCTTCGATCCAGTGCGCGGCTGAAGAGTTGCCGCTTGCTGAAACTTTATCGAGAGACTTTCGCCGGGCGCGCCGGAGCATGGCGTGAGAGAAATCTGCGCCGTAGATTTGCGGGAATGTGATTTGCGGATCTGGGTTCCCTGCCTGCTTGCGCAAGGCGAAGGTCATGTCGCCGGTGCCGCAGCAGAGATCCAGAATACGAGAGTCGGGCTGGGCTAGAATCCGCGCGAAAGTGCGGGCGGTGCGGCGCCACCACAGGCGATCGATGTTGAAACTTAGAACGTGGTTGAGCAGGTCGTAGCGCGGGGCGATGGAGGTGAACATCTCGCGGACGGCGCGCGCGGCGGAGTCGGGATCGCGCGCGCCTTCGGGGGCGGCGCCGATTACGAGTTTGCGGGGGGCGGACATTTTGCAGAATTGTTGATTGATGATTGTTGATTGATGATTAAAGACCCAAGGGCATCAGCTGGTTGAATGGCTTTCAATCAACGATCAGCAATCATCAATCAAGAATTTCACTTTCCCCATCCGCCGCGGGACAGGCGGCGCAGTTCTTCGACTGCGCCGATCACGACTTTGTCGGGCACATCGGAGGCGATTTCGACCTTGCCAATTTCGCGGGGCAGCACGAAGTGCACCACGCCTCCTTGGGTTTTCTTGTCGGACTGGAGGCGGGCGAGAATTTTGTGGGCGCTCACTTTGAGTTCCGGCAGGCGGCCCATGCTTAACACGGCGTCGGCGATGCGGCCAGCGGTGACGCTGTCGGTGCGCCCCACGGTGAGGGCAATGTTGGTGGCGGCGATCATTCCCCAAGCGACGGCTTCGCCGTGAAGCAGGCTGCGGTAGCCGGTTTCGGCTTCCAGCGCGTGGCCGATGGTGTGGCCGAGGTTGAGCACGCGGCGCAGGCCGTCTTCGTGCTCGTCGGCGGAGACGACTTCGGCTTTCAGTTTCACCGACTGCCCTATCACGCCTTCAATTTCAACCGGGTCGCGCTTCAGGATCGGGGCGCGTTTCTGTTCGAAGCGTAGAAAAAGATCGACATCCCCGATGATGCCGCACTTCAGCGATTCGTACAAACCGGCGCGAAACTGGCGGTCCGGAAGCGTGCGCAGGATTTCAGGATCGATTAGCACGACGCGGGGATGATGGAACGTTCCGAGCAGGTTCTTCCCTGCCCCGAGATTTACGGCGGTCTTGCCGCCGACCGCTGCGTCCACCTGGGCCAGTACCGTGGTTGGAATCTGCACAAGCTCGATGCCGCGCATGTAGAGAGAGGCGAGCAGTCCGGTGACGTCGCCGACAACGCCTCCGCCTAGAGCGATTAGAACTGCTTTGCGGTCTGCGCCCAGGCGGGACAATTTTTCTGCCAGCTTCTCGACGGTCGCCAGTTTTTTGGCAGGCTCGCCGTCTTGCATTTGGATTATCTGCGGCTTGAAACCTGCGGATTTCAGAGAGCGAACTAATTTTGCGCCCCAGCGCCGGCGCACCGGCGCAACGGTTACGATAAAGACTTTGCTGGATTGAGGCAGCAGCTCCGCCAGCAAGGTTCCGGACCGCGCCAGCAAGCCGTTCTCGATCCGGGCCTGATAGGGCCGGGGCGGGACATGGATTGTGACCTGCGCCATGGGATTCCATAATAGCGTATTGGGGTCGAGAGTTTGATCGCACCGGTGCGGGAAGTGGTACCATTTCCGCGTTTATGAAAGGTCTTCCAGCCGAGACCGATTTCGTGGTGATTGGAGCCGGGGTTGCGGGTTTGCGGGCCGCGATTGAACTGGCGGACGCGGGACGCGTGTTGGTGCTGGCCAAGAAAGAGGCCTTCGGCACGCTGCCGGCCCAGGGCGGGGCTGCGTCTGCGCTCAGCGATGAAGAGGAAGTGATCCTGCACCTGCAGGACACTTTGATTGCCGGTGACGGGCTGTGCCTTCCGCAGGCGGTGAAAACTCTGGTGGAGGAAGGCCCTGAGCGTATCGAGGAATTGATTGCCTGGGGCACACACCTCGATCGGAATAAAACCAAACTCGTATTTGAAACCGAAGCTTCCTACAGCCACAGCCACGTTCTGCGCGCTCCAGGAGAGTCGACGGGAGGTGAAATTCTCCGCGCGCTCTATGCCAAGGTGCAGACGCTTAAGAATATTTCCGTGCGGGAGTTTGAGTTTGCTACGGAACTCCTGAGCGAAGACCAGCGGGTGACGGGCGTTTCGCTTATCAGCGAGAAGGGGCTGCCGGAAGAAGTGGCCTGCTCGGCGGTGTTGCTGACCACGGGTGGGATGGGACAGATTTATCGCAACACGACCAATCCTGAAGCGGCTACGGGAGACGGCGTTGCTATGGCTTCCCGCGCGGGTGCAGAGGTCGGCGACATGGAGTTTGTTCAGTTTTATCCGACCGCGCTTTACTTGAAGAAGGCGCCGCGTCTGCTGCTTTCGGAAGCGCTGCGTCGTGAAGGTGCATATCTGCGAAACATTGAGATGGACCGCTTCATGAGGAAATACCATCCTCTCGAGGAGATGGCGCCGGGGGACGTCGTGGCGCGGGCCATCCTGCATGAAATGGAAGTGAGCCGCGCGAAAGATCCGTTTGTGTATCTCGACATGACGCACATGAACGCGGCCAAAGTGCAGAAACGCTTTCCGCGGATCTATGCGAGCTGCATGAAGGTCAATATCGACATCACGGAAGATGTGATTCCGATTCGACCTGCGGCGCATTTCGCGATCGGCGGCGTGCGCACGGACCTGGACGGCCGGACGAGTCTGGCGGGGCTTTATGCCGCGGGCGAGGTGGCCGCGACCGGAGTGCATGGCGCGAACCGGCTGCCCAGCAATGCTCTGCTCGAAGGCCTGGTGTATGGAGCGCGTGCGGGCAAGGCCATGCGAGAGGAACTGAAGCAGGCACGCAAGGCTGCTGGCGGACAGAAGAAAGCTGCGTCACAGAACGGGCCGGTGGATGCGGGAATCGAAGAGTTGATTGGGCAGATGCAGGACATTCTGTGGAAAGATGCGGGCATGGTGCGCACGCGGATTGGAATGCAGGAAGCGATCAAGGTGCTCGAGGGGCTGGCACCGAGGGTGGCGCATCCGCGGACGCGGCGGGCTTATGAGGCGGCTAATCTGCAGCTGGCGGGATTGCTGGTGGCGCGTTCGGCACTGGCACGCGAGGAGAGCCGGGGGGCGCATTATCGGATTGACTATCCTGGGCATGATGACAAAAAGTTTTTGAAGCATTCGGTGGTTAGGGGGGAGACGGTGCGGTTTGTGTAGGGCACTTTCTCCTTTGTGTAGGGCTTTCTCCAATGAGATTCGGGCAAATCGAAGAACTGAGGGGTTTGAAGTAGTATCCGCGTATAGGGTTCGGAGGCACTCAGATGGGAAGTGTGGTCCAGAATGCAAATCGGCTGATCGCAAACACCTCGTCGGCTTCAGGTTGGCGGATGGTTCTTCTGGTCTCTTTCATGTTGATGCTTGGCCCGGCATATCTGCATTCTCAATGCCCTGATAACGGGCAAACGAAAGTCATAAAACCCGATAAAGGCACCGGGTATTACTTTTACATGTTTCTGGGCGACAGTAGTTTTCGCTATTTCCTGGATGGCAAAACCTTTTCGTTCAACGACAAAGACGATCCGGGCAAGACCATCATATTCATCGACAATATGGCTTACGAATCGATTGTGAAGGATAAGGATTGGGATGAAATCAAGAAATACATTAAGGGCCCAAAGGCCGAAGACATTCTTCGTGCTGAGGCAAAACAACACCAGGACTACCACAAGAGCGTCATCCCCTCGATGGTGATCACGGATTTCGGAATCTCTTCCGACAAGAATCCCGATGGTAGTGAAGGCCGTGCATTCTATCTTTGGAAAAAGGAGAACCCTCCTGGGAAGGAGGCCGCAACACAATATTTTTGTTCGACAGTAGTCAAGAATGGAGTCGTCGTTTTGTCTATCATGCTCATAAGGCCATCGGTTTCGGAAGATGATGTATTTCGTCAGCTCCGAGAATACACGTCCCATTTCGATTTATTGTCGAGCGAGAAATGCAAGCAAGTGCTCTCCATGCCATCCGCGCCCTAATCCGTTCCCGAACCATTTATCTGGCCGCTCATTCCTTTCTCTTTTCCGGAAACATGACCGACGTCATAATCGATACCGCCAGCACTACTGCCACAACAGCCAGCGTCACGTGCGTCGGGATCGGGAAACGATCTGCGATGACCATCTTCAGGCCCACCAGGATCAGGACCAGCGCCAGTCCATAGTGAAGGAAGCGGAAGACTTTCATCAGTCCGGAGACGGCGAAGTACATCGAGCGCAGGCCGAGGATGGCGAAGACATTCGAGGTGTAGACGATGAATGCGTTGAGCGTGACGGCGAGGACTGCGGGGATGGAATCTACGGCGAACAGCACGTCCGTGGTTTCGATTACGGCCAGAACAATCAATAGCGGCGTGGCGTAGAGTCCCGGATTGCCTTTCCATCCGCGGACAAAGAAACGGCCGCCCAGGTAGTCGTCGGTTACGGGCAGCAGGCGGCGCAGGGCTTTTACTGCGGGGTTGGTCGCGGGATTGACTTGATGTTCACCTGCGAGGCCGAGGCGGATGCCGCTGTAAATCAGCAGCGCTCCGAGAACGTAGAGGATCCAGTGGAAGCGCTGGATCAGGCCGACGCCGGCAAGAATGAACGCGCCGCGCATCAGGAGAGCGCCGAGGATTCCCCAGAACAGCACGCCGCGCTGGTGCTGCTCGGGGACGGCAAAATACCGGAAGATCAGGAGGAAGATAAATAAATTGTCGACGCTGAGGGAGAGTTCGAGCACGTAGCCGGTGACGAATTCTAGGGCGACCTGGCGGCCTTGCCAAAAGAAAACCAGGACGGCGAAAGCGGCGGCGAGGGCGATCCATAGGGCACTCCAGGCCAGGGCTTCGCGCGAGCGGACAGGGCGGCCGCTGCGGTGAAAGACGAGGAGGTCCAGCACCAGCATGCCGAGCGCGAACAGGTTGAAGAGAATCCAGAAATAGAGCAACGGGCTTCCCTGATGGAATCAATCCACAACGCACAATCACATAGTCTTCAGCTTTTGCATATCGGGATTAGAAATGAAACGCAGGAAAAGAGCAAAAGCCTTTCCCCGGAAAGGTCGCGAAGGCCGCGCGAAAGTCACAAAGAAAAACTTGATCGCTTCACTTGGGCGGGAGCGGGTCCATTTTGTCGAGGATGTTGATGGTCTCCAGCATGGTGGCCCCTACAATTCCCAGGCTCTTGGGGCTTAGCTTGTCGACGGTGTCTTGCGTGGTGTGCCAGAAGACATCGTTGTAGCCGTAGTCGAAGTCGATGAAGTCGGCGGAAGGCACCTCGCGCTTTAGGAAAGGAAGGTGATCGTCGCTGACCGTCATGGTCCGCGCGAAGAAGTGCGATTGATAGCCCAGCCGCGTGGCCGCCTCGTAGACCACCGCTTCGAGCCAGGGAGTGGAGTTCGAATCGTGCTCGATGTTAAGATCGGCGTCGCCGACCATGTCGGCTAAGAGGAAGGCCTTGATCTTCTTCAGGGTTCCGTCGGCTTCCCATTTCCCCGCGAGATGAGTAATGCCGTAAAGGCTGTCTTTGTCGAACGGCATTTCCTGTTGGAGGCCGCCAGAGCCGTCGGGTTTGATTGCTTCCTCGGCATCGTCCCAGACCAGCCAGACGCTGTAGCCAGCGCGAGGCTTGCCGCGAAGTTGGTTGGCGAACTCCAGAAGCAGCGCACTGGAAGAGCCGCCGTCGTTGGCGCCCACGAAGGAAGTGTTGCGGAGCGGGTAATTCGTGTCGTAGTGGCTGGCGATGACGATGATGCCGTCCTTGGTCCCGGGAAATTTGGCGACGATGTTGTGGACGGGCAACTTACCTTCGGGTGTGTCGGCGGTGAAGGTGTCGTTCTCGACCTGGTCGCCTTTGAGATGGGCGAGCAGGTAGTCTTCGACCTTCTTATGATTGGCGCTGCCCAGGGGGCGCGGGCCGAAGGCGACGATTTCTTTCACGTACTGGAAGGCGCGGGCCGAGTCGATTGCCGGAAGCGCGCTGGTGTCGGGCGGGAGGGAAAGCTTGGGCAAGGTGGTGTCTGGCTGAGCCACGGCGACCGGGGTTTGCGCGGTCATAGGGACTGCATCTTTATCGTGGTCGCAGGCGATGAAGGTAACTGTGAAGGAGAAGAACAGAATCAGAAGAGCCACTCTCTTTATCACTATCACTGCACGAACCTCAGTGTTGAGCCAGTAAGAAACATGTCTATTTCTGCGCGGTCTGCGCACTCGGCACGGTCAATGGCACATCGACGGTCCCCACCCGCTGGCTTCCCCGATCGATTACCCCGACCTTTAGGGTGTAGTTGCCAGGCTTCAACTCCAATTCCTGATGCATTGGAATTCCCGTCCGCAATGCTTGTTGGTAGGCCTCTGGGCGAAAAGAAGTTTCCATGGTGTTCTGGATGTAGCCCGCGTTCTTGTGGTCCTTGTCCCAGGCCACAGCCATGAAGTCGATTTTCGTCTCCTTCCGTTGTTCGGGGCCATCACTGAAGGTGACGTCGTTGGCATTGACCGCGTAGTCTACGCGCACTGTCTTATGCTCGGCATTAGGCGCAAGGACCTGTACGCGAATCAAGAGCATCGTGAAAACTGGAACCATCGGCTGCACTGCCGAGGCGAGCATCTTGGCCGACTCATCCCCAGAAAACGGCCTGTCGGATATCGCGTAGTAGCCTCGCCTGAAAGTCAGCTTCGCTGTGGGTTGCGAAATCCTAACGTCAATCTTTCGGTAGCCTCCATTCCAATCTCGATTCTCAGGTACATAGGCCAGGGTGTAATAGTTCATTCCCTGCCGCAAACTCTCGGTCATCGCAGCCTTCAGATCGTTGGTGCTGGAGAACGATTTGCCCCCAGTCTCATAGGCGAGGTCTTTCAAGGCTAACGTTGTGTCCTGCAAATTGAGGTGTTGCCGCGCCATGGATTGTCGCGCCACGTATTCAGGTATGTCATTGGGGGTTCCGATTGGCGTACCTAACGTCATTAGCCCGCGAACATCCACCGGATAAATCGCAATCTGCGCCACTGCTAACTCGGATTGGACCGCGTGCAAGGCGTTAAAATAGTCTCGCTCCTGCTGCGAACCCGACTTACTCGAGTCGGGTCCCACAGAAAACGGAATCCCTCCGGTCAACCAGATCAGGTTTTTTCGTCCTGCATACCCGGACAGCGAATGGGCCAGCGTTGACAAACTTGCCAGCGTCATCCTCACTCGTTGATCATTCTGAAATTGCGCCTCGCTATAAAGCATGTGCAGCAGCCCGCTGCTGACATTGGCCGCTGAGGTCTGACCGGCCGTTGCAGCGTACTCAGCGTCTTCCAAATCAGATTCCGTATTCATCATGGGCGATTTGTTGTTCTGAAGCGTTTTGGCTGCCGCAATCAGCTTGTCCGAGCTTTGCGTAAATCCCTGTAACATGGCGAGATTGCCGCGCATGGCGAATAAGGCCACTGGCTCTCCCGATGGTAGTTGCTCCAGGAACTTGATCATTTGCTTCCGACCGTACGCTTGATCCATTAGATCGGTATTCAGCATATCCAGGAGGATGACTGTAACTGGGCGATCGAGAGGCTGGGTGGAGAAGTTCGTGTACTGATTGGCCGGAAGTTGAATTTTTGGCTCAGGCGCAGCGTTCTTGAGAGAGCTGTGCTTATTGAAAGCGGAAATGCGCTGGGGCTTCCCGTCTTCCAGGAGGGTAAAATCGGCGGGCTTGAGTTCCTGAATGAACTCGCCTTTCTTGTCAGTGACTACCACGTCAACCAGGACTAAGCGGCTGGTCGCGCGAAAGGTTGGAACTGAGCTCTCCTGCTGACTTGCCGCGCCGGGGGATGGGAGTGTGGCCGCGGTTTCCGAAGAAACCGATCCGCACGCCACTACGAGAGCCATCCAGATCAACGCAAAACGAGAACGCATTCTGACCTTCCCTCGCTTATTGCTCCATGATAGCTCGTATCGGTAAACCCGAATTCTATGTTGCCCTTTTTTCCATGCGCGCCCGCCGCTGCTTGGGATGCACCAGCCATGCGATGGCAATGCTGACTCCGTATAGCGCGACCATTGGGGCGGCAAAGATCAACATACTCATAACGTCGGGACTCGGGGTAACGATGCCCGCAATAATGAAAATGATCAGAATGGCGTAGCGAAAGTTGTTCCACATGAAGCGGGCGCTGATGATACCCATCAGCGCCAGGAAGAAGATAAGGATGGGCATCTCGAAGATCAACCCCATGCCGAGGACAATGCTGAGAAATAGCGAGGTGTACTCGGAGATGGTGATCATGGGCGTGAATTGTCTGCCGAAATGAACCAGGAACCTGAGGGCCTGCGGATAGACGACCTTGTAGCCGAAGTATCCTCCGGTGGTGAATAGCGCGATGGTCGAGATCATGAACGGAACGACGTACCGTTTCTCGTTGCGATAGAGACCTGGCGAGATGAAAAGCCAAACCTGATAGAGCACGAAGGGCGAGGTAAGGAACAGGCCGGCCAACGCGGCAATCTTCAAGTAAAGGTTGAAGGGATCCACGGGATTCAAGTAGACCAGCTTCTCCGACAATCCGTTGGCCCTAAGTACGTCCATGATCGGACGCTGCATGACGTCGTAGATGCGTTCAACCTTCCACCAGCAGGCGAGGAAACCCACGGCCACGGCTGCAATGGAGTAAACCAGGCGGCGGCGCAGTTCCTCGAGGTGGTCGAGAAATCCCATGGTGGGCATGGAGTCGCGCTTGGGCTCGTCGCCGGAAGCTTCGGTCGCGGTATCAAACATGCGATTCCTGCGAGGTTGCGGGGTTCGACTCGGCGGCGACGGGCGCGGCGACGGGCTCGGCGACGGCTTCGGGGGACGTAGCCGGGGCGGCGGATGACTCAAGCTGGTGCGGGGGATCGCCTGCTACCGGATTCGAACTCAGGCTGGCAACAGTCCCCTCTGGTGCAGGAGTGGGTGGGAGGAACTCCGGGGAGTTCTTCTCGACTGCGTTCTTCTCGACTGCGTTTTTCTCGACCTCGTTCTTCTGGACTTCGTTTTTCTGGACCTCGAGGTGCGCGATCTCGGTTTCGATCTGCGACTTGAACTCGTTCGAGGCGCGGCGAAGTTCGGCGAGAAGGCGTCCGGCCTGGCGAGCCATCTCCGGCAACTTCTTCGGGCCAAAAAGAATGAGGGCCAGGAAGAACAGGAAGATAGTATCGGAAAAGCTCATGGTGCCATCATAATGCGGCGGGGCAAAGGCGGCAATGCGGTGGGGCAGCGGACGGTAAGTTAAGGAACCGGCTTGAGGACAACTGTGTTGCGTTCGTCACTGGCGATGATGCGGTAGAACTTCTTGAGGTCGTCGGCTTTGTTGACGGGGACGCTCAACTCTTTTATTTCAAAGGTGCGGGTATAGCCGAAAACGTTGCCGGTGACGACAGTCTTGGAATGATAGCTGGCGAAGCCGTAGTCCACATCGACAGGCGGTGGCACGTCATCCACGGCGTAGCCAGGGGGGATGGTGATTTCAAATGTATCGGTATCGCTGGCCGGCCCTTCGAATTCGACGGGGAATTTCCGGGGTTCTTTGGTCTCCAGGAATCCCATCCCCTTATTGCCGATCACACGTGGTCGCACCAGGAGCAGATTGCCGGCATTCTTGGCATAGTTCTCCGACTCGAACGAGTAGTTAAAGCCGAAGGGCTGGTCGGTTTGCTGGAGATTGACGAGGCTGGCGCCGGTGATCTGAAAGCTGGAAAGCGAACTGGCGAGAAGATCCTCAATCGGCTTGATGCGGTCCTTGTCCCTGGTTACGGTGCGCAATCGCCAGCGCTCGGCGGAGGCGCGGTCGCCAAGCCGCATTTCCTTCACCTCGCCCTTCAACGTGCCCTTGGTGTCGAGAGTCAGCTTGGCCGTGCGCCGGATACTGTTCATGGCGGATGGCTGCTGCGGCAACTCAATCAATTCCCCTCCGTCGGGCATCACCACGAGCCCGTAGTTGGCTTGCAGATAGCCGCCGATCTGGCCGAAGGGGATCATTTCGTTGGTCGGATCAAAGAATAAAAGTCGCCCCTGCCCGGCGTGTTGGATGGTCGCGATCAGCGAGGGATCGATGAGGTCCTCCGGCAACTTGATCGCAAGAACCACATGGTCAAAGGCTCCGAGATTGGCCGGTACTTCGGGGGTGACCGAGCCGCGCTCAGAGTTGATGATGACATAGTCCGAGTCGACGCCGATCTGATGCAGCATGGCGGCCATGAGCGTGGCCTTGTCCTTGCAATCGCCGTAGCGGTGCGAGAACACTTCCGGGGCGGCGTGCGGTTGCCAGCCCCCGATGCCCAGTTCGATGGCGACGTAGCGGATGTCGTGTTGCATAAACTGCGCCACAGCCCTCATCTTGGCGAGTTGGGTGGGAGAGGAGGCCGTTAGAGCGGCGACCTTTGCCTTGATCTCCGGCGAGGCGTCGAAGCGTCCGCTTGTCAGGTTCAGGTACCAGTTTCCCATCTGCCGCCAATTGCTGAAACCGTTCTGCGCAACTCCACCCGGCGGAAAGAAGGTGAGAATCATGCGTCCCGCCACGCCTTCCATGGGCGGCATCTCATCCTCTTTCCGGATCGCTTTTAGATCGCTGACCACCCATTGCCATTGGCTGTTCCCAGCCTGGGTAGGCTTAACCTCAGGGTAGTTCAACCATGAAGCCTTGAACTCCCAGCCACCCGGAAGCTGCAAGGAATAGTGCCCCTCACGCGCGGGAATCTCGCGTTGAAAACCCCAAGATTCCTGCAGGGCGAAAGGACGTTCCTCTTTTTCGTACTCGTATCCAACGATGTTGCCGGGATCGGGCGCGGGAATATTCAGCACTTTGACTTTGACGTCCTGGATCAGTTCGCTGCCCTCGATCTTGGGTGGGGACACTTCTATTATGTCTTTGTCTTTGACCTCGTAATCCTTTCCCTGCGCTGGAATGCACCAGCCGTGGAAACTAGTGATTTTGCTGGAGGAATTGAAGGGAACAGCAGCCAGGCCGTATTCGCGGCCACTGGGCCGCAGAATCTTATAGGCCTCGCGAACATGCGTCCTGATCCGGTCAACCGAATCGACCATGACGTTGGTCTCCGAATATAAGAGCACAGCGTCCGTCTTTTCATCGTGGGCTGGCAAAGGCGCGTTGGTTAGCGCGTGCATCCACTGGGGCGCGTCCCCGCCGGCGAAGGCATGGGGCGCGCAGGCCAGGATGCAGGCGACGCACAGGCTCGGGAGGATTTGTCTTCGCGGGCTAGTTGCTCGCACTGGCGGCTCCGGGAAGCAACACCACTTGTTCTTCATCTCCGGTCCTCACAAACTGAAAAAAGCTTCTCAATGCCGCGTAGTACTTGGTGTCCAGCAACAGGACGTCAACCATCATCTTTCGAGTCAGATGCAGGGAGTTCATACCCTTCTCCGCCTTCAGATCGTAAGCAATGATGTGCCCAGCTTGACTTTGAGGCTGGGGCAAATTCTGTACCTGCCAGCCTGCTGGCAGATCAATAGTCACGTCATCCACTTTTTCAAAAGGAAACTGGAAATAGATAGGATGCACGCGGTCGGTGTGCTCAAAGATGTGCTTTTCCGTGGCGCTAAAGATCGCAACCGGCAGCAAGATGCGCCGTCCAGCTCCGGATACCCACCCGGGAATTTTCAGATTGAACTCCGCCACCAGGGGCTGCGAGGAGCTCTTCCAATCCGGCTGATTGGTGAGGTCGAGCTCGATCCCTACGGGAATGTACTCTTTCACCTGGTCCTCAAGATACTTCTTGCGCTCGGCGTCGTCGCCGTGGCGTTCCTCGACCCGTCGTTCCATTGCCTCCAGGCCGGTGAAAGCAACGGTAAGTTTGCCTTCTAATTGGCCGGTATCGGAAAGTTTCAGCTTTGCGGTACGCTCAATCCGCGACTCTGAGGCTTGAGGAAGCGTGCTCTGGATCCAGGTGCCTCCCTCTTTATCGAGCCGCAGCCCGGGGACACCCGTTTCTGCCCACTCCAGAAGCCCGAATGGTGTGAATGCCGCGCCCGGGTCGAAATACACATCCTTCCCGTTGACCTTAACCAGTACCACATTGGAATCCAGCTTGGTACGATCCTTGGTTTGGGGTGAAAAAAAGTAGTTGCGGCGATCCGAAACGTACGCTCCGTAAGCTTCGAACCCGGCCGCCCTTACCAGTCCCAGGTAAAGCCACGTAAGGTTGTTCCCGTTGGCGTAACCGCGCTTCCATACCTCCTCGACATTGCCGGGCTCTTTTTCTTTTTCGCGCTTCTGCTCCTGCTCCGTCTTCTGCACTTCGTAGGAGGTATTGCGCATCTGCTGCACCCGGTCGTAGATTTTTCGCAGTTTCAGGTCCGGCGGATCATTGGGGGAGACAATCTGCGCCACCGCCTCTTCCATCGCTTTGCGCTTGCCCACAAAGCCTTCCACCCGGCTGGTTAATTCGTGCCCAACGCTTTTCCAGTATTTGTCAACGTCCGGTATGTTCGGTCGGTCGCTATAGACGAAGTCCACGCGCCCTTTGAGTTCATTCTCCGGCGGCATGAAATCTTCGGTTTGAAAAGCGGGGATATTATGTACATCCAACCGGACGATGCCGTCACCGCCGCCTTGTTGGGGCTGGCCGGTACCCGGTGGCAAGCGTTGCCAGGACCAGTGCACGGTCCAGGGGTTTTCAAAGCTGCCACGTGAGTAGGGCCTCAGGGAAAATTTCGCGGCCCTGGTGAACAGCTCCTGGCTCAGTATCCAATGCGATTCGTAGAGGGAATACTCCTGGAAATCGTAGGTGTAAGAATACTCGATGATGCCGCCGACCTGCACGTCCGGGAGAGTGAACGTCTTGGCCATATACTGCAGGCCGCGAGCCTTCACAATTGACTTCTCATAGACCTTTCCGTCGAAATCGGTAACGGAACCGTCAGGCCGGATAGCGCGCGCGCGCAAATGCACAACATCATTGTTTCCCTTGAGGAACGGAATCTCTACGTCCGCCTGCTTCCTGCCCTCTTCGGTGAGGATCTTGATGCGGACGTAGTTGTCTTCGTGAGAAGTAAGCCCGTTGTCGTCGCGGTCGACCTGGCGGTAGAGGATGATGGCAGGCGCGCCCGGAGCGAGCGGCTCGCTGGTCATCTTCAGTTCTTCCGGCGAAATGGGTTGAAAGCCCATGCCCGCCCGAACGGCGACTGGGCGATACTCGCCCGCAGCCAAAACAAGGACTACGACACAGCATGTAACGGTGACAACGCGACGAAGCGGCACGTTGGAACTCCCCGAGCGCCTGCGATTACCAGAACGGGCCCCCGCCATCCGGTGCCGCCACAATATCCCGCAATGGTCGCGGCGTCAATAGCGCTTTTCGACGGGGTGCGGCCCTCCGTGGTCGGCCTGTCCGGTCAACCCCGCGGTGCGGCTATGCACAACTCCCCTGCTGGCTTTAAGATGGTCGGCCATGCAGCTCTGGTTTGCGCGGGGAAGCCAAGTCAGCATTCGCGAACAGCTGGTCACGCAGGTGGTTTTGGGCATACTGGGGGATGACCTTGCTCCGGGGCAGCGGCTGCCGAGTACGCGGGAATTGGCGCGGCGTTTTCACCTGCATCCCAACACGGTGAGTGCGGGATACCGGCAGTTGGCGCGGGAGCGCTGGGTGGAGAACCGGCGTGGGAGCGGGGTTTTTGTGCGGGCCAGCAAGCCGGAGATGCCGCTTTCCTCCGCGCTGGCGCTGGATCAGATGATCGGCAGCCTTTTTCGGGCGGCACGCAAGCACGGCGTCTCTTTGCCGCTTCTGCGCGCGCGGCTACGGCAGTGGCTGGAACTGCAGCCGCCCGATCATTTCTTGCTGATTGAACCGGACGAAGAACTGCGGCGAATTGTGGCGGCGGAGATACAGCAGGCGGTGAGCCTGCCGGTGATGAGTTGCGGATTGGAAGATTGTCCGAAGATGCTCGAAGGCAGCATCCCGGTTGCGCTGCCGAATCGGGTGGCGACTGTGCGGCACGCGCTGCCGGAGGGTACCGAACTGCTGACTCTGGCTTTTCGCTCCGTAACATCGTCACTGGGGCAGTGGCTGCCGGCACCTTCGGGCGCGCTGGTGGGCGTCGCCTCGAGGTGGCCGGAGTTTTTGAAGCTGGCGCGCACCATGCTGAGCGCCGCGGGATTCCATCCCGACAGCCTGGTGTTGCGGGATGTTGGCAAAACGAACTGGCAGCGGGGATTGAAACAGACCGCCGCAGTGGTGTGCGATTCGGTTACCGCGAAAGAGTTGCCTGCGGGATGTCGCGCGATTCCCTTCTCTCTGATCGCGGAGTCTTCGATTGGCGAGCTGCGGCGATATGCGGAGTTCGTGAGTAAACCGCTCGAAGCTTCGCTTTAAAATCCCTCCGCTGTGACACTCCCGAAACTGTCACAAAACCAACACCGCCTCTGCACGACGAGAGCTATTGTCGGCTCATGAAAAACCTAAGAATCATTTTCCCACTGCTCATGACGCTGCTGTTCGCATCGGTCGCGCTGGCGCAGGCCGGAAAGCGGGATCTGCCCGATGCGCCTCAACCTCAAGCCTCGGCTCCAGCGCAGTCCGACAATACTCAGGATGCGAATGCGGGGGCGTCCGCAGACAACACCTTAATCAGCCAAGCTGGCCGTTATCCGCGATTACCTCGCAGGCCGGTCCGGGCGCCCCGTGGATACGGGTACCGGCCGGCAGCTCCGATGCCCGGCCTCTCGCCAGCTGGGGCTCTCATCGGTTTCGGAGTTGGCTTTGGGCTCGGGGCGAGCGCTTCCCAAGATGGCTCGGCCAACGCTCGTGTGGCTTCCGGCCTGATCGTTGGTGCGATTGGCGCCTTGATCGGAGGGGCGATCGGCGCGGTCCCGCATGTAAGGAGACGCTACCCGCCGTCCGATCCCGACGATGACGACGACAGCGATCTTCGTTCGGATGGAAGGAGCCCTCACCCCAAGCAACCGGTCTCGGCAAAGACTGCGGCTCCTGCACAGTCAACGGGGGTAGAAGCGACGGCTCAGACATCCCCTGAGGAGCCCGCGGTTCCGTAAACTTAAGTAGAGTTCCGGAGGGCGCGAACCTTATTCCGCCCGGTCGCATCTCACAATACTGACGGTTCCGGAGTGGTTACCAACGGTGACTATCCGGGCCCGGGACCGTCTAATGTGGTGATATACTGTGCGTATTCAGCACGGTAGCTGGGTGGTCGACAACCCTCAACCGAAGGAAAATTCAAGATGGCACGTAGTTCTCGCCGGTCACTCTTCCTGGTAGTTTTTTTTCTCGTAGCCTGCGGCTTTCTCGGGATTCTTTTCGCCCAGCGCACGGGACAGCAGTCATCCCTTTCCAGCGACTCCGACGTCAAAGACAGCCTGAAGCAGTTTACTGACGTCTACGCCGTCATCGAGGAGAATTATGCCGAGCCAGTCAATCCCGACAGGGCCATTTACAACGGGGCCATTCCGGGGATGCTGCACTCGCTCGATCCGCACTCGAATTTCTTCGACCCAAAGTCTTACGCCCTGATGCGCGAAGACCAGCGCGGTAAGTACTACGGCGTGGGCATGACGGTGGGAGCGCGCAACAACAAAGTTATCGTGATCTTTCCCTTCACTGGGACGCCAGCGTACAAAGCGGGCATACATCCCGGCGACGTGATCATCGCGGTCGACGGCAAGTCTACCGAGAACATGGTCACCGGCGATGTTGCCGACATGCTCAAGGGGCCGAAGGGCACGACGGTACACATCAGCATCTCGCGCGAAGGCGTAGAGAAGCCGATGGAGTTCACCCTGATCCGCGACGAAATTCCGCGCTACAGCGTGGACGTGCATTTCCTGATTCGTCCGGGCATTGGCTATTTGCACGTGACCGGATTTAACGAGACCACGGAAGAAGAAGTCTCACGAGCGCTGGATGAGTTTGGCGATCTCAAGGGTCTGATTCTTGATCTGAGGGCAAATCCCGGCGGGCTGCTCAGCGAAGGCGTCGGCGTGGCCGACAAGTTCCTGAAGAAGAATCAGCTTATTGTTTCGCATCATGGCCGCGCTTCCGCGGAAAAGCGATATGTCGCGCAGCATGGCAATGGCGGCAAGGATTATCCGCTGGTGGTGCTGGTGAATCGGCTGACCGCGTCGGCGGCAGAGATTGTCTCCGGAGCCATTCAGGACCACGATCGCGGGTTGATCGTGGGTGAAGTCACGTTTGGCAAGGGTCTGGTGCAGACGGTTTATCCGCTGTCGGAGAACACCGGGCTGGCGCTGACTACGGCGCACTACTACACGCCCAGTGGAAGGTTGATCCAGCGCGACTACAGCAACATTTCGCTTTACGATTATTACTACAATCGCGAGTCGGAAGCCGGCAGCAATGCCAATCGCGAAGTGAAGCTCACCGACAGCGGACGCACCGTCTACGGTGGCGGCGGCATCACTCCCGATGTGGTGATCCCTCCGGTGAAGAGCAATCACTTTCAGGACACGCTGCTCCAGCACTATGCGTTCTTTAATTTCGCCAAGCGCTATGTGGTGAATCATCATCCCACGAAAAGCCTGGAAGTTGACGACGCGCTCCTCCAGGATTTCCGCAAGTCGCTCGACGAAGCCAGCATTACGTACACGGCAGCGGACCTTCTCGATAACAACGAGTGGCTCAAGTCGAACATCAAGGCCGAAATCTTTGTGGATGCTTTTGGTCAAGATGAGGGCATGAAGGTACGCGCGGAAACGGACCCTGAAATCCTGAAGGGACTCGAACTTCTGCCGCAAGCCAAGGCCCTGGCCGACAATGCCAAGCGCATCGTGGCTGAGCACAACAACGCGGGCGCGTTCAACAGGTAGGGGCAAGGTTTCAAGGTCTCAGAGTTTCAAGGTTTCATTGACAATAGGTCCGGAGCGATTCCGGGCCTTTGTTGTTGGCGCGGTATCGTTGAAACTTTGAGACCTTGAAACTTTGAAACCTCGCTCCTGTCCGTTGACTTCGCCATTCGGCTATGTGAAAATCCGCGGCAGTGGGCACATTGGAGAGGGTTTGAAGCCGATCATCCTGGGACTGGCGGTGGCGTTGGCGCTGGCTGCCGGATACACGGATTGGCGTAGCCGACGAATTCCAAACTGGCTCACGGTGCCGGGATTTCTCGTCGGAGTTTTGGTAAACGTGCTGGCCTTCGGATGGCTTGGGCTGAAGGCTTCCCTGCTGGGTGGCGGCCTGGGGCTGTTGCTGTTGTTACCTTTCGTTTTTCTGCGCAGCCTCGGTGCGGGGGATTGGAAATTAGCCGGGGCCTTGGGAGCATTCGTGGGTTGGCAGGTGCTCTTGTATCTGCTGTTCTGGTCGGTCTTCGTGGCTGGAATGATGGCCCTGGTGTTGGTGATTTACAAGCGGCGGTTCATGCAGACGTTGCGCAACATGGGGAGGCTGCTGGCTTCGATGTTAACGTTTCATATGCCGGGGGCCGAGGTTTCTCTGGATAATCCACAATCGCTGAAGGTTCCTTACGGCGTAGCATTGGCTTTGACCACTTTGCTTTTCGGTATCGTGAAGGTATGGGGAGCGCGATAGCACTACCGCAACGGCGACGGAGAACGTGGCGGAGCCTGGCGCGGAACACGCGCGGCTCAGAGATCGCGGAAACAGCGATGATACTACCCCTGTTCTTCATGATTTTTATGGCCATCTTCTGGTTCGGCCAGGCCTTCCGCGCTTATGGGACCCTCGCGGCGGGCACGCGGGCAGGGGCAGAGGCTGCGGTGGCCCCGGTTTGCACGACTTGCGCTGCCGGGACGAGCGTCGCCACCAACGCTCAAACCGCGGTTCAAAATGCGCTCGCATCCGCGCACTTGGATAAGAATGATCTCGTCGCCACGACCAGCTGGACGCACCCTCTGCTGTGCACTTGCGGCACCGTGGCCTCTGTTGCCGCCTGCACGACCCCAGCTCCTTGCGACGGCAGCGTCACCAATGTTTGTGTTCAGGAAAACGTCCAGTTGTCGTACCCGAGCCAGGGTGGGATGGGTACCTGTGGCATATCGGTGAGCGCACGGTACCAATATGCGTACCATTTCCCGATTCCATTCACCAACTTGGACTTGGGGAACATGCTGATTCCGGGGCAGGCGCAGATGAGGGCAGAGACGCAATGAGAATGATGCGGGCGGTCATCAGGCCGGCCGGACTGCTGGCGGCGCTGAAGCAATGCCGCACGGACGACTGCGCCTCGCAGATCGTGGAATTTGCCCTTTCGCTTCCGGTGCTCGTCTTGTTTGTGGTGGGGATTTTTGACTTCAGTGGGGCGATTTCCCTCAAGCAGAAGCTGACCAACGCCGCGAGGGAAGGGGCCCGCGTTGCCGCCTCCGATCCGCAGAATGATCTCGCTGCCTCGGTACCAACCTCTGTTTGGGACTCCTTCTGGGTCGTGGACAATTATCTGGTTTCGGAGAACATCAACGACTGCGGGCTGGGAGCGCCGGTTACGCCGACGCTGACCGCAGGAACCCTTACCTGGGTTGCCACTGCATCTGGTTCTGGTTGTCCGGGAAGCGGAATCAATTTGACGATAAACCGGGGCTATGTCACGACGATTGGCACTGGCGCGAATCGGGTTCGTTTGATCGGAACCCGCGTCACCATCACCTACGCGTACAAGTGGCAGTTCGGAAACGTGGCCGGCTTGTTTGGCGGGACGTTTGCCGGCCCGAGCAATCTTACGACGACCGCCACGGCGTACAACGAGAATTGAGGAACTGCGAATGCTGCCACCGATCTACCAGGCCAAGGCCGAAGCCCAGCGCGCCGCCGATGCGGCAGCATTGATGAACCTCTCCTGTGCCGGCTCGCTTGATCACGACACCATAAACAAGCGCTGCAATCTGCGCGGGGTTTGATGCCCACGACAGACCAGAGTTAATCAGCGGAAGCAAATCCAGAAAAGGTCTGAGGATCAATCCGGGACATCGTTGTCCCCAGGCGCCTTCGTCTCGGGACCATTCGAGTTCGGAGTGCCGGGCTGGCCTTGGCGGTCGGGCGATGCGTTGGAGTTCGGGTTCTGACTCTGACTCTGATTCTCTGCCGGCGGCTGCGCTGGCCGGATCCCTGCGGCCGGAACCCTGGGCTGAACGTCGGCTTCCTCGTCTTCCTCGGCGACGACATGCGGTTGAGGCCTATATTGCGGCGTTGGCCCTTCCGGACGCGAGCTGAGAATTACGCGATCCAGAGCTTGCGGATCGGTGGCAGAACTCAGAATCAGGAAATTAAATCTCGAACCGTTCAGCAGGTGAGCCAAAACTTCCGGCGCGGGCGCCGGACCGAATTCGGCCACGACCTGCTCCTGTTCGGCTCCTGCTGGGATCGCGATCTCGGCCCCGGTCTTTTTATGAATCGCGAAAAGAACTTCCGATAGGCTTGCCTTGTTCGAATTGATCGACAGCAGCCCACCCTGAAACGAAACCTCAAGCGCCGGCTTCGGCGGAGCCGGAGTTGGCACCGAAAGGCGCGCGGTCGAGGCGGGATAATTCGTATTCACCAGGGCCGGTCCTGAGGCGGGACGGGATCCAGCAGCTTCCGCGTTCGCGTCTCCGACCTTCACGATCACGGTCCTTCCTGAGGGAAAAATCTTGTATGGCTGGGGACCATTCAAATCAAGCACCACCCGCGTGACCGGCGGATTCGACGAGAACAAGCCTACGCGCAGGTCTTTTACTTCTTGGCGGTTTACCGGCTGGTTGCGCAACTGAGCGCCGGGGAGAGCGTTCACGAAATCCACCACAAGGCGGTCGGGACCCGTCAACACATTGATCTGTGGAACGATGCGATCGCTGGCTTCGATCTCAATCTCGACCTGGCCGCGGCTGCGCAGCACCTGCACCCGGCGAATCGACGGCACACTTTTGGATTGGCCCGCGGCTGCCGCAGGAAAACAGATTGCCGCCCATACCAGCAACGCGGCAGCGGCTCTGAGAGAGCGGTTCATGAATACCTTATCTCTTCTATATGTGGGGTCGATCTAGCGCGATTCTAGCAGCGTTTTTGAGCCGCTCCGGTTACGGAAGGATTACAACTTTGGGTCAGGGCGTAGCCACCCGGCACTCTCGAGTAAGGGACTGAGAGCTGCGATAGGGGTGAAGCCGCGAATCAGTAAGCCGTTGGCGCGAACGGGGATGTCGGGAACGTCTCCGGTACTAGCGTGGGGGCATGAGGATTGGCATATCCCGGCCCGGTTTGTGCTGCTTGTGCTGCCGCCAGCGGTGTGGACACCGAAATGAATCTAGGGTCGCGGTAACGATCCAGTGCTTGTTCAGAAATAAAACAACTTGGGCCGAACAAAATGCCGGAGTGCAGGCAACCCTTGCCTTTTCGCTAACCTCGAGCTTGTAGTAGTTTGCGACGGGCCTGCCAAAAGATGGCCGTCAATCCAGAAGCAAACAAGAACCACGTGCCTGGTTCCGGCACGGTTTCTGTACCACCGCCACCACACGGGCCTGCCTTTTTCTTCTTGGCGCTGGCATCACCTTCAGCCTCAAACGCGATGGAGCCTTTCTTCTTCACTGGCGCGCAAACGCCCTCTGGTAGCGGTGGGAGCGACATGGGGACGAAGGCGCCTCCAACAAATGGGTCGTACAGGCTGAGCGGCCCGGCAGGCTCGAGGCCAGGCGCTTGCGGCCGGTTGAGCAACGCCGACTCGAACGCCACGGGAGGCGTTTGCATGGCGGTGCCCTCGCCGGTCCGAACTGGCTCGTCGAAGGTTTCGGGCGTGGGTTCGACCGGAGAAGCTGCTTGTTGCTGCGGAGTCTCTTCGACGCGATTGGCGCAGCGGGTGCGTGCCGTCATCCTGCCGTCAGTGATCAGCTTTTCGCCTTTGTGTAGAGTTACTCGCCGCCGGCTCCAGTAGATGCGATTGCCGATGCGGTAGGACACGTATACTGTGCGGGCCAGAGTCAGACGCACCACCTGCGCCCGTGCATAGTCAAACCCGGCATAGTGAGCCCCAACAATGGGATCGTGCTCCGCCACCCATTTCAATTCCTTCACATCCTCAACTCCGCCGGCCACCACCGAATAAGGGTAAACCGGACGCGGTGGCTGGGTGTGCCCAAGAACCTGATTGAGCTTAGCTCCGCTGCGGTTAAGCTCGGGTTCCTGGAGGGCGAGAGGCGCGGACACACGAGCGTGAAATAGAGAGGGACTGAAATACTCCAGCGCGAACATCGAGACGCCGATAGTGCAAGCTGCGATAACCGCAACCGCAAGCGCGCGGCGGACCAGCCGATTCCGGCGATGACGATGGGTTCGCCGCCGCCTCGCGACTCCGTGGACGTTCCCGCGATCGGGCTCGGGCACAGACTACTCCTGCCTGCGGTGGCCGTCCTGGGCTCCCGGACTGAAGACACTCCACCGCAGAATGCCTAGGCGCAGTTTGAGTGCCATACCGCAGTAGGCGAATCCCACAAACCAAAGGAGTTCCGCCTTCTTCTGGCAATCATCGTAGCAGAGAACGAAATGATTTGCACATAACATCCTGTGAATTTCTCGCTCTTTAGCTCAGGCCGCGAAAAAGGCTTCGAAGTTTCTCCGGTGGCGCGGTCTTTTTCTTTTGCCGCTAACCGGAGGCGCTGTGCAATGGCCGCGTTTTTGGCAGTCGTTTAGATCAGACGCATAGAGAGAGCGGGCAGAGTGATCCCATCGACCTCGACGGTCCAGTGATCACCTTTGCTGGTCGGATGTCCGGCGGTGAGTGTGCCGGAACTGACAATCTCTCCAGCGCTCAAGGGCTCGGCCGGAAACCGCCGCACGATCGCGGCGCCGAGTTCCGCCAGGCACGACGCAGGGCTCTTCAGTGAATTCCTGCCTGATCCTTCTTCCACAAATTCCCCGTTCTTCGATATTCGCACTTTGAACCGTGGCAACCCTTCCACCAGTTTGGGGATTGAGCCCGGCTGCACTTGCACTTTTTCGCCAATGACCAGGGCAGCATGAAGGCCAAAGGACGCTACAAAATCACTAGGCTGAAACTTCCAATCCGGAAAGGGACAATCAATAATCTCGAATCCCACGGCTAGCCAGTCCGTGGACGCGAGTGCAACCGCGGCATCAGCCCCTTCTGTGACCGGTTGTTTCAAACCAAAAACAATCTCGGGCTCCACCTTCAAAGAACGAGGATGTGAGATCGATAAGGTGGCGGAGTTGCTGTCGCTGTGATGCACAGTGTCGTCATACATGTGGGCCCAAACCAAGGTTTCAAGTTTGAGCACTCGCCACATGGCTTTGTTGGCATACCCGACCTTGCGGCCCACGGCTTTGTGGCCGTCAGCCTCGCGGAACCGCTTGAGAGTCAATTCGACCTCATATGCCATGTTGAGATCAAAACCGGGGCGCTCCGAGGGAGGGACGGCGACCATCTGGGCCGTCTCAAAGGCGGACAGCAGCTCCCACGCTAAAGTTTCGACCTCATTCTGTGAGATCGGGTGGTTCGACATGTGGAATCCAGTCGTTTCAGCATCTTACACCAGCAGTTTTCCCGCATGGGGGCACGGAAGTGACCTCTCCGCAGCCGAATGCGGACCAAGTCCTGATTCAAAAGCAATTAATAAACGGCGGGTTAGAGAATCTGGGGTATGATCGGGACATGCCTTATATTCTGGAACACCTTACCAGCCTTCGTCAGGAAATCACGGATTTACGGAACTTGAACGCCCGGTCGGCAGCCAAGACCACGGACAGCCAGATTGACCAATCGGCGGTGGAAATGCGGGCCAACCGGTTACTTGAGATCAAAAAGGAATTGTCGCAGATGCTGAATCGTCCTGAAGATCCACGAGTTTGGTGGGAAAAGGGCGGACGGCGGAATCGGGTCGCTTAGCGGCGCTACGCAGGGCAATTTTCTTGGTGCCTTCATCGGACTTTGGTCCAGTGGGGGCTTTTGTTTTTTGGGGAAGAAATCAGCAGTGGTGAGGCCGACAACACCAAGGTCCTCACTTCGTTCGGGAAGACACCTGCCTGAAACGGGGCGAGTTAAGACGTAAGCGATTGAGCAGCGGCCGCCAGGGCTTCAGCGAGGCCAGCGGCTTGAGGGGCGCCGCCCTGGGCGAAGTCTTTGCTGCCGCCACCGCGTCCGCCTAGCTTGGCCAAGGCTTCTTTCAACAGTGCGCCCATATCGTGGGGCAGTCCGGGTGACTGGGCGAAGACCAGCGCAGGTTGCGGCGACTCCGTGGCGAGCAGGCCGATGGCGGGAGATTGGCGTGTTATTTTTTGCGCCAGCAGTTTGAGGAAGTTTAAGTCGCGGTCGGAGAAGGTTCGGACGATTAGCTTCCGACCTTTGGTTTCGGGGGTTTCGGCTAGAAAAGTTGTGGCTTGCGCTGCGGCGAGTTCTTCCTGCGATTGCTCGCGTTGCTTGCGCAGTGATCTGATTTCGTCGGCAGCCTTGCGGGCTTGCTGGGGGACGTCGTAGATATGAGCAGAAAACAGCGCGGCAGTTTCTGTGAGCGTGGAAAAATCACGGCGCGCGGTGGAGACGGCGCGCTGGCCGGCGACGAATTCGACACGGTATCCCTGACGTACTTTTTCTGACCTGCGCAGGAGGATGCTGCCGATCTGTCCTGTATTGGACACGTGCGTCCCTCCGCAAGCGGTCAGGTCGAAGTCGCGAATGTCGATAAGGCGGAGCAGATCTCGCTCAGTGGGCGGAAGTTTCCGCAGGCCGAGCTTCTCTGCTTCGTCGCGCGTGACGAAGCGCATGTCGACGCCGCGATTTTCCTGCACGACCTCGTTCGCGAGACGCTCGGTGGATTCAATTTGATCTTTGCTCAGCGCGGGCGCGTCGAGATCAATTGAGCAGTAGTCGTCGGCCATGTGGAAAGAGACGGTGGGCATGTTGAACAGGCGGACGAAGGCTGCCGACAGCACATGCTGCGCCGAGTGCTGCTGCATGTGGTCGCGGCGGCGGGCGGGGTCGATTTCGCCGCGGACTTTGGCGCCGGGTTGCACGTTCTTGAGCGGAGCGTCCAGGTAGTGGACGACGCGGCCGTCTTCGGCATCGACTACCTCCGTCACATGATGTTTTTCGTCCGCAACGACAAGCCAGCCAGTGTCGTGAATCTGGCCGCCGCTGGTGGGGTAGAAAGCCGTGCGGTCCAGAATCAGTGCCGGGCGCGGGGTTTCGACGACGGAGCGGATTTCCGCGTCGAAGTTGTAGAGGAAAGAGTCGTGGTAGTAGAGGCGTTCGGTCATGCTTCCTTCAGCATAGGCATGGAACAAAAGGTTATCAAGTCGTTGCGGTCGGTGATTCCTTCGTCTTTATGACCGAGGGTTCGATGTTATCTTTAAGTCGTTAGTCGTTGCGCTGGCAAGCATCTCCAGATATGGACGTTCTCCAAAAACTTTTTGAGCAGCGATTCAAGACTCTCGCTACGCGCGTGCAGCCGCTGCAAGGGCAGCTCGGCGGTTCGGGGCGCAACATCATCCGGCTCTCCAATGACAAGCTGAGCGCAATTGGAATTCTCTACAACGTGCGCGAAGAGAACGTGGCCTTCCTGGAGTTTTCCCGGCATTTCCGGCGGCACGGCCTGCCGGTGCCAGAAATCTATGCGGAAGACTTGAGCCAGGGAGCTTATCTCGAGGAAGACTTCGGGGACACGACGCTGTTTCAGTTTCTCTCGAAGCACCGGGCAGACGAGAACATCGCTCCGCAGGCCGTGGAAGCGTATCGCAAAGTTGTGGCCGTGCTGCCGCGGTTTCAGATCGATGCCGGACGCGATTTGAATTACAAAGTGTGCTATCCGCGGAGCAGCTTCGATCGCCAGTCCATCAACTGGGATTTGAATTATTTCAAATATTACTTTCTGCGGCTGGCGGGGATTCCATTCAACGAGCAGGCGCTGGAAGACGATTTCGACCGCCTCACGAATTTCCTGCTGAGTGCCGACTGCGACTATTTTCTCTACCGCGATTTCCAGTCGCGCAACGTCATGCTAAAAGGCGGGGAGCCGTTCTTCCTGGACTATCAAGGCGGACGCAAAGGCGCGTTGCAGTATGACATCGCTTCCCTGCTCTACGATGCCAAGGCCGACCTGCCGCCGGAGTTGCGCCAGCAGTTGCTCGATCTCTACATCGAGAAGCTTGGCGCATTCATTGGAGTTGAGCGCGAAGCGTTCCTGCATTATTACTACAGCTACGTTTACGTGCGCATCCTGCAGGCGTTGGGGGCTTATGGCTTTCGGGGCTTTTACGAGCGCAAGGCCCATTTTTTGCAGAGCGTGCCCTATGCACTGAAGAACCTGCGCTGGCTGTTGCACAACGCGAAGCTGCCGATCGCGCTGCCCACGCTGATGGAGGCATTCAACAGCATGCTCGCGTCGGAGAAGCTGCAAGGCCTGGCCTCAGACGCGGAGAATCTTACGGTGCGGATTATGAGCTTCTCGTTCCATCGCGGGATGCCGAAAGATGAGAGTGGACACGGCGGCGGATTCGTGTTCGATGGTCGAAGCCTGCCAAATCCGGGACGAGAGGATCGCTTCAAGGTTCTCACGGGAAAAGATGCGCCGGTGATCGACTATCTGAATCAACAGGAGAGCGTGCATCAGTTTCTGGCCAGCGTGATGTTGCTCATCGACGCCAGCGTGAGCGAATATCAGCGGCGCGGCTTCAAGAGCTTGATGGTGTCGTTCGGCTGCACCGGCGGGCAGCATCGCTCGGTCTATCTGGCGGAGCAGTTGGCTAAACGATTGCGCGGGCGGAACGGAGTTGACGTGGTGCTGCGGCATCGCGAGTTGGAGAGTCCAGCGTGAAGGCGATGATTCTGGCCGCTGGCCTGGGCACGCGATTGCGGCCGCTCACGGATGATCGTCCCAAGGCGCTGGTGGAAGTTGGCGTACGAACGCTGTTGGAAATTACGCTTTCCCGCTTGCGTGCCTTTGGAGTCCGCGAGGTGATTGTGAATGTGCATCACTTCGCCGACATGATTGTGGACTATTTGAAAGCAAACGATTCCTTCGGCATGCGGGTTGAGATTTCTCGCGAGGAGGTCTTGCTTGATACCGGCGGGGGTTTGAAGAAAGCGGCCTCGTTTTTTCTTGAAGATTCCACCCGGTTGGACGAGCCCTTCATTCTGCACAACGTCGACGTGATCAGCACGATTGACCTGGGACGGATGGTGCAGTTTCATCGTGAGCGAAAGGCCCTGGCGACGCTGGCGGTGCAAGAACGCGACACTTCGCGATACTTGCTGTTCGATGAACATTTTCAGCTCTGCGGGAGGCTGCCCGGGCACGACCAGCAAGCGGATTTTATTCCGGCCTCCCAGCAGATGCTCACGCAGGCGCTGGCTTTTTCCGGCATCCACGTTATTTCGCCTCGTTTTTTGTCGATGACGACGGAGGAGGGCGCTTTCTCGATTATTACTTCTTATTTGAGACTCGCGGCGCAGGGAGAAAATATTCTCGCGTTTCGGGCGGATGAGTATTATTGGCGCGATCTGGGGCGGCCGGAGAATTTGGAGCAGGCTGAGAAGGATTTTAAGAACAAGATGTTTTCTTAGATCATCGGCGCGCTGGGCAAGTGCTATGGCGATGTTGCAACAACTACTCATGGATGGGCGATGGAATGGGCGCGGTCAAACTGCACGCAGAGTACGAAGAATACGATCATCAAGACCCAAGTGGCTAAGTTTAACCATGGAAGGTAGCTCTCGGGGAAGAACTGCCGATGCAGTCGCCAAACTTTGATCTCGTTAATCGGCGAGCGAACTGACCTCGGTGAAAACGCCCAAATCGAGGCGACGTATTGTTCGCTGTATGGGAGGTGCTGGTTGACCTGCTTGGTAATTCGCTTCAGAACCAACCACTGGGCTAGACCTGCGAAATAGAATGTTCCGAAATAAAAAAGAATTTCCATCATGTGCGGAGCCGCAATTGCGATTGCTTTCCACTCAAGCGTAGTGCGCAGTTCCAATTTGTCTACGTTACTTTGGACTGCACATGATGGCTCGCTCACGAACTCCGTTTCTCAACTGTCGCTAACAGGCCGTTACACTGATCGACTTGGATGGGAGTGAAACCACGAGCGCATCTGCTGCTCAGTACGGCCCGATTATTCCCGCGATGGCTCGCGCCGCTGGCGGCCGCACCGCTTGAGCATCCTTCGTGTCCAGCACATCAAGATATTTCAGGCCGGAGCCGGTGTTGAAAAGTACGACGGTGTCGTCGGGACTGAAGAAGCAAGTGTCCAGCAATTTCCGATAGGCCACCAGGGATGCAGCGCCTTCAGGCGCCGCGAAGATTCCTTCCCCCTTCGCCCAGTGACGCGTGGCCTCGAGAATTTCCTCGTCGGTGGCTGCGATGGCGAGTCCTCCGCTCTTTTTCAGGATGTCGAGGATCAGATAGTCACCGTAGGGTTTGGGAACCCGCAGACCGGCAGCTAAGGTCGAGGCATGCGGCCACATTTCCGCTAACGCCTTACCTTCATCCCATGCTTTAACAATTGGAGCGCATCCCGCTGATTGTACGCTGATCATGTTCGGGCGCTCGGAGCCGATGAAACCCAGCTGCTCCAGCTCATCGAAGGCCTTCCACATGCCCAGCAACCCTACTCCGCCGCCCGTGGGATAGATGATTCCCTGCGGGAGTTTCCATCCCAGTTGTTCGGCAACTTCGAAGCCCATCGTCTTCTTGCCTTCGACGCGGTAAGGCTCTTTAGTGGTCGAAACATCGAACCATCCGTCTTTTTTCCAAACCTCGCTTTCTTTCAGCTCGACAACTTTGCGGGCGCAGTCGGAGATGAGTCCATCCACCAGCGTGACCTGCGCGCCGTAGTAGTAACACTCGATGCGGTTGGCCATGGGAACATCTTTGGGCATGAAGATGTGGGCTTCGATCGCAGCGGCAGCGGCATAGGCGGCGAGTGCTCCGGCAGCATTTCCGGCGGAGGGGATGGCCAGCTTCTTCAGTCCGAAGTGGCGCGCCATGGTGACCGCAGCCGAGAGTCCGCGGGCTTTGAACGAGCCGGTGGGATTCAATCCCTCGTCTTTGATGAAGACGTTCGGATACTCGTGGCTGCGCAGCATGGGAGTGAAACCTTCGCCCAGCGTAACGGGCGCGGCCTCAGGAAGGACGGCGTCGTAACGCCACATGGTAGGCGCAAGCGGTAGCAGCGATGCCGGCGAGAAAGTCTTCTTGATGCTGGCGAGATCGTAGCGCGCATAGAGAATGCCGCCATCTTTCGGGCAAACGGTTTGCGGACGGTCGGCGGGATAATGTTCTCCGCAGCGCGTGCATTCCAGGTGAGTGAGGCGCGACACGGAGAGAGTTTAGCAGGTAGCGCCGGCATCTTGCGGGCCTGGTCGCCGGGGACGGCGGCGCTACTCTGCGGATCCTACTTCGAGCTTCTCTTAGCCACGCGCTTCAAAGGCGGTACTACGCCCTTCTCCGGCTTCTCCTTCTCAATCACGTCAGAGAGTTTATGCAGCACTTTGTCGCCAGCCGACGACAGCTGCGGACCATCCTCTGCAACCTTCAGTCCTTGCGCGGTATACATCGACTCATTAAAGGTTGACCCCGACTTCGCAGCGGCTACCGCGAAAACTCCATGTGGCACTCCGTTGCTGAAGGCCGTTGCGATGTAGTCGCCGACCATCAAGCCGTTCTGCGAGTTAGGCAGCCATCCAAGCTGCATCGGCCCCGTCAGCCTGACCGGAGCGTTCCAGGTCGTCCCCCCATTGTGCGACGAGATGTAGCCCACGAAGAGCCGGCAAGTCGAGGTCGTACACCTGCTCTGCGAATAGAAGTAGTAGTGGATCGCAACGCGTGCCGTAGCGCCGGAGGTCGTCGGATCGATGCCAATCCCGGGAATAAAGTGATCCACCGTGCTCGTCGTGGGGTCGATCGGAATGCGCGCCACTTTCGACCAGTGAACGCCATCGCTCGAAGTGCTGTACACCAGATCGTTGGTGGAGCAGCCGCTGCGGAAACGGCAATCTTCCCACACCACCCAAATCGTGCCTGCGCCATCCACCGCCGCGGAAGGTAGGGGCCCGCTGCGAATGCCAGCGGCATCGGTGTGGCTTTGAATATTCGCGACCGTGACCGGCGCCGACCAGCTTGCGCCTCCGTTGGTTGAGGTGAAGGCTGAAATCCCCGTGATCTCAATCGGCACCACCACCGTGCCATTGGGCTGCACCAGCGGCTGTCCGCCGATCCCGAACGACCGGTTCGCCGTCGCCATTGCCGCTCCCCAGGTCAAGCCGCCGTCGGTAGACGTGCTCATCAGGATTTCGTCCCCGTTAAAAGGATTGTCCCACTCCACGTAACAATTTCCATAGAACGGGCTGGTGGACGTGCTGTCGCACACTATCCAGTTCTTGTCCGAACTCGAAACGTTTCCGCCGACGCTCACCGGGTTGTCCCAGGTAAACCCTCCATCGGTCGATCGGCTCACCACCACGGCCGGAGTCGAGAAACTGGCGATAGGCAAGGTCGCGATGATCCACACGCCATGCTTGGCGTCATAAGCCACTGCCGGATCGCTGGCCGCGCTGTAGGGACCGCCGCCATTCCCCGAGGTCAACCCAGGCAGAAATCCGTGGCTCCATGTGCTGCCGCCGTCAGTCGAGGTCGCCCAGCCAATGGCCGTTCCGCCGCCGCCGAAGATGCGTCCGGTCTGAAACGCCGCCACCAGCGTGGAGCCATTGGCCAGCATATGCGGCTCAACTTCGGTGGCGTGCTGTCCGGGACCAACAGTAAAAGGATCCGAGCTGATCTGCGTCAAACTGACCGTAGGTGGCGGGTCTTGCGCGGGTGCGGCAACCGCCGCGACGCAAAGGCTTAGCACTACCATGCAGGCAGACAGAGAACTTCCGCCGCAGCGGCCAAAGAGAATTCGATTCATCAGGATTTATCCTTCGATACGGTGAATGATTTACAGAGCTTCTTCCCTGAATGGCAGGACATTCGCGGGCGTCAACGATCACGGCAGTAGCAACCGTGCCGCTGAACATATCGCGGAATCTTCGGCCCTGTCAATGTGAACGATTTTGCAACATTGGCAGGGGAACTTCAGCTTGTCATCCCGAGGTCCGCGTTCTTTGCGGACCAAAGAACCTATGCACCTTGCCGGAAGCTACCTCCCGGCCGGGCTACGCACAAACGCGACCGCCACCTCATCGCTGTAGATCGTCCGCCAGCCTGGGGTCTCAAGGAGAATGTTAGCCAGCGCAGAATCCTTCGCCACCAGCACACACTGGGCCGGGTGTTGTTGCAGAAAATCCTCCCAGCCCGGCTCCACACGCACCATCTTCAAGTAAGGCTTTAAGAATTCTTCCCCATAGAAATCGTGCCGATCATCCACCACCATTCGCACCCGCGGATAAAGCCGGTAGATCAGATATCCGCCCCAATAGTCCGTGCTCAGGAGTGGCCCCACTGGGTTCCGTTTTTCGAGGAAATTCACTGCCGCCACTGGAAACCGCTTCTCACCAAAGTGGGCATCCATCATCTGCGTCGTGCCCAGTTTGCCGCCGTGCGCCGCAATCCAGCAGGTCAGCGCAACGGCTGCGATGGGCCAAAGATGTCCCAGCAGGTTCAATTCGATTGCTTCCATTCGGTGAAGAAAGTCTTTGGAAGACAGCTCTCGCCGCTTAGCAGCCAGTCTCTCCATCGCCTCCGACAACCACGGCCCAATCACCAGAATCAACAAGACCGACGACACAGGAATGTTTCGCGACGCGTACAGCCCGGCATACACGGCGAACACCACAACCAATCCCCGGCCAGCGTTCACCTCGCGCCGTTTCACCACCAGCGCTATCAGCGTCAGCAGCAGCAATCCCGCAAAACACTTCTGCGCCACGTAATGAAAATTTGGCGATTGAAACTCATCAATATGATCCATCAGAAAACGGTTCGAAAGATAGCGGTAGATGTGAACGTGCAACTCGAAACCGTAAGGATTCACCAACGTGGCCAACACACTCAGGATGCCGGTCAGAGTCAGAGCCCGGGCTCTCCGTCCCGCTCGGATCTTCCGCAAAACATCGTCGAATCTCTCCTCTTTCAGCCGGAACCATTGCCACACCGCATCGACCCAGTAAGTCCCCAGCAGCGCAAAGCCCACCAGAAATCCGCCGTGCACATTCACCCAGACCATCATCAGCAGCGGCAGCAGCCACAGCAGCCGAGGGCGTGGTTTGTCAGAATCCGCGCGCTCACTCATTTTCTCCGACGATTCCAGAATCCAAAACCACGCCACGGCAAACAGCCAGCTCACCACGTGCGGCCGCGCCAGAAAATGAATCATCGACGCCGACGCCGCCAGCAGCACCAGAACCAATGCAACCAAAACATTCGTACCCCTCCGCACTAGCAGCCGGAAAGTCCATGCAAAAACCAACGCGATAATCAATGCCGTGAGCAGCACCACGCCATTCAGTCCCGCCGCACTGTCGAGCCAGCCCACCACAAGGTCGTAAAGCCACTCCCAGGCAAACCACGGATGACCAGCCATAGTTGAAAATGGATCCACGCGCGGAATCGCGTGCGTCGCGAGAATCAGTTGTCCAGTTCGAATGTGCCAGCCGATGCCAGCATCGCCCAGCAAGCGCACCGACAGCGTGGTGAACGCCAGCAGTCCCAGCAACGCCACAAACCACAAGTCGGCAATCGAGGGGACGAACCACCGTACCCACGCCGGATGCAAGTCCGCAACCGAACTTCTAGAGCCGATTCCCATCGCGCTGAATCTTATAGAGTAGGAACACGATCGGCAAGGCAAGGATCGGTAAAAGGGTGACCGACATAGAATGACCAGCAATACTCCGCATCACGTGGTGATCGTAGGCGCGGGCTTCGGCGGCCTGAACGCAGCCCAATCGCTGGCCAGTGCACCAGTGAGCATCACCGTCATCGACCGCAAGAATCATCACACATTCCAGCCGCTGCTCTATCAGGTGGCCACCGCCGGTCTTTCCCCGGGCGAGATCGCCGCCCCCATACGTTCAATTCTGCGCCGTCACAAAAATGTCGAAGTGCTCATGGCCGAGGTGACGGGCTTCGACCTCGAACGCCGCGTGGTACAAACCGCTGGGCAAGATCAAGACAAAGATAAAGCTCTGGAAGTTCCTTACGACTCCCTAATCGTCGCCGCCGGCGCCAGCCACGCCTACTTCGGCCACGACGAGTGGCAGACTCTCGCGCCCGGCCTCAAGACCATCGAAGACGCGCTCGAAATCCGCCGCCGCGTTCTGCTCGCTTTCGAACTCGCCGAACGCCGCGCCGCTGCCAGAGAAGGAAACGACCCGTTGAACTTCGTGGTCGTCGGCGCCGGCCCCACCGGGGTCGAACTCGCCGGAACCCTCGCTGAAATCTGCCGCCACGCCCTCGCCCACGATTTCCGCGCCATCGATCCCCGCCGCGCCCGCATTCATCTCATCGAAGGCGGTCCGCACGTTCTCCCCGCCTATCCCGAAGATCTGTCGCGCAGCGCACTCCAGCAATTGCAGCGACTGGGCGTGGAAGTACTCACTTCAACCATGGTCACGAAGATTGAGCCCGGCGTAATCTACATGGGCGAAACCGCGGGCCAAACAAAGATGGACGCAGCTGTCATCCTCTGGGCCGCGGGCGTGGCGGCCTCGCCGCTCGGCAGCAAGCTCGGCGCAACAGTCGATCGCGCCGGACGCGTGCTCGTCAATCTCGACCTCAGCCTCCCCAATCATCCCGAAGTCTTCGTCATCGGAGACTTGGCCGCATTGAAAGACGCCGGAGGCAAGATGCTCCCCGGCGTGGCGCCAGTGGCCATTCAGCAAGGCCGCTATGTGGCCAAGTTAATTCGTCGGGAACTAGAATCGGGTGCTCCGTCCTTCCCGCGTCCTCTGCCAGAGGACGGGGGGGTTGATTCCCGTCCTGCGTTCCACTACCACGATAAAGGCAGCCTCGCGACTATTGGACGCTCCGCCGCCATCGCTCAGTTCGGCAAGATTCACATCTCAGGATTCGTAGCCTGGCTGGCCTGGCTGTTCGTCCACATTCTTTTTCTGATTGGCTTTCAAAATCGCGTGCTGGTCTTCATCCAGTGGGGATGGTCGTATTTCACGTACGAACGTGGCGCGCGCCTCATCACCGGCAGCACCGACCTTCCCGGCTGGAGCGGCCCGCCAGCCGCGAGTCCCGGCGCAAGCGAGGCCGAAGAAATGTCTGCCGCGGGTCACAAATGAGAGTAAGAATATTCTGTAGGCGGCGTGGACTATGAAAAGCAATCTTATCTCGCGACTTTTGCTCGGCCTCGTAGCCGTTCTGATCCTGAACTCCGTCGCCTCCGCCCAAATCCTCAAGATCGTCGTCAACGACACCATTCAACCCATCACCCAGGAATACATTGCCCGCGCCATCGACGAAGCGGCGCGCCGCAACGATCGAGCCCTATTAATCGAGATCAATACCCCCGGAGGCCTAGTCGAATCCACCCGCCACATCATCGAGAAGATCACAAGTTCGCAGGTCCCAGTCATTCTTTATGTCGCCCCCACTGGCAGCCGCGCCGGTTCGGCGGGAATTTTTATTCTCGAGGCCGCCGACATCGCAGCCATGGCTCCCGGAACCAACGCCGGAGCGGCCCATCCGGTCTTGTTCTTTGGCCCTACTCAGGTCAAACCCGACGACGAGATGAAGCGCAAGATCGAGAACGACACCGCCGCCCTGATGCGTTCCGTCGCCTCCAAACGGGGCCGCAATGTTGAGGTCGCAGTAAGCACCGTGCTCGAGTCCAAGTCGTTCACCGAGCAGGAAGCCCTCTCCCAGCATCTCATCGACTACGTGGCTTCCAGCGAGGACGATCTTTTCCGCCAAATCGACAACAAAAGCTTCAAACGCTTCAACGGCCAGGAAGTCACGCTGCACCTCTCCGGCCAGCCCATCATGCCATTCGGAATGACGTTAAAGGAACACATCCTCGGCTATTTGATGGATCCAAACATGGCATTCATCCTGCTCGCCATCGGAGCCCTCGCGCTCTACGCCGAATTCAATCATCCCGGTGCGGTCGTTCCCGGAACAGTCGGCGTCGTCTTCATCCTGATCGCCGCCTTCGCTCTCAACTTGCTGCCCACGCGCTTTGCCGCGCTGGGCCTCATTCTGGCCGCTTTCGCCCTCTTCGCCGCCGAAGCCAAATTCACCACCCACGGCGTGCTCACCGTCGGCGGCATCACGCTGCTCACTCTCGGCGGACTTCTCCTCGTCGATTCCCCCATCCCGGAAATGCGCGTCCACCTGGTCACGGCGCTCGCCGTCAGCATTCCGCTCGGACTGATCACCGCGTTCCTGATGAGTCTCGCTCTCAAGGCCCGGCGGAACAAGGTTGTCACCGGCATGGAAGGCCTGGTAGGCGAGACCGGCATCGCTCAAACTACGCTTTCCCCGCGCGGAACGATATTCGTTCACGGAGAACTCTGGGATGCCGTCTCCTCCACCGAAGTTCCCGCTGGCACCTCGGTGGTGGTGCAGCGGGTTGACGGTCTGGTGCTTCAGGTTGAACCTCTAGCCGTCACGCGGTCTGCACCTGCACCAGCCATTCCCTGATCAGGACGCACCAGCGCAAGCAACTGCCCGCATCCGAATTCCGCGCCCATCCCTCTTCCCTGCGTTACAATCCGCGTTAGGAGCGTTGTTCGCTCCAGGCGTGGAGGCAGTGATGGAGATCTTTGGGGTAACCGTCGGATTCCTCACCATAATCATCGTTATCTTTGCTCTATACGCGTTAAGTTCGATCAAGATCCTGGCCGAGTATGAGCGCGGCGTCATCTTTCGCTTCGGGCGCCTCTACCATCGCGCCAAGGGACCTGGGATCATTCTGGTGCTAGCTCCCATGGACCGCATGGTGCGCGTCTCTCTTCGCCAGGAAGCCCTCGAAGTTCCGCCGCAAGACATCATCACGCGCGACAACGTCACTCTTAAAGTGAACGCCGTCATCTTCCTTCGCGTCACCGACCCGAGCAAGGCCGTGGTCGAAGTTTCCAACTACGTCTACCAGACTTCTCAATTCGCCCAGACCACGCTGCGCTCCGTACTCGGCGAGCAGGAACTCGACGAACTTCTCGCCCACCGCGAAAAGATCAACCTGCGCCTGCAAAGCATTCTCGACCAGCACACTTCACCCTGGGGCGTGAAGGTGACCAACGTCGAGGTGAAGCAGGTGGATATGCCGGAATCTATGCTGCGCGCCATGGCCAAGCAGGCTGAGGCCGAGCGCGAAAAACGTTCCAAGATCATTCACGCGGAGGGCGAATTCTCCGCCGCACAGCGCCTGGTTGACGCCGCCCATCTGCTGGCCACCGAGCCGGTCAGCGTGCAACTCCGCTACCTGCAAACGCTAACGGAAATCGGTGTCGAGAAAAATACCACGGTGATCTTCCCAGTCCCCGTCGACTTTTTCTCCGGACTGCAAAAGTTGCTGGGCAAGGGTGACGACAAAGCGGCGTGAAGGTGGAAAGCTGTCGCATGAAAGTCGAAGGGCGGCGGCGAAAAAGGTGGAAGAGCGGCGCTTCAGCGCTGCGATTATAGCTGTGTGATGAGTGGGCTTTAGCCCCAGAGGTACATAGTTGCGATGGATTCCTCACAAGACACTGAAATCACATTAGGCACCGCCAAACTGCTGGGTCTCTTCTTCGGCCTGGTAATCGTCTGTGCCGTGTTCTTCGCGCTAGGCTACACGCTCGGCCGCAAGTCCGACGCCGGTCTCGCCGCATCCAGCACGGCAACTCCGCTGCAAACCACATCCAACGGCCCCAAGCCCGCCGGTTCGCCCCCGACCCAGCCCGCCGCTCCCCCAATGACTTTCTACAAAGCCGTCGAGCAGAAGGACGCCAATGCCCAACTGACGCCAGCAACATCAACGGACACGTCCTCGGCCACCCCCGCAGCAGCGGGTCAAGCACCCGCATCCACACCAGGCGCAGCAACAGCCTCTCCCGGCACATCTTCAGGAACATCGGCCACGCCAACGGCCAACCCGCCCGACCCCATGGCCGCGCTTCCCACCACTGCCTACTTCGTGCAGGTCGCCGCCGTCAGCAAGCAGGATGACGCCGAGGCCCTGGTCGACGCCCTCAAGAAAAAAACATATCCCGCATTCGTGGCCACTAACACTTCCACCGACAAGCTGTTCCGTGTGCAGGTCGGCCCCTTCAATGACATCAAAGACGCGGAAGCCATGCGCGGCCGCCTCATCAACGACGGATATAGCCCGATCCTGAAAAAGTGAAAGTGGAAACACGCGATGAAGCTTGACCCTCTGTTGAACCGCCGTATCATCTTCAAGCTCCACGGCATGGATCCGCTCGACTCCACCATCCTCAAGCAGGACGCAACCGGCTATTGGATCCGCGGCGGAACCTTGGCCCCGCACCTCGACAAATCGAATTGTTCACTACCGCAGAGTGATGTGCGTTATCTGGAATTTACCCGCATCGAGTGGCTGCGAGCGTCAAGGCAGCGTCCTTGAGAACCGCATATTGACAACCGTCAATTTACCAGCTATTCCTATTCCCCATGAGCACACCCACGTCCCTCGACCACAGCCTCCATGCCATCGCCGACCCCACAAGGCGCCGCATACTCAGCGCTCTGAAGCAACGCGGCCTAGCTTCCACCAGCGCCCTTGCCCTCGCAAAAAACGGTCTCTGCGCCGGCGACATTGAAGAACGCGTGCACCTCTCCCAGCCCACCATCTCGCATCACATGTCGATCCTCACCAAAGCGGGCTTGGTCGACGCCGCCAAGCAGGGCCAGTGGCGCTGGTATCGCCGCAACGAAAAAGCTCTTCGCCGATTGGTGAAGAGCCTGCGCACTCAACTGTGATGTAGGTTGTGTTCTAGTTCGCGGAAGCCGTCGCCGCATGCGCCTTCTGCAGCAACCGCCGCGCCTGCAAAATCAACTCTGCCACTTCGAAAGGTTTCACCAGGTAGGGAACATTATTCTCCTGCAGGAACGCCCGCTCATCGCCCTGCTCCACGCCATTCGAGAACGTAAACAGCACATGCTTCTCCATATTGGAGCAATGCTGCTTCAGCCACAGGTAAGCTTCTCTCGCATTCCAGTCCGCCGGCATTTTCCCGCTCATGATCACGGCATCGAATGGCTCGGACAGCAATCGCGTCTTCACGTCTTCACTGCGCATGGCCGTCACTACGTTGGCGCCTGCGCCAGTCAGCACATCACGCTCGAACTCCAGCACAGCTTCTTCTTCCTCCACCAGCAACACACGCCCTTGAATCGCGCCTTCCCGCTTCGGAGCGGCCACCGGCGCCGCTTCCGCCACCGCGCCTTCCGCCGCAGCCATCGGCAGCCGCACTTCGATCACCGCTCCGCCCTCAGCCGCATTGCGCGCCGTAATGTCGCCGCCGTGCTCCTTTACAATCCCGTAGCAGATGCTGAGCCCCAACCCAGTTCCCTTCCCCACACTCTTCGTGGTGTAGAACGGATCGAAAATTCTCTTGGGGTCCTTGAGCCCCGGCCCGTCGTCGGCAAACTGCGCGCACACGTCACCGTTCTCGCAGTACACTCGGATCTTCAGCTTCCCCGACCTTCCGGTCTCGAGCACCGCGTCCACTGCATTGTTGATGATGTTCAGAAATACCTGCTCGATCTGGTGCGGATCGGCCACCACCAGTGCCGCCGCCGCACCCAGATCTTTTTCCACGACAATGTTGTTGACCTTGAGGTCGTAGTCGCGCAGCGTCAAAGTTTCTTCCAGCACCCTACGGATATCCACTTCTGACCGCTCCGGCTTCCTCTGCCGTGCGAACGACAACAGATTCTGCACCACCCGGTGCGTGCGCTGTGCCTGCTTGAACATCTTGCCCACGTATTCTTGTGCGCGCTCGTTCAATCCTTCGCTTTCCAGCAACTGCGCATATCCCAGAATTGCGGTCAGCGGATTGTTCAACTCGTGCGCGACACCAGCAATCAACTGCCCCACCGCCGACATTTTCTCGCTCTGCAACAGTTGTTCCTGCGTGCGCCGCAGATCTTCATAAGCCTTGCAGGTCCCTTCATACAGGCGGACTTTCTCAATCGTGGTGGCCAACTGCCGGCTGATCGCCACCATCAGGTTTTCTTCCCCACTGGAGTATTCGTACTCAGCGTGGCTGCGCAGCCCCATCATGCCAATCGGACTGTCCTTGCCCCAGAACAGCACCCAGATCCACGCGCCGTCGCTGTCGGAACGAATGAACTCCGCCACCGCTCCCCTGAGATGCGGCAGATACTCCGCCGTGATCACTTCCGCGCGCGACCGCATCACCAGGTCTCCAAAGCCTTCCGCAAAATTGATTTCCGCCGGCCGCGACCTGTCCCGGCTGCGCGGTCCCCACGCCGCCCGGCGCCGGAACGTCGGCGCATCCGAATCCGAAAGATACACCGCGCCGCTTTCCGCCCCAAACAACGAAACCACCTGCCGCAAAGTCAGGTTCAGAATTTCATCCAGATCGAACGACTGGGTCGCCACCACCGCCATCGCGTTCAGTGCATTCAGCTCACGATTGCGCCGCCGCATCTCGTCTTCGGCGCGCCGCTTCTCCGTCACGTCCAGAACAAAGCCTTGATACCGTTCAACCTTCCCCGCCGCATCCCGCGTCGCAAAGCTGCTCTCCGAAGCCAGCAGTAGCGTCCCATTCTTGCGCCGCATCGTCACTTCAAAGTTGCGCACGTAATCCTGCTTTGCGATGTCCCGGTGGAAATTCTCCCGCTGACCGGCATCCACTCGAATGTCCTCGTCCAGATTCAGCGGCAGCAACTCTTCCCGGTTCTCATAACCCAGCATGTGCACAAACGCATCGTTGCAGTCGAGCAGCCGCCCGCGCGGCGTGGCCACATAAACGCCTTCCTGCACCTGCTCAAACAGCAGCCGGTATTTTTCTTCCGCCGACCGTCGCTCCGTGATGTCGCGAACAATGTGGATCGTCCCCTTCTGCTTGCTTCCCTGTTCCGCATACGAAGAAGTCGAGACCAGCGAGAATCCTCCGAAACACGGGTCCGCCCCTTCGCTGATTTCCTCGCCCCCGCGCGCGCAGTAGGGACATCCCGACCACTCGCCCAGCCCGTGCGGCAAGACAGATTCGCAGGTGCTGCCAATCACGTCCGCCGACGCCAGTTCCACCTGCTCCAGCAAAACCTGATTGGCCTTGATGATGCGGAAATCCGCGTCGTGCGCCAGGATAATGTCGTGCACCGAGTCAAACGTGTTCCGCCACTGCCGTTGCGACCGCAAGGCCTGCTCCAGCAGACGGAAGTTTTCAATCGCAATCCCCAACTGCCGTCCGCAGGTTTCCAGAAACTCCAGCTCTTCGACGGTCAGGTTTCGCGCCCCACCAGTGCCCAGAAGCAGCAGCCCAATCGGCGACTTTTTCCCCAGCACCGGCACCATCACCACATACTGGATCTTCTCCGACTCCAGCAATCCCCCATCTTCCGAACCCGCTCCGTCCCGGTGCGCCGTCACCGGCTTGCCGCGCTCCAGGGTCTGCGACACACTCCCCGTCAATTCCGCAAAGCCAGCCTCGCGCAAAAAGTCCGCGGAGACGCCGACAGCATGTGTCGCCACTAGGTGCCCGCCCTCAATCAAGCGAAACCATGCCGCCTTACTCCCAGTCACCCGCTGCAACGCGCCCAGCGCGTCTTGCATCATGCCGCCCTGCTGTTGCGCCAGCACAATGCTCTCGGTCAAAGCCCCCAGCGCCTGCAAGCGCCGGCCCCGCGCCCGCGCTTCCCCAAACACAACCAGCAGCATGCTCAATCCCAGCAGCACATCCGCCGCGACAAGAACTTCCGCCGGAATCTGGTTCGTGAAAGGCGGCCAACTCAGGTGCTGCGCCAGCAGGCACACCGCCAGCAGCCATGCCGCCAGTTCCCAACGGCCCCGCCGCGCGCGCAGCAAGGCAATCGCCGCCGTTATCTGAATGATCAGGTAGGAAACTTCCAAAGCCATACGCAAAGGCAGCGAATCCGGCCACACCAGTGTTCGCGCCACCGCAAAACCCGCCACGATTACTGTGATCGCAGCCAGCGGCCAGATCAAATTGCGTGCCCGGACGTAAGCCAGGACTCCGCCCGCAAACAGCCCCATCGCCACCACAAACGCCGCTTGCTCCACCGCCGGAACATAGCGCCCCGGAATCCCCATCGCAGCCCCATGCAGACCCGCCAGCCGCGACGCCACCAGCACCGCCCAGGCCGCCGTCCAAACCAGCAGATACCGCTCCCGCAGCGCCGACAGCACTACCAGTGACGCTCCCAGTACCAACAGCAGCGCCCACTCCCCGGCCTTCAGCCCGGCAAGCGCCGGCTGTGCGGTGGTGCTCCAAATTGACCATAGGGAAGCGATCATCTTATTTCGTTTGTCATTCCGAACCAGCGTTCTTTGCGCGGTGAGGAGTCTGGGCAAGCCGAGCAATAACCGCGCGCCTGGCTCGCATCCTTATCCAGACGTAACAGTGCCCTGCTTTTGAATATCATGCTCTGGCCCTTTATCTATGCGTTTTCCGGACCTGGATGGTTACTTTCGGCACCTACCGGAGGGGGCTAAATTTGCCGAGAGTATACTGACAGAGCGCCAATGTCTGATCGCATTCTTGTAGTCGACGACGAAGAAGCCATCCGCGAGATTGTCTGCGCCATCTTAGCCGCCGCCGGCTATACCTGGCAGCAGGCCAGTTCCGGCATGGAGGCCCTCGCCCTGCTCAATTCCGGCGAGCAATTCGAACTCATGCTCTCTGACCTGATGATGGCTGACCTCGACGGCATCGGCCTGCTCGAACGCACCAAAGAGAAATTTCCCGACATGCCGGTCGTGATGGTCACCGCGGTCCACGACATCTCCGTCGCCCTCGCCGCCATCCGCAACGGCGCCTACGACTACCTGCTCAAGCCGTTCGAGCGCGAACAACTGCTCAACGCGGTGGGCCGCGCCCTGGAGAATCGCCGCCTTAAAGTGGAGAACCGCACCTACCAGACAAACTTGGAATCCCTCGTCGCCGCCCGCACCGACCAGCTTCAGCTCGCCATGGCTGACCTCGAGCGCTCCTACGACATCACGCTGCAAGCCCTCGGCGACGCGCTCGATCTTAAAGACGCCGAAACGGAAGGCCACTCCCGCCGCGTCACCGCTTTCACCATCGCCATCGCCCGCGCCATGGGCGTGCCCCGCGAACAAATCCTCGTCATTGCCCGCGGCGCTTTCCTCCACGACATCGGCAAAATGGCCATCCCCGACAACATCCTTCGTAAACCCGGCAAGCTCGACGACGACGAACGCGCCCTCATGCGCGAGCATTGCTATCACGGCTACCAGATGCTCAAGAAAATTCCGTTCCTAACCGAAGCCTGCGACATTGTTTATTCCCACCAGGAACACTTCGACGGCTCCGGCTATCCCCGCGGCCTCAAAGGCACAGAAATCCCCCTGGGGGCCCGCATCTTCTCCGTAGCCGATACTCTCGACGCAATAATCTCCGACCGCCCCTACCGCCCTGCCAGAACTCTCACCGAGGCTCGCAAAGAGATCCAGGTCTGGACGGGCCGCCAGTTCGATCCTGAAGTCGTCCAGGTTTTCCTCAAGATGCCCGACGACATTTTCGAAGACCTCCGCCGCGAAATCAACGCCCAAACCTACCCCTTCAGCTACTCCGCCAGCGCCAAAGGCAACTAACTGCGTCCTGTTGGAATAAATAGGTAAGAGTCGCTCCAGCGACGCAATTCATTAGCCCCGCACGTAAGTGCGGGGTAGGAGCGCTAGAAACGAACCGAGTCCCGTAAGGGACGGCACCCAACTTCGCCCGCATGCAAGACGAATCCATCCCCGCGTTCTACCAGCAGGCCGCTGAAAGACTATGATTTTGCAGGGACGCTACAAAGAACTAGCTTTACCACGGAGGCATCTCATGAAATCCGCACTCATTCTCACCGCGCTCTGCATCCTCACCGCCGCATCCTTCGCTCAAGACCACCCCGCCATCACCGCTCTCCCCAACTCCGTCTATGTCGGCGCCGACGGCAAGTTTGAATCCGCTCCCGACACTGCCGTCATCCAGCTCAACATCTCAGTGCAGGACAACAAATCTCAAAAAGCCTACGAGCATGCCTCGAAACAAGTCGAACAAGTCCGCCAGGCCCTGCGCGACAACGGCATCGAACCCAAAGCCGCCAGCGTTGGATTCCTTTCCGTCCAACCCGTTTACGAGTGGAATACGAAACAAAAAATCACCGGCTTCCGCGTCACCACCAACGTCACCCTCAAACTCAAAGACTTCTCCAAGATCGGCCCCATCACCCAGCAACTAGCCGACGCCAACGTCAGCGAGACACAAACCCTGAACTACACTCTCGAAACCATCGACGACGCCAAAAACAAGGCCGTCGAAGACGCCTACCGCCGCGCCCGCAACTCCGCCGACGCCATCGCCCGCGCCAGCGGCCGCGCCGTAGGAGAACTCTCCTACGCCTCAGTCGACACCTTCGAACCCCAGCGCATACCCTCGCCGCGCCCCATGGCATTCAACAAGGCCGCCATGGCACCAGCCACTCCCGCCCCCACCGAAGAATTCACCCCGCAAACGGTAACCGTAACCGCCCACGTAAACGCCCTATTTAATTTGAAGTGAGAGTGATAGGAAGGCTATACCGGTAAAGAAGGAATGGAAGTTTACTGGCCACTGGCCACTGACCACTGACCACTGTCTAAGGCCCCGCTCTCGCCACCGAAATCCTAGTCCCATCCACCGTAATCGCCCGCTGAATCTCCATCTCAATCGATGTCCCTACGTCCAGCTTCACATCGGCCCCGCGCTTCAGCAGCGCCCAGGCGATCCCCGCCGCCGCTCCCGCCCCAGCCCCAATTCGCGCTCCGTTCAACCCTCCGCCGAGTGCGCCCCCGATTCCCCCTACCGTGCCTCCGTACGCCCCGTTCCGCGCCGCGTCTTCAACCTTCTTCCCCGTATCTTTGTCCTGCTGAATCGTCCCCTCCGAATCCTTGACCCCCTTGTTGTCCGCCCCCGGCGTGTTCTCCACCGATCCTCCCAGCATCACCGTATATCCGCTTGGATAAATGATCGAAGTAAAATGCATCAGGATTTCCGCCCGTCCGTGCCCATGCCCCGCCCGCTCCGCACGCGAAATCTTTCCCTGAATATACGAACCCGCCGGAATGACGATGCGGTTATCCATGACAAAAGGAAATGCAGTCGTGGCGTAAACCGCATCCCCCTCGCGGGCATTCTTGGTCGAGATAGCCTGGGCTAGAGAAAGCGGAATCTTCGTCCCCGCCGGAATGGTAACCACATTCGGATCGCCAGGCGCACCCGGCTCAGGACTAGCCACCGCCACCGCAGGTGTGGGACTCGCGGCGCTATCCGGCTTCTGCACATCTGCCGCCTGCCCCAACGCCATCCCCGAAATCAAAAGAACTGTCAAAAGCCTGCGCATCGCACACCTCCTCGCCGCTACTCAACGCTGATTGCCCGAGAATACCACGGCATTTGGCCGGTAGGATGCGAATTTCGGCCGTCGCGCTGCTCTACTCCTGCCAATCCACCGCAATCCACCGCCGATTCCTTCCCGCCACCCGTTAAACGGATTTGACAATCCTTTTACAACTTCGGGACACGGGCTGGCAGAGTCTGCACTATCCTTTGCCCCGTTCCGCCGCACCCCGCACGCCACAATTGAAATACAGGAGCAGCGTATGCAACCCAGGTCGATCCTGCAACACTTCGTGCTGTTCAACATCGCCGTCCTGCTGTTGGCCTCCACTTACGCATCGGCGCAAGCCGGCACACTCGATGTCACTTTCGCGAACAAGGGCATTTTTACCGCCCCAACCAGTAAATCTACAGCGAACGCTGTGGCCATTCAGAGCGACGGCAAGATTGTCGTCGCCGGCCTCGGCGTCTTCAACAATGCCTTCGCCGACATGCTTTTCCGCCTCAACACCAACGGCACACTCGATACCTCCTTCGGCTCGGGAGGTACAGCCAATATCGCGGGTTTCGGATTCTTCGGTCTGGCCATCCAATCCAACGGCGACATTGTTACCGCCTCCGAGGGACAGGGCAGCTTCCAGGTCGCACGCTTCAAATCCAACGGCACTCTCGATACTTCCTTTGGCGCCGACGGACTCACCGCCCCCATCGTCGTTGGCGGCCAGGGAGTCCTCACGTCCGGAAGCTTGGCATTGCAATCAGATGGCAAAATTCTCGTCGTCGAAGGCTCCGGCAACCCCAGCCTCATGGTCCGCTACACCAGCAGCGGCCAACTCGATACCAGCTTCGGCATCGACGGCCTAGTCAATCTCCAGTACGCCAGTCCCACCCAGGTCACGCTCCAGTCAGACGGAAAAATTCTGGTGGCTTCGGGCGCGTCCGGAATACTGGGGTTTACTCTCAATCCTCTTTCCGCTCCCACGGCGCAGGCTGGCGAGCTCACCCGCTATAACTCCAACGGCACCATTGACAACAGCTTCGGAGCGGCCGGAACCGCGGCGAGTGTGGCCTCGGCATCGGCTCTGCTGTTGCAAACTGACGGCAAGATTGTGGTGGCTGGCGCCATCACCAGCAAGCGGAATGCGCCCCTGACCGCGAGCGACGTCGGTTTCGGAATCATGCGCTATAACTCCAACGGCTCTCTCGATCGCACCTTCGGCAACGGTGGAGTTGCGGTCACCGACCTTGGCGCAACAGCCACCGATTCCGGCCCCTACGCCCTCGCCATTCAATCCAACGGTGACATCGTTGCCGGTGGAATCGCAGGTATTACCACCGCCAGTGTGTTCACCGCAGCTTTTGGCTTGACCCGATACACCAGCGCGGGAGCGCTCGACACCACTTTCGGCACCGGCGGAATCGTCCTCACTCAGCCCACCACCGAAAGCAACCCTGTTTCCTTGGTCAGCGCGCTGTCGATCCAGAGCGATGGCAAGATCGTGGCAATAGGCAATGCCGCGTTTGACTTCGTCTTTGAAAATGGCTTCGTCGCGCGCTACCTTTCGCAATAAGGATGGCGAGATAAGCAGTGTCCTGATTTCACCACCAAGGGCAACGAAGCTACACAAAGGAACGCCCGATCTTGCGCACCTTCGTGTAACTTTGTGTCCTTCGTGGTTGATGAATTTAGGACACAAGCGGGCGGCTCAAACTTTAATAAATCAAATACTTTTTCCTCACCACCTCGAACTTCTCCAACTCCTCCTGCCAATCCCCCGCAATCCGCCGCGGATCCCTCCCCGCCATCAGCCCATCAAACGCCGCCTGATTCACCAGCAACTCCGCCATCCGCCCAATCTTAAAATTCGCCGGATACAATTTTTGTAAGGCCGCAGCCAACTCAATCCCCAACTCCGGAGCATCCAGCGCATTCCGCTCCGTCAAAACAACATTCACGCCCTCACACTTCAGCCCAGAATAATTACTAGACGCTGGCGTAAACGTAACCGGGACAAACCGCACTCCCGCAATCCCGCGGGCATTCAAATAAGCAGCAAACTCCCGGCTCTTGATCCACGGCGCGCCCACCACTTCAAACGGAGTATCCGTCCCCCGCCCCACCGATACATTCGTCCCCTCAATCAAAGCGACTCCGGGATACAAAGCCGCCTCAGTCGTGCTCCGTAAATTCGGCGAAGGATTCACCCACCCCAGCCCCGTGGAATCAAACCAGTCTCCACGCTGCCACCCTTCCATCGGCACGACAGTCAACTTGACGTTAATGTTCTTTTCCACGTTGAACATCTTCGCCAGCTCGCCCAAAGTCATGCCATGCCGCACCGGCAGAGTCCAGTAATTCGTAAAGCTCTCATGCCCGGCATCCGCCACCGGCCCCTGCACAAACGACCCCGTGATCGGATCAGGCCGGTCCAACACAATCACCTCAACCCCAGCCGCAGCCGCCGCCTCCAGAAAATAACCAAGCGTAGTCTCGTAGGTATAAAACCGCGCTCCAGCATCCTGAATATCAATGACCACAGCATCCAAAGTCTTCATCACATCCGCAGCCGGCCGCCGCGCCGCATCCGTCGCCCCGTAAACGCTGTAAACCGCAACTCCAGTAGCTGCGTCCTTAGAATTATTGATGTCGGTCGTATCCAGCGTCCCCGTAACCCCGTGCTCCGGACTAAAAATCGCATCGAGCGAAACTCCTTCAGCCGCAGCCAGCACATCAATCGTCCGCCGCCCGTCCAAATCCACGCCCGTCTGATTGGTCACCAGCCCAATCTTTTTCTTGCGTCCCAAAGCCTGAAGCACATCGAACCCATGCGCTTCCAGCAGATCAATCCCATTCTTCACGCTGCCATTGCGCACACTCATCCGCCGCGCCGCGCTCTGCGCCTCGTTGTAGCCGGTAATGCTCTTCCCCCGCAAAGCCTCTTTCTCGCTGGTAGTCAAAGGCAATTCCGCCGCTACTGCCGTAGCCACCTTCGACCGCAGAGCGATCGCATTCCCCTTCCCTCGCGGATGCACCGCATTCGTCAGCAATATGATGTAAGTCTGCGTAGTCGGATCGATCCACATCGATGTTCCCGTAAACCCCGTATGCCCATACCCGCCCACCGGCAGCAAATCCCCGCGATTCGACGAAAACGGAGAATCAATGTCCCACCCAAACCCGCGCAACACCGGAGCCGCCGGCGGCTGCTCCGGCTGCGTCATCTTCTCCACCGACAACGCCGACAAAATCCCGTCACCCCCATCGAGCATTGCCTGGGCAAACTTAGCCAGATCATCCACGGTAGAAAACACCCCAGCATGCCCGGCCACACCGCCCATCCGCCGCGCCGTAGGATCATGCACCACCCCCCACAGCATCCGCTCATTCTCGTCATACTGCGTAGGCGCAATCTTTTCTATCCACCCCGCCCGCCCCGCCAACGGAGGCACAAACCGCGTCCGCATCATCTTCAGTGGCGCAAAAATATGCCGCTCCGCATACTCATCCAAAGTCTCGCCTGACACACGTTCCACCAGCGCACCCAAAACAATAAAATTAACGTCGCTATAAGAAAACTTCGACCCCGGAGCATCGGCCGGCACCTCCGCAAACGCCATCCCGTACGCCGTCTGCTTCCCTTCCCACGCCGCCTTCAAATCCAGGTCCGGCTCCAGGCCAGAGTAGTGCGTCAAGAGTTGCCGCACCGTGATGTCGTCTTTCCCATTCGCCGCAAACTCCGGCAAATACTTCGCCACCGGATCATTCAACCGCACTTTCCCCGACTCGACCAGTTGCATGACCGCCGGAGTAGTAACAATCACCTTGGTCAGCGACGCCAGATCAAACACCGTATCCAGAGTCATCGCTTCACGCCGTGGCTCCAAAGCCCGCTCCCCATAAGCCTTCCGGTAGATCACCGCCCCGTCGTGCCCAACGATCAAAACTGCCCCAGGAATGCTCCCATCAGAAATTGCATTCTGAATAACAGCATCCACGGCTGGAAATGCAACGCCATGTGTGGAGGCAACCGCTCCCGGCTGCCTGCCCTGAGCGCGGTCGAAGGGTCCATCCGGGCGCAGCCCCGCAGCTGCCCCCTGCGCGCCAAACGCGAGGCAGCAAACCGCCACCCCCAGAGCGACGGACGTACAGCTTGCCCACGATTTTGATCGATTAGTAAGGATGTTCTGACTCTACACAACCCGCACAGCATGACTCAAGAAACTCAAGTAACGGAGTACCGCTTATGCCATATCATGGATTTCTAAATGTCAGCGCCACATCCGATTTCGCCTGCCGAAGCTTTCGAGCATCAAGACAGCGTTTTCGCCCCAGCCTTCTCCTTCCTGCAAGAAGCGATCGCACAAAAAGCCTTCCCCGCCGCCTCCATCGCGGTAACGCACCGTGCCCGCCTGGTAGCCCTAAAGACCCTCGGCCAGTTCACCTACGAACCCAACTCGTCGCCCGCCGCCCCCTCCACACTCTTCGATCTAGCCTCCCTGACAAAAGTAGCAGCCACCACACCCATGGCCATGCTCCTATACGAGCGCGGGCTCCTGGATCTAGACGCCCCAGTCTCCGCCATAGTCCCGGAATTCACGACTGACCCAGAAAAAGATCCCCGCCGCCAAGAAGTAACCCTTCGCATGTTGCTAGCCCACTCCTCCGGCCTCCCGGCCTACGAAAAGCTTTACCTGAATGCCCGCACTCGTGCCGAACTCCTCGAAGCCGCCGTCACCATGCCGCTAGCCGCAAATCCCGCCACCCGCACCGCCTACAGCGACATCGGATTCATAATCCTGGGCATCGCCCTCGAACGCATAGCCGACGAATCCCTCGACCGCTTCTGCCAGCGCGAAATCTTCGCCCCACTATCCATGACCAACACCACGTTCAACCCACCAGCAGAAATAAGCGCAAAGATTCCTCCCACAGCCAACGATCAAACGTTCCGTCATAGAATCGTCCAAGGCGAAGTGCAGGACGAAAACGCCAGCGTCTTAGGCGGCGTAGCCCCCCAAGCCGGACTCTTCTCAACCGCCCAAGACCTGGCAAAATTCGCTCAAGCCATGCTCAACCAGGGACGCCCCATCCTCCGCCCCGAAACCGTTTCCCTATTCACCCGCCGCGAATCCGCGCCCACAGCCACATCCCGCGCATTAGGCTGGGACACACCCTCGTCTCCATCGCAATCCGGAAAGTATTTTTCGCCGCAGTCCTACGGCCACCTCGGCTACACCGGAACCTCACTCTGGATCGATCCCTCCCGCCAATTCTCCATCACGCTGCTAACCAACCGCACCTGGCCCGACTGCAAGAATCAGTTAATCAAACAAGTCCGCCCCAAATTCCACGACGCAGTAATTGAAGCCCTGAATCGCTGAGAACTCAAACGCAGAACTCTCATCCGCGACCTCCGTGTCATCCCTCCGCGATCTCCGCGATGAACGCTTTTCTCTTCTCAACAAATCGCTCCTGATCTCTCCAGACGGTTAAAATGAACTCACCCCACAACCCGAAAGGCTCCCACGTGAAAACCACCCCACTCCGCCGCCTCCGCACCGAACAATCCAACCAGGCCGCCGACAACCTCGACCAAAAATCCTCCCTCGAAATCGCCACCCTAATCAACGCCGAAGACGCCACCGTGGCCCTGGCCGTAACCCGAGCCCTTCCCCAAATCGCCCGCGCCATCGATCAAGTCACCACCGCCCTCCGCCGCGGAGGACGCCTAATCTACGTCGGCGCCGGAACCAGCGGCCGCATCGCTGCCCTCGACGCCGTCGAGATCCTCCCCACCTTCAACACCGGCAGCGTCCACTTCATCATCGCCGGAGGCGCAAAAGCCCTGGCCTCCGCTTCTGAAATCAGCGAGGACGACACCAAAGCCGGCCGCCAAGAAATGTCCCGCCACAAGCCCACAAAGAAAGATGTCGTCCTCGGCATAGCTTCCAGCGGACGCACTCCCTTCACCGTAGCCGCCATCACCGAAGCCCGCCGCCGCGGCGCCAAAACCATCGCCCTGACCTGCAACCCAAATTCCCCGCTCCAACGAGCCGCTCATTTCGCCATCATCACTCAAGTCGGCCCCGAAGTCTTAGCCGGATCGTCGCGCATGAAAGCTGGCACCGCCCACAAAATGGTTTTAAACATGATCTCCACCGCAGCCATGACGCGCCTCGGCTACGTCTACGGCAACCTAATGGTCAACGTTGCCCCCAAGAACGAAAAGCTCATCCAGCGCGCCATCGCCATCCTCGAGCAAGCCACCGGAGCCACCCACGACTCCGCCACCCGCACGCTAAAAGTGTCCGGCAACCGCACCCCGGTGGCCCTGGTAATGCTAGCCGCCGGAGTTACTCGCACCGAAGCCACCACCGCCCTGAAAAAAGCAAACGGAAACGTACGCCAAGCCATAGCATTAGCGTTCGCCCCCGTCGCTTCCGCCTCCTTCATGGAGGGTATCGAAGACCCGCCGCCCCAGGAGCGCGAACCCTGATGCCGCCCTTCATGTTGGACGAGCAAGGCGGAACCCCTGCAGTGTCATCCTGAGCGAAGTTGCCGTCCGCGAAGCGGAGGGCAGCGCAGTCGAAGGACCCCTATAAAGTTCCGTGCAACCAGAGGCTCACCAAGGCATTCTCACGATGCCGTGGTCTCACTCGCCGTAGGCCCAACAAGCGCACAGGAAGTGACACCCCAAGCCCGCACCCTCCCAATTACCCACCCCACCACATTTCCCCGCTAAAATAATCCGTACTCCCAATCCCATGGACAAACTAGTAATCCGCGGCGGCTCCCCTCTACTCGGCACCGTCCGCGTCAGCGGAGCAAAAAATGCCGCACTCCCCTGCATGGCCGCAGCTCTCCTCACCGACGAGCCGGTCATCCTCGAAAACATCCCGCAAGTCCGCGACATCCAAACCACGCGAAACCTCCTGGCTGCCATGGGCGCCGAAGTCGAACTCGGCTACGGAGTGGCCCGCCACCGCACCACCATCCACTGCCAAAATCTCTCCACCCCAGAAGCCTCCTACGAATTAGTAAAGACCATGCGCGCCTCCACGCTGGTCCTCGGACCGCTGGTCGCGCGCTGCGGCCGCGCCCGCGTCTCCCTCCCCGGCGGCTGCGCCATCGGACAGCGCCCCATCGACCTCCACATCAAAGGCCTGGAATTACTCGGCGCAAAAATCACACAAGAGCACGGCTACGTAGAAGCCACCGCCGCCCGCCTCAAAGGCGCAGAAATCGTCTTCGACAAAATCACCGTCACCGGAACCGAGGACCTGCTGATGGCCGCCACCCTAGCCGAAGGCGAAACCATCTTGCAGAACGCCGCCCGCGAACCCGAAGTCGCCGACCTCGCCGCCTTACTCAACAAAATGGGAGCGAAGATCACCGGCGCCGGCACCCCTACCATCAAAATAAAAGGCGTCAGCAAATTAAAAGGCGCGCGCCACCGCATCATCCCCGACCGCATCGAAGCCGGCACCTTCCTGATCGCCGGAGCCCTCACCGGCGGCGACCTCAACATCGCCAACTGCGATCCCACTCACCTCGACGCCATCCTCAGCAAGCTCAAGCAGACCGGCGTAAAAACCAAATCCACCGCCGACAGCGTCCGCGTCATGGGAGACAATCCCTTCACCGCCTCCGACCTCACCACCGAAGAGTATCCCGGCTTCCCCACCGACATGCAGGCGCAATTCATGGCCCTCGCCACCCAAGCCGAAGGCACCAGCATCATCACGGAAAATATTTTTGAGAACCGCTTCATGCACGCGCAGGAACTAGTCCGCATGGGCGCGAACATAAAAATCGAAGGCCGCCGTGCCGTAGTAGTAGGAAAAACTCAACTAAGCGCCGCCGCCGTCCTCGCCTCCGACCTGCGTGCTTCCGCATCGTTGGTATTGGCCGCCCTGGTCGCCGATGGCGAGACCATCATCGACCGCGTCTACCACCTCGACCGCGGCTACGAAAAAATAGAAGAAAAATTAAAAGCCGTAGGCGCCCAAATCCGCCGGATAGGCAACATGCTCCCCTAACGCCATCCGCTTCCCTGCACCAACCAGCATTGCCGCTCGCTACGACCGGTATTTGTCACGGGATGAGGTGTGTCCAGGCAGTCTGACTTTCGGTACTCTATTCCTTCAGCCTTGCTTAAGCTGCAGCATGTCGTAAAAGATCCTCAACTTTTCTATCCAAATCCCGTGCGACCTCGAGTGCGTCGCGATTCTTATAAGGAGCCAGAAGGCTCGCCATCCTGTCATAAGACAAATGCACGCCATCGGCGCGCTCATCCACCAGCACTGTAACCGGCGCGTAAGAACCCGCGTCCGGAACATGCTTCGCCATTTCCTTCATGATGAGCGGGTTGCCGATAAGCAGGCGAATGATTCGAGGTGTGTCCTGCCCGGTCTCTTTCTGCAAAACAGCGCCTTGATCAAGCTCCATAAACAGCATCAGTCCTATCTTGCTCAAGCCTTTCTCGACCGCGCTTTTCAGCTCCGCAAAAGAGCGCGCTCCGTGAGTTGATCTGAAAAATTCAGCCATATCGGGATGGCCGATACCCGCATTAACACCCGCCACAACCTGATCGAACGGTTTCGAGGAGGTAAGGCTGAATCGCTCGATCTCGATTTTTCTTATCATCTCGAAATCTCCTTACGCACAACCATTCGCCCGCAACGTCCGAAGCGTCCGGCAGTCATCGCAATTGGCCATTGAGGAAGGCGTATGTCCGTCCGTGAGCAAGTGCTGCAGCCTCAGCGTTGTAATGCGCCCCACCATGCCGAGAGAAGGCATGATTCTGACCCGGGTAGCTGTAGACCGTCGCGTTTGGTTTCTTAGCAAGTGCCGCTTTGATCTCAGCTTGCGCAGCCTTCGAAATGAACTCGTCCTCTTCGGCCAGATGCATCAGCAGAGCCGCATTGAGCCCATCAACCTCTCCCAGATATTTCTCAGTATCGCCGCCGTGATAAGCGACTGCGGCGTCGACGCCGTGGCAGCGCACCGCTGTCAGGAAGACCATCAGCCCGCCAAGGCAATAGCCGAGGACGGCGACCTTGCCGTTGCACTCCTGGAGATTTCGTGCCGCGTTGATGGTGTCCTTCACGTCCCTTGCGCCCACGTCTCGGTCATAAGCCCCATACAGACGAAGGCCGTGTTGCCAGTCGGCCTCGGAGGTAACATTAAGGTCGACGCCCGGCTCCTGTCGCCAGAACAGGTCTGGCGCAACCGCAAGGAAGCCTTGTTCCGCCAGTTCGTCGCAGGTCTTGCGGATGTCAGCGTTCACCCCGAACACCTCCTGCAGAACGACGACGGCGGGAGCTGGCAAGGTCTTCGGCCGCGCGATATAAGCGGCGAACGCGCCGTCATGTCCTTCTATGGTGATGTGATCTTTCATCGTGTGCTCCTGGGACGACCACTTTCATCCGAGCCTCCGCCGATGTCGACACGATCGGCGGAGGCCCACTCTCGCATAACTGTTCAGCCTGATCGGGCGCCTTCAAATCACGCCAAGCTATTCACACCCGTCTGAACAGACACCGAGAGTACTAGCGCAGTGTGGCCAAAGCATGCGATCACCGATGCACTTCAAGCTGCTGCCTTGGCTTCTTGAGCCGCTGTTGCGGCGGCACGGATGACGTCGATCACCACGTCGGGGTGCGAGAGCATAGGAACGTGGCTGCTGGCGACCTCTGTCGTGGTGGCGCCCATCCGCTTCGCGAAGAAGCGCTCCAGATCGGGATGCACGGTGCGGTCGTTCTTGCCGACGATGTACCAGCTTGGCTTCGATTTCCAAGCGGTTCCCCCGGCTTTCGCGTTGAACAGGTCTGGAACCGGTACGCCCTGAGTCGCCCAAACGAGTTTCTGCTCCTGCTCCGAAAGATCTCCGCAGAAATACTTCGTGCCCTCGGGGCGAAGCCAGATACGTCCATCCACGACTTCGATGTGGGAGAAGACGTCTGTCTTCGGGAAGTTAGATTGCTGCGTCTGAGATGTCTCATCGGCGTCCGGAGCGAGCGCGCAGATGTAAACCAGACCGGCAACGCGATTGTCGACTCCCGCGCCTGTGATGACGGTTCCTCCGTAGGAGTGGCCGACGAGGATGACAGGCCCGCTGACCCGGCCGATCGTTGCCTTCACCAAGGCAACGTCCTCTGCCGTTGAGTTGAGGCCGTACTGGGCCGCAATACACTCATACCCTTCCGCCTGAAGGGGAACGATCACCTTGCTGAAGCACGAGCCGTCCGCCCAGAGCCCGTGACAGAAAACGATGCTAGGTTTGCTTTGCGTAGGTTTCATTTTGTTCTCCTTTTCATTTTTCTTCTTTGGTTGAGAAATTACTGTTTGGCTGCCGCGGAGGTAGCAGCCTCTTCGATGAGCTTCGCTGTTTCCTTCGGGTGAGACATGTAGGCCACGTGGCTGGCATTCACTTCGACCGTCTTGGCCTTGGCGCGCTTCGCCATCATGCGCTCCTGGTCCGGATTGATCGACCGGTCTGCGGTCGCCACCATGTACCAGGTGGGCTTGGTCTTCCAGGCGGGACTCGTGACCTTGTGGGTGAACGAGTCGGTGGAGATCGGCACCTGCGATATAGCCATGTAGTGGGACTCGGCCGGCGGAACGTCTGCCGCGAAGTCGGCCGCGAAATGCTCTTGTTCTATCCACCAGTTCCCATTGCTGTCCGGCTTGAATGCCTTGGACGCTTGTGGCACGGCCGTTTCGATTGCCGCGCAGCTCTCACCTTCATCGAGCGCAAATGCGGCGATATAGACAAGCGCCGCAACATTTGCATCATTGCCGGCCTCGCTGATGATGGACCCACCGTAGCTATGGCCGACCAGGACGACCGGCCCGCCCATGGCATCGATTGCGGCCCTCGTGGATTTTTGGTCGTCGGCGTACGAGGTTTCGGGGGGCTGCGCTATCGACACCGTATAGCCATCCTTCTCGAGGATCTTGGCGACGGCTTCCCAGCCAGAGCCATCGGCGAATGCGCCGTGCACCAGGACCACGTTCTTGATGCCAGTCGGCGCAGGACCCGCCGCCGCAGAGTTCAGAGTCGCACCCATCACCACAGAAGCGAGTGCAGCAACCACATAAAGCTTCGTCATGACGTTTCTCCTGTTAGGTTTCATTTTGTTCTCCTTTTTCCTTTTATTTCTTCTCACTCGTCCGTCCGACATAAGGCCCTTTACAAATAGATGTGTTACGTCTCGAGCAGCGTGCCGAGCACCTCGGGCCACCGCTTCTCAAAGTCGACTTCCCGTTGCAGTCCGCGCTCCAACAGTGCTTTGACTCGCTGCTGCGCTTCAGGCCACATCAGCGCGGTTTCAAAAGAGGTGATCGCGTCGAGAAGCCCATCGGCAGACGGCAACGAGACCTGGTTGACCAGACTTTTCGCGGCGGCGATGGCACGCCGGTCGAAGGAAGCGATTCGGCGCGCGAGTGCGTCGACGAAGCCGTCCAGCTCAGCGTCTGCAAGTGCCCGGTTGACGTATCCGTATCGTTCCGCCGTGTCGCCGTCGAAATCGTTCGCGCCGAGAACGATTTCGAGCGCCCGGCCTCGGCCGACCAGATGTGGAAGACGTTCCGCACCGCCGCCCCCGGGATGCAGTCCCACCCCAACTTCAGGCTGGCCGAGTCGCGTGTTCTCCCGCGACGCGAAGCGCATGTCGCAGGCGAGAACGAACTCGCTGCTCACGCCCCGCACACAGCCTCGGATCTTCGCCATGCTGACCACCGGCGACTTGGTGAGACGCACGAACGTATCCAGCAGGATCGGGAGGCCCGAAGCCCCGGCAGCAGTCATGATGTTCCCTAGCTTGCCCGTCAAATCAAAGTGGGAAAGATAAAACTCAGGATTCGCGCTTTCGAATACGACGACCCGCAGGCCCGGGCTGGCGTCCATTCGCGCCAGCAAATCCTGTAGCGCTTCGAAGATGCTGGCGTCTACGACGTTGAAAGGCGGGTAGTCGAACACAACCCTCCAGTACGCAGGCGTTTCCTCGATAATCCGCACGGGCGCTGCTGGATTAGTCTTAGCCATGGTTCACCCTTCTAGACCTTCCTGTAGCATCCATTCCCGAATGTAAGGCGAACAGTGCAAGATCGAAACGCCCGCCGACTCGCACGCGTTGAGAAAACGGACACCTTCCAGATCGATAAGATCCACTTCCTCCAAATCCAAAACGATTGCCGATTCGCACCGCTCGATTTCGGTCTTGACCTGATCCAGGTGCCCAACTCGAAGCTCCCCGCTGAGCCGAATCCCCCCTTGGACCCGTTCAATCCGCAGCGTCATTTTCTACCGGCTCCGGAAGACGGTGACGGCAGTGCAAGTCGCAGACCATTTGCAATAGCTTGTTGCAGTTGAACTTAGGCGGACACATCGTCCTGATTTTTCAGGAATTCATTTTTGATCAGGAAAACACCGCCGGGCTTATAATCCCCCGATGCCTTCTGTCACACGCCCGCCATCCCAAGAGGCGCTCAAGAGAGCGCTGGACGAACTAAAGAACTCAGAGAAAAAGCTTCGGCAAGTGATCGACACGATCCCCACGCTGGCTTGGTGCAACCTGCCGGATGGTTCGAACGAGTTCCTTAACCAGCGCTGGCATGAGTACACCGGCCTGTCTCCCGAAGAGTCGCACGGTTGGGGTTGGCAGACTGCGATCCATCCCGACGATCGAGCGCCATTGACCCAGAAATGGGGAGAACTCCTGGTCACCGGTGAACCCGGCGAAATGGAAGCGCGTCTCCGTCGCCATGACGGAGTGTTTCGCTGGTTTCTCATGAGGGTGGAGCCGCTCCGAGACGAGACTGGCAAGATTGTCAGGTGGTGCGGAGCGTGCACCGACATCGAAACCCTCAAGCAAACCGAAGCGAAGCTGCGAGAAGATGAACGCGAGCTTCGTCGCATCACCGACTCAATACCGCAGGCGATTGTCGTCCAGGATCCCTCGGGTACCCCCACCTACGCCAACCAAGCGGCGCTCGACTACACCGGTCTGGCCGCCGAAGATGTGATTGCTCCGGACTTTCGGAAACGAATCTTCCACCCCGACGACCTGGAGAGATTACGCGAGGAGCGCAACGCTGCTCTCGCTCGGGGGACTCCGTTCGAAATTGAACAGCGGGCTCGCCGGAAAGATGGCCAATATCGTTGGTTTCTTATTCGTTACAACCCCTTCCGAAATGATGAGGGCCAGGTGACCCGATGGTATGCGACGGGAACTGACATCGATGACCGCGTTCGAGCCGAGGAGAGGACACGAAACGAAAATTTGGCGTTGCGAGAGCAAATCGATCGCGACTCGATGTTCGAAGACATCGTTGGCTCCTCGGAAGCGCTACGGAAAGTGTTACGCCAAGTCGCCAAGCTGGCGTCTTCCGATTCGACAGTCTTGATTCTCGGTGAAACCGGTACAGGAAAGGAGTTGATAGCTCGCAGCATCCACAAGCGATCCAATCGCGCGGATCGCGCATTCATCGGGGTGAATTGCGCTGCGATCCCGCAATCGTTGATTGCTTCCGAACTTTTCGGTCACGAGAAGGGCGCTTTCACCGGTGCAACACAGAGACGCCTGGGACGTTTTGAAGCAGCGAATGGCGGGACAATTTTCCTGGACGAAATCGGTGACCTGCCTCCCGAGATCCAAGTCGCGTTGTTGCGGGTGCTCCAGGAACGTGAAATCGAGCGCGTCGGCAGCAATAGGCCAATACCCATCGACGTCAGAGTGGTCGCGGCGACTCATCGTGATTTGAACACGCTTGTAGCCGAAGGCAAATTCCGTGAAGACCTCCTGTATAGACTGAATGTAGTCCCCATCGACGTACCGCCGTTGCGCGAACGCGCGGCCGACATCCCCTTGCTGGTTGAGTATTTCATAGACCGCCTCGGCAAGAAAGCTGGAAAGAAATTCAGAACAATCGACAGGAAGAGTCTTGGATTGTTACAGGCATACGACTGGCCTGGGAACATTCGTGAACTACAAAACATAATTGAGCGTGCCGTCATTCTGTGCGAGGGGGACACCTTTTCGATGGACGAGACCTGGCTTCGCCCAGAACTTCCGGTTGCCCGTGGCCGGCGGAGTACGCTGAACGGAGTCCTCGAGCGGCAGGAGAAAGAAATGATTGAAGCCGCACTAGAGGAGTGTGATGGACGGATCTCGGGCCCGTTGGGCGCAGCCGCGAAACTAGGGCTGCCGGCGCGCACGCTCGATTCGAAAATCAATCGTTTCAAAATCAACAAATATCGGTTCAAAGTGCCACGCGCTAGCTGAATCTTTTACTCCTTTACCCTCCGAGCGAACTTTCCCGCCACCGCATAGCTTGTGTCAGTCACTCCCCCCGTTTCCAATAGCTCTTTGAACCTGTGCAAATTAGCAGACACTTCTTTAGCAGGGTATTTGCCGATCAAAGCAAGTGCAGCCCGCACCAAGGCCGGCCATCCTCGCGTTCTTCGAGGGTGGACGCGATGCTGCCATCGGCGCCTTGGTGCCGAACAAATCGACCAACGCACTGTTTCTGGAGGTACAATCAGACGCCTAAGTGCGTCGGCAACCGCGCTGTTGAGACTTTTCTGAATTTGGCACGACCGGCTCGCTGACGGTCCCACATCCCTACCCGGCAGATCAGGGCTGGGAACGCGCTGCTGGAAGGAGTATGACCGTGAAAACCACACTCGCAGTCATTTTGTTCTGCACTCTCTGCGCAGGCCCCATCGCACGGGCCGTGTGCGTCGGCCCATCGGTGAATTCATTTGGGGCCAAGGGCGACGGTCACACCGACGACTCCGGCGCCATTCAAAGCGCAATCAACGCCGCCGCTTCCGCCGGAGGCGGCTCCGTCGTATTCACAGTGGCTCGCTACTACACCACGAGTACGTTCATCGTGCCGCAGGGCGTGGTTCTGTGCGGATCGGTCGAAGGTCCCTTCGACGTCACAGGAGTCAATCCGGCCTCAACCACCATCGCCCCCACGCTATTGGTCACCAATACCGGCGCTCCTTTCCTCACTCTGAAAGGCATCGGGGCCGGCGTCACAGACCTGCTCTTCCACTATCCCAACCAGGTGGCCTCCAGCGCTTCCACTCCCACTGTCTATCCCTACACAATTTCAATGGTGAACGCGCCAGGGGCGAAAGTGGTCCGCTCCACCGTGACCAACGCCTACAACTTTCTGGACATCGAAGTCGGCCGCGTCACCGCCCAGGATCTTTTCATCGGGGCCTTCAATACGGGCGTCCACATCGACCACACCGCCGACCATGTCACGCTGCGCAATCTTTTCAACCAGGTTTTTTGGGACGAGTTGGAGGGCGTGCCGTATCCGCGCCCCATCGACACCTGGGTGTTGAACAACGGAATCGGCCTGGTCGTGGATCGCATGGACAGCCTTGAGATACATGACTTCTTCGTGTTCTCCCGTTTCACTGGCATCCTGCTGACCGATTCGACCGATACGTCGCAAGGGGCTACTTGCGGATACGGAACGGGGAGCGACATCGATCTGGATAACGTGCAGTACGGCATCGTTATTTCTGCTTCCAATAGTCCGGGATACAAATTCACCAACGTGGACATCGGGGCGGCACCGGGGCTCGGCCAGGCGGCGGTACAGGTGAAAAGCGGCGGTTCCATGCTGCCGAAAATTGAGATCAACGGAGGCTCGCAGCGCGGGGTCTGGGCCCTCGGAGCGTATCCCGCACCCGCCGCCGATACGATCATCACAAATATCTTGCCCTGACTTTTCTGCGCAAACGGCCCAGCTGGCCGGAGGAAACGAATGAGAAAATTATTCCTGGTGCTGTTCCTGGCTTTCAATTTGATCTACCTCGGCGGTTGTGGAAGCAGCGGTACCAACTCCGGCGGAGGCGGCGGACCCGTTGCGACGCAGTTCTCCGTCACCGGTCCCGCCAGTAGCGGCACGGGATTTTCCTTCACCTTCACCGTGACCGCTCGCGATGCCACGAACAACGTGGCAACGAACTATTTCGGCACGGTGCAGTTCACCAGCAGCGATCCCGCCGCCAAGCTTCCTTCCAACTCGACGCTAGCGAACGGGACCGGAACTTTCTCGGCCGCACTGACAAACTCAGGCTTTCAAACCATTACCGCGACCGATACAGTTTCAGCATCCCTGATGGGCTCGCTCGCCGTCACCACCGTAGCTGGAGAATTTCCCGTGGCTTCCTTCGGCGCCAAGGGCGATGGCCAGACCGACGACACAGCCGCCATCCAAGCGGCAATCAATGCCGCCGGCGCAGCCGGCGGCGGCTCCGTCGTCCTCAGCGTGGCCCGCTACTTCACCGCCGGCACGCTCGTCGTTCCCGCGGGAGTGGTCCTGTGTGGTTCCACCGAGGGACCCTTTGACATCGGAGGAGTCAATCCCGTGACAAGCGCGGTCGCCTCCACGCTCCTGATCACCAGCACCAGCGGCCCGTTCATCACCTTGCAAGGCATCGGGTCGGGAGTCACCGACCTGCTCTTCCACTACCCCAATCAGGTGCCTCCCAGCGCTTCCACTCCCACGGTGTATCCCTACACAATCCTGATGGCCGCTCCCGGTACAAAGGTCGCCCGGTCCCTTGTGACCAACGCCTACGACTTCCTCGACATCGAGTCCGGCCGAACCATCGCTCAGGACCTGCAAATCGGGGCTCTTCACTACGGCGTCAACATCGACCACGCCTTCGACCACGTCACCCTGCGCAATCTTTTCAACCAGGTGTTTTGGGACGTAGTGGCGAACGCGCCTGTTCCAAGCCCGATCGACACTTGGGTCATGGCCAACTCAGTCGCCCTCGTAGTGGGACGCGTGGACAGCCTCGAGATGAACGCATTCGCTCTGTTCATGCGCTACACCGGCATACTTCTGACCGATTCGCCCGACACGTTGCAAAATCCCCGCTGCGGATACGGCACTGGCAGCGACATCGATTTGGACACCGTGCAGTACGGCATCATCGTCAACGCCTCCAACACTCCGGGGTACAAATTCACTAGCGTCGACATAGGATCGGGATTCGGCGGCGTGACGGCGGTGCAAGTAGGAACCGGCGGCTCTCTGCCCCCGAAAATTGAGATCAACGGAGGTTCGCAGCGCGGAATCTGGACCCTTGGGCCATACCCCACTCCCGCCACCGATACGGTCATAGTAAATATCCTGCCCTGACTTCCTGTTTCCTATCGACAGAAGAGCGCGGAGCAGGCCTTTTAGGCCTGCGTTGAAGGCGAACTGTGACTAGGCTTTTTTGGGGAACTGTCCTGCAAGGAGCGAAGCGACGCGGCCGGACAGTTTGTGGGCACGAGGGCGGGTCGCGCCGGAGTCGGGGCAGCGGGAGGAGCGAAGCGACGACCGCCGCCCCGGCGATGGCGCTGCCTCCAGCGTCAGTTCAGACAAAAACAAATCGGGCCGCCCGAAGGCAGCCCGTGTGGTTTTGACTGATAGCTGAGTGCTGAGAGCTAGTCCCCTGCCACCGGCTCGGCCACTTCCGGCTTTGGAGCAGGAGCGATTCCGCCGTTGGCCTTCCCCAGCGCGCCCAGCGGAATGAATCCGTTCTCGGCAACAGCGGGTTTCTCTTTCAGCACGACCTCGCGATACATCGCAGCCATGCGCGCGTTGTAAGCCTCATCATTCTTCTGCGGCCCGCGATGTCCCGCAAGCGGAGTCTCCGAATGATCCACCGCCAACGCCGCCTTCGCATCCCGCGCCCGCTTCTTCTCCTCGCGCGCGTTCTTCGCGATCCCCAGATTATCCAGATCGTGCTGCAACTCGGTGGTCACAATATTTTCGCGCAGCAGAAGCGAATGCGTTTCATCATCCATCTTCACTTTCTTGCCACCCGCAAAAATCTCGTGCCGCCCATGCTCTTCATACCACTTGGTCAGGGTAGCGGTCATGTGCATCTTCTCGATAATGTTCCGCCATCCCACCCCAGTGTTGTAAGCGCAGAACGAAATCTCGCCTTCCTGCGTAGCGTAGGGAATAATGCACTGCTCCGTCCGCCGGAAGTCGTAATTAAACAGGTCCTGGAACCACATCCCCGCAATAAACAGGAAGTTCCACCGGTCCTGCCGCCGCTTCATCACATCCTCGACGGTTCGATCAGGTCCAACCTTCCCATAATTCTTCCCCGTAGCATTAAAGTTCTTATCAAACTTCCTCAACAAATCCATCAACTTGAAATGCGTAGGAGCCTGATACGGATCGTAATTCTTCATCAAACACAACGCCATCCCCACCACGGTAAGAAACTTCCCCCGCGCCGCATCATTAACCTTGGCAATATCCTTAGCAAGCTGATCCCCCGCCAAGAAAGCAGTAACCGGCACCGCCTCCTTAGTCTCCTTATCAATCATAACGGCCATCCCCGTCCCGCAATTTGGATGACAACCGCAGCTTAGTTGGCCCCAGTCGTTTTTTACGTCGTTGGCGTGCATTAGGTCGGCCCAGTCGCTGAAAGTTCCCATGAAACTTATTGGGAACCAGTCGCGAGCTGGTTCGCCTAGGCCCGTTTGGTTTTTTACGTCGTGGGCTAAGTGACTCAGCGTGTAGCGCTGGGCTTGGCGGCGGTCGTCGGTTACGGCTTCGTCGCGGCCCGTAAACGAGACTGGCTGGAATGACAGGAAGCTGATTGTTCGCGGATTGTCTAACGCGAACTTGATTATTCTTCCGACCTGTTCGTTGTTGATGCCGTTTACTATCGTCACTACCGGGACGATTTCTACTCCCGCCTTGTGTAGGTTTTCGATTGCTTTCAGCTTTACGTCGAACAGGTTACCTACCATGCGGTGGGCGTTGGCGGCGTTGCCTATTCCGTCGAATTGGAGATACGCGTAGCGCATTCCTGCTTCTACTGCTTGCTGGCAGAACTCGAAACTTTTTGCGAATTCGATTCCGTTGGTTGCTGCCTGCACGGAGTTGTATCCGACTTTGCGGGCGTAGCGGACTGCGTCGAGGAAATATGGGCTCAACGTCGGTTCGCCGCCGGAGAACTGGACGCTCATCTGCCTACGCGGCTTGATCGTGATCGCGTTGTCCAGCATCTGCTTGATTTCTTCCCATTGCAGTTCGTGGACGAAGCCTACCTGGTTCGCGTCCATGAAGCAGGGATCGCACATCATGTTGCAGCGGTTGGTGAGATCGATCGTCAGCACTGAACCGCGTCCGTACTTTACCGTTGAAGAACCGTGGTGATGGAGCTTTTCGTCGTTGTGGGCGGCTATGTCGCGGCCGGGAAAGACGTCTTCGAGGTGCTTGGAGAAATCGGTGTCGATCGACATCACGTCTTCGAAGTGGCCGTGCTTTGGACAATCTTTCACCATCAAGATTTTGCCATCGCGTTCGATGATGGTGGCTTTGATCTCGCCGACCTTTTCGTTCATCAAGACTTCGTGCGGCAGTTTGCCGTCGAGAATCTGCTGGCGGATTTCCGGGACACACTTCGGGCAGAGCGAATCGGTGGAGCGGGGCCAGCCGAGGGGCGGCTTCGACTTTTCGTAGGACTTGAGCAGAGGCTTGTCGGACCACTTAGGGGTGGGCGAGACGCCGGGGTTGATGCGGTTCAAACGATCGAATATGACCCACGCACCTTTGGCGGCGGCAACGGCTGCTTTTTCTACGTACTTGATCGGCTTGCGCATGCTTAGGACGCTCCTAGCTTTTTTCAGGTCTTAGGTCTTGGGTGTTTGGTCTTGGGAAAAACTCGGGCGGAAACTTGCCTTGGCTTCACCGTTCGATCCTAACCCACAAAACCCAATTACCTGTGGCTCTCCCTGGGAATGGAACCTGGTTTGTACACTTTTCCCTGGGTGTTTATGTTTAACGATGTTATTGGAGGGTAAGGAGTTGCGCATCTTTATCCCAACGAACGGGGGAAAAACGGGGTTTAGCGGGGATATGGGGGATTGGGTGGAGGTAAGTTGTTGAAAGGAAAAGGGGCCAATGAAGCCACGCAACGTTTTTGCTGGACATAGTATTCCTTGTATGGAATACTGCGTACATGTCGTGGGCGGTTGAGTACACCCCCGAGTTTGAGGCTTGGTGGGACACGCTATCGGAGGAGGAGCAGGCGGAAGTCAACTCGAAGGTTGAACTGCTGGAAGAGCGTGGCCCCACCCTAGCTCGTCCTCACGCCGATGTGATTACGACTTCCCGGCATTCGAACATGAAGGAGTTGCGCGGGAGGGTGGGCACGAGACAGCTTCGGGTTCTGTTTGCGTTTGATCCCCGGCGCACCGCGCTGCTGTTGATTGGCGGAGACAAGACGGGTGATTCGAAGTGGTACGAGAGATTCGTTCCGATCGCCGACGACTTGTTCGATCGGCACCTGGAGCGGATTGGAAAGAAATATCTGAACTAATTTAGGAGGAAGTACGATGCCCAAGAATTTCAACACGCTTCGCGAGAAGATGTCCCCTGCAGCGCGAGAGCGTTCGCGCCTCTTGGCCGAAAAATATCGCGCAGAGATGCCGCTGGACGAACTGCGCGAAGCGCGGGAGATGACGCAGGTGCATCTGGCGAAGATTTTGGGAGTGAATCAGGCGGCGGTGTCGAAGCTGGAGCGGCGCGCGGATATGTACGTGAGCACGCTACAAAGTTTTGTGAAGGCGATGGGCGGAGAGTTGAAGATCACGGCGCGGTTCCCGGAGGGGACGGTGGAGATTAATCAGTTTGAGGATGTGAAGAAGGCGGCGGGAGAGTAGCGCGAGCGGTGGCACCGCCCCCACCCTTGCAAAAAGCGCAAAGATGGGGCATCCCAGGTATCTGGCCGGATGACGCGCAAGCTTTTCTTGGAAGCCTAGGCCACCCGCCCAAAATGGCGCGAGGATAGGCACAACGTTTGCTTACGCATAGGGCGTCAAATCATAGGAGGGGAATCTTACGCGTTATGGCGTGCGCTTCGTCAGGCGCAGTGCCCGAGAACATTTCGAGGGTTCCCTTTTTCACGCCCGTTCTAGTCGCATTCGTGGCTATGGTCAATAGTATCGAGCGCCAGCAGTAAACCACGAGGCCGACTCCGGCTAAGACCAAGCATAATTCGGTGCAAATGGCAATCTCCCGCTTGATGATTGCGGTCGTACCTAGCTCGAAGACAGTCAAGACCTGGGTTGCGATCTGCTGCAAGCTACCCCACATCGTGAACACACTCGCGACCAAAAATCCGGCGACGCTGCTGTTAGTGACCATGGCCGGAACGCCTGCAACGTTACTGGCGCGAATCTGGCCCGTCAGCCTCTGGGCAGCTGGGGCTAAACCCACCAGCGCCAAAGCGAGTCCGGCAAGAAAAGTGTATTCGGAGCGGCTACCGAGTAAAGGCTTATCGGGAAAGATGGTCAATTGGATTAAGAAAGAAAATGCTGTACCGAATGCGGCGATGTTTGACGCCCAACTCGAGCTAAAGTCCCACGAAGCACTGCCGATTACGTCTGTCAGTTTGTGCCCATGATCGCTGGCAATGGCTCCGCACACGAAAGCGATAGAAAGTGCAAGAACGAGGCTTGTAAATAGGACGCGTGTCAACCACGGAGAAGTCCACCTCTTGACCACTATTGGTATCTCTCTGTTCTCGCCGGAGCTGCCCAAGATGCCCAAGAAACCTTCTGCTTCGTTCCCTCCACAGCCAGTGATCTCGATCGGTATCGGTCTGCTCTTATCTTTTAGAAATCCAGGGGCAGTGGGCAACGTGAGCACTGAGGCTTGGCAGGGGGTTGAGTCCGAGGTGCGCCTGAGGCTCAAGTAAAACTGAATTCCAGTCAGGGAGTCCGTGTCCGAGAGAAGCCAGACGTAGGTTGACGTGGATTGGTCAGGCCGTAAAGTGATGACCAGCTTCTCCGGTTTTGCGAAGTTGATGTTGCCTACTCGAACGACAGTAACAGGAATCTGAGCTGAGGCCCCTTGCAGAGGGCTGCGTGCTGGGAGTCCAGGCGGAAGAATCTGTCCCCGTGCCACGCCGACGAATGACCCTAGCAGGGCCAATACAATGCACACTCTCATTTTTGTTTCTCTGCCGCCAGCACCGAAAACTCCAGGCTAAATGACTACCCGCCCGTCCTCTCTTCGAGGCTAGGGTCCACAGGAGCCTCCGCGCCACGCACCTGCCAGATTGCCGCATGCCTTCTGGTCGGTCACGATGCACTCTTTCGTCCCAGCCGGGCTTGATATCACGCAACTCCCCACAGTTTCGTTATTGCCTGCGGGCAAGTAAGGATGAATTTTCTTGCATTGCTCCTTGATTTGTCCGGGGTTGTCGATTCGGTTAAGGTCTGCCAAGAATTCGAGGTTCCTGCACGCTGCATCCGGATCGCCGGTCTTAATGGCTTCCAAGACCAACGAGGATTGCGACTTGAAACGCTCGAGGTCCATAGAGGCTCGGTTGTTGTAATATGCTACGACCACATTTCCGAGCAAGCCAACCGTTGCCGCGAGTAAGCCAAGGAGTGTGGGACTCACTCTTGACGCTTTGCGTTCTTTCAGGTCGAGCTCTCGAGATCTCGATCTCATTTCCCATTCAAGCCTCCTCTCTTCGAGGCTAGGGTCCACAGGGGCCTCCGATCCACGTCCCGCCCAGCCTCGAACAAGTGGCCTGGTCGGTGAAAATGCAGTCGTTTCCGCCTTGGGGATTGGACACGAGGCATGCGCCCGCGGGAGCATCGTCTGCCGCCTTGTCAGCCGCAACGGTTTTTACTTCAGATACCCATTGGTTCAGAGAGAGGGACCGCTTGTGCGTTTTTCGTGGTGCGATTGCCCGGGACTTCTTCTTTCCTGCCATAAGCCCTCCTGAGGATCTAAGTTTAGTTGCATTGAATCATCGTCGTTCTCGTGCTTACTGCTTAGCGGTGGGGGTTACCTTCAGCATTACCGACACATTGAGATAATTCTTGCGAAAAGGCGAGGGTGCGTTTTCCACGTAATAGTCTTCCAGCCTCGGTACCAGGGCATACTTTGCCGTCAAAGGCACCGTAAGATCGATCCGTCCTTGCATTTGCCAGGCCCGGGAAGCGTTGAAAACAGGGACAAAGGCAAAGCTCGGAGTGGCTGTCACCACCTTTGTCTTTGCTGGGTCCCCTGGCACCTTACCGCCATTCCCCACCACCATCAGGTTGAGGTTATACTTCGCCGAGAGTTCGGCCGCAGCCAATGCTTGGGAGGGATTCGGTCCGTAGAAGTGCTCCCCGATAAAACGCAAGTCTGCGTCGAGTTCCAGTTGTTTGATTATGGTTCCCACACCCGCGCCGTAAGCCTGCTGGAAAAAAATACCGAGGGAGTTATTTCGAACCAGATCGGACGTTAAAACGACGTAGGAACTCGTTCTTGGAACAAAGAAGATCTGCTGGAACTTGCCGCTGTCGTAGTTCGTAACTGTGGCTGAGCCGGGACTGGGATTCTTCCGTTTATCGTCATATTTCACTCCCAGATCGATGAATGTCCTCTGGCCCGGCGAGGAAGCGCCGCCCGCGTACCAGTTTTTGTACAAAGTGATTCCGCTGGCGTATGAATGATCACGCTGAGTACTGACGATAAAACCAACGCTCCCGCTGAGCGTCGGGATCCATCCGGGGTGTTCGATCGGGCCGGGCTGTGCAGCTGGTGCCAAGGACTGCACATCCATCAGAGATACAAGTGGCCCTTTGGCTTGTTTGATGCCCAGGTTTACGTGATCAGGAGTGCTGGCAGGGTCCACTGTGATCTCGGGGTTGGCGAACTCCTTCGGTTTTGCGCATGCGGTGCAGGCAACGCTCACCATGTGCTTGATGCTTAGGTTTTTCAGATCGGACCACTTGAGGGTTAGGCTACCTACGGCCTGATTGGCAAAAACAACCCCAGCGGCCGTTCCGCTGACCACATTGCCGGTGAGGTTGTCTCCGTTCTTGAAGGATACGGTGTCGTGGCCGTCTGGCGTCGTGGCGTACGAAGCACAGGTGTAAAAGAGAAACGTTGGGATGAGCAGACACTTCAGTTTGAGCATGGCAGTAACCTCGTGACGTGACTTCGATCCTCAAGTGCACACAGCACAACAATCGCCCGGGGTCACTTCAGGAGCAGATTTGCTGAATACAGGAGGGCCGCACTGTCCGTCTGCATTTCTGTCCCCAAGTGCGCGGGAGGGTATCAAGGATCGAGATTGCTCTGAAGCATTTATTTTTTTGTTACGAAATGCGGACTGGAGTGCTGAGTTCCTTTACGTTGGCCGATTTTATTGGGTACGAATCGTGCGAGCGTCGCAAAGACACGTCCACTCGTGTCTACAGGAGTTACGAAATCCGGACAAGTTCAAATTCAGGCTGGAATCCCGCGTTGGCGAGACGGAAGGTACCTCAGGGGCTGAAGCCCGGGTTTTTTCTGGCGCTGATCGGCACGAGTGGAACTCGTGCCCTTCCCGGTCTTTTGGGGGCTGGGCTCGTGGATCGCTCAAGCAAAAGCAGAACGTAAGCAGTGGTGGAAATGCCTTTTTAGGCTGCATGTGCCTCCGGCTGTTACGGGGTCCCCTCGGCTTCGCTCGGGGCAGGCTCTTCGACTGCGCATGACGTCCACTTCGTGGGCGTCATGCTTCGCTCAGGATGACAAATACTTGCTGAGGACGGGGCTATTGGGATTCCGGCCAGTCTTCGTCTGGCTCGTATCCCTCGGGATAATTTTCGTCGATGGAGGCGTGGATGGTTATTGGGGGATTTGGTAGTGGGGGGTCTAGCAGGTGCCAGGCTTCGCGGTAGGGTTCGAGGCGCATTTTTCTGGCTTTGCGGTGGGGGTAGAAGCGGAGCATTGGTTGCGGGGTGCAGATTTCTACCGGGATTATGTACCAGATGTCGAGGGGGACTACGTGGGCGGCTATGAAGTCGATGTCGCGTTTGGTGTAGACGGCGCGGCCTTTGCCTACGGTGTAGGTGGCGCGGGTTTCGTAGGCTCCGGCGCGGATGCACTCGGTGCATTTGACCTGGATGCGGAAGAGTTGGACGGTGGGTCGGGGGCGGTTGTCTAGGATGAAGTCGTAGCGCTCGCTGTCGCCGAAGGGGCGGGAGATGGCGAAGCGGCGCTGGTCGGCGCGGTATAGGAAAGCGATTTCGGAATGCTCGCCGGTGCGTTTTGGGTTGGGGCGGTTAGGGTCGTTGGGCTGGGTGGGGTCTTGACGGAACCTGGACATCTGGACTCCTGGAGGGATACGGCGCTTGGAGGCGAAGATGTTTTGTTCCGCCTGATTTTGCGAAGTTTTAGGAAATATCCCTAAGCTTTATTTTAACAGTGGCGTCAAGTTTTGGAGCTGTGATGGCGGCCTAAACCTTCAACACAGAGGACACCCTTCGATTGCGCTCAGGGCAAGCAGGGGTACACAGAGGAAGAAACAATGCTTCGGAAGGTGAGCAATTGTGAACATCGCGGACGGGCGGTTGGGCGCACTATGGTTTCGGAGCTTCGTCTATTTCGAGTTCTCGCTCCAGGAGTCCTTATCATGTGGAAGTGGTCTCGCGGTGGTAAGAAAAGTGATGAGGCGCCGGCGGCTTATCCGGGGGCACCGGCGGATGCGGAGCGGGCTCGGCAGCCGGTGTTGCCGGAGCCTCCTTATAAACCTTACAGCGAGAAGCCGGATGAGGCTTACGAACCTTATGCCAAGAAGCCGGGGCCAGAGATTCCTTACGAGCCTTACAAAGACATGTAGGCGTTGTGTGGGCTGAGGTGGTTGATGAATACGATTGGGATTTGCGTGAGTGTGGTGGCGGTGGTGGTGGCGGCGCTGTTGTTTTACCGGATGCGGCGGCTTCGGCCACAGATGGCGGGATATGCGTCGCAGAGGATGTGTCCGGCATGCGGGTTGATCACGCCGCGGTCGAAGTCGGCTTGTATGGAGTGTGGGAAAGTGTTTTTGGGGCCGGTGAAGTAGGAAGGACCTCAACACACAGGACACAGAGGTTTTGGGGTTGTGGGAAATTCGTGCGGGGGCGGCATCGCGGGGGCGGGATCGGGCATCCAAATCAGTATGGGCCGGAAATTGATCTTCGACGAGAAGTATCGCGTGGTGGGAGTGGAGCGGGACCGCTTGCTGCTGCGGGGAGTGCACAGCGGGGATGTGCTGACCATGATTAATCCCGAGCCTGAGTTTCCGCTGACTTTAGACGAGTATCCCTTGGGGAAATTGATCGCGCTGACTGATCCATCTGGCGCGCCAGCGAATTAGCCGCCATTCCCTTCGAAATAATTCACCCAAAATCAAAATTTTCCTGTACACGCTCGAATGGAACCCAGCGGCGCGGCGGGAATCTGCATCGTACTCGCGGGACTCAGGGCAGTGGAGTTAAGCTAGAGCCTGAGCATCCAAGGAGGTTGTGTGCGCTGCGGACGATGCGGCAATGAGAATGCTGAGGGCAACCGCTTTTGCGGAATGTGCGGAGCGACGCTGGTGGGTAAGACTGAGGCTGCCGCGGCTGCGCCGAAAACGCCGCCTGCGATTTCGGGGACTTCGATTCTTGGCTTGAGCACGCCTGGACCTGCTGTGGATCGGCATCGTGAGGTGGCGGAGGCGCGCGATCCTTTGCAGCCTTCTTCCAGGAATCTGGATTACCTGCTTGAGGATGAGGAAGAGCCGAAGAGAAGTTGGGGTAAGTCGATTCTGATTGTGGCCGCTTTGGCGTTGGCGGTGGGCTTTGGTTATCTGTACTGGAAGCAAGGCGGGTTCGACTGGCTGACTGGGAGCGAGAAGAAACCGGCGGCAACGGCGGATGGGCAGGCTGCGCCGGCTGGGGGCGCGCCGACTCCGAGTGTGGCTACGACGCCTACGGAGTCTGCCGCGCCTGCGGCGACTCCCGCGCAGACGCCTGCGCAGGACGCTGCTCCACCGAGCGCTACGGCGCAGAATATTCCTGCGCAGAATCCGGCGGTTGATTCGAACGCGTCTGCCAACGCGCCGGCCAACGCTGCCTCCCAACCTGTGGTTTCTGATTCTGACAAACCATCGCCACCCGCAGAGGTGGCTCCGATAACAAAACATGCGGCGCGCAAACCGGCCGTCGTGAAACCTGCGGCCACGGCGCCCTACGATGTGGTACGTGAGGCGGAGCGCTACATTTATGGACGGGGGGCGCGGCAGGACTGCGATCACGGCATGCGGTTGTTGAAGCGGGCGGCGGAACAGGCGAATCCGAAAGCGATGATTTCGATGGGGACGCTGTACTCGACTGGGACCTGCACGCCGCGGGATTTGCCGACGGCTTACCGGTGGTTTGCGCTGGCCCTGCACAAGCAGCCGGACAATCAGGCTTTGCAGGATGATCTGAAGAACTTGTGGGAGAAGATGACGCAGCCGGAGCGGCAATTGGCGATCAAGTTGAGCCAGTGAGGCGGGCTTTGCTCCGGGCAATCCGGCGGGCTGGATTTTTCGTACCTCTACATAAAGAAGAGACTTGACGTTTGCTGAGTCCGCAACCACAAGGTGTTTCGGCGGATCTGGCCCTGGTGACGGGGCTGAAGTCCGGCGATCAGGGGGCGATGGCGGCGCTTTATGACCGCTATTCTTCCGTGGTGTATGCGGTGGCGTTGCGGGTGCTCGGCGACACTGGCGCGGCGGAAGATGTGTTGCAGGAAGTGTTCTTGCAACTGTGGCGGAAGCCGAGCGCTTTCGATGCGGCGCGGGGTAGTCTGGGGAGTTGGCTGGCGGTGATTACTCGGAACCGCGCGATTGACTTTTTGCGGAAGCGGCGGCCGGAGACGGATATTGAAGACGTGGTGTTGTCGGTGGCTCCGGACCTGGCGGGAGATGCGGAGCGGGCGCGGGCGGCGGAGAAAGTGCGCGGTGTGATGGGAGGAATGGTTCCGGCGCAGCGCAGTGCGCTGGAGATGGCTTATTGGGAAGGCATGAGCCATTCGGAGATTGCTGATAAGACCGGAGAGCCGCTAGGGACAGTGAAGACTCGGATTCGGGCGGGGTTGATTACTTTGCGGAAAGCGTTTCAAGGGTGAGAGCTGAGCGGTGGAGGAGCTGAGTCAATAAGGAAGCGAGCCAAACGCGCGATTATTGGGTCGCAGAGAACGCGACCCTTCGCGCGGCTCGCCCAGATCCCCTCGACAAGCTCGGGGCAGGCTCTTCACTGCGCAAAGGGCGCTTGTTCAGGATGACAGGCCAGAGAAACTGATGAGCGAGCACGAGCGATACGCGGAGGAACTTGCTTTGTACGCGCTGGATGCGCTGCGGGGAGAGGACCGCGCACACGTGGAGGAACATCTGGACATCTGTGCGGCCTGCCGGCTGGAGTTGGAGCAACTGCGCGGGGATACGGCGTTGCTGGCGTTGACGACGGCGGGGCCAAGGCCTCCGCAGCGGGCGCGGAAGAGGTTGCTGGATGCGGTGGCGCGGGAGGCGACTGCGGCTCCTCCCACCCTTTCGCAAAGAACGCGAAAGGATGGGGCACCGGCCGTGTCTCAGACTTCACCACGGCGTTCGTGGTGGGGAGTGTTGGGATGGGCGGCTGCGGCGGCAGTGGCGGTTTTTGCGCTGTCGCTATGGCGGGAGAATTTGGTGCTGAGGCAAAGTTTGGAATCGGCTAGTTCGGCGTCAGCGCGGAACACGCGTGAAATGGAAGAGTTGCGCCGGATTGCGGCGCCGATCGTCGTTCCGGAGGCGCAGCGCGTGACGCTGGTGTCGGCGAAGGGGCCGCCGCAGCCACAGGGGAAAGCGTTTTATTTGCGGAACCGCAGCAGCCTGGTTTTCCTGGCGAACAATATGCCGGCGCTGCCGCCGCAGAAGGCTTATGAGTTGTGGTTGATTCCGGTGAGTGGGGCGCCGATTCCGGCGGGCGTGTTTAAGCCGGATGCGCATGGGAGCGCTAGTGTGGTGAATCCTCCACTGCCAGCGGGGGCTGAGGCCAAGGCGTTTGCCATTACCGTGGAGAATGAGGCTGGGGCGGCTGCGCCGACCATGCCGATTGTGATGATGGGGGCTGGGGAGTAGTGTAAATCCGAAACGGTACTGGCTTCACGCCACCGAATCACGGCCAACAAAATAGCCACGCTCATCGCGAGCGTGATCGCGAAAGTCCACCAGAAAGCTTTCCTGTGGGTCGTCGGCACTCTGAACGGAATATACATATCGAAACTATACGCTGGGCGGCCTTGGAACGCCGCGCTGCGCTTGGCGGGACAGCCGAGGCGGCTGTCCCTGCATTGAGAGCGCGGGAATCTACTCAATCCAATTATTGGTTTTCGGAGACTTTTGCGGCTTTGGGGACTGCGGTGTGTTCCTTTCTGTTGGCGCGGGCTATGTCGCCTAGAGGTGTTTGGTAGATGAAGGATCCCAGCTCGGCCAGCGGAACTTCGCCCTGGGCATAGCCGTAAGGAGAAGCGCCGAGCAGATTGGACTCCGTGGCCATGGCGTGCTCGGAGGCATGCAGCGGATGGTCCTGCATTTGAATAGGTGAAGGAGTGTTGCTCAGAACGGGAGCGGAGGATTGTGCGAAGGCCGAGGTTGCGCAAAGAAAGCAGAGAAAAGTGAGAGCGATGATTGTGATCTTCATAAGTTGATCCCTGTCCGGGGGAAAATTGCTTGTAGTTTGAAAGAACCGCTGGAAGGCCCGATTGGCAGGGCTTCCGGGTAGGGTAAGGGCAATCGGGATACCAAAACGGGGCGGGTGGGATTCGAGTTATGGGATGTGGGGCGGGTGGAAGTGCAAGAGTTTGCACATATGTGGAAGTTGGGTTTTTGGGGGGCGAGGCCACCCTAGAAACCGCCGGCCGTGGTAGAAATGCCTTGCGGGGCCGCCGTTACTGCCATCGGGCGCGGGGTCCTTCGACTGGGGTTGTGCTTCACTTCGTGAAGCACAACCTCCGCTCAGGATGACAACTTTAGGAGGCGGGGAATGCGATTACGCCGGATTCAGTGGGGAATCATTCTGGTCTTCCTTGCGCCTTCGGCTCTGTTTGCACAGACGGATTGCGAGGCGGGGAATGGGTTGCTGGATTTTGTGCCACCGAAGACGATTAGCGTGCAGGACGTGATACAGAAATTTGGGGCGGCGGAGGCGGTTACCAAGGAGGCGCGGCTGCATTACACCTACAAGCAGGAAGTGACGCTGCAGAGTCTGAACGGCAAAGACGCGACGGGAGAGTTTCACGAAGTGACAACGGTTTCCTACGACGAGAAAGGCAAGCGGCACGAGGCAGTAACGTTCGCGGCGCAGAGTTCGTTGGTCGGACTTCAGCTTACGCAGGAAGATATGGAAGACATCCACACCTTCATGCCGCTGATGCTGACCAGTGAGGATCTGCGGCAATACAACCTGACGTATGCGGGGCAGCAGCACGTGGACGATCTGGATACTTACGAGTTTCACGTGGAACCGAAGAAAGAAGAGAAGGGCAAGCGATATTTTCAAGGGCGGGTGTGGGTGGACGCGCAGGATTTTCAGATTGTGAAAGTGTGCGGCAAGAGCGGTCCGGAGAAAGTGCAAGTGAAGAAGAAGGACCGGCCGGAGTTGCATCCGATGTTTGTTACGTACCGGCAACTGGTGGATGGGCGTTACTGGTTTCCCGCGTTTACGCGCTCCGACGACACTTTGAAGTTCAAAACCGGGCCAGTACACGTGCGGGAGATCATTAAATTCAGCGGGTACAAGCGGGCTGGGGGGCGGTGAAAGCGAGAGGAATCCTAATTCGGGGGTGGGCAGGTTCGGCCGAGCCCATGGCGGGAATGGCGGCGAGTGTGGGAGAAAGGCAGGAGAAGAAAGTAAGGGTGAAGAAATTTTCACAGTTGACAGGGAGAACGAATGTGAGGACAATCGTCGGCACTTGTTGTCCCCTGCTTCCACTTGACGCTGGAACTTCAACAAGCCTTTCGCCGAGTTCACAATTTTAAAAAATGCTGATGCTTCAAAACAATCTAAGGAGATTCCACACATGAAGCAACGATTCACTGCGCTCAGCTTTTTGGCTGCGCTTATGGGGATGGCTTGTCTAGCCAGCACCTCGTTTTCCCAGGACGTGCAGGTACAAAGAAATCCAATCGTGACACATGCTAACCCCGTAACTACAACCCAGGCCTTCCGCGACATGATAGAAGTGCCCTGGCACAACGCGACCAAGGTGATGCCAGAGCATCGTCGCTACGCCCCGCCGCATATCAGCAACGAGCCTGACGCCGTTGCCCAGACCGAAGTGCTTCCGCTGGTCAGCACGACCAGTTTGCTGAGCTTCGATGGCATTACTGACGCGCAGGGCGGGGGCTTTGTTCCGCCTGACACGAATGCCGCGGTGGGCGCCACTCAGGTAGTTGAGACGGTCAACGTGGCCTATGCCGTGTATAACAAGACAACGGGGGCGCAAATCATGGCTCCGAAGAACATCCAGACGCTCTATACGCCATTGGGCGGGCAGTGCGCCACCGGCAACTTGAGTGACCCAATCGCAACTTACGACAAGGCTGCTCAACGCTGGGTGATCACCATGATCGCGTTCAACAACTCTTTCAGTCAGAACAACGCCTGCGTGGCAGTTTCCACGACCTCGGATGCGACTGGAGCCTATCACCTCTATTCCTTTAATTACCATGGCACGTTGCCGGACTACCCCAAGCTATCTGTTTGGCCGGATGCGTACTATCTCACGACGAACAGCTTTCCCGGCGGCGGCGGCTTCAGCGGAGCGGAAACCTGCGCTTTAGACCGCACCAAGATGCTGGCTGGCAGCGCTGCCACCAGTGTCTGCTTCCAGCGAGGGGTCGGCGACTTTTCCTTGATGCCTGCCGATCTGGATGGCGCCACTCCACCGCCCGCGGGTGCACCGAACTACCAACTGGAACTGGCGACCTCGACCAAGCTGGACCTGTTCAAGTTCCACGTGGACTTTGTAATTCCCACGAACTCAACCTACACCGGTCCAACCGTGCTTACGGTTGCCGCTTACACTGATGCCTGCGCCCTGGGTCCTTGCATTCCCCAGCCCTCGGGTGGCGAATTGCTTGACGCCCTGGGCGATCGGCTAATGTACCGCCTGGCCTATCGCAATTTCACCGATCATGAGGCCTTGGTCGTCAACCACTCGATCAAAAAATCGTCGACGGTGGCGTCCGCGGCCCGCTGGTACGAGATCCGCAGTCCTGGGTCCTCGCCCGTTGTGTTCCAATCCGGCACAGTTACCTCACAATTTTCGTTCTGGATGGGCAGTATCGGGATGGATAAGAACGGTGACATTGCCCTCGGCTTCAGTGCGTCAAGCTCGACGCTCGACCCCACGATCGCGTACGTTGGACGCGTCCCAACCGACACCTTGGGGACGATGGAATCGCCAAAGATCGTGATCAAAGGCACGGGCGTGCAGCAGTCCAGCTTCAACCGTTGGGGAGACTACAGCAGCATGCAGATCGACCCAGTGGACGACTGTACCTTCTGGTACGCGCAGGAGTACTACAAGACGACGGGCAGCTTTAACTTCAGCACACACTTGAATTCGTTCAAGTTCACTACCTGCCAGTAGTGAGCGTGTAGAGTACGAACTACAGAGACCCGCCCTGCGAGGGGCGGGTTTTTTATTGTCAGAAACTTGGATCGCGGAGTGGGCTGAGAACAAATTCAGTTCCACACTTAAGGGCTTGGGTTCAGGTAAGATATTGCGTCCGCAGGGACTGCCTAAGAATGAATCGTGAATATCACAAGGGATACAGCCAGGAACTGAACCGGGATATGGATATGCTGGTGTTCGGGCATGCGGGAACACCGCTGCTGGTATTTCCGACGTCCATGGGAAAGTTTTTCGAGTATGAAGACCGGGGGATGATTGGCGTGCTTGCGCCGAAGATCGAGCGCGGCGACTTGCAGGTGTTTTGCCCGGACGGCATTGATACGGAGAGTTGGTACAACAAGAGTGTGCATCCGAAGGTGCGGGTGCTGCGGCATTTGCAGTATGAACGGTACATTCTGCATGAGTTGGTGCCGTTTATCCGGTGGAAGAATACGAAGCAGGAATTGGCGGTTACCGGGTGCAGCTTTGGGGCTTATCATGCGGTGAATTTTGCGTTGAAGCATCCGGATGTGGTGACGCATTGCGTCAGTATGAGCGGGGCGTTTGATATCCATCAGTTTCTGGATGGGTATTATGACGATGATTGTTACTTCAATTGTCCGCCGGATTATTTGCCAAATCAGAATGATGATTGGTTTTTGAGCCGGTACCGGCAGATGAAGATTGTGCTGGGGTCGGCGGACTGGGATATGTGTTTGGACGAGAATGTGAAGCTGTCGGCAATTTTGAATGCAAAAGCGGTGCCGCACTGGCTGGATGTTTACGGGGACCATTCGAAGCATGACTGGCCGCTGTGGCAGAGGATGGCGGGGAAGTATTTTTAGGGCAGTGGTCAGTGAGGTGGCCAAGGATGCCAGGCTGGCTCCAGTCTGAGAAAGCATGTAAGTTGTTCCTCTACTCGGCATGGACCGTTGTGTGCTTGGGAATCTTCGTGGCTTTCATGGCGACTCCTTGGTTCTGGCAAATTGATTCGTTGCGCACATGGGACCTCATGCTGCGAATATTGGGCGGCGCATTGGGGATTGCTGGGGCGCCTGCTGCATTGATCCTTTGGTTTGGGATGGCCGAATTCTGCCTGCGCCATGACAAATCGCCGACTAGCGACAAGATTCTATGGTTCATCGTCTTTTTCGCCACCGCCTGGTTCGGTTCGGCGCTGTACTTCTTTATCGTGTACCGGAAACGCGCGCAAGGTTTGGCTTGGCCCGTGTGACAACACCTAGGAATTCAGTAAGGGAGATGAAGTCGTGAAGAAAATTGGGATTTTGTTTGGGATGGAGAATACGTTTCCGCCGGCGGTTGTCGAGAAGATTAACTCGATGAAGGTTGACGATGTTGCGGCGGAGTTTGTTTCGATTGGCGGGATTCGGATGGATGAGCCTAAGAAATATTCCGTCATCATTGACCGGATTTCGCAGGATATTCCGTTCTATCGGGCTTATCTGAAGAACGCTGTCTTGCACGGGACGATCGTGGTCAATAATCCGTTCTGGTGGACGGCGGACGACAAGTTCTTTAATTATGCTTTGGCGCACAAGTTGGGGGTGGCGATTCCGGCTACGGTGATTCTGCCGCACAATAAACATCCCGAGGGAACTACAGATAAGTCGATGCGGAATTTAATTTTCCCGCTGAACTGGCAGGAAGTTTTTGATTACGTTGGCTTCCCCGCTTTTTTGAAGCCTTATTCCGGGGGTGGGTGGAAGCATGTTTATCACGTGCATTCGCCGGAGGAATTTTTTCAGCATTACAACCAGACCGGCGATTTGTGCATGACGCTGCAACATGGCGTGGTGTTTGAGGAGTATTACCGGTGCTATGTGGTGGGGCAGGAAAAAGTTCACATCATGAAGTATGATCCGCGGGCGCCGCATCACGAGCGCTATGTGAAGGGGAATCCTCCGCCGTCATCGGAAGCTTTAAGGGTTAGGATCGAAAAAGATGCGCTTACTTTGTGCCGGGTACTGGGGTACGACTTGAATACGGTGGAGTTTGCGGTAGAGGGTGGCGTGCCTTATGCGATTGATTTTCTGAATCCGGCGCCGGATGCTGAAATTACTTCAGTGGGGCGGGAGAATTTTGACTGGATCGTGAATGCCGTGGCGGAGATGGCGGTGAAGATGGCTTTGAGTGGGGAGAATCCGGCGAAGGAGTTGCGGTGGGCTGGGTTTCTGAACGGAGCGCCTATGAAGAAGAGTCGTAAGCCAGAGCCGGCGTGGGTGGCGGAGCGGAAGCGGGGGAAGGTGGCGAAGTAGCCTGCCCGTGGAGCAAAGAAAATGGATTGCATGCGTGCCGTACTATTCCTCGTAGCCATATTTGGATTGGCGTTGGCTGTCGCTGGCGGGAAAACGAAGGAATGGGTTGAGGTCGACTTCTCGAAGCCGCTTCCTCGTGTATTTGCTGGTTTAGTAGCGATCGGCTGCGCCCTTGTGTTCTATGGCCAGTGGAAAGGATGGTTCGTGCGCCTCTCGCCCATAGAAGCGCTCTATGCTCAAGGGAAGCAGCTGCAGGACAAGGGTAACTTCGCTGCGGCGATCAGGTTATACGCGACTGCGATCGAGGACTACGTTCCGGAACCGCACCTCGCTACCGAGCTTAATACTGGTCTAGCGGAGTCGCGCGAGGCTCTTGCAGACCAAACGACGGTCAACGGCACCGACGCAAAGGTTGCGTTGAAGAATCTCCTTGAGGGCGCAGCCGATAACCGTAACAAACTCAATTGCGAGGATTGTAAACTAAAGGAAAGGCAGGATCTGGAGAGGGCGACAGATTTGGAGTCGATCTTTCCGGATTTCAAGCTCGCTGAGGCCTGGGAAAGACTGGCCAAGCGCCAGGATAATCCCGAAAAGCAAGATCGGGACCCTGCTGCAGCTGAAAGGTCACTGGAAATGGCGCTCGAACTAAGACCGAATGCCTCGACCTACAAGCTGTTGGCCACTGAGTTGGGGGGGATCGACCAAGTAGCGGCTCGAATTGTAACTCGCGTGGCTAATTGTCTCGAAAGAGTACATTCGGAACCAACCGATAACAATCAAGCGTATTCGGAATTCCAAGCGGGGCAAGCGCATGATGTGGCGGATTGGGGTGAAGCCCTTTGCCACTACGAGAGAGCCCGGGTTTATGTACGCATGCACGGCCTACGTGATAACTGGACAGCATACCTTTACAGGAACTTTGCAAACGCACTTAATCATGTCGGCAGTAACTGCCGAGCGCTAAAGGAGTCGGAAATGGCTCTAGAATCGAACAATTTCAACTTTTCGCAAGATCCCACCTTTCAGAATACTGTGATTCCAGCTGCGCGCCTGGGGTGCCCGGGTCACTAAATTGACTATACTGTTTTACGGCGCTGTGGTTCCCGAGCAAACGATGGGCACCGGGCAGTTTGGGAGCTCTGGACGAGACCAAGGGTCCTCATTTCGCTCTGAGAGACTAAAGATAGAATTTTTGTAAATATAATGCCACCTACTTTCAGTATCGGGATTGAAGAGGAGTATCAGACGATAGATCCGGAGACCCGGGATCTGCGGTCGCATATTCAGGCTGAACTCCTTGAGAAGGGCCAGCTGATCCTGCAAGAGCGGGTGAAGGCGGAGATGCACCAGTCTGTCGTCGAGGTGGGGACTGGGGTTTGCAAGAACATCAAGGAAGCCAAGGCGGAAGTGAAGATGCTGCGGCGCGATATTGTGCGGCTGGCCAAGGAGAATGGACTGCGGCTGGCTTCGGTGGCGACGCATCCGTTTGCGGACTGGCGGGTGCAGGAGATTTATCCCGACGACCGGTATAAGAATATTGTCGAGGACATGCAGCTGGTGGCGCGGGCGAATCTGATTTTCGGGTTGCACGTGCACATTGGGATTGAGGACCGCGAGACCGCGATCCACATGATGAACCATGCGCGGTATTTTCTGCCGCACTTGCTCGCCTTGTCGACCAATTCGCCGTTCTGGCTGGGGATGAATACGGGGTTGAAATCTTACCGGTGCAAGGTGTTTGACAAGTTTCCGCGGACGAATATTCCGGATTATTTTCCCAGCTGGGGTGAATACGAAAATTTCATCAAGCTGCTGATCAAGACCAACTGCATTGATAATGCGAAGAAGATATGGTGGGACATCCGGCCGCATCCGTTTTTCAATACGATTGAATTTCGCGTTTGCGATATTCCGATGCGCGCGGACGAGACCCTGGCGCTGGCGGCCTTGATTCAGGCTACGGTGGCGAAGCTGTATAAACTGCATACCGCGAATCAGGGATTCCGTTTGTACCGGCGGGCGCTGCTGATGGAGAACAAGTGGCGGGCGGCGCGTTATGGGATGAGCGGGAAGCTGATTGACTTCGGCAAGCAGACGGAAGTTCCGGCTAAGGACCTGATCCACGAGTATTTGGATTTTGTGGACGATGTGGTGGACGAGCTGGATTCTCGCGAGGAGTTGAATTACATCCACACCATGCTGGAAACGGGCAGCGGCGCGGACCGGCAGTTGAAGGTGTATCAGGATACTGGAGATTTGAAGAAAGTGGTTGATTACATTCTTGAGGAGACGGAAGCGGGACTGGCGGAGGATACGCCGGAGTCCGTGAGAAAAGTAGGATGACGATATCTGGAAAGGAAGTCAACATCCCCACTCTCTCGCACAGAACGCGAGAAGGATGGGGCACCCGCATCAATCAGGTTTCGTTTGATCCGGAATTTATTCCTGGGGCTCGCAATGCGGTGAACGTTTGTCTGCGGGTGCAGCCTCACGAGAAGGTTTGCGTGATCACCGATGAGGCTACGATCGAGATTGCCGCCGCGATCGTCAGCGAGTTGGAGAAGTTGGGCGCGCCTTACCGGGCGTGGGTGCTGGAGGATCTGGCGGAGCGTCCTCTGACGGATCTGCCAGCGGAGATTCTTGCCGATCTGGAGACCAGCCAGGTTTCGATTTTTGCGGTGCAGGCGCAGCGGAACGAACTGCACTCGCGCATGCAGATGACGGATGTAGTGAACCGGCGCAAGATCCGGCACGCGCACATGGTGAACATCAATCCGCAGATTATGCTGGAAGGCATGCGGGCGGATTTCCAGAAAGTCGACCGGCTTAGCGCGAAGGTGGTCGCGATGGTGCGCAAGGCGCAGCGGGTGCGGGCGAAGACGGACGCGGGGACGGACCTGACGGCGGAGTTGAATCCGAAATATCACTGGCTGAAGACGAGCGGAATTATTACTCCGGAAAAGTGGGGAAACTTGCCGGGCGGGGAGATTTTTACGACGCCGGGCGAAGTGAATGGCACTTTCGTGATTGACGGCGTGGTGGGCGATTATCTGTGCGCGAAGTTTGGGAATTTGAAGGAGAATCCGCTGACCATCCACATGAAGGGAAACAGGCTTACCGAGGCGCACTCAGAGAATCAGGAACTGGAAGACGACTTCTGGAAGTACACGCACACTGACGAGAACAGCGACCGGGTGGGCGAGTTCGCCATTGGAACGAACATTGATTTGAAGGAAGTGATTGGGCAGATCCTGCAGGATGAGAAGTATCCCGGCGTGCATATTGCGTTTGGCAACCCTTACGGCGCGCACACGGGGGCGGAGTGGGATTCCTCGACCCACATTGATGTGGTGGGACGGAAGTTCAACATCTGGGTGGACGACGAACAGATCATGCGGGACGGGAAGTTTTTGGTGAAAGCCTGACGAATTTCGACGCCATCGAACTGCAACTTCTTCGCGTTTTCGTCCTCGGAAACAACCTCGAATATCAACTTAGTCCCCTCGAAGGCACCCCTATCCCGATTTCAGAGCAACGCAAGTTAATGTCGAATCAGGAGCCTATGTGCAAAATCCTGCATCCTTGACCCCTCAATGAAACGGGAGTTAGCATACTTCCGGAGTCAGAACGTCTAAAACTCCTCCCGAGAAGCGCGCCACAGCCAAAGGAGTAGGCCATGGATTCAGTGCGCGAATGGAAAACCCTCGCTCTCTTTGTCTTGTGCGTTGCGGTGGTTGCTGCCCCGGCTCAGACCATGAATACGTTTTGGCTCACCCCAAATACTGGAGGCAATCCCTCCAATCCACTGGTCCAGGGAGTCGACGGCAATCTGTATGGGACAGCCTTTTACGCAGGGTCCGGAGGAGACGGCACGGTTTTTAGAAGGACTCCTGACGGAACGCTTTCGCTGGTTCACTACTTTCACGGTACCACCGACGGAGCAAATCCTTTGGGACTCGTCCTCGGTCTTAACGGCAATTTGTATGGAACGACTGAGTTTGGAGGAGCCAACTCGTGTAACACGTCTGGCGGTTGCGGCACGGTGTTCGGGTTCACCTCGGCCGGGACTCTTTCTACGCTGCACAGCTTCGATGGCGCTGACGGCAGTGCTCCACTCGGGATGACTCTCGGCTCGGATGGAAATTTCTACGGAATCACGCTGGGTGGTGGTTCCGGATACGGCACGATCTTCAAGATTACTCCCCAGGGAACCTTCACGCTTCTCCACGCCTTTGACGGCACCGATGGCGCTTCTCCTTTTGGCGCCCTCGTGCAGGGAGTCAACGGGGACTTCTATGGAACCACCGAGATGGGTGGTTTGAACGGCTTCGGCACTGTGTTCGTGATCACCCATGGGGGAACCCTCACGACCATTCATAACTTCAACGAGACCGACGGCTCGACACCCGAAGGTGCACTGGTACAAGTTGCAAATGGAAATCTTTATGGAACGACCTTCGCTGGTGGCCCCTCGGGCGCCGGCACGATTTTCGTGATTAGCCCGGGTGGGCGCACGTTTCAAACGCTGTATAACTTTACCGGCGGTGTGGACGGGGGCAACCCGAACACAGGGCTGGTGCTGGGCAACAACGGAAACTTTTACGGCGGCACGAGTGCGGGCGGCGGCGGGTCTAATACAGGCGAGCTTTTTGAAGTCACTCCAAGCGGCGTTGTCACCGGCCTCGCCGCCTTGAACGGCACAGAATCGGGCGGAAGGTTTCCAACCCTGATGCAAGCCACCACCGGAACCTTCTTTGGGACAACCTACGAATTCGGCGGCTACAGCTGTAAGCCGTTAGGCGGCTGTGGCACAACCTTCAGTCTCTCGACAGGCCTCGGCGCGTTTGTAACGGCGGTGCCGCCGTCCCGCGGAATAGGTGCCAGAGTGATCATTCTGGGCCAAGGTTTGACCGGAACGACTAGCGTCACCTTCAACGGTGTCACGGCGGCATTCACCGTCACCTCCGATACTGAAATTACGACGTCTGTTCCTACCGGGGCGAAGACAGGCTCCGTGCAAGTCACCACCCCCACGGGAACGTTATCCACAAAAGTGGCTTTCGTGGTCAACTGAGCAGCAGCACGCCGAAAAGCCCGCTGCACGGCCAGGGCGAAGGGTGCGGGAAGATGTTTGAGATCGTGCGATAACTCGCACGCGGTGGAGCTTGTTCGGAATTCCGGAAAACCCCATCTTTTTTGGCGGTGATGACGGTCATGCGGGATAATCTTCTCCCATGATCGCTTCATTGCGTTCGCAGTTCAACGCCAGCTTTACTCCCGACAAGTATCAGACATTTCTGCGGCGGATTGACGACGCTTGCGGGACGCATGTGGAGTTCCGGTTGTCGGAGACTCCTTGTTTCTTTCCCAAGGCTTTGCTGGAGCGGATGGCGCAGGATGGGAAGGAATTGATCCGGCAACTGGTGGAGAGTCCGGAGTATCTGGCACGGTCGAGCGCGTCGATCCCGGAGGAGTTTCGGGTTCCGAATGAGCCGGCGCATCCGATGTTTGTGCAGGTGGATTTTGGGCTGGTACGGGATGCGGGCGGAGAGTTGCGGCCGAAGCTGGTGGAGTTGCAGGCCTTCCCTTCCCTATACGCCTATCAGGTGACGCTGGCGCAAAGCTACATTGACGTGTTTGGGCTTAATCGATTCGAAGGGGGAGAGAGATTGCGGTTTTTCCTGGGCGGGCTGGATGAGAGAACCTACCGGGAACTTTTGCGGCGGGCGATTGTGGGGACGCATGATCCGGAGAATGTGATTCTAATGGAGATTCATCCGCAGGCGCAGAAGACGCTGCCGGATTTTCTGCTTACGGAGAAGATGCTGGGAGTGCGGACCGTGGATATCGAGGCGATCAGGAAGCATGGACGGCAGCTCTATTACGAGCGGAATGGGGGGCGGGTGCCGATCCGGCGGATTTATAACCGGGCGATTGTGGACGAGTTGCAGCGTAAGCAGGTGAAGCTGGGGTTTGACTGGCGGGACGATCTGGATGTGGAGTGGGCGGGGCATCCGAACTGGTATTTCAGGATCAGCAAGTTTTCGATTCCGTATCTGCGGCATGAGTCGGTGCCGAAGACATGGTTTCTGGACCGGCCGGAAAAGATTCCCGATGACTTGCAGAACTATGTGCTGAAACCGCTGTATTCTTTTGCCGGGCTCGGGGTGGTGATTGCGCCGAAGAAAGCAGACATCGATGCGATTCCGGCGGAGAAGCGCGGGGAATACATCCTACAGAAGCGGCTGAATTTTGAGCCGGTGATTGAGACTCCGTTTGGCGGGACCAAGGCGGAGGTGCGGATGATGTATGTGTGGGTCGATCGGTTACAGGCCGTGTTGACGATTATCCGCATGGGGCGGGGGTTGATGATGGGCGTGGACCACAATAAGAATATGGAGTGGGTGGGGGCATCGGCGGGGCTGTGGGTGGAGTGACGCTCGCCAGACGCCAGTTGCGGGCGAGGGCGCCCGTGCCACGCAATCACCCGATTCTTTTCACTACGGTGGTTTGGAGTTCGCGGCCGTTGGGGCGGCGGAGGTAGAGTTTGTCGCCGGAGAGGCGGATGGGGACTGGGTCACCGGGCTTCCACTCGCCGGGAGTGTAGCCGTCGGCAGAGGTGCATTCGTATTCGCCGGTGTAGACCACGCCCTGGACGTTGACAACGATGGCGCGGCGAATGGGAGTGCCGGCGGATTCACGGAGGATCTCGGCTTCCGCCTGGTACCAGTTTTCGGAGTCGTGGCCTGCAACCTCGCCGCTGCGCTCGTAGAGTTCGATGGCTCGGCGGCGGATCGCTTCCTGCACTTCTGGGGAGTAGTTGCCGGAGATCCGCACCATAACAGGGCCGCCTTGCTCGTACAGGGTTCGCTAGATTCATAGTAGTCTCTATGGACCAACCTTGCGTTACTTAGCGGACACAAAAGGACAGGGCGGTTGTCAGTTTGGGAACGATGACCACCAAAACGAATCAGATCAAACCAATCAGGATGAGCGACATCGAAGAAGATGCCCGCAAAGCGGGCGTGCCTGCCTCGGTGCGGGAGAGCGAGCAACCTCAGCAATAGCGACGAAAATCTGCCATTTGAGCCTCCGGTTTTCGCCGGAGGCTTTTATTTTGCTCGCCGCAAAAGCGATGTAGCTGAAGCGCGTTGTATTGCGACGGAGTCGGCACGAATTTCTCATGAACAGGACTTTGTTCTCTGGGACTTTCGGCCTTTGGTTGACTTACCGGGTGGCTCGGTCTAGTTTTGTGGGGATAGTGCCGAGGCTGGAGGTGCCCATGACTCGTGCGAATCTGGCCAGAAAACTCCGTCAGACGATTCCAGTACTAACGTCCTGTTTGTTACTCCTCGGCTCCGCACCCGCACAAACGTTCTCCGTTATTTACAACATTCACCGTGCAGAGCCAAACGATGAAAATCTTATTTACGCCTATCCCGAAATCCTCGCACAGGGTCGCGATGGCAACATCTATGGAACAGCGATAGGTGGAGGCGCTCACGGAGATGGAGGCGCGTACCGCGTAACGCCCTCAGGCAGCTTTACAACGCTGTTCAGCTTCAGCGGAGGAGACGGGAGCGCTCCGTTCAGTGGACTTACGCTGGGCACGGATGGAAACTTCTACGGTGGAACCGCTTACGGGGGCATCGGCGCTGGTACCGGCCAGGGAACCCTATTCAAGCTGTCTCCGTCAGGGACTCTCACCGTGCTTTATGAGTTTACGGACGGAAGCGACGGAGCAGAGGGCACAGGACTAGTCGAGTTCACCGACGGAAATTTTTACGGCATCACCGCTACCGGGGCGTATGGCGGAGGCGGTGCTTTCAAACTAACGCCGGCCGGCCAGCTCACCATGATTTCTCACGAAACCTACGCTTTGGCCGCGCCGGTGCTGGGAACAGATGGCAATTTTTACGGGACAGATGGCCGTTCCAAGGTCTTCAAGATGACGCCAGGGGGGAAGATTACGGTGCTTTACAGCCTTTGCCCTATCAACCCAGTCTGTAGTTATGGTTTGTACCCTATCGGTCCGCTAGTGGAGGGGACGGACGGCACGTTTTACGGAACCGCCCAGTCAGGCGGGCCTAAGGGTGGCGGGAGCGTATATCAGATCACAACGGAGGGAGCTTTCACCCTTTTACACGCTTTCGATTCGTCGCAAGGTTCCACCGACGGCTATGCGCCTAGCGCAGGCTTGGTGCTGGCGACTGACGGTAGTTTCTATGGCGTGACCGCGGGCGGCGGCTTATACCAATCGGGGACCATCTTCAAGATTACATCGAGCGGCGAGTATTCCCAGCTTTTCTCCTTCGCAAGCTCTGGGACGGGCATTTTTCCGCTGACCACGCTGCTGCAACACACCAACGGCAAGCTTTATGGACACACTCCCCAGTCTGGAACCTTCGGTGAGGGAACAATTTTCAGTTTTGATGTTGGTCTGGCGCCGTTCGTCGGGTTGCTGCCTGCCTCTGGCAAAGTCGGAAAAACTATCGGTATTCTCGGTCAAGGGTTCACAGGAACAACGGCCGTGGCGTTCAACGGAACGGCTGCGACTTTTCACGTAGTCTCGGATACTTCTCTGACAGCAACCGTTCCCAATCTAGCCACCACAGGCTCTGTCACCGTCACCACGCCCAGTGGGATACTGGCGAGCAAAAGGCAATTCGTTGTAACGCCTTGACCAGTCTCTCGACTTTGCCAGCCACCCTTTATAGAAACTAGTGAGGGAGCGGTGGCCAGATGCTTACTCACGCTCCGCGGCCGAGCACATCACGCAGAGGATAGATGATCGATGGGCGGAGGGAGCATTTTGCCGTCGCCATACACCAACCCACGGGCCAGTTGACCGGAGTCGCTGACCGGCCTAACATTACGGCGTCCGGGGGTTGGGTCTTCTCATGATTGGCCAGACAGTCTCCCACTATCGCATCCTGGGGAAGCTCGGGGGCGGTGGTATGGGTGTGGTGTACGAGGCCGAGGACCTGAAGCTGGGGCGGCACGTTGCGCTGAAGTTTATCCCGGAAAACCTTGCGGGCGACCCCAAATCGCTGGAACGCTTTACGCGGGAGGCGAGGGCGGCGTCGCTGCTGAATCATCCCAACATCTGCACCATTCATGGCATTGAGGATAACGGCGGGCATCCCTTCATTGTGATGGAGAAGCTGGAGGGCGAAAGCCTGAAGCAATGCATCTCGGGAAAGCCGGTGGAGACGGAGAGGTTGCTCGACATCAGCATCCAGGTGGCGGACGCGCTGGCGGCATCGCATGCCAAGGGGATCGTGCACCGGGACATTAAGCCGGCGAACATCTTCTTGTGTCCGTCAGGGCAGGTGAAGGTGCTGGATTTCGGGCTGGCCAAGCTGCTGCACAACGTGGGAACGGACAGCGATCACGCCCTGGCGGCGGACAATTCGCTGACGGCGGTGGGGGTGATTCCGGGGACGGCGGTTTATATGTCGCCGGAGCAGGCGCGGAGTGAGGAAATCGACTTCCGCAGCGACCTGTTTTCTTTCGGCGTGGTGATGTACGAAATGGCGACGGGCAAGAAACCGTTCTCAGGCAAGAACTCGCTGATGACGCTGGACGCGGTGCTGCATGACAAGCCAGTGCCGCCAGGGGAATTGAATCCGAAAGTGCCGGTGGAGCTGGAGGGCATCATCGGCAAGGCGATGGAGAAGGACCGCAAGGAGCGCTACCAGAGCGCGACCCAGATGAAGGCGGACCTGCAGCAGTTGAAGCGCGAGCATGAGTCTGGGCAGGTGAAGAGCGGACTGCATCCCAGCAAGTTGCGGGTGGCGAGCAAGACATTTGGACACGCGGGCGGAAGCCGGTGGCAATTCTGGCTGTTGCTGGGGACGCTGGCGCTGCTGGTGACTGTGCTGGCGGCGGTGGGAGCGTACTGGTTCAAGCATCGGTCAGTGGCGAGCCTGGAGCAGGCAAATGCGATTGCGGTGCTGCCGCTGCAGAACGTGAATGGGGATTTCGCGGTGGACTACCTGCGCTTCGCGCTGGCGGATGAGTTGACCAGCGCGTTGACGTATTCGCGGTCGCTCGAGGTGCGGCCATCGTCGGCGACGCGGAAGTATGTGGACCCGGACCAGGATCCGCGCAAGGTGGGGCAGCAATTGCGCGTGGGCCGCCTGCTGACTGGACACTTCATGCGGCAGGGCGAACAGTTGAGCGTGACGCTGGAAGCGATTGATGTCTCGAGCGACCGACTGCTGTGGCAGACGACGGTGACGGCTGGGGTGAACGATTTGATTTCCCTGCAAAACCAATTGACCACGCAGGTGCAGCAGGGGTTGTTGCCGGCCCTGGGGGGCGGCTCGGGAGGAGAGTTGAGCACGGCTTCGCGTCCGAAGAGCCAGGAGGCGTACGACCTCTATCTGCATAGCCTCGCTTTACCCCATGATCCCTTGCCGAACAAGGATGCGATCACTGTGCTGGAACACGTGGTGGGAGTGGATCCGGGGTATGCGCCGGCATGGGAGGCGCTGGGACTCAGATGCTATTACGATTCGTACTTTGGCGGAGGCGGTGAGGAGATGTTCCAGCGCTCGAATGCCGCGTTTGAGCGGGCCGTTACTATGGATCCGAACCGGATGCTGGCGGCAAGCCACTTGATCACGAACCGCGTGGAACGAGGCGAGCTCGGACGGGCCAATGATGCGGCGAAGGACCTGGTGCGGCGGCGTCCGCAGAGCGCCGACGCACATTTCGCACTCAGCTATGTGCTGCGTTATGCGGGCATGCAAGAGCAGGCAACGCAAGAGTGCGCCACGGCCCGGTCGCTGGACCCGGGAAACTTTGATTTCCGGTCGTGCGCATGGGCGTTTTTAGAACTGGGCAAGACGGACCGGGCGATGGATTTCGTACGTCTGGACGCGGGCTCGCAATGGGCCGCGTGGGTGACGCCATATGTTTATCTGGCCGCGGGGAATGTGGCACAGGCTCGGGAGAGCGTGAAGAGTGTGGCCAAGGCTCCGGCCTACCACCGGGAATTGCTGGCGGCGTGCACGGCGGCGCAGCGGCCGGCCGACATGGACCGGATTGTGCGGGAGGCGGAATCGTCAGCCATGATGGAGCCTGATCCGGAGGCGTGGTATCACGTAGGGGTGCTGATGGCGTATTGCGGGCAGAAAGAACCAGCTTTGCGTCTGCTGAAAGCGGCGGTGCAGCAGAATTACTGCGCGTATTCGGCGCTGCTGGAAGATCCGCTGCTGAAGGACTTGCGCAAGGACACGGCATTTAATCAGGTGCTGACCGCGGGGAGCGCTTGTCAGGACGCACTGAAGGAAGGAAGGCAGTAGCAGTGGTCAGTGGTTAGTGATTGGATCTCGTTACGGGCTGAGGGTTACTGTTTCATCCGGCGGGCGTCTACTTTGTAGGTAGGAGAGGAAAGAAATTTGCGTCGGAGCGGGGGTTGGCCCCATCCTTACAGGGTGAACTTCTTTGGAAGCAAGAACCTTCGGAGCCGCCTGGGGTGGTTCGTCCTGTATTTTGTTTCAACCTCGATCGTCACAACCTCATTCGCGTTTCTTCTTGTGAAAACTCCAAACCTGCTATTGGCGTCGCCGCAGGCTGAGAAACCGCGTGCGGATGCTGCTGCGGCGGCGGCGAAGCAGGCGCCGCTGGTTACGAGGTTTCAGCAACTTCCTTATCAGGGCGTTCCGCCCGAACTACCTCAAGATCAAGGGCCGGTGGGCTTGCGACTAATGCTGCGGCGGTTGGGGACGACTGCGCGGCTGATGCAAACCGTGGCGCATCCGGATGATGAAGATGGTGGGATGCTGACTTTGGAGTCGCGGGGTCGCGGCGCCAGCGTGCTGCTGATGACGCTGAATCGCGGTGAGGGCGGGCAGAACAAAGTTGGCAGTAATTTGTCGGACGTGCTGGGCGTGCTGCGAACGGAGGAATTGCTGGCGGCGGATGAGTACTACGGAGTGCAGGAGCGGTTCTCGCGCGTGGCTGACTTTGGATTTTCTAAGAGTGCAGACGAGACTTTTGCCAAGTGGGGCGGACATGAGGTGCCGTTGGCGGATATGGTGCGCGTGATTCGGACGTTCCGTCCGGATGTGCTGGTGGCGCGGTTTTCCGGGACGGAGCGGGATGGGCATGGGCATCATCAGGCTTCGAGCATCCTGACACAAGAGGCGTTCCGGGCGGCGGCTGATGCGAAGCGCTTTCCCGAGCAGATTGCGGACGGGCTTCTGCCCTGGCAGGCTAAGAAGCTCTACATCGGCAATGTGTGCGGGTTTGGGGCCATGACCTGTGCTGATGCGAAGTGGACCATCAAGCTGAATACCGGTGAGCATAGCGCTGATCTGGGAGAGTCGTATGTGCAGTTCGCGATGGAGGGACTGCGGCATCAGCTCTCGCAGGGATCGGCAAACTGGACGGTTGATCCGGGAGACCGATTTACGTTTTATAAGCTGGTGGATTCGACAGAGCCGGCGAAGCTGGATAAAGACGGGCACGAGAAGAATTTCTTTGATGGGATTGATACCAGTCTGCCGGGGCTGGTGGCGCGATTGGGAGCGGAGAAATCGAAGGTTCCGCAGTTGTCGCAGGAGTTGACGGAGATCGCGAAGAGGATTGCCGAAGCCAGTGCGGACGCTAACGGGAAGGACTCGTCGGTGGCAACGGAGCCGCTGATGGGGGTTTTGGCCGGGCTGGAGCGGGCGCGGGCCGAAGTTGACAAGAGCAGCCTGAGCGCGGGGGCCAAGTCCGAGCTCCTGGCGCGGCTGGAGGAGAAGAGCGAACAGGGGGGGACGGCACTGAACGAGGCTCTGGGCGTCACGCTGGACGCTACGGTGGTTTCTCGCGTGGGCACGAATGGGGACCCGGTGAAAGAAATCGCAAAAGAAGCGGATGCGGTGACCACGGTTTCTCCGGGGCAGGAATTTCTTGTGGCAGTGGATTTTCACAATGGATCGAAAGACCGGCTGTTCGTTGATGGGCTGAAGTTAAACGTGCCGGAGGGATGGGGAACGGTTTCTGACAAGACGAAGCGAGTTGCCATCAAACCTGGGGATAATGAGCGCGCAGTTTTTCGTTTGAAGGTACCGAAGGATGCTGCGTATACGCGTCCGTACTGGCATCGCGATGATCCGGAGACGGAGAGTGTGAATCAGATCGACGATGCGAAATATGTGACGCTGCCGTTTCCGCCTCCGGTGCTGCGGGCGCGGGTGGAGTATTCGATTGCGGGGGCGACCGGTGTGGCGGGAAAGAACGGTATTGGCGCGACCGTGGTGACGCGGTTCGTAGATGAGGCCGGCAAAGAGCGGGCGCGTCCGCTGGCCGTGGTGCCGGCATTCTCGGTGGCTCTGGAACCGGGGACCCAAGTGATCTCGACGCACAATGGTTCGACCACGACCGTCACGGTGGGAGTGACGAGTAATATCCCACCAGTCCTGGCTGGGGGCCTTTTGAGGCTTGAGCTGCCGAAGGGATGGCGATCAGAACCCCTGGAGGCTCCTGTGAAGTTTACACGCAGGGGTGAAAAACAGGATGTCCAGTTCAAAGTATTCCCTGCTGCGCTTCAGGAGAGTCGCGCCACGATTCGCGCTGTGCTGGACCGTCCGATAAAATTGGACGGGGAAGGAGAGAAGTACAGCGAGGGATACACCCTGGTCACGCGCGAAGATCTGGGCTGTTTCTACTACTACCAGCCGGCCTTGCAACGCCTAAGTATCATCGACCTTCAAGTGCCGCATGATTTGAAGATTGGCTACATCATGGGCGCAGGTGATGACATTCCCACGGTGCTGAGGCAAGTGGGGATGGATGTGAGCTTGATTCCGCCGGAGAAGTTGGCTGGCGAAGATCTCAGCCAGTACGGGACGATTGTGTTGGGGATTCGTGCCTACGATACGCAGAAAGATGTCGCCGCCAATAATAAGAGGCTGCTTGATTTTGTTGCGGCCGGGGGAACGCTGGTGGTGCAGTACAACGCCGGCACCGGGGATTTTAATAAGGGGACCTTCACCCCGTACTCTGCGGAGCTGAGCCGGGCGCGGGTTTCGGTGGAGGAGGCTCCAGTGGAAATTCTGGCACCGGAAGATGGAGTGTTTCATTATCCGAATGAAATTGCGGCTCGCGATTTTGACGGCTGGGTGCAGGAACGCGGGCTTTATTTCATGGATAAATGGGATGAACATTTCACGCCGCTGCTGAGCTGTCACGATCCGGGCGAGGATGCGCAGAAGGGTGGACTGCTGCGGGCGCAATACGGCAAGGGAACTTATATCTACACGGGCTATGCGTTCTTCCGGCAGTTGCCGGCGGGAGTGCCGGGCGCGGTGCGGCTTTATGTGAATCTGTTGAGCGCGGGGCATGAGAAGCAGTGATCAGTGGCCAGTGGGCCAGTAAACCCGTAAGGGGCAAAGTGACAACGAGGAGAGCTAACGCTGATGCATGCCCTTCGCATTCACGCCTATGGCGGTCCAGAGGTCATGAAGTGTGAGGAACTCCCCACTCCGGTTCCCGGCCCCGGACAGGCTCTGGTGCGCGTGGAAGCCGCCAGCGTTAACTTTCTTGATGTGCAAAAGCGGCGCGGCGAGCTTGCCAGTCAAGCCTTCTACCGTCGTAAAGCCAACAGTGAACCTGATCTTCCGGCAACTCTCGGCAGCCAGGGAGTGGGAGTCGTGGAGGAACTTGGCCCCGAGGTCCGCAATGTGCGCGTGGGAAGTCGTGTCGTCTTCGTGGGAGATTCATACGCCACACACGCTCTTGCCCCGGCGGCATGGCTAATCCCCGTGCCGGATGGCGTCAGCATCGAGCAGGCCGCGGCCGGGATGAATCAAGGATTTCTGGCTTATGCGTTCACTCACTTTGCTTATCCGATAAAGCCGGGAGACTGGTGCCTGATCCAGGCAGCGGCTGGAGGTATTGGACTCCTGCTTTGTCAGATGGCGAAGATCCGGGGAGGCCGCGTGATTGGGGTTACGTCGACGCCGGAAAAAGCCAAGTTTGTTCGAGAGGCCGGCGCGGACGAGGTCATCGTTTCCGCGCAGTCTGACATTGCGGAGGAAGCGAGACGAATCACTGCGGGGCGAGGCGTCATTGTGGTTTACGACGGCGTCGGCAAAGACACATTCGAGGCAAACCTCGACAGCCTGGCTCCGGGCGGATATCTGGTGATCTACGGTCAGTCCAGCGGGTACGTGCCTCCGTTTGATCTTATGACGCTGCAGGAAAAAGGATCGCTGTTTCTCACGCGGACGAATGGGAGCCCTTACATCAAGGAATACCCTCGGTATCTGGAACAGTTTGTGGGCTGGGTGAAGCAAGGGAAACTTTCGATCCGAATTGACCGGACTTATCCCCTGGCAGACGCCGCCCAGGCACATGCGGCGTTTGAAAAGCGGCAAGTCTCCGGTAGGATATTGCTTCTTCCATAGCTGCAGTGACGGTATCGAGCTTACCGAAAAAATGCAGTCTCCCTCTCAAAACGAATCGAGTTCTCCCGGCCTGATTCGCGGCATGGGCCTGGGGAGCGCTACTGCGCTCAACATGATTGACATGATCGGCGTGGGGCCGTTCATTACCATGCCGCTGGTGTTGGCCGCGATGGGCGGGCCGCAGGCCATGCTGGGGTGGATCGTGGGGGCGCTGCTGGCGGTGTGCGACGGGCTGGTGACGGCAGAATTGGGCTCGATGTTTCCGGGGTCGGGCGGATCGTATCGTTACCTGAGCGAGATTTACGGGCCGCGAAAATGGGGACGGCTGATTTCGTTTCTGTTTATCTGGCAACTGTCCTTCAGCGCTCCGCTTTCGATTGCCAGCGGATGCATTGGGCTGGCCGGTTACGCTGCCTATTACTGGCCGAATCTCGAGACGGTTTACGCTGCACACACTTCGGCTTTGAGCATCCCGTGGGCTGGGCCACTTCAGGTGAGCTGGATTGTTACTCCGGGGACTGCGCTGGCAATCGTCATCTGCTTGTTCACGGTCTTGCTGCTTTACCGGCGCATCACGGTGATCGGGCGGCTTTCGAACATGTTGTGGCTGATCGTGATGGGGACGATCGGATGGATCATTTTCGCCGGACTGACGCACTTCAACTCCGCTCTCGCGTTTGACTTTCCTCCCGGAGCGTTCACGTTGTCGCCTGCGTTCTTCACCGGGTTGGGCGGAGCCATGCTGGTGGCCACTTACGACTATTGGGGCTATTACAACGTCTGTTATCTGGGCGACGAAATAAAAGATCCTACGCGGAATATTCCACGGGCTCTGCTGCTTTCCATTCTGCTGGTCGCCTGTCTATATCTAATGATGAACTTGTGCATTCTGGCCGTGATTCCCTGGCGGGAGATGCTTCAGGCAGGGCATAACAACAGCGGATTGTACGTTGTGTCGTTGTTTATGCAGAGGATTTACGGGCCTTGGGCGGCGCGGTTGGTGACGGGACTGGTGATCTTGACCGCATTTGCGTCGGTCTTCTCGTTGACGCTGGGGTACTCGCGAGTTCCTTACGCGGCCGCTCTCGATGGGAACTATTTCAAGGCATTTGCCAAGGTGCATCCGGTGTACCGCTTTCCTCATGTTTCGCTGCTGGCGCTCGGCTTGGTGGCGGCCGCGTTTTGCTTTCTCCGTCTGCGGGACGCGATCGCGGCGCTGGTGGTGATTCGCCTGATTTTGCAATTTCTGGTCCAGGCGGTTGGGGTGATCGTGTTTCGGGTGACGCGGCCGGAGGTGGTGCGTCCGTTTCGCATGTGGCTGTATCCACTGCCGGCGTTGCTGGCGATTGCGGGATTTCTTTTTATTCTGTTCGGTCGCGAATACTGGCAGAAGGAAATTCGGTATGCGGCGGTGATTTTGCTGGCGGGGCTGGCGATTTACATGATTCGAGCTTGGAGAGGCCGGGAGTGGCCTTTTGGTGAGGCGAGATCCTCCTGAGTTCAAGATCAAAACCTTTAACCACAGGGGGCACGGGGTAACACAGGGTAAACCTTCGAGTGGCCGATCATATTTCAATTCCGGCGGTGGAGAGTGTGCGGGGGCGGCGCGCCGATGCGGCTTGGGCTCCGCTGCGGGAGCCGCTGTTTCGGTCGCTGTGGATTGCGGCTGTGATCTCTTACACCGGGACTTGGATGCAGAATGTGGGCGCTGGCTGGCTGATGACGCAGCTCTCGACGTCGCCGTTGATGGTGAGCCTGGTGCAGGCAGCGGCCGCGGTTCCGGTGTTCTTCGTTGTGCTTCCCGCGGGCGCGCTGGCCGACATTGTGGACCGGCGGCGATTGCTATTGTTCACGCAGAGTTGGATGGTCGCAGCGGCTGCGGCGCTGGGTGTGCTGACGCTGCGGCATGCGGTGACTCCGTGGACATTGCTGCTGTTCACGCTGATTTTGGGAGTGGGCGCGGTTTTGAACGATCCGGCGTGGCAGGCGATTACGCCGGAAGTTGTTTCGCCGGAGCGGCATGCTTCGGCGGTGGCGCTGAATTCGGCGGGATTTAATGTGGCACGTGCAGTGGGGCCAGCTTTGGGCGGGATCGTCGTTGCTGCGGCGGGGTCTGGGTGGTCGTTTCTGTTGAATGCGGCGTCGTTCTTTGGCGTGATCTTGTTTTTGTGCCGCTGGCGGCCGGCTCCGCATGAAGCGCTGGCGACGCGGCGAGTGCGGGATGCGATCCTGGAGGGCTTCCGGTACGTGCGTGGGGCTCCGCAAGTAAGGTCAGTGTTGATTCGAACTGGAGCGTTCAGCTTTGGCGCGACTTCCCTCCTGGCGCTGCTGCCAGTGATTTGCCAGCCCCATGGAGCGCAAGGATATGGGTTCCTGCTGACTTGCTTTGGACTGGGAGCGTTGACTGGTGCTGCGCTGTTGCCGCGTTTGCGGTTGCGGTATTCGGTGGACGGCCTGGTTGCGGTGGCGACTCTGGTGTTTGCCGCAATGACTTTCGAGGCTGGGCAGGTCGAGGGCTTCGAGTGGCTTTGCGCGGTGCTGTTCACCGCGGGCGCGGCGTGGATCGGGATTCTGGCGTGCTTTAATCTGGTGGCGCAGACGATGTGTCCGTCGTGGATGCGGGCGCGCGCATTGTCGATGTACCTGCTGGTGCTGCAGGGAGGGATGGCGCTGGGCAGCGTGGTGTGGGGACAGTTGGCGGCGCGCAAAGGAGTTCCCGTGGCACTGGCTTGGTCGGCGCTGGCGATGGTGGTAGGGTTGAGCAGCATCTTGCGGCATCGGCTGACCGCGGCGGAGTTGAAGTTGGCTCCGGCAGTGGTGAGAGACTAGGGATATTGGAGGACTCATGGTGAAGAAGAAGGTTGGTTGTCTCGTGCTCTGCCTGGTGACGCTGGCGACTTTGGCGGCGGCGCAGGACAAGAAAAAGGACAAGGACGAGCGCCGGACGGTCACTCAAGTTCTCGATCGTTCCGTGTCGAATATGGAGCACGAGTTTGTTCCGGCAGCAGAGGCGATGCCGGAAGACAAATTTGGATTTGCGCCGAGCAACGGCGAGTTCAAGGGTGTACGGACCTACGGCGAGCAGATAAAGCACGTGGCTGCGGTGAACTATATTTTTGGGGCGGCAATTTTAGACGAGAAGGTTCCAGCGGACGTGGGTGACGAATCCGGGCCGGCATCGTTGAAGACCAAGGCAGAGATCCTCAACTACCTGAAAGAATCGTTTGTCTATGTGCACAAGGCGGTGCTCACCATCAACGAAAAGAACCTGGTTGAGCCTGTAAAGAGTCCCTTCGGAGAAGGAAAGGTGACCCGGCTTAGCCTGGCGACCAGCGTTTCAGGCCATGGCTTCAACCACTACGGGCAGATGGTCGAATACCTGCGCATGAACGGTATTGTGCCGCCTGCCAGCCGGTAGATTGGGCGCTCAGCTCGATTATTGGCGGCGGTGACGCGGGTGCCGGCGGGCGTTATCGTTGCTGTTGTCATCGTCATTGTCGTTGACATCGCGCGCCGCGGAGATGCTGCACAGATGTTCCTGGAAAGTGACGCGGGGTTGTTTTGCGGCGCGGGCCGGGTAGGAATCGAGGGCGTAGAGAAAGTTCTGGATCTCCTGCTGCACCTGCGCCTCAGGCGGGATGTTCTCGCGTGGCTGGACCTGATAGTGCACTTTCGGCTTCATTCCCAATCATCCCCAGAGCAACGTGGCTTGATTTTCAAGCCGCAACCCATATCTGACAAAAACACATGGGCGGGGGATAAGTTTCGGCCGGGGGAACAAGTAAAAGTATCCGGAATAAACGAGTAGGTAAATAGCACTTTCGTGGTGTATGCGCGAAAACCCTAGGGTCAGCGGTGTGCGCCGCGTAAGGTGATTTTAGTAGGGAGCAATTCGGCGCGGAGTCCCCTGCCGGTGATGTGTGCGGCAACGGATTGTCGCGTCTTCCGGGCGGGAGATCTGGGATCAAGAAAAATAATCACCGATGGGCCGGCGCCACTGAGAGCTGATCCGAGGACGCCGGGTGTGCCGGTCAGTTCCTTCAGACTTGGGAGCAAGGGGCAGAGCGGGGCGCGGTAAGGCTGATGGATGCGGTCTTCGAGCGCGGAGGAAAGCAAGTCGTGGCGTCCTTGAGTAAAGGCGGCAAGCAGAAACATGGAGTTCTGAATGTTCGCGACAGCGTCGGCGCGGGAATATTGCGCCGGGAGCACGCGGCGGGCTTCTTCGGTGGAGAGCGCGTGATCAGGAATGGCGAGGAGCAGGGGCCACTTCCCTTTTGGCTGGATGCTTGCGACTTGAGCCTCGGCTTCTCCGGACATGCGGGCGACGGTGAGACCGCCCATCCAGCAGGCGGAAGCGTTATCGGGATGATGCTCGCGGCGCGCGGCTTCGCCGATGATTTGGGCGTCAGTCCAGCATAGATGGCCGAAGTGATTCGCCATGGCGATTCCGGTGAGGCGGGCGGCGGCGGACGAGCCACAGCCTTTGCCGATGGGGATTTCGTTTTTGATACGAAGGGACAGAGGAACGATCTCCGCGCTTTGGGCCTGGAGGATCTCGCGGTAGGTTTCGAGGATCAGGTTATTCTGCACGCCCTCGCAGATTTCTTTGTCGCGGCCGCTGGCCTTGATGGAGAAGCTGGGTGCAGGGCGCGCGTCGATGGTGATGTAGAGATCCATCGCCAGCGCAGCGGCATCGAAAGCCGGGCCTAGATTCGCCGAAGTGGCGGGGAGAGCCAGATGCAGCGACGACGGGCGCGGGCTTTTTTTCTTATACATTCGAATGCGTTGGGCCGGATTTCTCGGCCTGCTCCAAAGTCTTGATCACCGCGTCTAGCGTGGCATCGAGGACGACAGGGGGATGTCGCAACGCATTTAGTTTCGCGCTTTCGGGTTCCTGCGCGCTCCCCTGGAACAGACTGCCGCGGTGAAACTCCATGGTGAAGTCGGGGTCCTTGAGCAAGTGTCCGGTGAGGACCAGGACTACGGATTCTTCTCGCTTCACAAAGCCCTGCTGCAATAATTTCTTCAAACCGGCGAGGGTGACGGCGGAGGCGGGCTCGCATCCAATGCCTTCGGCGCCGATTTCGGCTTTAGCCTGCGCGATCTCGAGTTCGCTTACCTGCTCACAGGCTCCGCCAGTGGCTTGAAGAACCTTTGCAGCTTTTTCCCACGAAGCGGGATTGCCGATGCGGATCGCCGTCGCGCGAGTTTCCGCCTGCACGCTGACGAGATGCTTGCCTGCGGCTTCGCGCAGCGTCCGTACCAAAGCATTCGCGCCCTCCGCTTGAATCACAGATAGCTTTGGCAGGCGCGGGATCAGCCCGATGTCGAGCATCTCCAGCAATGCTTTGCCGATCGCGGAGCTGTTGCCCAGGTTGCCGCCGGGGACAATGATGTGGTCGGGCGGCTGCCAGTCGAGTTGTTCGAGTAATTCGAAGGCTAGAGTTTTCTGGCCTTCGAGGCGGAACGGGTTGATGGAGTTCAACTGGTAGACAGGGGCCTGCCGTACAAGTTCCTGAAGCAGGCGCAGGCAGCCGTCGAAGTCGGTGCGGAGCTGGCAGGTTAGGGCTCCATAGTCGAGCGACTGAGAAAGTTTGCTCCAGGAAATTTTTCCTTCCGGCACAAGCACCAGGCTGCGCATGCCACCGCGCGCGGCATACGCGGCCATGGAGGCGGACGTGTTGCCGGTGGAAGCGCAGGCCACCCAGTGATATCCGGCCTGGCGGGCGAAGGTGGCGGCGACGGTCATGCCGGCGTCTTTGAAAGAGCCTGTCGGGTTCAGGCCTTGATGCTTGGCATAGAGGCGCGGAACGCCGGTAGCTCGCGAGGATTGCGGAAGTTCGTAGAGTGGAGTATTTCCTTCGCGCAGGGTGACGATGTTCTTCTCGGAGGCGGGCGCGGGAAGAAGCTCGCGGAATCGCCACACGCCGCTCAGGTCGAGAGATTCGTTTAAGATACGGCGCTCCCGCCAGAGCGATTTTAAAGCGATGGGGTTGCGGGAGTTCCACGAGGAATCAGTGATCTCGATCAGGTTGCCGCACTCGGAGCAGCGGAAATCCTGGGCGGCGGAGGTGGCGACCGAAGCGCAGCCAATGCAGCGGAAGCGAAACATGGCCTGGCTGGGTTCAGAACCTTTGTCAGAAGTGGTGGGCGGAGGCATGGAATGAGAGACTACTTCTCGCCTCGCAAGTATTGATCTGTTTTGTTGATCCAATCGGCGCGGGGAGGATTGAAGACATCGAGGTCGACCGTGTCTTCGAGCGCCTCGGCCTTGTGCGGCATGTGGGCGGGGATGCAGAGCACTTCGCCAGCGTGTACGACGATTTCACGGCCGTCGATCCAGAACTTCAGCGCTCCGTCCAGGATGTACGTGAGCTGCTCGTTGTGATGGCTGTGCTCGGGGACGATACAGCCTTTTTTCAGCAGCACGCGGGCCACCATAATTTCCTGACCGACTACGAACTGGCGCTGCAACAGCGGATTCAGATTCTCAAGAGGAATCGTGTGCCAGGGGATGTATTGCAGTTCGGTCTTGCTGGCCGCGTGTTTGGTAACGGCGCGTTGAGCGCGGGAATGGGACTTCGCGTCTTTTGCTTTTCTGGCGGTCGAGTTCTTGGTCTTCAATTTCTTCTTCATCTCAACCTTGTTTTCTTAAACCGCACTTCGTCTAGTGGACTCTGCCTTCGTATAGCTTCACGGCATTGTCATGCAGGTAAGCATGGGCAAGTTCAAGGGCCCGGGCTTCGGTGATTTCATTCTCCGAGACCATCTCGGCCAGCGCCGCGGCCAACGCCATGCGCGATGATTCCGCGCCCAGCCAGTAGCTTTCTTCCGCGCCCAGCACTTCATTGTACGGGAAACAGTCGGTGCCGAAAGTGATCTTGTCAGGGAAAGTTTCCAGCCATTGTTTCAGGGTGTCCTTGAAGGCGGAGGGGTACTGGATGAGTTCCATCTCGGAGGAGTCCATGTAGACGTTTTTCATCGCGGCCAGAAAGATCGCTTCACGCTCCAGCGGGTAGCCGCCGTGGATCATCACGAATGTTGTGCTGCGGTAACGGGGATCGCGCAGCACGCTTTCCAGATTCATGATGTTGCTTTCTGACAGGTTGAAGTAATCGCCAATACCGACCGCGCTGTGAATGTGCACGGGCAGGTGCAAGCGGCCGCCTTCCTGAACCAGATATCGAAAAATGTAGTCCTGGAACGTGCGGTAGTCTTTTTCGCTGGGAATGGAACCGGCGACGTAGCGTTTATAGAACTCAGCGGCCTGGTCGCGGGTTGGATCGCTGAAGGTGGTCGGACGGAAGTAGGCGACCTCGAATTTCATCGCAATGCCGTTGCTTTTCTTGTTGTCGTCGAGAACCTGGCTGATGAACTTCAGGTAGCCGTCGAAATCCGCGGGGAGCTTGGCGACGTTTTCCTGCCGCATCCAGCGGTGGAGCATTTTCTCCTGCAACGGAATGTAAACTCCCTCGTCAGCGTTGCGAGCGGTTTCGCGCTCGTTGTTGAAGGGCCACATAAAAGAATCGACGAAGAACACCCATGGAAAGCGCTTGGGATCGAGGTAGTCCGGCATCATGGCACGGTTCGCGACGGAACTTTCGGTGTTGAGCTTGTCGAGAATCAGGTTGAAGTAGGCGGAGCCGGGATATTGCTTTTTCAGCTCTGCTTTCTTCGCGACCAGCCACTTTGCGTGTTGCGGCGAAAAATCACTGTAGGGATATCCGAACAAGGCCTTGGCGGCGGCGATCAGTTCAGGATTGTCGTCGCGCGTTCGGAGGGGGGCACTGAAGTCGGGGGGCGCGGCCATGGCGTCTATGTCGGGATCGTCGGCAAAGCCCGGGTGGGCATGGTGGTCAAAGGCCGGAATCTTTTCGATCTGTGGGAGAAGACGCTGGTAGATTTGCTCCACGTCGGGACTGGGGAACGGACGGGCTTGTGCGGCGGCGAAAGTTGCCAGGCACATCACGGCGCAGGCGGAAACAAGAATCTGCTTCATGAACATGGTTCCTTAATTCGCTTCGCGGTCACTGCCAAAGTTCTTCTATCTCCCGGCCAGAGTTCCCTGCCAGGCTGCGGAGACTTTCATAATCCGCGCAGCGGCTTCTTGCAGATTCGCCACCGACGAAGCGAAAGAGAAGCGCACGAAATCTTTGCCCGAGGGGCCGAACGCGGCTCCGGGAATGGCCGCGACGCCCGCGTCTTCCAACAGAATTCGGCAGACCTCTTCGGCGCTGGTGCCGGTACCGCGAATGTCGACCCAGGCGTAGAAAGCGCCTTCCGGCGCCTCGCAACGGAATCCGGGGACCTCATTCAGGTCATGGACGAACTGTTCCCTGCGGCCGGTGAACTCGGCGACCATACGCGGTGTGGTGCCCTCGCGGTCGCGCAGAGCCACGACGGCGGCATACTGCGTGAACTCGGCAACGCAGGTGTAGCTGTTGATCGCCATCATCGCCAGCGCTGGCGCCACGTCAGGCGGAGCGACGGTGTAACCCAGCCGCCATCCGGTCATGGCGAAGCTCTTGGAGAAGCCGTCGATGATCAGCGTGCGCTCTTCCATCCCGGGGTAGCTCAGCATGGAAATGTATTTGCCGCCGTAAAGAATGCGCGCGTAGATTTCGTCGGAGAGAACCCAGAGATCGTGCTTGACCGCGAGTTCCGCTAGGCCTCGCTGCACGGCGTCGGTATAGACGGTTCCGGTAGGATTGCCAGGGGAATTGGTGAGCAACATGCGGGTGCGGCGAGTAGTTTTCGAGGAAACTTCCGCGAGGTCCGGCTGGAAATGGTTGCGGGACGATATTTCGAAAGGAACGGGGATCGCGCCGAGCCCGAGTGTGATCGAAGGATAGCCGGGGAACCCGGGATCGGGATAGAGGACTTCGTCGCCGGGCTCAAGCAGCGCCATCATCGCGAAAAACAGAGCAGCTTTGCAGCCGGGAGCGATCACGATGTTGGCGGCTGAGACGCTGATGTTGCGGGTGTGCTGCAAATAACTGGCGATTTCCTCGCGCAACGCGGGCACTCCGGCGACGGCGCAGTAGCGGTCTTTGCCTTCGGCGAGCGCTTTAGTGACCGACTCGACCACCGACGGGCCCGGATGGAAATCAGGCTCGCCGAGTTCGAGATGAATAATGGAGCGGCCCTGGCTTTCGAGTTCTTTGGCGCGGGCGTAGACCGAGAGCGCGCCTTCGCCGCTCATTACCGACATCCGGGATGCTATGGATCGCATGCAGTCTCCGAAACTCTACAAACCTTTATACATGCCGCCGTCGACCAGAACCGTCTGACCCGTGACGTAGGAAGCGCGCTCGGAAGCGAGCCAGACAATAGTTTCGGCGACTTCGCGGGGATCGCCCAGGCGCTGGAGCGGCGCGTCCGCGGCCCAGCCGGCGACAATCTCCTGCTCAGTTTTTCCCGAGGCGGAAGCACGGGCTTTCGCCAGTTCCTTCAGGCGGTCGGTGGCTGTAAAACCGGGACCGACGTTGTTCACCAGAATTCCGTCTTTGCCAAACTCGTTCGCCAGGCTCTTCACTAAGCCGACTACCGCGGCGCGCACCGCATTCGAAAGCACGAGATCGGTCACAGGCTGCTTGGTCGTGATCGAGGTGATAGTGATGATGCGGCCCCAGCGCTTCTTTTGCATGTGGGGGATGACTTCGCGCGCGAAGTGTACGGTGCTCAGGAAGTTCGCTTCCAGGGCAAGCAGCCACTCTTTGAGCGTGCAGGCGAGAAATCCCTTGGCGGGCGGGCCACCGGCATTGGTCACGCAGATGTCCAAGCTGCCGAACTCTTGAACCACCGCGGCGACGAAGCGGCTGACAGCGACGGGATCGGTGACGTCGATAGCTTCCGCAAACACTTCGATGTTGTGCTGCTTTCTGATTTTTTCCGCGGCGGCTCGCAGGGTCTGCTGGTTGCGGGCGCACATTGCGACGCGGCAACCTTCGGCGGCGAAGGCCTCCGCGGTGGCGCGGCCGATCCCCTGACTGGAAGCGGCTACGAGAGCGACGCGATCTTTCAGGCCCAGATTCATGGAGCAAGAATTATAAATGGTAGGCTTCCCTTCCCTTGCAGGAGCGTCTTCGTCCAATTAGTCTGGAGGAACGAGGCAGCCATGAAACGGCATACTCATCGTAAGGAAACCAAGGCGGTGCGCGGCGCTGCAGATCTGCAAAAGAAAAACGGGCCGCTGGCGACCCCGATCTATCAGACTTCCACCTTCGAAGTCACCGACAACGAAGAGCAGATCCGGTCCACCGGTAGCGACCACTACTACACGCGCTACGGCAATCCCACGAACACGGTTGCCGAAAAGACGATTGCCGAGTTGGAAGGCGTGGATGCCGCGCTGACGTTTGCCTCAGGAATGGGCGCGATCACGACGACGATCATGGCGCTGCTTAAGTGTGGCGACCACGTGGTCGCTCAGCGCGATATTTATGGCGGCGTCACCAAGTTTCTGTCGCAGTGGCTGCCCAAGATGGGGATTGAAACGACCTTCGTTGACACGACAGAATACGAGCAGCACTCGCGGGCGATCCGTCCTAACACGAAGCTGCTCTATCTGGAATCGCCGACCAATCCTTGCTTGCGCGTTGTGGATTTCAAGAAGGTGGCAGCGCTGGCCAAACAACACAAGCTGCTCAGCATGATTGACGCTACCTTCGGCACGCCGATCAACCAGCAACCGGCGGAGTTCGGCATCGACCTGGTGATGCATTCGGGGACAAAGTATCTGGGCGGGCATTCCGACCTGATTTGTGGCGCGGTCGCGGGCCGGCACGAATTGATGGAAAGAATCTGGGAGACGCGGACCACGCTGGGCAACTGCATGGATCCCCATGCTTCGTGGGTGCTGGTGCGCGGGCTGAAGACGCTGGCAGTGCGCGTAGCGCGGCAGAATGAGAATGCGCAGCGGGTGGCGGAGTTTTTGTCAGAGCACGCCAAGGTGCGGAGCGTGCATTATCCGTTTCTAAAGAGCCATCCGCAGTACACCGTGGCGCGCCAGCAGATGAGCGGCGGCGGCGGCATGGTCACCTTTGAAGTCGAGGGCACAGGCGAAGACGCGCGTCGCGCAAGCGAGGCCATGCGGCTGTTTACACTCGCCCCGAGCCTGGGCGGAGTGGAGTCGCTAGTGTCGATTCCAGTCCTGACGTCGCATCTGACCGTCCCCCCGGAAGAGCGAAAGAGGATCGGAATCACCGAACAGATGGTCCGGCTGTCGGTGGGAATCGAGAATGCGGACGATCTGATTGCCGACCTGGAGCGCGCGCTGGAGGCGGTGGCCGCGCCACAGCGGGTGCAGGTTGGGTGAAAAGCTTTTCAACAATTTCTGTTGTGTACGACAAATCCTGGCTTCCTTGCGGAAGCCAAGATTCTGGAACAACGCAGCCGTCAGAACTTAGGCGGTCAGAAGATGAACTTAAACGCAAGCTGCAGGATGCGGGCGTTATGCACGCCAGTTGGGCTTAAGGGCCCATTTCCCAGACACGAGGGGTCACCGGCTGAACCGTTCGCGTTAGCGCCTCCGTAACAACCCAAGGAATTTGCTCCGCTGGTAACCGCACTATTGTTGGCGGCAGAACCACCGGCGCCGCCAATGTAGCCCCATTCGACGTGGTTGAATACGTTGAAGGCTTCCGCGCGGAATTCGATGGACATGCTCTCCTTGATGGCAAAGTGTTTGAACAGAGCCATGTCGAAGTTGGTCTGGCGAGGATTGCGCAGGATGTTCCTGCTAGAGTCCCCAAACGTCAACCCGCGGGGCGCGACAAAAGCTGCCGGGTTGCCATAAGCTGGACCGAAAGTCGACCCTGGGGGGATCGCCGGTATTCCTGAATGGGGATCGCCCACTAGGTCAGGATAGGATCCGATGCCGACGCCGTTTGCGACACCGGCATTGTCGGACGGGATGACAGATGTGCCTCCGTTCGTAACACTAAACGGAGACCCGGTTTGCACCGACGTGATGCCTGAGATCTGCCATCCGCCGAGCAACGAGTGGGTCAATCCCGCTGCCTTAAACAAGGGAATGTCGTAAATGTAACTGATGGCAACCACGTGGCGTTGATCGAAGTTGGAGCTTGCGCGGTTACGCGCCAAATTATACGAGTCGACAAACCCAGCGTCCCCACCAGAGGAGGAATCGTCGATCGAATGGCTATAGGTGTAAGCCACGCTGAACTGCAGAGCACCTACGGTCTTGCGCAGCGAGGCCTGCAGCCCGTGGTAAATCGAAGATGCGGCATTGTCCAGACGCTTTATATCGGAAAAGCCCGGGTACGGGCGGAAGAAATCGGCATTATTGCCGCAAGCCACGAACATGTTCACGCCGGGCGTCCCCGGGGTTTGGTCTGCGGCGACGCCATCTGGATTGTAGCCAGGAATCGCTGCACCGCCCATGCCAACGGTTCCCGTTGCGCAATCACCGGCATATAAAGGGGGGCCGTTGGGGTTGTTGGGATCCGGAATTACGCCGGTGAAAGGTTGGCCAATGGGATAAGGATTTTGACTCGCAGGAATCGGGTGAATTTGATTCATATCCCAACGGCGGCCCAAATGAGTGCCTTTGCTGCCGACATAAGAGAGTACAGCGACCGTACTTTTCGGAAATTCGTGCTGCACGTCCAAATGCCACTGCTGCACATAGGGCCAAACCGCCTTCTGCGGCAAAGAAGTAACACCAAGCGGGAAACTCTCACCAGCGACACCGATGTTTCCGTACCCAACAATGTTGGGCTGGCTTGGAGTTTGAACCAGCGGCGCCGAACCTTCGAGCGCGGTCGCTGTCGCTTCGTTTCCGTTGGTGTATTCGAAGAAGACGCCATAACCACCGCGGATGGCAGTCTTACCGTCGCCGCGAGGATCCCATGCGAAGCCGAGGCGTGGAGCGGGGTTAAACAGATGTCCGGTATAGCAGCCGACGGGTACTCCGTTCTTGCCGCACGTGACCAGACCGTTGAAGGGATTCCCGCCGACGCTTCCGTCGGGATTTACTGAACTCGCACCAAAAACGTATTTCGTGGGGTCGAAGTTGTCGGCCTGGAGCTTGGCGTCGCGCGCAGTCCCGAACATACTGATCCGAAGGCCGAGGTTGAGCGTCAGCTTGGGAGTGGCATGCCAGTCATCCTGGAAATAGGGTTCGAAAATCTTATGCCGCAAGTAATACTTTGGCTGTCCGCTGGCCTGCGCGAAGCTGGAGATCCGGCCGGTGAGCATATCAGCAAAAGAATTGCCCGTGGTAACCGCTGACGCAGTGTCGAAAGTGAGAAACCCGCCCACCGACGGATCCGCCTGCGGCAGTTCGTTCTTCTCGGAAGCGAGGAGGTAGGCGCCAAATTGGAGATTGTGTGTCCCGACGATCTTGGAAACGTTGTCGCGAAAGGTGTAAATCGGATTGGAGTTGACCGGCCCGTTCGGAACCCACCCTGCATCCTGAGCAATGCCCCCTAAGACACCTCCGTTTAGCTGAATGCCCGGTAGCTTGCCACCGCCAAAACCGTTTTGGAACAGGCCGATGTTGTATCCGGAGGGACGCTGCCAGGCGCCGAGGTTCTTGAAGATGAGATGGTTGGCAGAATAGGCAAAAACGAACTCGTTGAGAAGCGTGGGAGATAAGGTCGCTGTGAGGCGAGCCACCATGCTCGTCGAGGGCTGGTTGAAATTGTTCTGAATGGTGGGGAAACTGGCGCCATTGGTCCATGTCGGAGTGGCTGTGACTTGGTTCCAAGAATCGTGGATGTAGCGTAAAGCCAGATGCAACTTGGAACCGAGGTTCTGATCGGCCCTAATGAGATCCTCGTGCCAATTGGTGGCCTGAGCCGGAGAAGATACGAAGCGGCTGAGGCCTGCACCATCAAGGGCGCTGGGCGCATCGATCTGGTTAGGCATCGAAATCATCGCCAACAGTGGCACCGCGAGAGGATCGATCGGCACCATGTCGTTGGTAAATCGCTGACCTGTGTTTGGATCAATCGGGCAGTCGGGAGAGAGAACCGCGGGTGGAACCGGAGGCGTGATGGGAGGGCAAAGCTCGCTGAAATCCCCAAAAGGCCCGGGAGTGCAGTTCGTAGTTGCCCCGGGACAGCCGCGTTCAGCCAGCGACGGAACTACTGTATTGAAGGAAGTGCCCGGAACAATGTCCTTACGCCACTCCTCTGACCAAAAGAAAAACGTCTTAGTCTTGTCACTGTTGTAGTGACCCGGAATGAAGACAGGACCACCCACCGTGAATCCGTAGTCGTTCTTCTTATACTCCGGAACATTGCTCAGAAATTCTGGCCTCGCGTTATAGGCGTCGTTACGGTTGAAATAGTAGGCGTCACCGTGAAAGCTACTCGTGCCGGCCTTGGTTTCCACTTCCACTGTCCCAGAACCGTCTTTGCCGTACTGCGCTCCGTAGTTCGAGGTGAGAACGCGAAATTCGGCAATCGCATCGAGACTCGGGTAGGTGATCATGGTCGTGTTGCTGCCATCGTCCAGATTGTTGGCGCCGTCCACTTCCCAGTTGTTGTACTCCGTGCGACCGCCATTCACGCTATAAGCAACCGTAGCAGCTCCCGTTCCCGGCTCATCGCTGCCCGATTGATTGGTGGTTCCCGGGGTGAGTGAGACGAGTTGGGTGAAGTTGCGGCCGTTCAGTTCAAGCTGAGTGATCTGCTTGCCCGTCACCGTGCCGGCCAGCTCCGAAGATTGAGTCTCGACCTGGTTCAGTTCCCCGCCTTCCACCACAACTTCGGTTGCGACCTGGCCCACGATTAATTTGGCATCCACTCGAGCCTTCTGCGCCACGCGGAGAGCGACTCCCTTGGCCTTGAACGTTTTGAAGCCAGGGGCGCTGACAGTTAAGTCATAGCTGCCGCCGGGAAGGCCTGCAGCCAGGTAATCGCCGTCGGAATTCGTCGTCAGGCTGCGGTCATTGCCACCGGCCGAACTCGTGATTTTAACCGTAGCTCCCGCAACCACAGCGCCACTGGTGTCAGTGACGGTGCCGGTAATCGCTCCGGTATCTTGCGCAGCAAGCGCTATGGGAAAGATCACTACCGCGAGAAACAGGAACCGACGGAGGAGGCTGCTTTTCATACTGTGTATTCCCCTCGCCTCTTTCGAGGCTGAAAGATTGCTTTGGCGCGTTCGGAATCCGGGAAAGCTCGAATCCCACAGAAGCTTATTAAATCGTATGAATAGTGCGTTTATTGAGCATCTTCTGTCAAGGAAAAAACGCGAGCCTGGCTCCAATTGACGGTCCGGATTTATGCAAAACCGTTTTTGCACTGTAGCCACACGCTAGCTAAATGTTCCGAGTCGACTCCCTGACCACCAACTCCGGAGCCACTTTGCGGTGGCTGGCTGCGACCTCGCGTTTTTCCAGCACGCACTTGATGCCTTCGAGGACTATGCCAACCGCACCCGCGCCCATCGCTTCCATGGGCTGGCGTACCGTGGTGAGCGGCGGGGTGTAGAGAGCTGAGGCCGCGACGTCATCGAATCCAATCACCGAGCAGTGCTCGGGAACGCGCAAGCCGGATTTAGCCAGCGCGCGGATAGCGCCGAAGGCGGTCACATCGTCGAAGGCAAGAATTGCGGTGAACGGCTGCTTTCGTTCGATCAGGTCCTCGGTGAGTTCCAGGCCAGCCTCGAAACTGGAAAGCGGATCGCGCGACTCGGGCAGGTCGACAATCAGGCGGGGATCGAGTTCGAGGCCGCATGTCTTGGCATAATTGCGAATGCCGCGCCAGCGGGGAGAACTATCCGACAACGCTTTGGGGCCGCGAATGAATGCAATCTTGCGATGGCCGAGCGAGTGCAGATGTTCGAGCGCGAGGTAGCCGCCGACTTCGTTGTCGACGATCACCGAACTCATCGAGTCCCCTTTGAGTTCGCAGCCGATGAGAGCGGTGGGGATGCTGCTCTTTTCCAGGTCGGCGAGCAGGTTGATATCGAGAAAGAGCCAGTTGGCGAGGACGACCAGGCCTTCGATGCGGCGGTCGAGCAGCATTTCGAGATAGCGCTCGAAGCGGCTGCGCTCGTTGTGGACGTCGGTGAGGATGGGCAGGTAGGACGCTTGATACAGTGTATTCTCGATGCCGCGCAACACCAGAGTGCAGTAGGGGTCGGTCATGTCGAAGACCATCACGCCGACGGTGTGGCTGCGTTTGCTGCGCAGCGAGCGGGCAAACTGGTTGGGGCGATAGCCCAGCTTTTCCGCGGCGCGCTCGATGCGCTTCTTGGTGACGGGCGGGATATAGCGCGCCAGCGGTGCGTCGTTCAGAACGATCGACACCGTGGTGGAGGAAAACCCGCTCTCTTTCGCCACATCGCGAATCGTGACCATTGAAGCGCTGCCTCTGGTTTTCGAAACTCCGGTTTGCGAAACTCGCGCTTTCGAAAGCTTGGAATGCTGCACTGCGGAAATCCTGACTGCCCGTCTCTCCCGCTTGAAATCAAAGCGGAGGTTGGCGGACACTACAGCAGATGGTAAGACCAGTGTCAAGCGCGTACCTGCGATGGCGAGTTGTTTGCTGGCTGCTGCTGGCCGGCGTGGCAGCGGCGATTCCACCACAAAATTCTTCTCCGGCAACAGCAGGCAAGCCTCGAAATGGGGCGCCTGTGGCCGCGTCTGGGGCGGCAGTCCCGGACATCGCACAGCTCTTCCAGGCAGGGCAGGATGCGCTGAACCAGGGCCGGCTGGATGAAGCGGAGCGCGACTTCCGGCGAGTGCTGGCACTGGATCCGCAGTTGGGCGGGGCGTATGCCAATCTGGGCGTCGTCTACATGCGGCGCAAGCAGTGGGCGAAGGCTCTGGAAACTCTGCAAAAGGCGGAGCATTTGATGCCCCAGGTTGCGGGCATCCGGCTGAACATCGGGCTCGCCTATTACAAGCAGGGTGAGTATCTGAAAGCTATTCCACCTTTCGAATCCGTGGTGCGCGATCAACCGGAAGCGCTCCAGTCCCGGCATCTGCTGGGGCTTTGTTATTTTTTTGCGGAGCGGTGGGCCGACGCGGCGGACACGCTGGAACCGCTGTGGGCGCAGGAATCCGGGCAGTTGAGCTATCTGTATGTGCTCTCGAACGCCGCCCACCGGGCGGGCAGGAAAGATTTGGATGAGCGCGCCACCGCACAACTCATCAAGGCCGGCGAGGGCTCACCTGAGTTCCATTTGTTCATGGGCAAGGCGCATCTCAACCGCGAAGAGTACGACATGGCCCTGGCCGATTTTCAAGCCGCGGCCGAGGCCAATTCCAAGCTGACGTTCGTTCACTTCAACCTGGGCCTGACTTACTTGAAGAAGCAGGATTATGAGCACGCCCGCGACGAGTTCCTGAAAGATGCCGCCCTGGAACCCGACCTTGCCCTGAACTACGACGGACTCGGCGACGTGTATTCCCTTATGCAGCAAGACGGCGAGGCGGAGAAGAGTTATCGCGAGGCGCTGCGACGCGATCCGCGTTTAGTGAACTCGTACGTGGGGCTGACCAAGATTTACCAGCGCGAAGCAAAATATCCGCAAGCACTCACCGCAATTGATTCCGCGGGCAAGCTCGATGACGGGCGCACCGACATTCACTACCTGCGCGGCCAGGTACTGGTTCACATGGGCCGCAAAGAAGAAGGCAAGAAGGAACTGGAGACCTCGGTCCGCCTGGACAACGAACGCCGGGCCGCACGCCAAAAACAGATGGAGAGCGGCGCCGTGCCGTCACCCGAACTTCTAGGGGACGACCAGTGATACACTTTTCCGTCTAGCCACTTCCCGCGCGCAACCGCAAGTTAATTCCGGCAGGAGGAACAATCCATGAAACGCGGCTTGAAAATCCTGGGCATCACTGTTGGCGTTTTGATCGTGATTGTCATCGCTGTTCCCTTCTTTATCGATGCGAACGCGTTCCGGCCGAAGCTGGAGGCGGATTTAAGCACTGCGCTGGGACGGCAAGCGAAGGTGGGCAATCTGTCATTCTCGCTGTTATCGGGCAGCGTGACGGCTGACGACATTTCCATCGCCGACGACCCCGTGTTCAGCAAGACTCCGTTCGTGCAAGCCAAGTCGCTGAAGGTGGGCGTGGAGCTGGTCCCGCTGATTTTTTCCAAAACGCTGAACGCCACCGAAATCACTCTCAACCAGCCGGAGATCAGTCTGGTGCACTCGGAGAACGGAGCAACGTGGAATTTTTCCAGCCTGGGCAATAAGAGTGCGCCGGAAGCCAAGACCACGGCACCAGCCGCCGGCGGATCGGGATCCAGCAATCCGTCGAGTAATCCGAATGTTTCGGTAGCCAAGCTGAGCGTGAGCAACGGACGCCTCACCGTGAGCCGCTCCGGCTCCAAGGAAAAGCCGCGGGTTTACGACAAAGTAGATATCGAGGTGAGCAATTTTTCGCTCACCAACTCCTTCCCATTCAAGATGACCGCCAGCCTGCCCGCAGGAGGCAGTCTGAAACTCGACGGCACCGCAGGCCCGATCGACGCCAGCAACGCTGCGCTTACGCCGCTTCAGGCCAAGGTCACGGTGCAGCAGATGAATCTGGCGGCTTCGGAGTTCATCGATCCGGCGTCGGGCATCGCCGGCATCGCGGATTTCGATGGCACCGTGGCGTCCGATGGTCATGAAGCAAAGACCACAGGCACGCTCAAGGTTGACAAGCTCCAAGTGGTGCAGAAGGGATCGCCGGCGGGCAAGCAAGTGCAACTGCAATATTCCGTCACGCATAATCTGGTGAAGGAGGAAGGAACTTTAACCGCGGGTGAGGTGATCATGGGGAAGGCCGTGTCGCATCTTTCGGGAACTTACGACGCGCATGGTACCACGACTTCCATAAACATGAAGCTGAAAGGGCAAGGCCTGCCGGTGGACGATCTGGAAGCGGTGCTGCCCGCGGTGGGCGTGATGTTGCCACCGAAATCGCAACTCAAAGGCGGCACGCTGGCACTGGATTTTTCGACTACCGGGCCAGTGGACAAACTGGTTACCACCGGCACGTTCAAGCTGGAGAACTCCGCGCTGGCGGGCTTTAGCCTGGGCTCGAAAATGTCGGCCATCAGCGCGCTGGGGGGCAAAGGCGCGGGAGAAAAAGATACAACGATTCAAACCTTCAGCGCCGATGTTCACGCCGCCCCGGACGGGACCCGCACGGAGAACATCAACCTGATTGTGCCGTCGCTCGGCACCGTGACGGGTGCGGGTACGGTGAGTCCGAGCGACGCGCTCAATTTCAAGATGAAAGCGGATGCGATTCCCTTCATGATTGAGGGAACGACCGCGGATCCCAAATTCGTTCCTGACGTAAAAGGAATGGCGGGCAGCCTGCTGAAGGGCGTTGTGGGAGACAAGAACGCGAACAATCCCCTGAGCGGCGTGTCGGGGATGTTCAAGAAGAAACCGAAGTGAAAACGTCGCCGGTAACCTGATCGCGAACCTGCACCTGCTGTGATCTGGACCTCTACGCGCGACGGTAGAGGTTTCTCCTTTTTGGCCGGTTTTTTGCACGGTTTGTTCTTGCCGGCTTTTCAGGACAAGCTGCGGAAGAAAACCATACCGCGCCAGCACGCCAACCTCGCGTTTCCTAGCGATCAAGCAGTTCCTTGGGGACAGGGGATTCGCGCCTGAACCTGCGCGGGTGGTATCTAAATTGCTATCTCTAATCCGTTGACAACCTCGGCATCGAGCGCCATACTCGCGACTAAGCTGCAAAAAGTTTCACACTCACTTACCGCAGAGTGGAGGCGCGAATGATCCCAGGGATAACGATAAACTGGGCTACCGCCGAGTGCTTTTTCCCAAACCAGGGTTCATCGTGTCGTCATTAGCATGTCGTCATCAGGAGGATCGTCTTGTCAAAACCAGCTGCCTCAAAAGCATGGGTCTCAGGAGTCTGGGTCTGTGCGTTTTGCGCCGTCCCGATATTAGCCATCATTGCGGTAACCTTGCTTGCATTTTCCCCGGTCCGGCAGAGTAAAGCCGCGGGGCAAGTTTCGGCCGCCTCGGTCACATCGCAGCCGGCAACTGCTACGCCCGCCGCGCGCGGCCGAATTCAGGCCAACTACGCTTCCCTTCCGCTCGCCTTTGAGGCGAATCAGGGCCAGACCGATTCTCAAGTCAAATACATGGCGCGCGGGAACGGATACACCTTGTTCCTGACGGCGAACGATGCCGTATTCTCGCTGCAATCCCGCTCGTCGGAAAGCGCTACGTCTAGAATTCGGCGCGGTGCTGTGCCGCAAGCAAAGAATTCTACGGAGCAAGACACTCAGAAGGACCTGACCGCCGTGGTGCGCATGCAACTCGTCGGCGGAAATTCCCTGGCCAAGGTTTCAGCCAGCGGACAGTTGCCGGGAAAGAGCAACTACTTCTTAGGCAACGATCCCAGCAAATGGCACGCCGATGTTCCGCACTTCGCCCGCGTTTCGTATGAAGATGTTTATCCCGGCGTGAACCTTGCCTACCACGGCGCGCAGCGCCAAACCGAGTTCGACTTCGTCGTAGCCCCCGGCGCGAACCCGGCGCCCATCGGTCTTCATTTCACCGGCGCGCAGGGCATCAAAACGGACGACTCCGGCAACCTGGTCATCTCATCCGCAGCCGGCGACGTAGAACTGCACAAGCCGGTCGCCTACCAGGAACAAAATGGCGCGCGGCAACTGGTCGACGCGCGATTCATCCTCAAGGCCAACAATCAAGTCAGCTTCGAGTTAGGAAACTACGATCGCAGCCGTGAGTTGGTGATTGATCCATCCGTCAGCTACGCATACTCGACGTATCTGGGCGGCAGCGGTAATGATGAAGGCCAAGCCATTTCGTTCGATGGCACCGGCGCCGCTTACGTAACGGGAGAAACCACTTCCGCAAACTTCCCCGTTACAGGCGCAAGCACGCTGGCGGGCACTCAGAATGTTTTCGTCACCAAGATCGCCGCGGATGGATCAAGCCTCGTCTACTCCACATACGTCGGCGGCAACAAGAGCGACAGCGGAAACAGTATCGCGGTAGACGCTTCCGGCAATGCGTTCGTCGCTGGTGGAACCTCGTCAACCACCTTTCCCGTGATGCCGAACCCTGGGGCGCTCCAGACCACCCTAAAGGGCACAACCAACGCATTTGTGTTTGAGCTCGGCTCCAGCGGCACGCTTACTTACAGCACTTATCTGGGTGGTACCGGGGCGGATGTCGCGCTAGGCATTGCTTTGGCTTCGGGCAGTTCAGGCGACGTTTATGTTGTGGGCGGAACGTCTTCCACGGATTTCCCAATCCTTGGCGCCATTCAGGGGACCCTCGGCACAGGAAATATTCGCGATGGCTTTGTGACCAAGTTGAACTCTTCCGGTACCGCCTTGGTGTTTTCCACCTATCTGGGCGGCAGCAGCGTTGGCGGCGACGTAGCAGGGGCAGTCGCTGTCGATTCCTCGGATAACGCTTACGTCACGGGTCAGACCTACAGTCTCACCTTCCCCACAAAGAATGCGTTTCAATCCGCATGCGGCAGTTGCACCGGCGGTAATTCCAATGCATTCGTAACGGTCATCAACCCGCTCGGATCTGCTTACGTCTATTCCACGTTCCTCGGTGGCAACGCCACAGACGCGGGGGACGGAATCGCGGTTGACTCCACGGGTGCTTACGTCGTCGGGATAACTACATCGTCGACCTTTCCAACGTTAGGGGGATTGCAGAACAGCTACGGCGGCGGCACCGACGCTTTCGTAACAAAATTGAAACCAGATGGCAGTGCGCTGCTGTACTCGACTTATTTGGGAGGCAGCGGCTTCGACGCAGGGGCCAGCATCGCGGTTGACGCCGGCAACAATGCCTACATCACAGGCCAGACTAACTCGACCAACTTCCCGACCGGGGGTGCCACTCAATCGGCGATTGGCGGAGGCTACGATGCCTTCGTGAGCGAGATCAACTCCACAGGCACCCAGCTCGTCTTTTCCACCTACTTAGGCGGTTCGGCGAACGAAGACGTGGGTGGCAATTACGGAGCCATCGCCGTAGACAGCACCGGCGCGAACATTTACGTCACGGGAAATACCGCGTCGACGAATTTCCCGACTTCAGGGGCCCTCCAGACCACAAACAAAGGCGGCACCGATGTCTTCGTAGTTCAATATACGCAGCCGACTTCGCCATCTTTCACGCTGTCAGCCACAGCACTATCGCCTACCTCGGTCAGTCCAGGTGGTTCGGCAACTTCTACGGTGACGGTGACGGGAGACAATAGCTTCAGCGGCACCGTGACCCTTGCCTGTACTATTACGGGCCCTAGCGGCCCTTATCCGCCTACTTGCGCCGCGGCGACCGCGGCGACCGGCACTCCTGGAACGCTCACCGTGAAAACCACGGCGGCCACGGCGCTTCTCCAGCATCCTGCGAACGGCCGCTCGTCCGGCATGTTCTACGCGATGTTCCTGCCGATCGGCGGAATGGCACTGTTGGGCTTCGGCTCAACTGGTTCGCGCCGGAAGAAGCTGTTTGGTCTCATGCTCCTCGGTCTGCTCCTGAGCGGTTTGCTCCTGATGCCGGCCTGCGGGGGCAGCAGCTACGGCGGAGGCGGCGGTGGTGGGAACCCAGGCACGACTGCCGGGGCTTACACTGTCGTTGTTACAGGCACGGCAAGCGGCGCAACACAGACCGGAGCCTCTCCATCTCTGACTCTTACTGTCAACTAACCACGGACGCATAACTCAAGGCCGCTTCCCACCGGAAGCGGCCCTGTTTTTTTCGTCCGGCATCTTCTGCCGTTTGGCACGATGCGCGACTCTAGTCTAAGATTCTCTCTGGCGCATTCTGCGAGAGGCCTGTCGTCTTACTTTATTTTTGCGGCTGAGTTAGCAGGCAGCATTCTTTCGGGCCGGCTCGGGCAGCTTTTGCGCCATTGGAGGAATCGAAGGTAGTGAGTTCCCAACCACTCATGGTAAATCCCAGGCAGGTCGTGCGCGCTCTCGTCTTCGCTTTGCTGCTGTCGATGTTTTCCGCGGCGTCGGTGTCCGTGGCTTACGGGCAGTTCACGCTTAACGTGTTGTCACCCTTTTCGCCGCCAGAGGTCAATCCCGGCGGGACTGCGATCGCTACCCTTGACCTCGAGCCCAACGGCTCCAGCAACCCGGTTACGCTCACCTGCGTGGTGACCGCATCGAACCAGCAGACCATCAGCCTGCCAACCTGCGATCCCAGCCCCACGTCCCCGATCACGCCGCCCGCCAAACCCTCGCTGACCGTCACCACCACAGCAGTCCCGCCTAATCCGCCGGTTCCGCCGGGGTCTTACACCATGACCGTGACTGGCACCGATGGCTCAACTCAGCAAACCATCACCCTGAACCTTACCATCGTGGATATCACCGAGGACTACACGCTGTCGGTCTTGCCCACGACTGCGACTCCGGGCACTGTGGCCGCAGGCGGAACAGCCACCACGGTGGTAACGGTGACACCGATCGGCAGCTACTCCGGACATCAGGTCACGCTGGCCTGCCTCTCGGTGACTCCAGTCACGACTGCGGCGCCGATATGCTCCTTCACTCCGACCAACGGAACCACCCCGGGCCCCGTGCAGGTTACGTTGGGTGTTCCCGCCACCGCCACTCTCACCATCACCACCCTTGGCCCTATACCAGTCACCCGGCTGCGCACTCCGCGCATCTTTTATGCGTTGTGGCTCCTGGTTCCCGGGTTGGCACTTGTGGGAGCGGGTAGGCCCGGGAGTCGCCGGAAAAGATTGCTGGGGCTGCTTCTGCTCGCGGCAGTTGCCAGTGGCTTACTACTGACGCCAGCCTGCGGCCACACCAACAACACCAATAACCCCAGTGGAGAAGTCACTCCCAACAATACTTACACCTTCACCCTGACCGGCGCGGACGAAAACGGCAATGGCCCCGGCAACACTATCACCTGCACGCCCGGCGTGGCCTGCGGTGCGGCCACGGTCCAGCTGACGGTAAACTGAGACAGGCCTTGATTCATGTGGCGACTCCGGAAGACCGCATGGCGTCGTCTCGGACTGCAGCTGGTGGGTGCGGGCGCAGTCTGTTGCTCGCTTATCGTTGTCCAGGACAGCGGCCAAGGCAGCAATCGCAATAAAGAAGCGCCGCAGCCCCCCACCCTGCGCTGGAGTGAAGAGCAGCCCGGATGCACCTTTTCCCGGGGCGACGACGGCAAGTATCGCTACGGACTCTGGTCGGGCGAGGTGGGCATCGTCGTGGCCGTGGACGCGCGCGAGGTGCAGATTATCCGCCATCGCATCGAACCCATCTTCGGAGTGCTGCTGGAAATTCATTATCGGGGAGCGGGCAGCCTCGACACGACTCCTGACGGAATCACATTACAGTTCATGAAACACTTCAAAGTCGTGCAGGCGTCGCTTGACCCCAACGATTACACTCAGAAGATTCAGGCGGACGCGGATGCGCTCGACGATGAGACGCGGCGCGAAGTGGCGAAACATCCCGAAAAGAAACAAGTTCAAGAAGCGCACCTGCAGGACTACCAGAAATCGGTGAGCGAGTTGATCGAGTTCCTCGGCCGCAACAGCCTGCACCCGGCACATTTGGAACCCGCGAATCCGGAAGTGCGGGGATGGGTCTTCTTCAACACCAAAAGCAAGTGGCTGGGAGGATGGAAGGCGCAGGAGGAATTCATCCTGCGCGTGCCGCTGGCGGGAAAGATCTTCGAGTTTCCCTTCAAGCTGCCGCCTGAGAAAGGCGAACTGCTGCTCCAGAAACGGCCGTGAACGGGCTTAAGACGCGGCCCGCCGGCTTTGCCGCTCCAGTTCGCCGGCCTGATGCATCAGAATGTCGCGCAGCGAAACCAGTCCCTTCAACTCTTTGCCTTCCACGATGCACAGGTGGCGGAAGCCGAACTCGTGCATGATAAAGAGACACTCGTCAATACTTTCGTCCAGATTGACGGCCCGCGGGTTGGCGGTCATCACCTCAGCCACAGCGGTATGCCCCGGGGTGCGGCCCACCGCGACCACGCGGTTCATGATGTCGCGCTCGGAAAAGATGCCGGCCAGCTCTCCGTTGCGGAGTACCGGCAGAGCCCCGATATTGTGTTCCATCATGAAGCGCGCCGCTTCCAGCACGGTGCGTCCAGCGTCAATCGAGTAAACTTTGCGGTCTTTCACAAGGTCGCGCAGGGTGGACATGGCAAGCTCCTTTGAAACTTCAAGGTGGCGAGTGAATTGGCAGAAGACCCCACGGCCGGCCAATTCGTGGGCCTTACTTTACCATACTTGGGTGCGAATGATGAGCCAAATACGGCGCTTTCCGAGGAAAAAACGCGGCCGGGAGAAGATCACTTCGCCCGAGTCGCAAGAAAGATGGCGGCTCCCAACAATATGAGGCCGACGAAAGCGATCAGCCCAGCACGAATGAAATTCTGGCGCTGGCCTGCGCTCTTGCCCGAGACCAACACCTCATCCTGGGCCGACGTAAAACTCAAGAAAGCCTTCTTATACGAGGTCCAGAGCCAAAAATACGGGGCTCCCACGACGAGACAGTAAATGCCCAGAAAAATGCCCGCGGCCCTGAGAACCACGAACGCGGAAGGCCTTTCCCATGCCGGCCTGAAGTTGCTCGCCCACGCTGAGGACAAGAAGATGCCGAGGAAGAGTATTGACGAGTGAGCAAAGTAAAACATCCTGAGAAAGGACCTGATTTTTTGTTCGTCAGCCTCGGACCTTACCACATAGCCTCGATTGCGACGATCCCCCGGAAAAACGACCACACGACCGGCTTTTTCATTTCTAAAGTTCGGGTCGACCATGAAATCAAGAAGAGCCATATATTTGAATTCAAAAGCAGAATTGCCGCCGGAACGCCGGTTACTGCAGATGATTCAACCGCGCCGGGCTCGCGTCGGCGGTGCTGTCGCTGCGCGGCGTCATCGACACCACGATGTACTCGCGCTCTTTGCTGTCGAGATCTTCCACACGCAGCAGCATCTTGTCTTTATCCAGCCGGAACTGCGCCCGCTCGCCCACCGGCAGTAGCACCGGATGCTTCGCGTCTTTGGGCCTGATTCGATAAATCATCTTGTCGGTTTGCAGCAGATATTCCTGGCAGAGAAGTTCCTGAGTCTTCTTGTGACCGGAATCGGTTCCAATCATTTCCCCGGTGAAACTCTTCGCGTCTTTCTCATCGATCCCGCATTGCACGGAATCCATCTGCAACAACTTTCCGCTCTGATAAGCTCTTGGCTCTTTGGCGTAAGCAGACGCCGCCAATAACATCAACGCCAGCACGAGTGCTTTGTAACGCATGGAATCCCCCAGTGAATAGGAAGTGTTCGGATGTCCCAGCTGGAAGGGGACTATATCGTCCAGCAAAAGACACCTCTTAACATGGATTATTTCTAATTTAGGGCGGGCGGGTTAGATCACGTCGGTCATCGAACCGAGGTAACCAGAGCATGTGCTGTGGATTCAATGAGTTACCGGACTCTAGCGCTCGACCAGCGCTTCCACCGTAGAGAAGAATGCTGGGTAGGAAATCGCCGCGCATTCACTGCCGCGAATCAAGGTTTCGCCCTGAGCCCGAAGAGCCGCAATGCTGAAAGCCATCGCAATACGATGGTCGCCGAACGATTCAAGTTCGGCGCCTCGCAGCGACTGGCCGCCGGGAATCTTCAAGCCGTCTTCCCGTTCTTCCACCTGTGCGCCCATAGCGCGAAGGTTGGTGGCGAGCGCCGCAATGCGGTCCGACTCCTTTACGCGCAGCTCCTTCGCATCGCGCACCTCGATTCCCTGGTCCGTATAAGGAGCGATCGCGGCCAGCACGGGAATCTCGTCAATCAGCGCAGCCGTATCGGCTCCGGCGATGGTCGCGCCTTTCAGCCGTCCGCCCTCAACCTGCAGGGTGCCCACTAACTCGCCGTGGACTTCTTCCAGTTGCGTCACAGAAATGCGCAGCCCCATTTGCATGAGGATGTCGAGCAGCCGCGCCCGCGTCGGATTCATCAGCAAACTAGTGACGGTCAATTGCGATCCGGGAAAAAGAGCGGCGGCACACAGAAAGAACGCGGCACTGGAAAGATCGCCGGGAATCCGCGCTTCGATACCACGCAAACGCTGCCCGCCGCGAATCCGCACTTCGTTCCCCTTGCGATCGAGCGTCGCGCCAAAGGCGCGAAGCGCCACTTCCCCGTGGTCCCGCGTCCGCAGCGGCTCTTCAATACGCGTTTCGCCGTCGGCCAACACGCCAGCAAACAGCAGGCAAGTCTTTACCTGCGCGCTGGCCACCGGCATCTGGTAGTGGATGCCTCTGAGGTGAGCACCGGTGATGCGCAGAGGCGGGCGGCCACTCTGCGACGCAATTTGTGCCCCCATGGCCGTGAGCGGCGCAATCACACGCTCCATGGGACGCCGCGAGAGCGATTCATCCCCAGCCATCTCGCTCGAAAAGTTCTGCCCGGCCACAATACCGCTCAGCATGCGAATGGTCGAACCGGAATTCCCGCAATCGAGAGGCTGGCTCGGCGCGATCAGCGCAAGCCCGGTTCCCTGCATTTCGATCACGTTGTCGGCAGCATCCTTACGATCCCACTTCACTCCCAGCGAGCGCAAGCAGCCGAGCGTGCTGGCGCAGTCCGCACCGGTCGAGTAGTTCGCGAGGCGCGATGGCCCGTCGGCAAGAGCCGCCAGCATGGCATACCGGTGCGAAATCGATTTGTCCCCCGGGAGACTCACACTGCCCCGCACATTGCGCGCGGGACGCACGATCACCTGGGATTCGTTCTTCATCCTCAGGTCAAATATAGCGGAAGGGGAGCGATTGTTGGATCTCTGATTTGTTTCCGCACGTTGGAGCTAACGACTTTCATCCGATCATTGATCAGGGATTCACTTAGAGAAGTTCATCGCCATATGCATGTAGTAGGGAGCAAATGGTGGATGTGGAAACTCGTCCTTTAACAGTGTCGGTCGAACACAGGCAAGCACATTGGTTTCGTGATCCGCATAGAGTCGCAATACGCGACCGTCTATTCCAATCGCCACAACAAACGAGAACGTCGATGGGTCCGGGTGTTCGGTCGACTTTAAGCAAGACTGAAAAACGGGGAAATATTTCTGTTGGTAGTAGTCCTTCAGATCAATCTCAGCATATATACGAGTTGCGCGATCCTTGTCTTTTGTTTTCGCCAGCGCGACGGCCTCCTTGAAAGAACCAGCAAGGTCGCCTGCCATGCTGGAGGTCGTCAACAGAAAGATCAAGGCTATGGAATAGACCTTCTTCATGAATTTAATTGCACAATCAATGAGGAAGAGCGGCAAGTGACTTCGGTCTCAGTGTCTCAGTGAACGACCGGTATGATCTACCAGGCCCGGAATCAGACGTCGGAATCGAATGCTTCTACAAGGGTGGCAGGCTAGAACATGCACGAGTCAGATTCGGATCGCAATCGCAACCCTATCTATCGAAGAAGATGCAATCTCAAGAACAATGCCACTGAGGGTACTGGTCGATCACCGGGCACCTGGCAGCGCCCCGGCCTCAGCCTTGGCTTCGCTCAGAACATCCGCGGGAATTTCCTTCAACCGCACCCCAAACTCGAACATGGGAGTTTCGGTGCCGCGTCCCCAGCGCGCCACTTCCCAGTGCGCACGCACGAACTTCACATCGGGATGCGCCGTAAGATCCAGCAACAGCGGAGACTGCCCGCAATAAAACTTCTGCGGAAACGTAACGATAGGCTTCGCGCCCCATGTAGCGCCATCGCCCGAACCGCTAATGCTCACCTCGAGCGACTGCTGCTCGATGATCTTGGTGATCTCGAGGGTCAGCAGAAACACGCGGCTGGCCGCGCCGCTCAAGTCCACAGTGGGGCCGTCCCCCTTGGCGCTAACCACACTCTTTTCCGCAACCAGGAACGTATCAATCATGACGAGAGGATTCTATCAAATGCTCGCGCTGAGCGACTCCAATTACCAGATCCCTTGCGGTCACTCCGAAGGATGTGGCCCGGTGAACTCCGCGCAGCACGGCTTCTCCGTCGGCTTGAATTCCATCAACTCGATCCGCGAAAGATCGGGGTCGTAAACGTTGAGTTGCCATTTGCCGTCTTTGCCTATCTGCGCTTTCTCGCCGCCATGCGGCTTCCAGCCATGGGATTCCAGAATCGCTTGTGCCTTCTTCATATCCACCACACCGAGCGAAATATGATTCAGCACGCCCATCTCCCGCAAATCCGGAGGATCAGACCAGCCCAGCATGTATTCCAGCCAATCAGTCCCATCCGGCACCTGCATCGCGACCCAGTCGGTCTTGTCGGGCTGCATGCCTCCGTGCCAGTACAGGCGGAATCCCAGCAGGTCGCGGTAGAAGTGGTCCTCCGAGTCGCGGCTGTGAACCAGAAACCCGGTGTGGATCATGTGGCGCGAAGCCGCGGAATCTCCGGGCGGAGCGGGCGCTTCATCCTTGCCCCGCTCCACAAATTCGATGCGATGCCCTTCCGGGTCTTTAACGGTGAAGCTCAGGCTGTGGTCAGCCCGCCCCTCGATCGCCGGCACCTTCACACCATTCGCGATCAGATACTTGCGCAGCGCCGCGATGTTGTCCGTTGTGAACGCAACGTGATCCATGCGGTCGGTGGCTTTCGGATCGGGCGCAGTACTGTAACCAACCCACTGCTTGCCGATCACATATCGAACGACTCCACCAGTCTCCACAGGCGCAGCAGACGCCAGCCCGAACGTGCCGCTGTAAACAGCTTTCACTCCATCCGGCTGCGTGGTGTAGAAGGAAACGTGATCGATCCCGGTGATGCGAGGGCGGGAAACGGTGCTGGTTTGCGAGTAAACACAAACTGCAAACACACCAAAGGCAATCACCACAGCGGATTTTTTCATAAGGCTCCCGATTCTAGCGCACACAGAACTTTAGTTCGACTCGTCCTAAAGCCGCTCCAGAAACTGCCGCAGCAGCCTGCCCACTTCCTCCGGCTGCTCCCACGGCGAGTAATGCCCCGCTTTCGGAATCACCCGTAACTGGCTGCCGGAAATGTGCTGCCGCATCAGCTCAGCTTCGTTCAAGCCGGTCAGGATGTCCTCGTCGCCAGTCACGAGCAGCGTCGGTACATTGATGGTCTTCAATGTATCCACCGAGTCCGGACGCTCCACCATGCCGCGCTGCACCTGCGCCACATCGTCGGGCGACATCTTCCGCATCATCCGCATCGCCCCCTCGACCAGGTCAGGCCGCATCTCGCGAGCGCTCTTGCCCAGAAGCCGCGGAATCATGCTCTCGAAAAACGGCTCGGTGCCGCGCTCGAGGACGTCATTCGCCGCCTGCAACCGTCCAGCGCGGGCTTCGGCGGAATCGGCCGGCGCCTTCGTATTGCACAGACCAAGCGCAGCCACGCGCCCGCGATGCCGCCGCCAGAATTCGAACAGCGCATATCCGCCAAGGGAAACTCCAACCAGCGGAGCGCGTCCCACATCGGCATCATCCATCACGCGCGCAATGTCAGCGGCGTGCTTCTCCATCGTGGCCGGCCCTTCGCCCACGCCGGAATCTCCATGCCCACGCAGATCGGGCAGTATGACACGGTAGCGCGTGGACAAAGCCTGAGCCACAGGCAGCCAGAATTCATGATTCGCAGGAAAGGGATGCAGCAGAACGACAGGAGGCCCAGTGCTCAGCACGCGGTAGACAATCTCCGCGTCACCGCTCTTCACCTGCCGGAAACCGAGATCTTGCATGCAGGGGATTAAATCACGGATTCAATCTCTTACAAAACAGGGAGGAGACTGTCCGGTGTAAAGAACTAGGGATTCGCCACACGCTGCGCGCCCACCGGCGCCGTCAGGAGCAGTGGCTCATCCGGCATCACGATCCAGGCAATCGGATACGCGATCAAACCAATGCCCGTCATGAAAGACACGAGCAACCACATCAGCCGGACTAGAGTCACGTCAATATCGAAGTACTCCGCGCAACCGAGGCATACGCCCGCGATCTTGCGTCCCTGACGCGGCCGCACCAGCCGCTTGCGGGCCACCGACGCCCCCACGCGAACGCCGCAATAAGCGCAAACCGCCGCGTCATCCTGAATCACTTTGCCGCAATAGTTGCAGTACATAGCTGTGCCCCTCCCCGGCCTCTACAAGACAATACGCAATTGTAGCCGGGAAAGTTCCTGGGCGACTTTCGCTTCCGGGGAGGAGCCAGCCGTCACTCCCGATACGCTTCCCGGATGTGCTTCCGCGCCTGCTCCGCAGGCGGCGAGCTGGCGTTCTCCGCCAGCACAGTCTGATATTTCTTCATTGCCAGGTCGCGCTTCTGCAGCAGATCGTACATTTCGCCGGCGGACAGGTTGGCCTTCTGCAACAGCTCCGGATCAGGCGCCGGCCCGTCATTCACCAATTCATACGCCGCCGCGGCCCCCGCATAATCTTTCTGGCTGCGCAGTAACTCGCCCAAACCCCACGCCGCCATTTCATAGTGCAGGACGCCGTATTTCCCTTCCCGCCCGCTCTGCCAGACTTTACGGTAAGCCGCGGCCGATTCCTGCACATGCCCGCTGGCCCGTAGCAGATTCGCCTCCTCCAGCGGGAATAGATAATTTCTTGGATAACGCGCCCCCAGATCGTGCATCAGAACTCGGGCCTCGTCGTAGCGGTGCTCGCGCCGCAGGAACAAGCTCAGCACCACCCTGGCGTCAACGCTGTTTTCTCCGCCGCTGTCGGCTACCTGGCGCAGGTACTCGAGCCCCTTCTCTTTCGTCCCGCTCAGCCCCACCATCGCCACGGCAACTTTCACGCCCCAAGGCAAGCTGCCGGTCACATAGTTGTGCGTGCCCACCACCAGTTTCGCATCCACGTAGTTAGGATTCAGTTCCAGAACTCGCTCATGATCGTGGCGCGCACCCACGGCATTGCGCAAAGCGGAAAACCAGGCCCGCTCCACCAGCGCAGTATAAAGCGAGAACTGCGCCCGGGTGACGCCGCGGGCATAGAGTGCGTCCACGTTATTCGGATTCGCCTTGAGTTGCTTCTCTTCAAGGTTCTCGGCACGGTCGACTAATTGTTTGATCCGCTCTTTCACCTTGGGATCGGCGCTGTGATGCGCCTCGCCCACGAAGCTGTCATTGGCGTATTCCCCGCTGTTCATCGCGCCCATGCGATAAAGCTCGCGCATCAGGACCGCGGTCAGCAGGTGATTTACCGCAGAGGGGTCGTCGGGCCGCCGGACTATGACCTTCTCGAACTCTTGGATCGAGCGGTCATAATCCATGTTGTAGAAATGGTCGAAAGCGGCGTCGACTAGCGGATCATGCTCGGCCGAAGCAGCGGAGGTAGCCGAAGACGTTGCAGGGGAGGAGCCCGCAGCAGGACGCGTTTGACCGGGTGCCGGGAGCGCCAGCAGGCATAGGACGACGAGCCAGGACGGCGACTTCTCGCGCACCAACCGCCTCACCAATCTCAGACTCGACTGCATCCCAACCGTTATCCTGACTTTCAGTCTAACGTAGTTTGCGGGAGCACGGGAGGAACCAAAGGCGTCATCGGTCAATCCCCAACAAACTCGTCAGCATTCAGCGGTCCCGCCCTATAATCGCAGCAGTTACGACAGAAAAACTGATCCTGAACCAACGTAACCGGGGCATCTTTACGGGTTTGCGGGTAATAATTGCGCGACCCATTCCACTGGGGTTAGGCGGCAAGTTTGCAAGTATTTGACTTGAAAACACCTTAGACGCGATGCGCTTTGGTTGTCGGCTTGCCATGCTAGAGGTAGGCGTTCCTATTCTATGGCTGAAGTAGCTCAAGACACACAGCACGAGTTCTGGCGGTCCCCGACCGTGCTCGATCCGCCCGCGGAACCCACTCTCCCGGCAGCATCCTTCCCTTCGGCAACTCAGGAAATGGCCGAAGCTTGTGCCGAGTGCGGCACCGAGTTCATGATCGCCGCCCGCTTTTGCCATACCTGTGGTCGGCGCCGCCCCGTCATGACTGCCGACAACACGGATGCCGCAGTAATAGCTGGCCTGTGGGCTCGAAGCATCGCCTGGAGTGTCGCCGTCGTACGGTCGGCCTCAGCTTACGTCGCGGCCGCCTGGCGCAAGATTTCCTTCCCCAACTGGGTGCACTATCTCCACTTCCACGAGATCAAGCGCTGGATCGGCTTGCCCACCGCACCCCTCATCGCTTTCATGATCGGCCTTGGCTGCGTGGCCGGAGTCATCGGCGTCAGCCTCTTCTACAGAGCGTCAAACCTAGCGGAATTCCAGGCCATCCAGATGTGGCGCATCGAATGGCTGCTGGCAGCCACGGCGTCGTTCCTGGCTGGAATTCTATTGAAGAAACCTTCCGGCGAATAGTCCTGGGATCTCACACTTACGAGCCCGACTACGATTCGTTCCCTGACCCCGCCGCCCTCCGCTGCTGATTCATGCGGTAAAGATGATGCACCGGCCCGGTTCCCCGCCCCAGCGGATGCCCGGCGGCAATCGCCGCCGTCACGTAGGTCTTCGCCAGCAGTGCAGCTTCAGCGAGCCCGCGATCAAGCGCCAGGTGGCAGGCCATGGCCGTGGCGAAAGCGCAACCCGTGCCGTGCGTGGAGTTCGACCGTTGCCGTTCCGCCTTGAAGACTTCCTCTTCAACGCCACTCTTCGTCGTGAAGCTCAACAGATCGATAGCCTTCTCCAGATGTCCGCCCGTGATCACCACAGCCGCCGAACCCATCTGATGCAGCTTGGCAGCCGCAGCCCGCATTTCGTCGAGATCCGTAACCTTCAACCCGGTGAGAACCGCAGCCTCATCCACATTCGGCGTAATCACATCGGCGAGAGGGATGAGTTTCTCCATCAGCACCCTGGTTCCGGCAGCATCCAGCAGGTCCGCCCCTGAGGATGACTTCAGGATCGGATCCAAGACCACGTTCGGGAATTTATCCTTACCCGACCGCTGCCCAAGGAACTCCGCCACCACCTTGACTACCTTCGCCGACCCGAGCATCCCGATGTGAACGGCTGCGATGGGGATATCAGATGCAAGTTCCTGCAAGGTGTCAGTCACCAGGGTCGGATCGACAGCCTCTACCCGCCGAACGCCAGCCGTAGACTGGACGGTCATGGCCGTAATGCACGCCACCCCATAGCAGCCGTGGGCCGCAATCGTCTTAATATCAGCCGTCACCCCCGCTCCGGACGAGGGGTCGAACCCAGCGATAGTCAGGATTACAAGCGGTTTCTCAGCCATAGTCTATGGATCAGGATTCCCTCTAAAAGCCGCGTTCCCACCCCGAAACCTAAAAAAATATTTCTTCTCCCCTAGCAACCTTGTACCTAAAACGCTGACGATAAACAACTTAGGAAGAATTCTCCGTAAGTGACTGAATCCATTGAGGATGACAACCCTTCCGAAGGTACAGATTGCACAGTATTTACTATATTATAAACACTTAACCTCATTGTAATGATAGACATGTCACCAATTACTCATAATTAACAACAAGTTACGTGAGATATTGATAACTACCACGTCACCATAGGCCATTGAACTTTCGGATTGACAAGCCCCTTCCAGCCCCATACCATTTACAGAACCTTAACCAAACAGCCTAGCTAGGACGACTTTTGAGTATGCGAGGAGAACTGAATGCGTGGACGTATTGCTCATGGACTGATGATCGCTTTATTGGTCGTCGGCCTGGGAGCGGCTCAGGGCCCGAACAACTCGGAGGCCAGTACAGCCCCGACTAGGGCAGTTAAATCCAAGCCCCAAACCCGTAACCAGACCGGTAAAAACCAACCGTATCAAATTGGGACAGCTTCGTGGTATGGCGAGTACTTCGTCGGTAAACCGACCGCCAGCGGCGAAGACTTCGACATGTACGACATGACCGCCGCCCACCCCACGCTTCCCCTGGGAAGCTACGTGCGGGTCACCAACCTGCGCAACGGACGGGCGGTCGTGGTCAAGGTCAACGACCGTGGTCCCATCGTACCCGGCCGCATTATCGACCTGTCGTATGGCGCAGCCCAAGTGCTACAGTTCGAAAACCGCGGCTTACAGCGGGTCCGCCTGGATCTGGTCAAGCCCCGCACCCAACGCCGCCAAGTCTACCAAACCCTGGCCCTCAACCGCCCCGTGGCGGAACTCCAGTAAAGCACTCTACACCTGGTAGGGATGCAGGCCGCCCTTCCCCACGGCATCGCTCTCGATCCACCCGGCAAGGATCGCGCAAAGGCGCTCCTCGCGGGAGACTTTGTTCAGTGTCCGGCGCGACAGCTAAGCCGCCAAGCGTGCCGTTCGCGTCCGCGAAAGTCAAATCCCGTCAACATCAGGGGATCAGTTCCCAGGCGACGCCTCCAGTAAGCTCACCGGCTTGCCCGCCCCAGAGGGTTGTGCCCCAGAAGTTGCCCTGTGCATCCACGATTGCCGGCGAATAGACGGTGTTGCCATCTTGCGGATCTATCGATGTGTCCCAGACCCAGAGTGCCGTGTCATTCAACCCGCCAGACCCCGGAGTCAATTTGTAAAGAGCGTATTCTGTGGTGCCGAAGAGATTGCCGCTGGCGTCGAAGAACAAACCGTGAGGGAGTTCCTTGGCGGGATCTGTGAAAAAATTAAAGTCGTGCAAAATGGTCTTTGCGTAACCATTGGCCGCAGTCAGCTCAAAAACATCGCCCGAACCCACTTGAGTCCCGCCCTTTAGTGTGGTTCCGTAGACGTTGCCGCTCTTATCCAGAATTACTCCAGTGAGCGGCTGTGAGCCGTCGGCCCCTCCCTGAAACGTGTACAGGATTTTCTCCGTCCAGGCGCCAGTCGTTTGGGGACTCAGCTTGAACACGATGCCGGCGAGTACCGTTCTGCTGCCGCCTCCATACGTACTGCCGTAAATATTACCGAGGCTATCGAGGGTCAACGCGGTGAGGAACATCAGAGGCTGCTCTCCATCCGGAGAGCCCGTGAAACTATGTATCACTGTCTCCTTCCACCCAGTGGAAGTGAGGCTCAGTTTATAAACCGTACCCAGCCCCTTACTGCCGCCCACCGAGGTAGCGCCGAAGAAGTTCCCTTTGCTGTCCTGCACCAAGCCGGCAAAAGAATTGCCGCCGTCGGTTCCCGTGAACCGATGCAGTACAGTTTCGGTCCAGCTTCCAGTCGTTTTCGGGGTCAACTTAAAAATGATGCCGCAGCCCGGAGTAGAGGCTGTGCACACTGTTGCATTAATGCCTCCGGCTTCGGTCACGCCGTAGAGGTTGCCGGCGCTATCTCGGAATAAAGGACCTTGTGGTAGAGCTCCATCCCCAGATCCGCCCTTGAAGCTGTAGAGAATAGTCTCTGTGAAATCTCCAGTGCTGGTCGGCGACAGCCGGTAAACGGTCCCAAAGTCGTGGGCCCCGCCCGACGAGGTCATGCCGTAGAGATTGCCGGCGGCGTCCTTGAGCAGCGGGCTGGAAGTAACATTTCCGTCGCCCGGAGTTACGCCGAAATTGTGCAGAACCTTTAGGGTTTGTGCTGGGCTGGTGGCTGTTACGACGAATGTGAGCATTATGATGGCCAGGATCGACGCAAGACGTGACCGGTAAGTGGGAAGATTCAGCATACGGCCTCCTTTAGGCGTATTCGGTGTTGCGCAATAGAGGCAAATTACAATCACTGAAGATGTGCGTTGTCACAAGGATGTAAACAATTTGCAGTTCGAAAACCGCCGCCTGCAGCGGGTTCGCAGTGACCTGGTAAAGTCCCGCACTCAGCGCCGGCAAGTCTGCCAGACGCTGATCTATAACCGCCCTATGGCGGAACTCCAATAATTCCTCTACACTGCTGGGGATGTCGGCTCTGCCCAACCGCATCCAAACGGACCCCCGCGAAAAGCTGATCGTTGCCCTGGACGTTTCCTCGGCGGCGGCCGCGCGGAAGATCGTGGCGGCCCTCGGCGATTCGGCGCTCACCTACAAAGTCGGCATGCAGCTCTACACCGCCGAAGGCCCGCAGCTGGTGCGGGATCTCGTCGCCTCGGGACATCGCGTCTTCCTCGACCTGAAGTACCACGACATCCCGACCACCGTAGCAGCGGCCGTGCACGAAGCCGCTCGGCTTGGGGTGAGCATGTTGACCGTCCACGCCGGTGGCGGTGCCAAGATGCTCCACGCTGCCGTGGACGCCGCCCGCCTCGTCAACCCAGCTCTGCTCGTACTCGGCGTCACTGTCCTAACCAGCCTCGACCAAAACGAAATGGAAAAAGTCGGATTCCAGGGAACGGTGCGCGACGAAGTCCTGCGCCTCGCCACGTTGTCCTTGGACAATGGATGTAAGGGCATCGTCACCTCCGCCCACGAGACCGCCGCCGTGCGCGCCGAACTCGGCCACAACTTCGCCATCGTCACCCCCGGCGTCCGCCCCGCCGGCTCCGCCCACGGAGATCAATCCCGCGTAGCCACCCCCGCCGAAGCCATCTCGGCCGGAGCCAGCCACATCGTCGTAGGCCGCCCCATCACCGAGGCAGCCGATCCAGCAGCGGAAGCCCGCGCAATTCTGGAACAGATCAACTCATAGCTTCATGTGGGGACAGCCGCCCTTGGCTGTCCGTCGAGCGAAGCTCGACTTTCTGCCGCCGGCGTTGCAAGATCGCGCCTCCCAAATACAATCTAATACTCATGCCGGAACTACCCGATATCACCGCCTACATCACCGCGCTCGAACCCCGCATCGTTGGTCAACCCATCAAGCACGTACGCCTGGCCAGCGCCTTTCTCCTGCGAACCGCGCAACCGCCGCTAGCAGACGCAGAAGGTCGCACAGTCCGCGAACTGCGGAGACTCGGTAAGCGCATCGCAATCGGTGTAGAGAATGATCTTTGGCTAGTCCTGCACTTGATGATTGCCGGCCGCTTGCACTGGCGTGCAAAAGACGCAAAGCTGGCCGGGCGCCAGACTCTCGCAGCGTTCGACTTCCCCAACGGCTCCGTGGTTCTTACCGAGGCCGGCTCCAAGCGCCGCGCGTCCTTGCACGTCGTGCTCGGTGAGGAGGCATTGGGTTCTTTCGACGCCGGAGGCATCGATGTCTTCTCTAGCGATCTCAATTCCTTCCGCGCGGCGCTCACCGCCGAGAACCACACACTTAAGCGTGCGCTCACCGATCCGCGCCTATTGAGTGGTATCGGCAACGCGTATTCCGACGAAATACTGCACGCGGCACAACTCTCCCCGCTAGCGCTCACCCAAAAACTAAAACCGCTGGAGTGGGAAAAACTATTCGCCGCAACACAACACACGCTCCACTTTTGGATCGATCGTCTCCGCGCCGAAGCCAACGTCGCCTTCCCCGAAAAGGTCACCGCCTTCCGCGAGGGCATGGCGGTCCATGGGCGCTACGGCGAACCATGTCCAAGATGTGGCGACAAAGTATTGCGGATTCGCTACGCCGACAAAGAAACGAACTATTGCGCCCGCTGCCAAACTGGCGGCAAAGTCTTAGCCGACCGCAGTCTGTCCCGCCTCCTGGGATCAGACTGGCCAAGGACCCTGGAGGAACTAGAAGCTCTAAAGCGCCGCTGAGCCCATTGTCTGTTTGATGGTGCCCCGTCCTTGTCTCTGCGCTCTTTGTAGAGACAAGGCGGGGATTTTGACCGTCTCTCTAGCTATCACTTCTCTACTCTGCCCCCGTTCACTTCAGCAACTCCCGCAGCACCGCCACCTCTGCCGCAATCCCCGTCCGCAGCGCCGGAGCCACATCTGGGGCAAACAGCGAAGAATGATTCGACGGCAGCATCGTCCCGGCAGCCTTGGCCTCCGTGAACTTGTCGGGGTCCGCTCCGCCCAGACTGAAATAAAATCCCGGAATCCCCTGCTCGACGAAGTAAGAAAAATCCTCCGAACCCGTGATCGGTTCTTCGATCACCACATTGTCCCTGCCCAGCGCCGCTTCCAGCGTTCCCTTCATCCTCTGCGCCAGCGCGGGATCGTTATAAACCAAATCTGTACCTTCATAATGCTCGATGGCAGGCGCGCGCGCCGCACCAGCCGCCTCAGCCTCTGCCTTGGTGATGCGCGCAATCGCCGCCAGCACCTGCTTGCGCACTTCCGCTTTGTTGGTCCGCACGGTCAGTCCCAACTCCGCCTCATCCGGAATAATATTGTTCTTCGTCCCCGCGTGAATGTAGCCCACGGTGACCACCGCCATCTGCCCCGGCTTCACTTCGCGCGAAGCGATCGTCTGCAACGCCAGAATCGTCCGCGCCGCAATCACAATGGGATCAATCGCCGTCTGCGGCGCCGACCCGTGCCCGCCCTTGCCATAGATCGTGATCCGCAGCGAGTCCGCATTCGTGTTGTATACGCCCGGCACAATCCCCACCGTCCCTGCCGGCAGCAGATTTTCGACGTGCAAGGCAACAGCCACGTCCGGCCGCGGAAAGCGCGTCAGTAAGCCATCGTCGAGCATCCCCTTGGCGCCGCTGATCGTCTCCTCTGCCGGCTGTCCAATCAGCATCAAAGTCCCGTGCCAAGTGGCTTTGCTGTGCGCCATCACCGTAGCCGCCCCTACGATCGACGCCATGTGCAGGTCGTGTCCGCAAGCATGCATCACCGGGACATCGTGCCCAGCATCATCCTTGGTGTGAACCTTACTCGAGTAAGCCAGCCCGGTCTTCTCCTCCACCGGCAGCGCGTCCAGCTCAGTGCGCAGCATGACGGTCGGCCCCGCGCCATTCTTGAGGATGGCAACAATCCCCGTCCCGCCAACATGCTCGGTGACCTCATAACCCAGCGCTCGCAGCCGCGCAGCGAGTTTCGCCGCAGTTTGGGTTTCGTGGGAAGAGAGTTCCGGGTTCTGATGCAGATCCAGGTACAGCGCGTGCGCATCCGGATAAACCGCTTCGACTTCCTTGGACGAAGGAGCCTGAGCCCAAGTAACGACACTTACTGATAGGACGAGCAGAACTTTTTTCCAGGTCATGGGTCTACGGATCATATCTGGCGCCGCAACCGCCTGCAAATAAGTCTGCCCAAAGATCCCTGCCTCACCCCGCATTTCCCAAAATCAGCCGCCCTTAAACTTGCTTTTTCAATTTCAGCATTGCGATCTTCCCGCGGGTGTACAATTTTCTCAGCAAGCACTGGGTGACGCTGCATTCGTCCGAGTACCCGAGGTGCTAATGAACGTCCACATCAGTTACCGGCTTCACAAAACTCCCGCCGTAGAAAAAGATCTCCAACATCAAGTCGAAAAACTGCGAAAACGCCTGCAAGTCTTCCGCCCCGAACTGATCCACCTGAAAGGCATGGTCGAGGAGATTTCCGCCCGCGAGGGCACCAGCGTTTCCCTCAACCTGCGCCTGCCTTCGGGACAGATGGCCGTCCAGGCCAAAGCCTCGACCGCCGCAGCCGCTGTAAAAAGCGCCTTCGAAGACTTGTTGCAACAGGTCAACAAACATAAGGAACTGCTGCGCTCCTCGCACAAGTGGCCACGCCGCCAGAAAGCCTCGAACCCGCGCCGCAACGCTTCTGTCCCCTTCGAGCAAACCCTGGCCGCGGTCTTCCCCGCCGTGGTTTCCGCCGACGACGTCCGCTCCTACGTCAACGTGAATCTCTCCCGCCTGGAGCGATTCGTCGAACGCGAAATCTATTTCCGTGAAGCCTTCGACTTTATTGCGCCCGACTCCATCACTAAGGACGAAGTGATTGACGAAACCATCGCCGCTGCCCTCGGCGATGGCGATGGTAGCAAAGAGAAGCCCGAACGCCTCGCCCTTGAGCCCTGGCTCTATCGCCTGGCTATGAATGCTCTCGATGAACTTTCCCGCCCCGATGACACCAACGGCAGCGCCGTGCACCTGGAGGATTCTGCCCGCAAGCAAAACGTGAAGGCCAGCGACGAGCCCGAGCTGCAGTTTCATCAGCCCGACGAAGCCATCACCGAAGAAATCATCATCGCCGACCGCCGCGTCGCCACACCCGAGCAAATCGTTGGTTCCGACGAGATGATGCACCTAATCGCCTCGGCCCTACGCGATCTCAGTCCGCCGCAGCGCGAGGCTTTCATCCTGCACGCCATCGAGGGCTTCGGCGTCGACGAAATCTCCGCCATCACCGGTGTCGCGCCGGAAACTGTAGCGATATCTATCTCCGCCGCGCGCGATCACCTCCGCAAATCGCCCAGCTTCGTCCGGCAATTCAAAGGGCAGTTTCCGATCACCGGCACCGCATGAATCAACTCTCGACTGTCCACTTCTTTTCAGGACTGGAGATGAACCAATGATCACTCGGGAACAAATCCACGAACTAGCACAATTTGAAGATCATAGAGGACGTGCTCTCAGTTTCTACTTTCAGCCCACACCGCCGCGCAACAAGGCGCACAAGGAAGAGGCAATCCTCACCAAAGATCTGGCGCGCGAAGCCTTGCGCCAGTTGGAAGGCAAAAGCAATGGCAGCAAGCACAAGTACGAATCGGCCCGCGCCGATCTCGACCGCATCGTGCGTCTCTCACAGGAATCGCGTGGCAAGGGCGCGCGCGCCAAGGCCGTCTTCGCCTGTGCTGCGCAAGGCTTCTGGCGCGAGTACGATCTGCCGGCGCAACTGAGCGGCACGCAGCTCTTGGTGAATCGTCATTTCCACTTGAAGCCTTTGGCTCAATTGCTCGGAGCGTTTCCCAGCCTCGGCATTGTGCTGGTCGATCGTCATCGCGCCCGCCTGTTCGATCTGCGTCTCGGCGAACTCAACGAACGTATGGATTTCTTCCATCCCCTAACCCGGCGCGGCCGTGGCGACGGATTCGGCGGCTACGATGCAGGCCACGCCGAGCGCCGCGTTGCCGACGATGCTCTCCACCATTTCAAATTTATCGCCGAGTTTCTTAAGGACGCGCTGGAAAAAGGAAAATTCGAAAAATGGATCGTCGGTTGCCAGGACACGCACTGGTCGCAGTTCGAACCACAACTGCATCCCTATGCCAAGCAGAAGCTGATCGGCCGGTTTACCGCCGAGGTTGCTCACGTGAGCAACGAAGAAATCCGTTCGCACGCGGAAAAGATTTTCGCCGATGTGCAGGAAAAACGCTGTCGTGAAGCTGTCCGCGAAACCATCAATCAGTCCCGCCACAACGCCCGTGGCGTTACCGGATTGCGCCGCGTGCTCAACTCCCTCGAGCTGGGCGAAGTGCAAACCTTGCTCGTCGGCCACAACTATCATTCGCAGGCCGTCGAGTGCTCCGGCTGCGGCCACCTCGACGCCCACATCGTCAGCTTCTGTCCCGTGTGCGGCCGCGAGACCCGCGAGGTCGTGGACGTAGGCGAAGCCATCCTGCCCCGCGTGATCCAGCACAACATCGAGCTTTTCTACGTCAAGGACGACGCCGAGTTCGACAAAGTCGGCAACATCGCCGCCCTGCTCCGCTACCGCTCCGAGCAAAACAGCAACAATAATGTCCGGTCGATAGCCGACGTCCCGCCGAACCCGTCAGTAAGCCGCCGCGCCGGAGTGGTAGGCCGCTACCGTGGATTAGCCAGCGGCTGATCATAAGTGCGTATCACTTAGTGAGAGATTGGCACGCGGCTATTTCACGTTGCTGTTCAGTTCTTCTCGGTGCCTCCGTGACTCCGTGGTGAAAAGCCTTTCGCGGCGTGATATGCTCCGACTTTCGTCCCAGGAGAACTCATGTCATTCTCGCGCCGTGATTTCGTCAAGACGTCCGTTCTAGGAGCAGTCGCTGCCGGAGTTGGAACGCGAGCCGAAGGCGAAGACGCTCCCGCGCAAGCGCACGACACGCAATCCTACAAGCGCCCCATCATCGTCTGCGCCCACAACGGCCTCAACTATCTCGACGACGCATTCGCCTTCCTGAAAAGCGGCGGCGACACGCTGGACGCCGCGCTCCGAGTGGTCAAGGGACCGGAAGACGATCCCAACGACACCAGCGTCGGCCTCGGCGGAATTCCCAACGAAGAAGGCGTGGTGGAACTCGACGCCTGCTGCATGCACGGACCAACGCGCCGCGCCGGATCAGTCGGCGGCGTGCGCAACATCAAGAACGTCTCGCTGGTCTCAAAGGCCGTGTTCGAGCACACCGGACACGTGATGCTAGTCGGCGAAGGCGCAGAGCGCTTCGCCGTGGCGATGGGATTCCCGCGCGAGAACCTGCTCACCGAACACTCCCGCAAGATCTGGCTGCTGTGGAAGGAGTATCACTCAAACGAAGATTGGTGGGGACCAGGATTGCCCGACCCGCGCTGGCAAGCTCCGGACGTAAAGCCGAGTGATGTTAAGCCAAATGACGACAAGCCGCAATCGGAGTTGTGGCAAGAGCGCTATCGGCGGCTCGAAGAACATGCGGCGGAGTTGGGGATCGAGCCTGAGTTGCGGCGCGATGCGGTCCACACAGTGCTATTTCCGCCGACTGGCACGATTCATTGTTCAGCGCTGAACGAGAAAGGAGAAATCTCCGGCTGCACGACTACCAGTGGATTAGGCTTCAAGCTGCCGGGACGTTGCGGAGATTCTCCCATCATCGGCGCGGGCTGCTATACCGATCAGGACGTGGGATCGGCGGGAGCGACGGGCAGCGGCGAAGAGAATATCAAGGTCGCGGGAGCGCACACGATTGTTGAGAACATGCGTCGCGGAATGTCTCCGCAGGAAGCTGGGATGGAAACGCTGAAGCGCATTGTGCGCAACTACAACAGCGACATGAACAAGCTGCGCTTTGTCGACATGACGTATTACATCCTGCGCAAAGACGGCGCTTACGCCGGAGTCTCGCTGTGGGAAGGTTACAGTCCGACGAAGCTGCACAAGATCGCGGTGCATGATGGCACGCGGCGGGCGGAGAAGACCGTAGCAATGTTCAAGGGATATTCGCAGGACTTTCCGCCGGAGCCAAACGTGCCAGCGGACGTGCGGAAGGAGTTCAAGTGAGAAGGGCGCGGGGACAAATCCTTACGCGAACCTCACCTTGATGTCCGGACCCTTCTCCAAGTGGATGCTTTCGATGAAGCGCACTTTGCCGGTAAGCAGAGTGAGGATGACCGAGGAAGTGCGTGTGCCTTCTCCAAAAAAGCGGACGCCCTTGAGCAGCGCGCCTTCTGTGACACCGGTTGCGGCGAAGATAAGTTGCTTGCCGGGAGCGAGATCTTCGGCTTCGTAGATCTTGTTCTTGTCTTTGACGCCCATTTTGGCGAGGCGTTCTTCCTGTTCAGGCTTCACGACCAGGCGCCCGAGCATGTAGCCGTTCAGGCAGCGGATAGCCGCGGCGGTGATCACGCCTTCGGGCGCCCCGCCCGAGCCCATGACGGCGTGCACGCCGGTGCCGATGACTGCTGCGGCGATGCCGGCCGAGAGGTCGCCATCGCCAATGAGGCGGATGCGGGCGCCGGCAGCGCGAATATCCGCAATCAGCTTTTCGTGGCGCGGGCGGTCGAGAACGATCACGACCAGGTCTTCGACGTCGCGTTCCATTCTCTTCGCAATGTTCTTCAAGTTGTCGGCCACGGGAGCGTCGAGTTCTACGGCATTCTTGCACGAGGGTCCAACGACGATTTTTTCCATGTAGCAGTCGGGCGCGTGGAGCAGGCCTCCGCGTTCGGAGGCGGCGAGCACGGTGATCGCGCCGGGAGCGCCCGTGGCGCAGAGGTTCGTGCCTTCGAGGGGATCGACTGCGATGTCGACTTCGGGAACTTCGCGTCCGTCGGGAAATTCAGCGCCGACTTTTTCGCCGATATAGAGCATGGGGGCTTCGTCGCGCTCGCCCTCGCCGATGACGATGGTGCCGCGCATGGGGATGGAGTCCATGGTCTGGCGCATCGCCTCGGTGGCGACCTGGTCGGAGAGCTTGCGCTCGCCCTGGCCCATGGTGCGAGCGGAAGCGATCGCCGCGACTTCGACCACGCGCAGAAAGCGCGACGCCAGGTCGCTCTCAATGTTTTCGCCGAAACTGCGGGCCTTGCCTTCGGGACGAGTTTGCGTTGCCATAAGGGCCTCCGAAAATGCTTATGAACCGGCTATTTTCGACCGGCCTGAGAATATAACCCAATCCGGAGGAGATTGAAAGAAGTGGCTGGAGCCATGAGAATAACCGATATTGGGAATGTAGCTCCCGTGTTATTCTCGCAAGCCTGTTTTGAAAAGAGAACCCATGCCGGAATTGCGCCCGCTATCCTTCCTGTGCATTACCACCTACGAGAAGGGACAGGAGTTCATGCGCGAGTGCAAACGGCAGGGCTGCCGCGTACTGCTGCTTACGGCGGAGAAACTGCGCGATGGCGACTGGCCCCGGGAGAGTTTAGACGACACGTTCTATCTTCCCGCTGAGATTGCTCTTCCTGACATCGTGCAAGCGGTCACGCATCTGGCCCGCAATCAGAAAATTGACCGCATCGTCGCGCTCGACGAATACGACATGGAGACTGCTGCGACTCTGCGCGAGCATCTGCGCGTGCCCGGGATGGGGCTGACCACGATGCGCTATTTTCGAGACAAGCTCGCAATGCGCATGAAGGCACTGGATCAGGGTGTGCGTGTGCCGGATTTTGTTCCTGTGCTTAATCACGAAGACATCCGCTACTACCTTGAACATGTGCCGGGGCCATGGGTGCTGAAGCCGCGGCAGGAAGCGTCGGCGATTGGAATCAAGAAGATTCATGCCGCCGAAGAGCTCTGGCCTGTGCTCGAGCAGCTGGGGGACAAGCAGTCCTCGTTTCTGCTGGAGAAGTTTGTTCCTGGCGATGTTTATCACGTCGACTCGGTGGTTTCAGAGAACGAGGTTGTTTTCGCCAATGTGAGCAAGTATGGGAAGCCGCCCATGAATGTGGCCCAGGGTGGCGGAGTGTTTACGACGTTCACAGTTCCTCGGGGCAGCGACGAGGATTCAGGGCTGCGGCAGATCAATCACGACCTGATTGCTGCGCTGGGACTGGTTCGGGGCGTGGCTCATACGGAATTCATCCGGGCGCATGCTGATGGGCACTTCTATTTTCTGGAGTGTGCGGCGCGCGTGGGCGGGGCTTACATCAATGAGATGGTCGAGGCTGCGACCGGGATTAACTTGTGGCGGGAGTGGGCTCGCATCGAAGTTGCGGGAGGCGTTGGAAGTTATCAGCTTCCTGCCGCGCGCGAGGAGTATGCGGGGGTAATTCTTTCATTGGCGCGGCAGGAGGAGCCGGATACTTCGGGATATAACGATCCGGAAGTGTTCTTGCGGATCAAGAAGCATCACCACGCGGGATTGATTCTGCGGTCGAAGGATCCGGGGCGGGTGCAAGCTTTGCTTGAAAGCTATGCCCAGCGGTTCGCGGAGGAGTTCCTGGCAGTGGAACCGCCGCGGGAGAAACCCTCTTCCTGAAGCCATGAATTTCAACGACACCTCAGAAAAACACTTCTGGAGAGACATGGAACCGCCGGCTGAGACGGCGGATGTGTTCCGTGGTCAGCTGGCGCTTTCCGCGGAGAACTTCCGAGACAATGCTCGGTGTGGCAAAAATGTCTACCAGGTCTTTCTGCTTCAGTTTGTTCGCCAGCATCAGTTCTTTCAGGACATCCACGGCGCTAGCGGCTTTGAGCGCGTAGTGCTTCTCTTCAAACTCCTCGATGAGCAAGGTCAGCAACTCGGCCATGCGGCGTTCGGCTGCGCTCATGCGGTTGCCCTTGCGATCGAACTCCGCGAGCAGGGCGATGTATCGCTCATTCTCCGTCTCGCTGCGAATGAGGGCAGGCAGAGTGTTGGTCAAAAGAGAAGCATATTCAGATCGGACTGCTGACGCGCTCATTGCTTCCAGCCTCCCCTGTCATAGTCTGCGTGCGTCAACACGTGGCGGACGTAAATCCGCGCAAAGACGTAGTTGATTTCCGTGATCAGCCGATATTGGTTGCCCTTGATGTTGAAGACAGTCCACTTGCCAGCGGCATCCGCGGTCGAAAGAGTTTTTCGGACGTCAGCCAGATTCCTCCACGACGCCTTCTTAGCAATGCGAAACCACGCGTCGAGAGGACCTTCGAGGTCCCGGTGCCGTGTAGCCGCTTCCTTGAGTTTCTTGCGGCTGATGACATGCATGCCGCTCCTCGTGCGTTCGCATTCTGCGAAGATTATACTTCGCAAAACGCGAAGATGTCAAGCGGCGGAGTTAGAAGGTAGTGTCCATTAGGACATTACCTGCTAGAACGCGTCAATGCCGGTTACGCTCTGCCCGATGATCAGCGAGTGCACGTCGTGGGTGCCTTCGTAGGTCTTTACTGACTCGAGGTTCATCATGTGGCGCATGATGGGGTAGTCGTCGGCGACGCCGTTGGCGCCGAGGATGTCGCGGGAAAAGCGGGCGCACTCGAGGGCCATCCAGACATTGTTGCGCTTGGCCATGGAGATGTGCTGGTGCTCGACCTTGCCTGCATCTTTGAGGCGGCCGACTTGCAACGCAAGCAGTTGCGCTTTGGTGATCTCGCTGATCATCCAGGTGAGCTTGTCTTGCACTAACTGGTGCGAGGCGATGGGTTGGTCGCGCCACTGCTT
>DATMQT010000092.1:0-91467 GCA_035566655.1 Candidatus Dormiibacterota bacterium
TTCGGACGCCACGACACCCGCGACCTCTCGACCGGCATCGAAGCCAGCGGCGCTTCCCGCACTTACGAATTCGGGGACACGCTCAACCTAGACATCACTGCCACGCTCTCGAGCGCGATCCAGCGCGAAGGCCTCGCCCTGCCACTCAACATCGAATACCGCGACCTGCAAGTGCATCAGTGCGAGTACCAATCTTCCTGCGCCACGGTCTTGATGCTCGACTGCTCGCACTCGATGATCCTCTATGGCGAAGACCGTTTCACGCCCGCGAAAAAAGTTGCCATGGCGCTCTCGCACCTGATTCGCATACAGTATCCCGGCGACTCGCTCTCACTCGTCCTCTTCCACGACTCTGCGGAAGAAGTCCCGCTCTCGCAACTGGCCCGCGTCAAAGTCGGCCCCTATTACACCAACACCCGCGAAGGCCTGCGCCTGGCGCAAAGAATCCTCCAACGCCAGAAAAAAGACATGAAGCAGATCGTCATGATCACCGACGGCAAACCCTCCGCCCTGACCCTCGAAGACGGACGCATCTACAAAAACGCCTTCGGCCTGGACCCGCTGGTAGTCAGCCAGACGCTGGAAGAAGTATCAAAGTGCAAACGCGCCGGCGTCTTGATTAACACCTTCATGCTAGCGTCGGATTATGGCCTGGTGCAATTCGTCCAGAAAGTAACCGAGATGTGCCGCGGCAAAGCCTACTTCACCACTCCCTACACGCTAGGCCAATACCTGCTGATGGATTACATGTCGCGAAAAACAAAAACGATCCACTGAGCAGGTCTTAAAGTATTACCCCGTGTTCCCCCGTGCCATCCGTGGTAAAGATTTTTCTCTCTCCTGCTGATACTCTTTTACTGACCTATGGCAAACTGCATTCGATGTGGCCGCCAGCTTCCCGGCCTAACCTTCGGCAAGAAGATCTGCCAGTGGTGTGTCCAGCACGAAAAAGCCCAGCGCGGCGAAGTATCAGACGAATCCCCGCAAATTGTGATGCCCACTCCCTGGGTGCGCCGCGAAGCCAGCATCGGCCTTACCCAGATACTTCTCGGCGCGAACGTGGCAGTGTTCCTGGCTATGGTGGGTGTGGTACTCGCCGGCGGCGGGAATCCCCTGCCGGATTTCCCCGGCGATGTGCTTCTCTGGGGCGCCAACATCGGTCCCTGGACGCTCGGGGGCCAATGGTGGCGGCTGCTGACTTACATGTTCCTGCACGGCGGCCTTTTCCATATCGCTTTCAACATGTGGGCTTTGTGGAATCTCGGCGTACTCTGCGAGTCGCTCTACGGCCGCTGGACTTTCGGCGCAATCTACCTCCTCACTGGCATCGGCGGGGGCCTGGCCAGCGTCGCCTGGAATCCTTACGTTTTCAGCGTTGGCGCATCGGGCGCGATCTTCGGGCTGGCCGGTGCTCTGATCGCATCCTTTTACCTCGGCGAGTTCTCCATGCCCAAGGCGGCTCTCAGCGGCACGCTAAGAAGCCTAGCCTTCTTCGTGGGCTTTAATCTTTTCTTTGGCGGATTAGTTCGGGGCATCGATAACGCCTGCCACGTCGGCGGACTCATCACCGGATTGATCCTCGGTGCACTGGTCGCGCGAGTCGCCCCAACACACGACAAACCGCTGCGGCGTGCCGCGATTTTTTCGGTTGTGGCTCTCGCTCTGGTAGGCAGCGCGTTCGGAGTGCAACGTTGGCGAGGCTTCTCCCACGGCATACGACGAGCTGGTCCCTCGGGAAACGACCCCGCTCAGATGATCGCTCAACTTCAGAAAATCGTCCGCGAGAAGCCCACTTTCGTGCCCGCCCACGTCGCGCTGGCGAAGGCGTATCTCAGCCAGGGCCAGGTCGCTCAAGCCGAAGGCGAACTCAAACGCGCCCTCCAACTCGAACCGCTGAACGCCGATGCCCATATGAACCTGGGAGCAGCCTATCTCAGCCAGGAGCAACCGAAAGACGCCCGTGACGAATTCGCGAAAGCGCTGACCGAAGAACCGAACAACGCCGATGCGCATGTGTGGCTGGGCATGGCACTCGCAGCCGAGCAAAATCCCGAAGCCGCGCTCCAGGAATATCAGACAGCCTTGAAGCTCGATCCGCAGGCAGAAGGCGTGTACTACAAGATTGGGATTTCCCAGGCGCAACTGAAGCAGTACGACGACGCCATCGCCTCGTATCTCAAAGAGCAGCAACGAAGCGGCGACGACGACGAACTGGAGACCGCCTTAGCCGACGCCTACCAAGCCAAGGGCCTGACGCAACAATCTCAGGAAGCAAGGAACAAGGCAGCACAACTGAAGGCCCGCGAAACAGATTGACGACTATCAATGTTCAGATGTCTCTCGCGCTGCCGTAATCATAACATCGATGGACATCAATATAATTAGTTCACTAGGTACTGGGTACTAGGTACTAGCTCTTCAACTCCCCCACCGCCCGCCAGGCCTGATTGATCGCCTCATCTGTGTAAGCGTAAGCCCCGGCATCCGCGTTGGCGATCGCGATTCGTCCAAATGTTTTCCGCGCGACTTCGCACGGAGTCTCTCCGCCCTCCAGCCAGAACGAATCGAACAGCGAGTTATATTGGTAAGCGTATCCATGCGGCCAGCGATTCACTGTAATCGCCGCGATGTCGCGCGCGGGATCGAACCCTCCCGCTCCCAGCGTCCGCGCCAGTTGCTCCCGGATGTTGCGCTCCATGGTTTCAAACGTTGTGTTGAACAGCTCGTTGCGTCCAGCCGCGTGCTGGTCCCGCGCCGGCCTGCCCGGCTTGCAGGGTGTCTTCATCATGTGAATCACGATCGGCTCCTCCGGCTTGCGCGCGCATTCATACCCGCCAATACTCACCGCCAGGTCGAGACCAACTCGAGTGTGATAGCAGCCCGGAGCATACACCGCATTCGTGTTTAGCTTCTGAAACGAAGTCCAGTTGCGCAACGCAACGTTGGTGTAGAGCAAGGGAACCTTCTGCGCCGAAGCCAGAGCATCCCGCTGCTTCTGCGGCAGCTCTTCGCAGATGTACGGGATCACCACGTGCCAGCACGCCAGTATGCAGTGCTTCGCCCGCGCGGTGTACACCTTCCCGCCGCGCGCGTAAGCCACCTCCACTCCCCTGGCCGCACCTACATCGCCCACGTGCTTCACACGCACCGCCGTGCTGTTCAGGCGGAGCTTTACCGCCGACGCTGGCGAATCAAGCCGGGAATAATTTCCCTTGGCCAGAACCACATCGTTCCAGGCGTTGCCGGGAATCGCATCCGGAATCAGCTTGCGCAGCAGCAACCGCGCGATCGACGAATTGCCATCGGGAAAGTGGAAGAAGTACTTCTCCGCTTCTTCATTCGGAATCGCATCGCGGTTCATCCCCTTGCCTGGCGCGGGATCGAGCTTCATCCCTGCGAAGCCAGGCAGGTCCAAACCCCACGCGTCTTGCGCTGGAATGGCGTCGATGCCTACGCCATACGTCGGGTGCAGAACAGCCTGGTACAGCTTCACCACGTCCTCATGAATTTTGACAACATCCCTGAGGAACGTCGCATAGCTCATGCGCGCAAGCTGAGCTTTCTTCTCGGCGGAACTGAAGCCTGGCAGGTAATCGACAACATCGTGTCGCAGACGAGCCAGATCGTTCCTGGCCTGCGCGGCGAGCGGCACCTCCGCGAGGAACTGCTTCCAAGTCTCCCGATCACTGGCCTCGACGTAGTCTTTCTCGCCGCCCTTCAACGATGGTGGCCCGAGGACCAGCCGGTCGACGCCGAAGGTTTCCTTGTCGAAAAAGATTTTCGAACGCAACCCCAGTGAGCGATACAGATTCGCGTCGTGATACTTGGGATACGAAGCGACGTCTATGCCCAACTCTTCAATCAGCCCGCGCGCTTCCCTGCTGTAGGGCGCGGGACTCTCGATGGAATACGTGCCGCCAAAGCCGAGACGAAACGCGTTGCCCACGCGAAATTCGTTGCGCTTGGCGTGGCCGCCAAAGTCGTCGTGGTTGTCGAGGATCAGAATGCGCGAGTTCGCGCCCGCAAGCTTGCGATAGAAGTGTGCGGCGGAGAGGCCGCTGATGCCGCCTCCTACGATGACGAGGTCGTAAGTCTCGCCAGTGTCTTGCGGCGTGCCGGCGGCGTCCCAGAAGGTGCCATCGCGCAATGAGTGCGCGACGTCGAATGAGCCGGGGTGACTGCCGCGCATGCCGGTGAGCGCGGGCGGATAGTAGCCCGGCAACTTCTCGGGATCGCCATCGGCCGCGGCGAGCAGGTGCCAGGGCATGAGGGCAGCACCCGCGGTCACAGCCACACCGTTAAGAAAATCGCGGCGCGTGATGTTCCGTTGCATTCCCAGTTCGCGGTCACTTAGGTCGCTCAAGAGGCCTCCGAATCGCTAAGTGTTCCGACTGGAACATTGTGCTGAATGTTCCAACTGGAACATTTTGTGTGTACATCCTCAAAGCTATAAAAACTGCAAGACGCACCTAATCAAGAAGTTGCCGGCGGCGCGTGTGTCTTTTACGCACCTCCAAGAAACCATAAACGGGCTCTCGGAGAGGTTTTCCACAGGGGTCGGACGAATGGGCCCTCTTGACAAAGGCGGTCTCGGGAACACCCCCAGTTTTAATTAGCCGTCGGCCTTTTTGACTGCCAACTCTGCACCCTGGAACCCGATGCGGCTGTGGGTGCCGTCGCAAAAAGGTTTGTTCACCGAGCCGCCGCAGCGGCAAAGAGAAAAGGCGGGCTTGCCGGTGAGGTCGTACTGAGTTCCATTGACGTCGACGAGTTCTATCGAACCCTCGGGCGCCTCGACACGGTAGGGGCCATTGGGACGGACTGTGATCTTTACCTGAGCCATAGCTTCGATTCCTCCAACCTTACGGGTTTCTAGTAAGGCTAAAAAGATATCACTAAGTGGGGGTTAGTGTCGCGTGGGGAAGCGGAGAACTTTGTCGCGGCACCGGGGTTCGCTAGAGCGTAGGATCAAACATAGGGAAGTGGAGGAGTATATGAGAGCAACGTATTTGCGAGCCGCGGGTGTGAGTCTGCTGGGTGTGCTCGCTATCGGTTGCGGCGGAGGAAGCTCGGCTCCCAAGCCTTCCCCTGTGGCTGATTGCGTGCCTGCATCCAAACCGGAATTTACATACGTGTTGAATAGTGGTGGCAACACGGTTTCGATGTACACCGTTGACTCTTGCACTGGAAGCCTGACATCGACTACGCCAGCTACCGTCGCAACTGGAGGCAACGCTTTCGGGTCCGAAGGCATGGCCGTGGATCCTACCGGCAAGTTTGCCTATGTGGCGAATCTTGTGTCAAATGCGACTGATCTGGCCACAATCTCGATGTACACCATTAATTCCAGCACTGGGGTCTTGACCCCGACAACGCCGGCGACAGTTCCAACCGGGTTCTTTCCCCAGGGAATCGCAATCGATCCTTCCGCAAGGTTCGTCTACACGGCGAACAGCGACGACAATACCGTTTCAATGTTCACCATCAACGCAGGCACGGGGGTGTTGACGCCGACGACCCCGCCCACCGTCGCAACTGGATGGAGCCCTGGGTTCGTCACAGTGGATCCTTCCGGCAGGTTCGCCTATGTGTCGAGTCAGATCGCGGGCGTTTCGATGTTCACTATCAACCCCAGTACTGGAGTCTTGACGCCGATGACGCCCAGCACAGTGTCGGCAGGAGTATCTCCCTTTGGGGTTACGGTGGATCCCTCCGGCAAGTTCGCGTACGTCCCGAACCCGTACGGAAATACCGTGTCGCAGTTCACCATCGATTCCGTCACAGGAGTCTTGACCCCGAATACGCGGGGCGACGTACCGGCAGGAAATAATCCCGCATGGGTGGCGGTGGATCCTTCCAGCAAGTTCGCCTACGTGACGAATCGGTTGGATAGTACGATTTCGATGTTCAGAATTGATTCCATCACCGGCAACCTAACGCCAAACACCCCGGCTACCATCGCAGCGGCGGGTGCGCAGCCCTGGCCTATTATCGTGGAGCCGTCGGGGAAGTTTGTCTATGTGGGCAATGAAGATAGCGCCTTTGTTTCGATCTACGCGCTCAATAGCGACGGCACGTTGACTGCTGCGGGAACGGCAGCCGCGGCAAATGGCGCCTATTCAGTGGGCGTAACCTCGGTCAAGCAGTAGCCGGAACAATAGGCGAGCGCTGAATTGAAATCGCCCAGGTTGACTGGCCTCGCTGCGCTCGGCTGGACAGCCGAGGCGGCTGTTCCCACACCGGCACGGCTTGCTGGCATGGGCTGCGGTCACTCTGGGCTTACTTCAGGCCCAACTCGCCATTGTATTGCTGGGTGATCCCGTAGCACTCACAGGCGGAGAGTTCAAGTTTCTTACGGTTCACGATCTTCACTGCGCCACGGGTGTACTCGATGAGCTTCTTTTTCTGCAAGACACCCGCTGCCAGAGTCACGCTAGGCCTGTCTGTCCCCAGCATGGTTGCGAGAAAGTCGTGGGTGATGGGAAGCGACTTCGAATCCACTCTGTCCTGAGTCATGAGCAACCATCGTGACAGGCGTTGCCTAACATCGTGGAGGCGATTACAGCCGGCGGTTTGGGCAACCTGCATGCCCTGAACCACGGCATAGCGGCTCAACATCAATTGCAGTTGCGGGGCGGATTCCAAGGTCTGTTGCAACGCTGCTACTTCGACCCGAAAGCCATCCCCCGTGATTTGTACCACCGCTTGCAGCGGGCTCCGGCTCAGGCCAACCGACGCCGCGATTCCCGTGAAGCCCTCGTTGCCAACGATGCCGGCTTCGGCGGTCCCTCCATCTTTCATTACGACAACAAGAGAAATCAAGCCTCGATTCGGGAAATACGCAAAATCGAGCTTTCCACCGCCCTCGTGAAGGACTAGATGGTTTGGCAAGCTGACGTATTCGAGATGAGGACGCAGTGAGTTGTAGTCGCGGTCGGAGATCGATAGCAGTATTAAATTACTGACTGGTTTCCCTTCGGTGTTCGTCCGCTCGCCAGACTGCAATACCTGAAGGCCTCTGTTTTCCACAAACCATCCTTAGCGGACCAGAATCGGAACTGAAATCCCCGCGGATGCGGGATGAACTCGCCTGTCATGGTGTGCGAAACAGGTAGGATCCTCGAAGCGTACGCGAAGCTTCTCTAGAAGACCTCTCAACAATACGCTGGAGGCGACCCCGATACTGAGCAATACTGACCGTTTCAAGATGCGCGAGACCCTTAACGAAGACTTAGTAAGGACTCCGCTACTTTCACTCGAGGCCCAGAAAATTCGGCGGGCGCACTGACAACAATCTTCATCGTACGTAGGATGCCCGACAGACCGTCCAGATCGGCGCCTGTACACTCCTTCCCTCTGCGAATCTTCTTGGCTGCGAGAGGAAACGCCTGACGGCAAGTGGGTATGAGGCATGCGGCAGACAGGCCCTCTCAGCGATGCGGGGCTATGACTCGGAAGCTGGAGTGGATTGAGAAAAAGCATTTTCGAGGTTTTGGCTGCTCCGAGTGCGCCTGGGTCTTCAACCCTTCTGGCGCGCCTGATGGCAAATCTTTCGATGAAATGATGCAGAACTTTGAGTTGCGGCGTGATAACGAGTTTAAGTCGCACGTTTGCGCCGATCACCCACGAGCCCCGGGCGCCCGCGGCAAAGCCGATGAGTAGCTCATAGTGCCTCCCACCGCGGAGTTCAATATGTGCCCTGTTCATTGTGACCACACCGGGCACAAGCCTTAGCCTCAAATCGCTCTGCGATCCTGCTGAAGCGGGATCAGGCAACCCGGCCGGCGCGGGGGACGCGGCGGACCGTCCCAAGCGTGCCTTCGGCTTGGTTGATGCCGGGTGGAGCGCGTGCTATATTCCGGTCTGGCGCAAGACACGGGTATGTAAGCATCTCCAATAAGACTCAAGTCGAAGCAGGCTGGCTTCGGGCTGGATCGCCGTGAGCGGCATAGTGCTGCTTCTGCTCTTAACCGAGCTAGATACAAGCCACAAGCGTGCAACTACGTTGGGCAAAGCCACTCCCTGTGCGGTTTGCGTCCTGTTATCCGGTCATGCACCAGCGGTTGTGGTTCATCCCTTCCCGGTTTTGTCGGTAGTCACCACGGTCTCAGCGCAGCCCCAGCCGCGAAGAGAGAGCGTAGGAGCCGAGCCCACTCTTTTCATACGGTCTCCTCCGTCCGCCTGAAAACATCTTCACATCCGGGCCCCAAGGCAGTGTCGAGCACTTCGTTGAAGTAGTCGCTTTGGGCCTCCACTCTGAATGACGGAGCACCTTCCCGCCTAAGGACCTTGGTTCCCTCGCTTGCCTTTCCTGGCAAATACCGGGACTCGCGGCGCGCTTCGGTGGTGAGCTTTGGAGGAGCTTTCATGAGACATTCTCAGATCTTATTCGGTGGCATGATTCTGCTGACCTGCATGGCAATTGCCCAACAGACGGCCAACGTATCCACGCCGGCCAACAGCGGAGATACCGCCGCGCTGGAACAGAAGGTCCGCGATCTCGAAGACCGGCTGGTTATGCTGGAAGGGCAAGTGCGCCAACTTAAGGCGCACGGAACGCAGACCCCGTCGGAAACCACGGCCGCGATAGCAACACCGTCGTCAGGACCTGCGAACCAAGTGCAGGTCGCGATGCCGCAAGAAACGGTGCGCTCCACGGTTTCGGACAATGTTCGGCTTGGTGGAGCAGGAGGCTCAGCCGGAAAAGCGTTGAACCCGGACATCAGCGTGATCGGCGACTTCATCTCAGGGGCAGGTCACAATCCGCTCAACACCACACCGGCGTTCCAGATGCACGAGTCAGAGGTCGGGCTGCAAGCCATCGTTGATCCGTACGCGCGCGCCGATTTCTTTATATCTTTCGGGGAGACCGGGGTCGAGGTGGAAGAGGGCTTCATTACCTTCACGGCGTTGCCCGCGGGATTTGTTGCCAAGGCGGGCAAGATGCGCTCCGCGTTTGGCAAGGTGAACACGTTGCACAATCACGTGTTGCCTTGGGTAGATCGTCCGCTGGTAACGCAAAACCTGGTGGGTGGCGAGGACGGGATCGATGATGCTGGGGCTTCGTTTGAGCACATCATTCCCGCCCCCGGAGGCTGGTTTCTGGATTTCACCGGGCAAGCCTTCCGAGGCGACTCAGGGGACGTTTATACCGCATCAAACAAAAATGATGTCAGCGTCGTAGGACACTTACGCGGGTATAAAGACCTGACGGACAACAGCAATCTTGACCTTGGGGTTTCCTACTCACGCGGGCATAACCTGTTTGGCAGCGATTTCATCACACATCTTTACGGCGTCGATGCTACCTATCATTGGAAGCCATTGCAGCGGTCCATCTACAAATCGTTCGTTGGACGCAGCGAGTTTATATGGCGGCAGCAGAACCAACCGTCGCTGATGGCGTGCCAGACCATGACCTGTCCGCTGAATACGGCGGCCGGGTTTCAGCGCTCATTCGGCTTCTATGCCTCGGGTGACTTCCAGTTCGCGCGGCGCTGGTTTGTGGGAGGCCGGGCTGATCAATCCGATCGCGCGTTCAATGCGCACCTGGAGGACAAGGGAGCATCGGTGGTTTTGACCTATTGGCCGAGCGAGTTTGCGCAAGTTCGGGGCCAGTACCGCTTTACCCGTTACGCGGGCTTAGGGGACGCTCACGAACTGTTCATGCAGCTCCAGTTTGCGCTGGGGGCGCACGGTGCGCACCCGTTCTAGATTGATTTATCACAGCGGGGACTGCGCCCGCTCAACGAGAGTAAGGAGATATTCATGTTATTTCCGTCGAAGGCTTTCTCTGCCGCTCTGGCTGCTTGCTTGTGGGCCGCAATGTTCGTCCCTGCTGAGGCAGCGGCCAAGAACTTGAAGGTGGTCACTACGCTCACCGATCTTGCGTCACTGACGCAGGAGGTGGGAGGGGACAAGGTGGATGTTGAGGCTCTGGCCAAGGGCTATCAAGACCCGCACTTCGTCGATCCCAAGCCGAGTTTCCTGCTGAAGCTGCGGCACGCTGATCTTTTGATTCTGGTGGGATTGGATCTGGAGATTGGCTGGCTGCCGCCGTTGATCACGCAGAGCGGCAACGGAAATATCCAGCCCGCCGCACTGGGGTACCTGGATGCGTCGCAGTTCGCTGAAATCCTGGAGATCCCTCAGGGAACCGTTACGCGCGCGGAGGGTGACGTGCACCCTCTGGGCAACCCGCATTATTGGCTGGATCCGGACAATGGCCGCCGCATTGCGAAGGGGATCGCGGCCAAGCTGGGCGAGATGGATCCGGCCGACCGAGCGTACTTTCAACAGCGGGAGCAGGACTTCGAGAAGCGGCTGGCGGAAGCGGATAAGAAATGGCAAGCGCAGATGGCTGCCTATCGTGGACGAAAGATAGTAACTTATCACCGCTCATGGCCGAACTTCGCCAAGCACTTCGGACTCGATGTGATCGGCTACATTGAGCCGCGGCCGGGGATTCCGCCCACACCGTCGCATACCATCGAACTGGTGAATCTGATGAAGCGGGAGAACACGAAGCTGGAACTGATTGAGCCCTACTTCGATGTGAAGACACCCGACAGCATTGCCCGGATGACCGGAGGACGAGTTGTGATCATGATGCCATCGGTGGGCGGCAAGCCGGAGATCACAGACTACTTCAAGCTGTTCGACTTCGATATTGCTATCCTGACGCAGGCTTTTCAGCAGACCCAATAAAGGACATTCGATGGAAATCGTGCAATTTCTGATTCTTCCGTTTCTTGCCAGCCTGATTCTGACCGGCATCCATGCCTATCTGGGCGTGCACGTGGTGGAACGTGGCGTTATCTTCGTGGATCTGGCACTGGCGCAGATAGCCGCTCTGGGAGCAACCATGGCGATTCTGATCGGCATGGATCCCCATGGGACGGGCGCCTATTGGATGAGCCTGGGTTTTACCTTTATCGGCGCGCTGATCTTTACCCTGGTCCGGTCGCGGCAGAAACGCATTCCGCTGGAGGCGTTCATCGGCATTACCTATGCCGTGGCCTCGGCTGCGGCCATTCTCACCATGAGCAAGGCCACCGGAGAAACCGAGCATCTGAAGGACATGCTGGTCGGAAACATTCTGGCGGTCTCACGATATGACGTGATCAAGACGGCGGTTCTGTACGGCTGTGTCGGAGTATTCCACTTCATTTTCCGCAAGAAGTTTCTGGCGATCTCGCTCAGCCACAATTCTTCCGAGCAGCCGAACTTGAACTTCAGACTATGGGACTTTCTTTTTTACGCGTCGTTTGGCTTTGTGGTGACGTCCTCGGTGGCTATTGCCGGCGTGTTGCTCGTGTTCTGCTACTTAATTGTGCCTTCGGTAGGAGCCATGCTCTTCGCCGACCGTATTGGGCCACGCCTGGCGATCGGTTGGACAATGGGGACGCTGGTGTCGGCGCTGGGTTGTTATTTTTCGGTTTATTTTGATTTGCCAACCGGGGCGACCATTGTTTGCACATTCGGAGCGGTGCTGGTTTGTATGGCAATTGCCAAGAGCCTTTTCTTCAAAGTGCGCGAATCGAAAACGGAATCGACAGACTTGGTGAGCCGGTAGTTTTCGCGGTTGATCATCCCGTCGAGCCGGAAACGGCGATGCCGGCCCCTGACCACCATTAGAGCCCAGAAAAAAATATGGCGGGCCGTGTGACAGCGTAGTGGTCTCCACATCAGCCTTTCTCCACGCTGGCTTAGGCGGCGAGGGTGTCGACGGAGACCAGGCTGCGGTAGAGGTCGAGATAGTCGTCGATCATGCGTTTGCTGGTGAAGCGGTCGCGGGCGCGGGCGTAGGCGCGATCGGCGTAGGTGTGGCGCAGGGCGCGGTCGGCATCGAGTTGGCGAAGAGTTTCGGCCAGGCTGCGGGCGTCGTTGGTGCGGAAGTAGAGGGCGGCATCGCCCCAGACTTCGCGGAAGCTGGGAATATCGTTGGCGACGATGGCACAGCGGGAGAAAGCGGCCTCGAGGGGCGCAATGCCGAGCGGCTCGTAACGCGCGGTGGCGGCGTAGATCGCGGCGCGGCTGTAGAGAGCGCGGAGTTGGGCTTCGGTCTGGGGACCGCGAATGGCTACGCAACTCTGGTCGGTCGAGACCTTCACGTCAGCGCGGATGGGAATGCGAGGCAGGGGCACGGTTTGTTCCGCGCCCACGATGCATATCGAAAACGGCTGCGCGTGCTGGGTCAGGAGGAAGACTTGTTTGCCGGCATCGAGCAGGCGGCCGACCGAAAGCACAGAGTCGTCTTTGCTGACGTAGGGATTGAAGAAGATGGGATTGCGGCCGGGATAGATTATGGCTGCGCGACGCGGGCGGCTGTAAGTGGAGATAAGAGTGTCGAGCATGCAGGCGGAGGGCGCGATCACGGCATCGGCTGCGGCAATGCCGCGGACGATGGTATCGCGATACCACTTCAACCAGCGCGTGGGGCGCGGCGTGCAGCCTTGCACGGCTTCGCTCCAACTGATGAGGTCGCCATGGGCCATCACCACGCGGGGTATGTCGACGGACAGATCGCCGTGGCAGAACTGGTGCAGGTGAAGCAAGTCGGGGCGAACTTCGTGAACCAGGTTGGCGAGGAACTCTGAGGATTCGCGCAGGTCCTGCGGGGCTTCGTCCATCCACTCCAGGCGGAATGCGGTGGGGCGGTACTCGAGGCCGTGGAGTAGGTCCATCCATGCAGTCTGGTCGGGCAGAGGAATCTCGCCGAAGCTGACCAGCGTGACCCGGAGGCCACGCGTGACCAGGCCTGTGACCAGTTCGCGGGTGTATGTCCAGGAGCCGGACATCGTATCGGCTGTGACAAGAACGTGCACAGAGCCTCCGGAAGCGTGCCGGGTGCCGCGATGGAAGCGGAGTCCACTGTCGCGCGCTGGATTATTCTAGTGCGAATTCGGGGAGCTTTGAACACTTTCTTTTGGGGATGAGGCTTGCAAACTCTTGCATGCTTCGGCCTGTCTTGCCCGTGGCAGCCGGGCTTCGCCCCTTCGACAGGCTCAGAGCAGGCTCAGGCTGGACAGCCGAGGCGGGCTGTCACTACATGGTCTGGGTCATCCAAAGCGGTGGAAATGGGGCCAGAATTCGGGCCAGGGCTGTAGCAGGTGATGGCACAAATAGATATCAGGGTGGTCGCGGCTTTCTTCGTTGATCACGCCGTAAGAATTCGTGTTGTGCGCCACAAGCTCGCAGCGTTCAAAGTGCTCCTTCATGAAATCGTCGTCAAGGCCGATGGCGATCAGCGTCTGCGGCTGGTTTTCTGGAAAACTTCGATACCACGCCGAGTTGGTTCCGCTGATTGCTGGCGGAAGGTTGTAGTGTGGCCCCAACAGATTGATGGCGCCAGCCTCGCCGTAGTTCCCGACGATGATTCCGGTTGCCGCGCGCTCTTTCGCGGGGACTGAGTCGTACACATGCGCCACCGTCGCGACGAGATCCGTCCAGCCGATTTCTTCTTTGAAATTCTCCTGAAGCTTGGCGGTCGCATTCCAGAGAGTGGAGTTGATTGGAGCGATTGGCGTGAAGAGGGCGAAGGATAGAATTGCGCTGGACGCGACCAGGAACCACGTCACGCCCTGAATCGTCAGAGCCCAGCCTCGGGTACGGGCCGTGACCCAGCGTTCCCATACCACGCTGCCTGCCGCCAGAAGCACGGGATACAGCGGGCCGGGATAGTAGGAGCGTGCCTGCGCTACTACGAATAAAACGAAAGTCAAAACGAACATCCAGCCGAGCAGGCGGTATTTTCGTCCGCGTTCGCTGAAGTAGAACCAGGGCGCCATGAACACGAGAGGTGCCAGCCCCGCACTCACGCAGACATACAGTTGCTCAGGCAGGAAGCCACGCGTACGGCCCTGGCCTACGTCGCGCGTGTGGATGTGGCGCAGGAAGTCGAGCGAGATGAAGTTGTGCTGAATTTGCCAGATCAGGTTCGGCAGGAAAATGAGCAGGGAGACGGCCACTCCGGCCCACAGCCATGGGCTGCGCAGATAACGGCGGATTGTTTCCTCGAACAATCCTGACACAAGCAATCCCGCGACGAGACCAGTCACGAAGAAAGCCATCGTGTATTTGGTCATCATGCCGAGACCGATTACGGCACCGATCGCCACCCACCAGCGCGGGTTGTCTGTGTTGAGCAGGCGAAGGAGGAGATAGGTGAGCAGAACTCCCCAGAGATAATCGAACGACACGTACTGGAGAACACTGGTCTGAATGGTGACGATGGGAACGACGGCGACGGCAAGCGCGGTCAAAACCTGGGAGCGTCGAGAGCCTCCGAGTTCGCGCGCCATGAGCCCGGAAAGAACCAGCGCGATGGCGAGCGCCAGGATGGGCAGGAACCGGACTCCGAGCGTGGAAATGCCGAAGAGCGACAGCTCCAACCGACCAGCGGCGGGAGTGAGCGGGGGATAGGCGACGAATCCCCATTCGAGATGGCGGGCGTCATCCAGCGTGGCGAGTTCGTCGCGGTGAAATCCATATGGGCCGCTGGTGGCGACGTGCAAGACAACGAAAACGGTTGCGAGCAGGATCAGAATGCCGGTATCGGAGCGGAGCTTGGCGAGCATTGGCCTCATATTGTGCCATGTACGCGGTCTCTGGGCGGAGGGTTCCGTGATTTAGGCGGACGATTGATCGCGTGTAGCCGGGTTGCCCCTTCGACAGGCTCAGGATAGGCTCAAGTTGGACAGCCGAGGCGGCCGCCTTTACATGTTCGTTACTCTTAGAACGTAAACTTCGCGGCTAGTTGGAACGCGCGTGGGCCTCCGGAACCGAAGACTCCGCCAGCGGTGCTGACGGGTTTGCCAAATGCAGACGAGACTGCGGGATTGGTGCCGTCGGGCACGAGCACGTTGAAAAATCCGGAATAGTTCGAGTTGCTGACGCCGAGGATATTGCTCTTGTTGAACAAATTGAACACCTCGGCGATTGCTTGCAGGTGGAGGCGCTCGCCGAGATGGAACTCACGCGAGAGGCGCAGGTCGAATGAGTTGAAAGTGTCGTTGAAGCGGGCGTTGGGGGAAACCATGGGAAACGGCGTACCCAGGCCGCCGTTCAGCGCGCCTTGAGCATTGATCTGAGTCAGGAACGCATTCAGTTCCGTTCCGGTGTGGAACTGGCGTCCGCCGGCATTGCGTCCGAGTTCGGGGACGCGGGCACCGCTGCCGTCGCCGAGCAGGATATCCATTGGCACACCGGAAGCGTAGGTCCACAGCGGAGAGAGGCGCAGGTGGAAGGGAAGGTCGGCGGTGCCTTGCACGACCAGGCGATGACGCTGGTCGTTGGGTGCGGGGCCGTACTCGCGATGCAGGTTCGTGGAATCAACGGGCGGATAGCCAAAGGGGACCTGATCGTAATTCGCGTAATCGAGTGCCTTGGAAAACGTGTAGGCGCTGTGGAACTGGAAATGTTGCGAGAAGCGATGGTCGACGGTGAGCCAGAGAGCATCGTAATGCGTGTTCACGCTCGACTGGAGATCGGTGACGGTTACGGGCGCGGGATTGTTGACCGTGCCGACGGGCACACCGATGATGAAGTGCGTGCCCAGGTTATGGATGCCGTCGACCTTCAGAACCCAGTTTTTTGCAAACTCATACTGAACCCCGAGGTTGAACTGCTGCACCATGGGATTGCGCAGGTTGTTGTCGATGAGGTTGATGCCTTCAGCGGCGCCGCCGGCACCGGGAATGATCATGCCGCTGAAAGGCGAGTTGGGATAGGTCGGCGCTCCTGGGGCAAAAGTGCCGTCGGGGTTGAGGAAGTTGGCGCTTCCCAGACTCACGTTGATGGGCAGGGCGCGGCCATCGAGTCCGCGCTCGAGCGAATCGATTTCCAGCGTGACCCGGTCGTAGTAGATGCCGTAACCGCCGTGCACGCTGAACAATGAATTCGCGGTGGCCCAGTTGAACCCGACCCGCGGACCCCAGTTGTTGGCGGCCTTGTGGCGCGTTCCGTGAAGGAAGGGCAGCAGGATGGGATTGATCTGGTTGTAGTGGCCCAGGTCGTTTACGTCGGAATCGATTTCATAGCGCAGACCCAAATTCAGAGTGAGCTGGCGGTGGACACGCCAATCGTCCTGAAGATAGGCGGCGGTGTGGTTATTGTCCGCGTTGGGGATGATCAGCGGAGTTTGCGGGATGGCGCTGCGAATTGCGACAGAAAACAGAAGATCCTCATCGTTGATTACGCCGTCTCCGTTGCGGTCCTGATTGGCGAAGTCCTGGATGAACTCGATGGCTCCGGATTGGAAGACCCCCAGGTTGAAGTCCGCGCCGATGCGCTGAAACTCGCCGCCAAAGCTCATATTATGTTTGCCGTGAACCCAGTCGATGCTGTCGTCAAACTGCGACCGCTTCTGGCGGGTCTGTTGCGGCACGCGGTAGGAAGAACCGTCGGCGATGCTGGGGAAGTCGAGCTCGGGACCGGTGGTGGAGGGAGTGGTGGCGTTGATGAAATTGTTGAAGCTGTAGCTGGCGCGGTTGAGTAATGTGGGGCTAATGACGCGCGTCCATAAAGCTTGAAAGGTTTGGAAGTTATTGCTCAGATTTTGGCGCTCGGAAGCCGAGCCGAGGGGTTGGCCGGAAAGGAAGCTGGAGCCGCCGGTCGAGGCCAGGCGCTCGATCCCGTAGTGCAGTGAAAGAGAATCTTTGTTGGAGATTTTCCAGTCGCCACGAAGGGTTCCCATGGGATCGGTGAGCGGTACGGCAACAAAACTAGTGGAGATGGTTCCTCCGCCGGCGGGGTTGGGAGTGCGGGTTCCAGCTAACAAGCCATCTATTTGATTCCGGTACTCGAAAGCCCCGAACCACCAGGCTCTGTCTTTTACTAACGGCCCGCCGATTGTGCCAGAGTACTGCTGCCGGCGAAAGGAAGGCTCCTGTCCTGCGGGCGCGGGAGCATTGGAAGTGGGGTTCAAGACCGGAATCGCGGCTTGCAGGCTCTTGTCGCGCTCGTAGATGGAGGCGGATCCGTGCAGGCTGTTGGTGCCAGACTTGGTGACAATGTTTACCACGGCAGAACCGGAGCGGCCGAATTCGGCGGAAAAGCGGTTTGTGGCCACCTGGAATTCCTGCACGGCGTCTTCCGGGACATTGAGCAGCATGCCGCCGACTACGTCGTCGTTGTCGTCCATGCCATCAATGCTGACATTACCACCGCGGCCCAGTTGTCCTGCGGAGGAGATGACGACGGTGCCCTTCGGTTTAGTGGGATCGAAGTTGGGAGCGATGGTGTTGCCCGGCATCAGCAGCGAGAGTTCGAGAAAATTGCGTCCGTTGAGGGGAAGGTTGTCGATCTGCTCGGAGTCGACCACGCCATCGACGACGGAGGAGACCGTGTTCACCTGGGGCACATTCTCGTCATTAATCACGACAACGGTGGTCTGCGCCTTTACGCTCAGGCGAATCTTGAGGCTCGCTTGCTGGCCCACTTCGACTCGGACCAGAGCCTCATACTCGGCAAAGCCGGGGGCAGCGACTTTCACCTGGTAGTCGCCGGGCGCGAGGTCATTGATGGCGAACAGTCCGGAATTGGTCGACGTGGTGCTGCGCTCGAGGCCTGTGGCCTTCTGAACGGCGGTGACCTGCGCGTCGTGGACCACAGCGCTCTGCGGGTCAGATATCTCGCCGCGAATGACGCCGGTGCCCAGCTCTTGCGCGGAACTCGCCGCCGTTAGAAGCAATAGTGCGGAGATTGTGAGGAGAACCTGCCAGGCCGGTGCCGAGTCTGCCGCCATCCACCGCTGCCGCATTCATTGCTCCTTGAGCGTCGCCTTCGAGAGCGTGTGATTCAGCCGCAGGCACACTGCTTGCGACCGCACCGGTCCCGGCACGCGATGAACTCTTTGAGATTATTCTGATGAGCCCCAGCTCACAGAATGAAAGGCAGCGACAAATTAACGGGAGCGACGACGAGACGCAATAATGCAAAAAGGTTAGAGCGAAAAAAGTGAATCAGTTCGCGCCCAGCCGCAGCCGCATGTCGCGGGCGAGATTGTCGATGAGGCGGATTTTTTCCGCAGCTGGGGCGGGGACCTCGGGCACGGCCATGGCCAGTTCGCAGGAAAGCAGCATGGCGGTGAGCGATTCGCTGACTTCGCTGCGAATCTGTTGCTCGACCGAGCGGCGCGCCTGGGTTTCCTCACGCTGGCGGCGGTGCAGCGCCGAGCGGACTTCGCGCAGAAGGCGCTCCATGCCGCTGACGGCGAAGTTGAGGTAGACGGGGAAAGCTGTGCCGAGGTGTTCGAGTACCTGCTCGCTTTCGCTGGGCTCGTTCTCTAGAAGGAATTGATCGAGGACGACTGCCGAGTAAGACTGTTCGCGCAGCCGGGCCACGGCTTGCGGCAAATTTTCTGCCCAGTGGGTTTCGTCGCCCGTGGCATCTCGTAAAGTTGTGGCGCACTCTTGGCCGCGTGCCGAAGATGTGATGAGTAGAATCATGCTGTTTCAATAGCACGCGGGGCACCACAACTGTTGGTACTGAAAAGACAAGGCTTAGCGAGGGCAGGCGACTCTCTGTTCCCGTTAAGGAACGATGTGGCGTGCGAACTCATTTCATAAGCGAACGCCTCACCGCTTGTCATCCCGAGCGAAGCGAGGGATCCTGGTGTTTGTTTGCAGCGGCTGTGATTTGCACTCCAAGCAAAAACCAACATCCCTCGCTGCGCTCGGGATGACAGACTTTGGTGGTGGGCGGTTCAAACCGCCTACTACCCAGACGTTGGGCGTAAGCCGAAACGTCTGCGGCTGATCCCACTCCCGCGACAAATCGTCCCACTTGGGATTTGTCGATTCCACCAGCGCCAGCCGCTTGGCACGAGTCCAAGCCTTGATCTGCTTCTCCCGTTCAATCGCATTGCGTACATCTTCGAAGCTCTCGAAGTAGACGAGCCGGGTGATGTTGTACTGTGCCGCATAACCGGGCGTCAGTTTCAGCTCATGCTCCCGAACCCGCCGTCGAATGCTGTTGGTCATGCCGGTGTAGAGTCTCTTCGAAGCATTGGCCGTGACGTAGACGAAGTAGCGCCGATCTTCGCTCATACCACCCCTCCACCGCATCTTCTCATCCGGAGCGCGGCGAGGGATCTTGGTCTTTGCTTGTGTCGGCCTTGATTTGCACTGCAAGCAAACACCAAGGTCCCTCGCTTCGCTCGGGATGACAAGCCTTTCTTAACCATACTGAACAGAACGGCTAGCTCTGGGCCGCGTAGTCCTTCAGTTTGCGGTACAGAGTTGTCTTGCCGATGCCGAGCAGGCGCGCGGCCTGCAACTTGTCTCCGTTCAGCTCCGCGATGGCGTTAAGGATGGTCTGCCTTTCCAGTTCCGCCATGGGAACGATGGCGTGCTGGCCGTGGCCGTTGCCATTTGTGGGAGCGATCACGTGCGCGCCGCCAACCGCGGGAGGCAAGTCCGTAACATGGATCAAGGGCCCGCTGGTGAATGCGAACGTGCGCTCCAGACAGTTTTCCAGTTCGCGGACGTTGCCCGGCCAGTCGTATGCCAGCATGGCCTTGATGGCCTCGTCAGTCAGGATTTTTTCCTGCGCCGACACACGCGTGGTGCGCTCCATGAAATGGGCCACGAGTAGAGGGATGTCCTCGCGCCGTTCGCGCAGCGGAGGGATTCGCAGGCTGAGCACGTTCAGACGAAAATAAAGATCGCGGCGGAAAGAGCCTTCGGTAACGGCCTGCTCCAGCACGCGGTTGGTGGCTGCAAGGATGCGGACGTTGATGGGAATGCGCCGCGTGCTGCCTACGGGACGAATCTCCTTTTCCTGAATGGCCCGCAGAAGTTTCGCCTGCAAGTCGACGGGAAGCTCGCCGACTTCGTCGAGAAACACAGTGCCACCTTCGGCGATGGCAAGCAGTCCGTCCTTGGCTTGATTGGCGCCGGTGAATGCGCCTTTGACATAACCAAACAACTCGCTCTCGATCAGCGTGGGGACGAGCGAGCCGCAGTCCACGGGGATGAACGGCTTGTCGTGGAAAGGTCCGGAGTAATGAATGGAGCGCGCGACCATTTCCTTGCCCGTACCGCTCTCGCCCAGAATCAGCACGGGGTGGGAGCTGTTGGCGGCCTTGGCGATGATGCGGTACAGCTTTTCCATCTCCGGGGCGCGGCCGATGATGCCGCCGTAACCCTGTTTGGACTTCAGCTTTTCGCGCAGCATGCGGTTTTCAGTTTTCAGCTTAAGGTGATTAGACACGCGCTCCAGCAGGAGTTTGAGTTCGTCGACGCTGAATGGCTTGGTTACATATTCGTAGGCGCCATGTTTCATCGCCTGCACGGCCGATTGCACCGTGCCGCAGCCGGTTACAACGATCACCAGCGCTTCGGGACGTTGAGACTTGATGTGGCGGAGAGCTTCGAGGCCGCTTGCGCCCGGCAATCGGAGATCGAGCAAAACGGCGTCGACGTTCTGGGTTTGCAGAACGCGGTAGGCATGTTCGGCGGAATCGGCAACGTGGGCCATGAAGCCCAGGGACAGAGCGACTTCGCGGCAAGCGTCGCGGATGGAGCGTTCGTCATCGACGATGAGGAGATTCAGAAAGTTGGCGGCCAGAATCTGAGGAGTGGCAATCGAGTGAGCTAAGGCTGCTGACGTCATAAGGGTGATTCCTTTTTTAATTCTTGAAATGGTGTTGGTGGAGGAGTTGCTGAATCTGGAGTGGAGGGATCCAGAGAGTTCGGATCGCCGGACGGGAATGCCCGGGGAAGCAGGATCAGCACGCGAGTGCCGCGGCCGGGTTCGCTTTCGAAATGGATGAGTCCGCGGTTGGTGGTGACGATGGTGCGGACCGTAGTTAATCCCAGGCCAGTGCCCTGCCCGGCGTTCTTGGTGGTGAAAAATGGTTCGAAGAGGTGTTGACGGGTTTCGGCATCCATGCCGCGGCCGTTGTCGCCGACCACGAGGAGGATGCACGGGAAGGCGGGTACTCCTCCCCCGGCGGGCATTGTTCCGGCCACCGGTTGGAATTTGCAGTTGCTGGTCTCGACGGTAATGCGGCCGCCGTTGGGCAGAGCGTCTCGAGCATTGAGGACCAGGTTCAGCAATATCTGCTGGGCCTGCGCCTGGTCGATGTTGACGGCGCCCAGTTCTGGATCGAGATGCAGGTCCAGGACTGTATTCTCTCCAATCAGGCGGCTCAGAAGGTCGCGCATGGCCTTGGCAACTTCGTTGAGGCACAGGAGACGAGCGGGCGCGGCCTGGGGGCGGGCAAAAATCAGCAACTGCCGGACCAGTCCGGTGGCTTGCACAATAGCGGAGCGAATCTCATCGGCGTAGCGGCGCCGACGGTCGCGTGCGTCCAGACTAGTGAGCAGCAGATCGCAATACAGCATGACGCCGGTCAGCAGGTTGTTGAAGTCGTGTACGACTCCGCCTGCGAGGCGGCCGACTGCTTCCCATCGCTGCGTTTGCAGCAGACCTTCCTCGGCCGGAACTGCGGGGCTTGGCTCGGCAATGAGCAGCGCGTGGTCCGGTTCCCCAGCGCCACTGGGCTGACGCCATGCGGTCCACAGCGCACTGGACTGCCCCGGACCCGCACCGCTGGCTTCGATGCGGATACGGTCTCGCCGGGAAGCCAGCAAGTCGCTAAGCAGCAACTCGGTTTTTTCGCGGTCTTGCGGACGAACCAATTCGCAGAGCCTTAACGATCGTCGGCTGGCCACGCCGCGGTCCAGAGTCCGCTCGAAAGCGGGATTCATCTCGACAATCATTCCTTGCGGATTGCAGCGGGCCACGGCCACGGGAGCGTGTTCGAAAATGGCACGGAAAGTCGTTCTGGTGCTCTCTTCTGAAGAGACTGGCCACGGAAATGGAGTTGCGGTATTCATACTGCTACTGTGGCGCGGGACGATTCCCGAAAGGAAGCCTACGATGGGCTATCCGATACCTTGGTGTTCCCGAAATAGGAGCAAGCGAAGACAACGCGGCGAACCGCCCTTTGCTTTGACACTATAGTCAGACCACTGCAACGTCGCGAAAGGGCAGATGTCACTCAAATTGGGAAAAGCCTGTGGAAAACTCGCTATATGGTTTGTTTTGTGATGGATAAAATAAATAATAAGCTTGGAAAACAGCCGGAAACGGCCCGTTTTGAAGAAATTCTCCCGGGTTATTCGGTGGCAGAACCGAGGGATTGATCGATTGGCTGTCGAATTCGGAGCGTCCCGCGTGCCCGCGCGGTGAAATAGAAGGTCAGGCGATGCTCCTGTTGAACCACCCTCAGACGACCCGAAGGCTCCCAAGTGAACGGGGTGGGTTGGCGGATCCGCGACGCCGGGCGAGCACAAAAAGAAATCGCGGAGGACGTTAGCGTCCTCCGCGAGACTTCCGGGCTTTACGCCTTCGCCGTTAGGGCTTCTTCGCCGCCGGCTTCTTGGCGGCGGGCTTCTTCGGCGCTGCTTTCTTCTTAGCCTCGCTTTCCCTGCCGCCGATGAGCGTCAAAGCATCCGCGGCGTTGAAGGGGAATTGGCGGACCGAGGTTTGGCCGGTCGTGCTCAGCGTGACGTCCACACGGCGATTGCTCGCCATCCTGATCGTCACGATGTTTTTGAGAACCCTCTGCCGCTCTCCTGGAGTCAGGTCCGGATTACTTGCCACCTCGCCCTGCACTTCTTCCGTGGTCAGATTGTGTTCCTTGCCATACGCCTTGGTATCGATGTTGGCCTCGGGAACGCCCTGCTCCACCAGGAAGCTCTTGACACGGTTGACACGACGTTCGGAGAGCGCCTGATTGAATTCCACGGAGCCACGATGATCGGCGTGACCTCCGAGAATCAGGTGCGTATCCGGTTTGAGTTCGAGATATTGCTTGAAGTCCGCGGCCAGCGTCATCAACGTCTTCTGTTGACTGGCCAGCAGACCGCCCTTGGGTTTCGCGGCCAGGGGCTGGTTTACCACAAAGTAAACGCTGTGCAGCGAGAGCCGGGCCTCCAGGCGCGCGATCTCAGGATTCGGCGGTGGTGGCGGCGGGTTCTCGATCATCACCTGCGTGGAGGCTTGAGCGGTTAGACCACGCGTGTCGGTGCAGGTCGCGCCAACCGTGATCGAACCGGGCGATGCCCCAGTAGTGTTCAGCGTTGCCGAACTGCCACTTCCGGAAACATTGCCGCTGCTGGCAGTCCAGCTGGCGACCGACGTCCCAACGCCATCCGGACTGGTGCAGTTGGCCGACAAGTTCACGTTGCCACCAGCTTGCAAGCTCGTTGGATTGGCGGAGATGGAAACTGTGGGCGGGTTCTTCGGCGGCAGCGGCGTGACGGTGTAGGTGGCCGAGCAGCTCGCTTCGTTATTCTTCTTCTCTTTGGCATCAGTCGCGTGAGCGGTGACCGTGTAGCTGCCGGGGGCCGCGTTGCTGGTGTCGATCTGCGCGGTGGTGTCCTTGCCGGTAACCTGGCCTCCGTTGCCGCTCCAGGAATACGTGACGGTGTGCTTGGGATTGAAATTGCTCGCGACAACGGTTGCGGTGATCGGCTCGCCGACCATCACTGAATTCGGCTGCACGGAACAACTAGCCGCCGGGGCTACCGGCTCCGCGCCCCCCCAACTGAATACAAGTCCAGTGCGGAGACGTACGCCGTTGAAGCCCGGACGCCGCAGTGATGGAAATTCCGGGTCAGCAAAATCCGCATAGTTGTGCCGCGTCCAGACATAGTCCGCCTCAAACAGGCGCCACGCAATCCCTTTATGGATGGACAAATCCATTCCTCCACCCAGGATCGCTCCGATCCCATTGCTGCTGTTGAGACCGCTGATGCTTACACGGTTCAGACTTACCAGGGAATGCACGAAGTAGCTCCCCGAGTCCGTACGCCAGATGAAACGAGGGCCGACCGAAAGTGTACTTTCGTGCGGCACCGTGGGGTCAGATGATGTGTCATAACCGAGGTCGAATTCCGCTCCCCAATGCGGATCGAAGTTATAAGTGAGAGCAGCGCCCCCGCCCCTGGGCAAATCCGGTATTTTGAACGGAGTGGGATTGCTGGAGACGCCGCCTGGCGCCGGCACCGTGGCACCGGGATGCGTCCACTGATATCCCAAGAACAAGTCCCATTTTGGATTCGAGTCGCTCTGCGCGAGCGCAGAACTCGAGATCAGTGATACCGCTACAACCGCCACTAGGCCGACGACTAAACGGCCTTTGCCTGTGTTAGCGAGAAGTGACATTCCGTCCTCCAATGAGTACGCGATCTGCCTGCGCACTGCGATGCGCCTGCCGCGTTTTGAAATTAAGATAGCGCGGGGTTAAATAGCTTGACCTGGACTTCAACCGGGAACGTGCAATTCTAACGCACCGCCACTTCAAAGCGAAAGCGAGATTTGTGAGAATTGCTTCGCTCGGATAACCGCTCGGGACTCCGCCGTCGACGCAGTTCTAGTCTCAAATTGACATGACAAGCCTCAAGCAGAAGGCAGCCGGTTCGAGCCCGGTCCGAAACGGCCCCCGGACCGCCTCCAGACCTTGCCCCACAGGAAGCAGGCCGCGTATGGTTGTACCCGGTGCCGGCGCAGCCGTATACCGGAGAAAGGCATCGAAGAAGCAGGCGACAACGAAAAAGGATGAGCCACGAAAAAGTACTAATCGTTGAGGACGAAGAGAACGAGCGCACCGGCTTGGCCGAGTTAGTTTCTTCCTGGGGATATCGGGCCGAGACGGCCCGGGACGGAGTGGAAGGCCTGGACAAAGCCTCGCAGTGGAATCCCTCTATCGTCGTAACCGATCTCAAGATGCCGCGCATGGGCGGCATTGAGTTGCTGGAGCGGCTGGGGGAACAATCCCAGGCCCTGGCAGTGATTATGGTGACGGCGCAAGGCACCATCGACAGCGCGGTAGAGGCCATGCGCATGGGAGCGTATGACTACATCACCAAACCCATTGATACCAACCGTCTGCGCAGGATGCTGCAAAACGCGTCCGCCCTCGTTGGAGGCCGCGCGGAACTCGAAAGCGCCCGCCGCAAGCTGCGGGACTCCGGCTCCCTGGGCCAGCTAAATGGGGCGTCCAGGAAGATGCAGGAGATCTTCCGGCTCATCGAGTTGGTGGCGCCCAGCACAGCTTCCGTTCTCATTACCGGAGCCAGCGGCACGGGCAAGGAGTTGGTGGCCCGCACGATTCATCAACTGAGTCCACGCCGCGACAGGCCGTTCGTTGCCATCAACTGCGCCGCTATTCCCGAAACCCTGATCGAAAGCGAAATCTTCGGCCACGAAAAAGGCGCTTTCACCGGCGCGCTGGAACGGCGTACAGGCTGCTTCGAACTCGCCGAAGGAGGAACGATCCTGCTCGACGAAATTGGCGAGATGCCGGTGGGGACGCAGGCGAAGTTGCTGCGCGTGCTCGAAGACCACAAGCTGCGGCGCCTCGGCAGCAAGGTGGAAACCGCGGTAGACGTTCGCGTGCTGGCTGCGACGAATAAGACTCCCGACGATGCCGTCGCCAGCGGCGAACTGCGCAGCGATCTCTACTACAGGCTCAATGTCTTCAACATCCACATGCCTCCGCTGCGCGAACACAAGGAAGACATTGCCGATCTGGTACAGCTTCTGCTCGCGGAAATGAGCGCGAAGCACTCCCGCAAAGTTGCCGCCGTGAGCGAGGCCGTGATGAACCAGTTCACCAATTATTCCTGGCCGGGCAACGTCCGCGAATTACGCAACACGATTGAGCGGGCCGTGATTGTCTGCGATAGCGGCATGATCGAGACCAAGCACTTGCCCCCGGGATTCGGCCATGCGCCCCTGCGCACCGCGGCCAATGATCCGGACGCCGTGCGTCTGGGCGTGGGCACCACGGTCGGCGAGGCAGAGAAAATGCTAATCCTCAAGACCCTGGAATCGACCAGCAATAATAAGACGAAAGCAGCGGAAATTCTGGGCATCAGCTTGAAAACTCTGCATAATAAACTGAAGGAGTACGGCAGCAGCGCCGATGCGGCCCTCGAGAAAGAGGAAGAAAAGCAATAAATCAGTGGTCAGTGGTCGGTGGCCAGTGGTCAGTGGAAGACCTTTGGCCACGTCGTTATCGACTCAGCTATTTCCGCGTCAACTGATCACTGACCACTGACCACTGCTATGCGACGTAAAGCCACCATCGTGCTCGCCATCACCTTCCTGGTGACCGTCATGGCGATTGCCTTCTCCTACTTCTATATCTCGGAGATCCTTGCCCAGCACGTTGCCGACGCCTATGACAGAGCCGACCGACTGACCAAGCAAATCGCCTACTTTGCCTCGAATGACCTGCCCGACTTAAGCAGCACGCGCATCGATACCAACGATCCTGAAGCGGTTCGCCGTGCGCTCGCCGAGTATCTGCCGATGGACACGAACCTACTGAACAGCCTGCAATCGGACCTCGATTGGCCAAACATCGCCGATGCCTCCATCGTGGACGCGAAAGGCAAGGTGCTGCTCCACACTAACGCGCAGCTGGTGGGTAAGCAGGTTGTAGACCGGCCGGATTTTAACCTGGTGAGGACAGCTCGCTTCCGCCAGCAACTTGCCATGGTGTTCCGCCCGCCTACTGTTTATGACGTGCGCTCTCCACTCTTGTTGAACGGAGTGCCGTTTGGAACAATCCGCATCGGCGTCTCCACCGTGTTGCTCAAGAGTGAGCTCAAACCTCCCCTGATGGGCGCGGTTTATCTTTCGATTGTGTCGATTTTTGCCTCGCTCCTGCTCGCCGCCGGCGTATCCAATCTCGCTCTCGGACCACTCAAAAGCATCAGCCGCAACCTCGATAGCGTCAGTTCGGGCACAACCGAGGCACTCTCGGGCGATGAATCAGAACACGACGAACTCGGACTGGTCACGCTGAAGATTGCCAACCTGGGCCGGCAAATGCGCGACAGCAAGGAGATCTTCTCGGCCTTAAAAGATAATGTCGACCAGCTAATGTCGAAGCTCCAGGATGGATTGATGCTGTTCACGCGAGATTCGCAGGTAGTGCTGGTCAGCGCCCCGGTCGAGCGATTCCTCGGAAGACCCCGCGGAGAACTGTTGGGCAGAACCGCGAGAGACCTCTTCTCCGGCGACTCGGCGCTGGGAGCCAGCGTTCTGGACGCTTTCGAACGCAGGCGTCCGCTCTCGGGCGAATTCGTCGCCGCTGCCGGCAGACGCGTCCAGGTTTCTCTGGACTTTGTGCAAGAGAAGAGCACGCAGATCGGCGCTCTGTTGATCATGCGCGATGCCGAATCGGTGCGGCGCATCGGCGACGAAATCGAGATGTCCCGCCGCCTCTCCGCCAGCGGTCGCGTCACCGGCGGCGTTGCCCATGAAGTCAAGAATCCAATCAATGCCATCGTGCTTCACCTCCAGCTTTTGCAGAACAAGCTGTCGCTGCTCGATCCCGATACCCGGCGCCACATGGATATTATTGGCAGCGAAATTCACCGCCTCGACCGCGTCGTGCAAACTCTGGTGGACTTCATGCGCGCTCGCGAACTGCACCTGATGGAAGTAGACCTGCGCCGCGTGCTCGATGAGGTTGCTGTGCTTGCCGCCCCAGACGCGGAGCAGCACGGCGTCAACATAACTCGCGACTTGCCCGAGGACCCGCTGCTCATCAAAGCCGACGTCGATTTTATGAAGCAAGCGCTGCTGAACGTGGTGCTCAATGGAATCCAGGCCATGCCCAACGGGGGCGAACTCGCCATTGCGGCGCGGCGCGACCAGAATTCGGCGCTTGCCGAGGTCCGCGACCGTGGCATGGGCATCAGTCAGGATGTGAAGGACAAGATTTTTGAGCTCTACTTCACCACCAAGAAAGACGGCAACGGAATCGGCCTGGCGCAGACTTATCAGATCCTGCAATGGCACTACGGATCGGTGGAATTTGAATCGGCGGAGGGCGAAGGGACCACGTTCCGCTTTCGCCTGCCGCTGGCGAATATCGAGATCGGGAAGGGCATGACTTCAGTCGTGCCGCTAAGCGCCGAGAATATGTCTGCGCTTTAGCGACCGAGGTACACTCTTTGCGTAACTGTTGTCGCCTTTCGCGGCGTAACATGGACGAGCGTCGCCGCGCTGCGGAATTGAATATGAATCTGGCCGTGATTCTCGGAGTTTGTTGGTTGAGTCTGGGTCCTCCGCAGAACGCGGCGCCGTCTCAACCGCAGGCTTCACAACAGCAGGCTTCGCCGCAACAAAGCTCCGAACCCGCGCAAGCCGCGCCCGCCCCAACGAGCCAGGCGCCGAATCCCACCGATCAGACCAAACCTTCCGCCACGCCTCCCGCGAAGCGCCGACGCCACAAAAGACCTACCCCCGCCGATTGCTCGAATATAACAAGCACGGCGAACGCCACGGGCGGCGACCCTGCCGATCCAAAGAATTCCGCGGGCACAGCATCTACGAATACCAATTCCACCGCTCTACCGCCCTGTCCGCCTCCCAAGAAGGTTGTCCACAACGGCGGTTCGGAAGAGCCCGCGATACAGCTCGTGGGCGGCGCAACCGACGAACAAACCGTGCACCAACGCTCCACCGATCAACTCACGGCAGCAACCGAAGAAAACCTGAAGAAGATCGCAGGACGCCAACTCAGCCCCAACCAGCAGGAGATGGTAAGCCAGATCAAACAGTTCATGGATCAGTCGAAGACAGCCATCGCCGGCGGAGACCTGGAGCGCGGCCACAATCTCGCCCTGAAAGCGCATCTGCTCTCCGACGAACTGATCAAGCCCTGATTCGATTGGGCGCGGGCCGAAGCGATCTGAAGCTGCTACCCTATACCGTTCGTGGCCAGCTCCAAGAACTCATGTGTTGTTGGGTCATACAGCACGCCCCACGCATCGCTTCCCCCGTCACAATAGTCTGCCAGCTTCTCGCGCCAATCCGAGGGTCGCTTCTCGTCAGAAAATGCGTTCACATATATCAGCCTGCGCTCCGCGAGAGTGATGCCCACGTACTGGCGGTAGTAAGTAGCAGGGTGAGCAATGTGTACTCCGACCATGCCTTTAGTGCTTACCAGCTTTGAGATGAACGGCAGACGTGACTCCAGCCCGTCGATGTCGGCTTTTGTCGGCTCCCAACTACCGTCTATTTTCGGCACTCCGGATCTCGAGCAGAGACGCGAGACTCTATGGGCTTCGCTGAGCGGCAGTACCGCAAATCGTTTGTCTTCTTTCCCGCTGGCGAGTGAGGTCAAGAACAGCAGGAAGACAGCCGTTGTCAGCTTCAGGATCCGCATGGCTTACTCGGCGTAAATTCTACACTGCCCAAAATCGCAATCCCACGAATAGCTGGCACAGCATCTGATGAGGGCATCAGGGATTCGTTCCCCTCACTTCCCCTTCGCCCGCGCCGCATTCACCTTCCCCAGCAAGTCTTCCGAAATCTTCTGCCACGGACTCTGAATCTTCACCGCCTCACTCAGCACGTCGCGGGCCTCCGTCAGTTTGTTGAGCTTGCCGTAAGCGTAGCCCAGCCCGTACAACGCGCGGGCATATTGCTGATCATCTCGTCCCTTCAGCAACGCGGCGGCGGTCTTCAGCTCCGGAATCGCGGGTGTGGTTTTGTCCTGCTTGAAAGCGTAGACGTAGCCCACGATGGTGTGCGCCACTCCGGCTGAAAGTTTGCGCGATTTATCCGCGTCGGGCGCGTCCGGCTTTGCCACTTCGATAGCCTTCTGCGCATAGGTGATGGCCTTGGCCGCGCTGCCCGGCTTGGTGTCGTCCCCGTAGAAGTTCGCCAGCAGCAGCAGCGTCGGCAGCGAGTTGGGATTGGCCGCCAGCGTCTTCTCCCCATACGCCACCAGCCGCGTCTTGTCGTTCAATTGCCCCAGCGAATACATGGCATAGTTTCCGACTTGCTCCTGAAACTTCGAGTCCGGGAACGCCGCCGTGTACCTCTCGATATCGGCCATCCGGCTCTTGGCGTCGTTCTCGTTGGCAATCACGTTGAATCCCGTCGACTCGAGAAAGTCGCAACTGTTTTTGGCCGCGTCCTTTTCATTCGCTACCTGCTGGTTGAAACTCTCGTCGCTCACGCCATCCGGCTTGGGTTGCTTGCCAATGGAGCTGCACACCTCCCCGCCTTTTACGGAGTAGTCCATCAACTTCGCGTTGTCTTTCGTCTGCTGCGCGATGCTGGCCTGCGAGACGAGAATATCCAGATTCCGCGGAGCCCCGCCCAGCGCCTTGTCTCCATACTCCAGCGCTTTGTTCAAATCGCCCGAGGTCTGATAGGTCTGCGAAATCTGCCAGTTCCCATAAGCCACGGCCGCCGGATTCGACGAGTACTTCTGCACGAAGTCCTGGTACATGGCCAGCTTTTTCGCGGGATCCTTCTCGTCGGTAATCAGCTGCAAATCGTGGTCTTCGGGAGTGCCCGCGGCGATCTCAATCTTGCTCCCCTGCGCGCCGGCTAGTGCCGCGAGGAATAGAAAACAGAAGCAAACGGCCGTCAACACCCCCGCATAGCGTTTCATCAGCCACCTCCGCCTGAGGCGAATCGAGTCTCACTACTGACAGCACGCGAATCCTAGCGCCGAACGCGATTGGAAGCAAGAAGAAGTAGCAGCGGTCAGTAGCCAGTGGCCAGTAAGAACGCCCAATCAAGAGCCGCGTTTTACTGACCACTGGCCACTGACCGCTGCTCTATCATTTAGATTAAATACATGCGCTCCATCCTCACCCAGCGGCCACTGCGTTTCGTCTTTGCCGCCAACGTGATCTCCATGCTGGGCAGCGGGATGAACTCGGCCGCCGTCGCTTGGTACATCCTGCAGGCCACGCACTCGGAAATGGCGCTCGGCACCTTCGCCGTTCTTCAGACCATCCCCGCCATGCTCATGCTGCCCTTCACCGGCGTAATCATCGACCGTGAAGATCGCCGCCTCCTGGTCATGTGGCTGGATGCGCTGCGCGCCGTAATCATCGTCACGGTGGCCGTCCTCGCGTTTCAACACCGGGTGCAGGTGTGGCAACTCTATCTGATGAACACCCTCGTCTCCGCCGGCTTCTGGATGTTCTGGCCAACCATCACCGCCCTTATCCAGGAACTCACGCCCGAAGGCCAATTCGTGCAGTCGAATACTTTTCTCCTGGCCGGAGTGCAGGGAGGATGGCTCATTGCCGGCTCGATCGTCGGCTTCATGTACAACCACATCGGCCTCGGCGGCGTGCTTTTGATCGACGTCTCCACCTACGTGGTCTCGTTCCTGTGCTACTTCGCCGTCCGCAAGGGACGCCACGTCGTCCTGCGTCCTGCGGAATTGCGCGCCGATATCCTTGCCGCCGAATCCCAGCTCGCACGCTTCTGGCGAGAGCTGCGCGAAGGCCTGCACTTTCTCCGCGACCATCGCCCCGTGGTGCTGCTCGGCATCAGTTGGGCGCTGTTTCTCGGCGCCATGATCACAGGTGTCGTGGTCACTCCGTCGTTAAGCGATCGCGTTTTCCACGCCGGCGCTGTCGGCTACGGATGGCTCAACGCCGGATGGGGTACCGGGGCATTCCTCAGCGCCTTGTATGCTCCAGCCGTAATCGCCAGCCTGGGCGGGCGGCGTTCGGTGGCGTTTTCCATGGCGCTAATAGCCGCCAGCGTGGTTTGCGCTCCAGTTTCGCACTGGCTCGTCGCCGCCATCCTGCTGTATGCGGTGATGGGATCGGCGCGCGGTGTAGGCGGCATCGCCATGAACACCAGCCTCATGGAGATGGTCCCGCCTCACCTAATGGGACGTGTGCAGAACGCGTTTTATTTCTTCGGCACCTTCCTCCAGCTCGTGCTCGCAATTGCGGTCGGAGCTGTGGCCCATAACGTCAGCCTGGTGGCAGCCTTCGCGATCCTGGCCTGCGTTTACGGGTTGTCGTTTGTGGCCGCAAGTTGGCCGGTGGGAACAGGAGTTGCATCAGAGGAAGCCAGTCTAGCAAGTAAGTGAAAGAAATAGGGAGTTCTACATGAGCTTATCCACCCTTGAGAAGTGGTACGCAGACCGATGCAACGGTGAATGGGAACATGGCCCCGGTGTGCGGATCAGCACTCTGGATAATCCCGGCTGGCGCGTGCACATCCCATTGCGTGAAACGAAAAAGCAGGATGCAACGTTGGCAAGGGTCGCATTGAGTCGGAGTCAAGACGATTGGATATCTTACTGGGTCGAGAAACAGGAATTCCAATGCGCCTGTGGACCCCAGAATCTGTCAGAGGGGATTGATATCTTCGTGCGCTGGTTCGAATCAGACTGACAAGAATCAGTTTTCTAGGGTGTTCTCTCCGTGTCTCCGTGCCTCCGTGGTCAATATCGGCTCCCGGCTGTTATCCTTTCCCATTCCAAGGAGCCCTCATGTCCGCTGACCTGCAAGGCCGTAACGCTGTCGTCTTCGGAGTCGCCAACAAGCGCTCGATTGCCTGGTCCATCGCCCAGGGACTGCATGCCGCGGGCATGAAGCTCGCCATCACCTACCAGAACGAGCGCCTTGAGCAGGAAGCCAAAGACCTGATCCTCTCCCTGCCCGGCGCCGAAGGCTACATGTGCGACGTCAGCAAAGACGAAGAAATCGCCCGCCTCTTTGCCACGTTAAAAGAGCGCCACGGCAAGCTGCACACGCTGGTGCATTCGGTAGCCTACGCGCCCGCCGACGAACTCAAGGGAGACTTCCTCAACACCACGCGCGAAGGCTTCCGTATCGCGCTGGACGTAAGCGTGTACTCGCTGATAGCAGTCGCCCGCGCCGCCGCGCCGCTCATGGAAGACGGCGGCTCGATCCTCACCCTGACGTACTACGCTTCAGAAAAAGTTGTCCCCCGCTACAACGTGATGGCCGTAGCCAAAGCCGGACTCGAATGCGCGGTGCGCTATCTAGCCTATGAATTGGGTAAGAAGAATATTCGCGTGAACGCCATCTCCGCCGGTCCGATCAAAACTCTAGCCGCCCGCGGCATCGCCGGCTTTAGCGATATGCACAAGGGTCACGCCGAGCGCGCTCCTTTGGGACGCAACGTGGAAGTCAGCGAAGTCGGCAGCACGGGAGTCTTCCTCGCCTCCGAAGCCAGCAGCGGCATAACGGGTGAAGTCATCTACGTGGATTGCGGTTATAACATTATGGGCTTCTGACGCTCGAATGTTCAACCCGTGAAACCCCGTGTCCCCCGTGGTGAAAAGGGTTTTGCCCGCATCCACGAAACTCTTGAATGCTAGAATTGAAACTGATGAGAAGGAACGGATTCGTCTTCGCCCTCTTCGCCGCCGCCATCCTCTTCTCGATGGTGCGGGAGTGGAACGCGCCTGCAACGTGCCTGCGGTCGGTTCTAGCTCCATCGGCATCGCACCGGCTTACCCGCTAGGATATTCAACTCACTCTTCTAGAGGTATTGCAGCCACCAATCGCTCTTCCTCGCCTTGAGCGCAGCAAACCACCGGCATGCGGGATAGAGCAGCACGATTGTGATCCCCCAAATCAGGTACAGAAGCGGAAGGCTCCAGACGTAACCTTCCGGCGGTTCGGGATTGCCCATGGGATGGTTGGCAAAGAGCCAGGGGCTTACGATTCCAAGCCGGACCTTCGACACCACGAGCGCGAGTGCATGGATCAAAGGAATGTGCAGCGTGTAGAAGAAGAACGGCACACGTCCGAAAACGGTGATTCCACGGGCGACTGCACCGCTGAGCCCCTCAAGCGCCGGGATCAGCGCGATGATGGGACCAAGGGTCATCAATAAGAAAGAGAGCGACGCGGGATACTTCGTGGTGTTCAGGAACGCTAACAGCGCTGGCATTGGCGGCGCTCCGTTTCGTCCCTGCGCGGCGGCGTGCCACGGACGCGGGTCTCCGTATAAGTTGAACCCGCGCAGCACGAGGAAGAGAGCGATCGCCGAGAGTCCAATGGTGAGGCACAGGCGATTTCTTTGTTCTGGGTCGAGGGTCAGGACTTTGCCGAACGCATAACCGGCCGCCATGACCCCGATCCACGGAATGATCGAGTAAAGCACAATCAGGTTCGGGCCGTTGGGCCCAAACTGGATTGGGCCGGCGAAGAAACCAACATAGAAGATTTTCCAGAGAGCGGAAAGCGGGTTCCCGTCGAGGCCATCGAGCAGCTTGCCCATGTGTGAGTCCATCAGGTTGTGGGTTGCGATGATGACCACACCGACCGTGCCGACCACAGGCAGCGGCAGTTTCACCAATCCGGCCATCAGGATCATGCTGCAGCCAATCACCCAGATAACGCCGGCCATCTCGTAATGCATGAAATCGAAATTGAAAGTCCAGGCCACCCGGAGAAATGTGAATTCCAGGAAGATGAGCCAGATGCCGCGGATGAGCAGATACCGCGACACGCCGTCATGCCTGCGAGCGTAGAGGAAGATGCTGGTCCCGGCCAGGAAGATAAATGCCGGCGCACAGAAGTGTGTGATCCAGCGAGTGAAAAAGACCCCCGGCGTGGGGCCACCGGCCGGAACGCCAGAATAGACGCGCACGTGATCGATTGCCATCAGGATCATCACCGCGCCGCGGATGAGATCGACGGACCCGATCCGGGATTTCGGCGTGGTATCGACCGCGAGTGGAGTCGGGTGAAGGCCGGGACTCATGATAGTGTGACTCATGATGGTGTACAGATGCGGGAGCATTGCTTAATGCACCCTCGCTCCGACCGTAGGACGATAACATCGCAAAGAAAAGCCCGCAATCCCGAATTTGCGCCGGTCTATTCCGAAGCTCGCCAGAGACGATGTCATACAGATTGCGAAGAAGAAAGTCTTGAGGCCCTTCATGGTTTAGCACATGGGTTCGAAGGCGGAGGAGGGGGTGGCGGAACCTGCTCCCACGAATATAACTCGGCAGGGGGAATCTCGTAGGACCTAAGGCGTAGCCAAGCTAGTAGAGCAACCACGATAAGAAGAGCGACGGCCACAGAACCACCAATCAGCTTGGGCGATCGTCTATGAATTGGGCGCGGGCCTTCTGCGTCAAGAAAAAATGATTTCACCGGCAAGAGTAGTGCAATTACCATCACCAAGAAAGGTAGGGGCGATTTGGCCCAACTAGCGGATCCAGGGTAATAGATCGCCGTGTAGAGCCAATCAGCGATCGAAAGACTGCGCGTATGCCCGAGTAGCGGCAGGACCAAAAGCGGGAAGGCCCAAAGCCATACCACGATAAACATCACAGCCCACGACGCGCGAGTACGCTTGACATACCCGGTCCATAGAACGATCAGCCCGATCAGAATAACTGCCAGACAGACGACGCTGAGATCGCTCGTCCGCTGGGCAGCCAACCGGTAACCGCCGTCATCAAGCTTCGCAAGCCAAATCTTGTCGCGGTCGGTTATTACGTTCGCCCAAAAGATTGGAACGAGGCAAACCAGCGCGATGGTAAAGAGTACGCTTGACACGAAGGCCGAGTCAGTACGGATTCTCATGGTGGCCCTCCGAAGAACGCGTGCAGCACCATTCTTACGCCAAAAGGCCTTAGTCGGTTATACAAATCTTTCGGCTGGTCTCCCCATCTCGTTCCAGCGAAATCTCCACATCCCGCTCTCGCAGAAAACGCGGAAACTTCTCCCCCCACTCAATCAGCAAAATGCCGCCCTCAGCACGCAAATCGTCCAACCCCAGCGTCTCCAATTCGCGCTGAGTATCCACGCGGTAAAGATCAATGTGATAGAGATTGGCCCGCGGCCCGCGATACTCGTGCACCAGCGTGAAGGTAGGACTGGTGACGTCTTCTTCTTCCGCCGCCTCGAACCCCACAGCGATTCCCTTAACCAGGGTGGTCTTCCCCGCGCCCAGATCGCCCCGCAACAACACCAGCTTGGGCGGCGCCAGCAATTCCGTCAGAGTACGGCCGAAGGCAACCGTCTCCTCGGCTGAATGTGTGGTGATCTCCCGCGTCATCCCGACCAGTATAGCGAGAGCGCTTCGGGAGAGCTGCTCGTCGAGGCCTAGATCGTCGAAATCTAGATCGTCCTCGTCATGTTGAGAACCGACGACTTCAGACCGAGCAGACTTCGGTCCGCCACGTGGTCCAGTGACGTGCGCAAGCGGCGGTGGTCGTCGTCCTCAAGCGCAACAAAACGGAACGGCTGAAGCACGCCCTCCGTAGTCTTGCCCATCGGACTGAGGATCTCAGCCATGCCGTGTACCGGGCCCGATTGCGTCTGAAACGCAACTTCGACAAAGTCGCCCTGCCCCAGCGAACGCGGCAATCGCAGCAGTCCACCCGTGGTCGAAATGGTTTGGAGTTTAGCTTTTGCGTGCCGGCCATCTTCTAATCGAATCGCAGCCAGGCAAGAATCACCAAGCTGGACCCGGGCCGCGCGCCGCGAAGGATGCGGTTGGGGGAAGTGGGTCATAAGGTATCTGCACTATGGCACGCGACCGAATCGGGTAACAGGTTACGGAAGCAGAGTGTCCGGATTCCCGCGTGGGGCGCGCTTTTCCGCCCGTTAAACGGTTCGCCATCAAGCACATCGCAGGCGTTTACTAGTCGATTAATGTCCTCGATGACCGGCGGGGCGCCAGCACGGTTCTCACCACCGCACAAGCTTGTCGTTCGCTGCCTGGCGCATGACCCGATAGGCCACGGGCAAACCTTGCAGCAAATCCGTCGCCACCATCGAATGCTCACCCACGATCGCCTTCATGACATCGCCGGCCAGTCCATGCAAATGGACCGCCGCCAGCACGGCCCTAAAAGCGTCTTTGTCCTTGCGATGCTGCGCCATCATTCCCGCGACAATTCCCGTCAGAATGTCCCCTGTTCCTCCGGTTGCCATGCCGGGATTGCCCGTTGTATTCACCCAGGCTTCGCCATCGGGCCGCACCACCAGCGTGCGGTATCCCTTGAGCACCACGGTAAGTTGGTGTTCCCGCGCGAAGTTGCGCGCCGTCCCCAGACGATCGTTCTGCACATCGGCAGTCGAGCATCCCGCCAGACGCGCCATCTCTCCCGGATGGGGAGTGATCACAATCGTGCGGCCTTTGCCATTCAATTCGCCGGTGTTTCCCTCAAACGCATTCAGCCCGTCTGCATCCACCACCATCGGAGATGGAAGGCTTGTCACCAAAGCCCGCACCAACTCCGCAGTTTTGGAGTCTCGCGAAATGCCTGGCCCGATTGCGATCACGTCCTTGCCTTTTGCCAGTTCCCGGATTCGCCCATCCGCACTGTGCGAGATCGTCCCCACGTCCGTCTCCGGCAGAAGCTCGGTCATCAGTTCGGGATGAAAGCTGGCAATCGCTCCCAACGCCGACTTCGCCGTGGCGACCGTGGAAAGTCCGCCTCCGGCGCGCAGCACGGCCATTCCCGCCATCGCCGCCGCCCCGGCTTTCCCGAGCGACCCGCCCACCACCAGCACATGCCCGTAATTACCCTTGTTGGAATCCTCCGCGCGCGGACCGATCAACTCCACAAGATCGGCCGCGGTGATCACATTCAATTGCAGCGCCGAACTGATGGCTTCCCGCGGCGAGCCGATCTGCGCCACCACCGTTGGCCCAGCCGTCAATGGGCTGAACAGATGCGCCGGCCGGGGAGCGGTGAACGTAACCACCGCATCGGCTCGCGCAATTGTGCCTTTCTGAGGTCCGATGACATCTGCATCCGCGCCGGAAGGAATGTCCACCGCGATGACGCGGACTTTGCTCGCATTGAGAATCGCAATCGCGTCAGCATAAAGCCCGCTCACCGGAGGCTTGAATCCCGTGCCAAGAATTGCATCGACATACAAATCCGCCTGCAAGGCCTGCCGGACGCGCTCACTCTTCAACTCTTCGCTGGAATGCACTGCAATGGCAGCGCCCGGCAACTTTCCAAACATGACTGCCGCATCGCCCCGGAGATCGCCAGGATCAGCCAGCAGGATCACCTGAACCGTCTTCCCCTGCTCCAGCAGCCGCCGCGCCGCCACAAACCCATCCCCACCGTTATTCCCCTTGCCGCATATCACAACGACGCGCCCAGCCGCAGCATGGTGCGAAAGCACATAGTCCGCGACAGCCGCGCCAGCATTCTCCATCAACGTAAGAGAAGGCACGCCAAACCGCTCGCTGGTAGCGCGGTCAATGGCGCGCATCTCGTCGGCGGAAACGATTTTCATAGAGGGGCGTCGTTAGTCGTCGGTCATCGGCGGCCGACGACTGAACTATAAAACAAAAAGGCCCTCCGCGCCTGGCGGAGAGCCCATCGATCTTGTCTCTAGACACTAGCCACTGATCACTGGCCACTGCCCTTCTGCAGCGCCTGCACCCGGCTGTGCTTCACGCTGTAGGTGAAGTACACGACCAGTCCGATCGCCAGCCAAATAATCAGCCGCGCCCAGTTTACCCAGCCCAGCTTGTACATCATGTAACCGTTCGAGATTACGCCCAGGATTGGCACGAGCGGCACCCACGGCGTTCGGAAAGGCCGCGGTTGGCTGGGATTCGTACGCCGCAAGACCATCACCGCGATCGAGACGATCACAAACGCCAGCAGCGTGCCGATGTTTACCATCTTTCCGATATCGTCGATCGGGGTCACGCTGCCCACGATCGCGGCCAGTAGTCCCACAAGAATCGTGTTCTTCCAAGGCGTGCGGAACTTGGGATGGACCGCTGCAAAGAATTTCTTGGGCAACAGGCCGTCATTGGCCATCGAGTAAAGCACGCGCGTCTGGCCAAGCAGCATCACCAGCATCACGCTGGTCAGTCCAGCCAGAGCGCCCAGAGTGATGATGTGTGACGCGGTTGTGAGACCGCGATCCAGAAACGCGACGGCCACCGGCGCCTCGATGTTGATCTGCTGCCAATGCACCATCCCGGTGAGCACAGCCGCCACGGCAATGTACAGGACAGTACAAATCGCCAGAGATGCGATCATGCCAATCGGCAAGTCGCGCTGCGGATTCTTCGCCTCCTGCGCCGTAGTCGAGACCGCATCAAAACCAATATAGGCGAAGAATATGTAGGCAGCGCCCGCTCCGATTCCCGCGAAGCCGTGCGGCGCGAACGATGCCCAATCTGTGCCCCAGTTCCCGCTGTTGATATAGCGAGAGCCCAGCGCGATCACAAAGAGCACCACCGAAACCTTGATCACGACGATCCCAGTGTTAAACCTGGCGCTCTCCTTGATCCCGACGACGAGAATCGCGGTGATCACGAGGGCAATAATGAAGGCCGGCAGGTTAAATCCGATCTCCATCCCAAACATGTGTGGCGCACCCAGTAGATCGTGCGCCCGCTGCAACAACGCAGGAGACTGCGCCCCGACGATCTCAGTAACTTTATCGAGGAATGTCTGTGACCCAGGCACCAGTGAGGGATCGGCCGACACCGCCATTTGCCGCGCCACAACCTTCTCCGCCGTCTTCAGCGCCGTCCAGTGGTCATACGCCATCCACAGCGGCATCTTGATGTGGAAGATATTCAGCAGTTCGATGAAATGATTTGACCAGCCCGAAGACACCGTGCTGGCGCCCATGGCGTATTCCAGCGTGAGGTCCCAGCCGATGATCCAGGCCAGCAGTTCGCCAAGCGTGGCGTAGGCGTAGGTGTAAGCGCTGCCCGCCAGCGGAATCATGGCCGCAAACTCGGCGTAGCAAAGCCCGGCAAACGCGCATCCCAACCCGGAGAGAACGAACGACAGCGTAAGTCCCGGTCCGGCATATTGCGCCCCCAGCCCCACCATTACAAAAATCCCCGCCCCGATGATGGCGCCCACGCCCAACGCGGTAAGCTGGAAAACGCCTAACGTGCGCTTAAGGCTGTGGCCGCCAGACTCGCCGGCTTCCTCCATCAGCAGGTTCATCGGCTTGGTTGCGAATAGATTTGCCATTCGTCTTGTTTCTCCTTAAACGTCTACGCGGATGCGCGCTTTGCGTCCGCACTCCTCGACCACGCGTAATACACGGGAATCCCGAGCAGCACCACAATCAACCCCGGCCACGTGAATTGCGGCTTGTAGCGCAATAGTACGACATCGATGAATAAAGCCATCACAATATAAATCGCCGGCAACACCGGATAACCCACAGCCTTGTACGGACGCTCGGCATCCGGACGCGTCCGCCGCAGCACAAACAATCCCACAATCGTCAAAATATAGAAGACCAGCACCGCGAAAATAATGTAATCCAAAAGCTGCCCGTAGCTGCCCGAAACGCACAGCAGGCACGCCCATACCATCTGCACCATCAGCGAAACTGCCGGCGTCTTGTACGTAGGATGCAGTTTGGCCACGCTGCGGAAAAACAACCCATCCTTCGCCATCGCATAGTAAACGCGCGCGCCGGAAAGAATCAGCCCATTATTGCAGCCGAAACTCGATATCAGAATCGCCCCCGCCATCAGCAATCCGCCGGTAGCGCCAAACATCTGCGTCATCACCGCGGTCCCGACACGCTCTTCGGCGGCATATTTGATTCCGCGCCCCAGAATCGTGGCCGCACCCGGTGCTCCGTCCAGCGGCAGCGCTATCAGATAAATAAAGTTGCACGCAATGTAGAGCGCGATCACCACGCCCGTGCCCAGCGCCAGCGAAAGCGGCAAATTCCGGCTGGGGTTCTTCACTTCCCCCGCCGTAAACGTCACATTGTTCCAGGCGTCCGCGGAAAACAGCGAGCCCACCTGCGCCACCGCCAGAATCGTCAGCGTACCCACCAGCACCACCGGCCCGCCCACTCCCACCTGCACCGCGTGCTGCGCGCCCAGTCCCGCATTCCGCCAGAAGTGTCCGCTGAAATTCGTAGCGAGCGCCTGCGCATTCCGCCCCAGCGCCAGGCCAAACAACGCCAACCCCAGCAAAGCGGAAACTTTGGCCGCGGTGAACACGTTCTGGATGAGCGCCCCAGTTTTCAATCCAAAGATATTCACCACCGAAAGAAAAACCACAAGCAGGATGGCAACCAGATTCTGCGTATTGATGCCGACATCCATGTTGCCCAAAACCATCGGCCCCAAACGAATCGGTGGAACTTTCCAGATATGCAGAATCCAATTGGAAGAAGAAATCGCAGGAAAGAACACTCCGAGAAACTTGCCGAAAGCCACGCCCACGGCCGCAATCGTCCCGGTCTGAATCACCAGAAAGAGCGTCCAGCCGTAGAGAAAACCCCACAGCGGCCCTAGCGCTTCGCGTAGATAAACGTACTGTCCGCCGGCCCGCGGCATCATCGCCGCCAGCTCGCCATAGCTGAGCGCGGCGACAATGGTCATGAACCCCGCCACCGCCCACGCCGCAATCAGCAAAGCGGGCGAATCCACTTCGCGGGCAATCTCCGCAGAAACAATAAAGATGCCCGACCCGATCATCGACCCCATGACCAGCATGGTCGCGCTGGTCAGGCCCAGGCCCTTCACCAACTCGTTATCTTGATGGCTGTGCGTTTCCCAGTCGCTGCCCGCAACCGGCTGCGCTATCGGTGTGCTCAGGATCCCTCCTACCGAAGGTCAGTTGACTTTACCTCAGAACGCGGAAAAATTCCTCTGCTGATTTCCGGGGCTCCCCTAACAGATCAGATATCACCGCCACCGAGTCAGCACCCGCCTCAATCACCGAAGCCGCATTCGCGCGCGTGATCCCGCCAATCGCCACCAGCGGCTTTCGGGTCAACTCCCGCGCCCGGCACACCCCTTCGAGCCCCACCACCGGATCAGGCCGCTCTTTGCTGGCGGTCGAAAACACAGGTCCAATCGCAATATAGTCCGCCGAGCTCCGATCCGCTTCCTGCACCTGCTCCGGACTATGCGTCGAAACCCCGAGCCAACGGTCCGGGCCAATGATCCCTCGAACAGACTCGGGCGAAAGATCCTCCTGCCCCACATGCACGCCGTCGAACTCCGCAACGAGACAAAGGTCGGCGCGGTCATTCATGATGAGTTTAACGTTCCCACCCACGCCCCGCTTCACTTCGCGAGCCTGCTCCAGCATCAAGCGCGCATTCCCGCTCTTGTTGCGATATTGCAGCACCGTGCACCCGCCCGCGACAAGTTCCCCGGCGAAAACCAACAAATCCTCCGTCGTGGAAAAGGACGCCGCATCCACGATGGGATAAAGACGAGGAACAGAGATCACGCCGCCGAATCCTTCTTTCCCGCTGCGAGAAATCGCTCAATAAACCCCGTATCAAAATTCCCCGCCCGAAAATCCGGATCCGCCAATATCTTCCGGTGCAGCGGAATTGTCGTAAACACACCTTCGACAATAAACATCTCCAGCGCCCGCGACATGCGGGATACCGCCTCGTCCCGGTCCTTACCGCGCACAACCAGCTTCGCGATCAGCGAGTCGTAATAAGGAGGAATGACGCCCTCCGCATAAGCCGCCGTATCCACGCGCACACCCGTACCACCGGGAGGATTGAACGACGTGATCCTGCCCGCCGACGGCGTGAACTTCTCCGGATGCTCCGCATTAATCCGGCACTCAATCGCGTGTCCCCGGTGCACAATCGGCCCATGCAACACGTCCGCCATGGAAGCGCCCGCCGCAATCATGATCTGGCTCTTCACCAAATCCACATCCGTCACCATCTCCGTCACTGGATGCTCCACCTGAATGCGCGTGTTCATCTCGATGAAGTGCAAGCGCCGGTCCTGGTCCATCAAAAACTCAATCGTTCCAGCATTCGTATAGCCGATCTCCGCCAGCGACTTGCACAAGACCCCGCCAATCTGATCGCGCAACTCCGGCGTGACCTGCGCAGACGGCGACTCTTCCAGCAACTTCTGATGTCGCCGCTGGATCGAACACTCGCGCTCGCCCAGGCTCACCACATTCCCATGCTCGTCGGCCAGCACCTGAAACTCAATGTGCCGAGGATGCTCGACATACTTCTCCATGTACAAGTCGCCATTGCCGAACGCGCCCGCCGCCTCTGACTGTGCCGCCTGAAACAGAGCGGGTAGTTCCTCTTCAGTGCGGACAATGCGCATACCGCGTCCGCCGCCCCCCGCAGACGCTTTCACAATTACCGGAAAGCCCACCTGCCGCGCCCACTCCACGGCTTCGCCCTCGGAAGCAATGATCCCATCCGAGCCCGGCAAAATCGGAACGCCCGCACCCTTCATGGCCGCGCGCGCCTTTTCTTTTTCTCCCATCAGCCGCATCACTTCCGGCCGCGGCCCGATGAACTTGATCCCGCTGGTGTCGCAGACTTCGGCAAAGTTAGCGTTCTCCGCCAGCAATCCGTAGCCAGGATGGATAGCATCCACGTTGGCAATCTCCGCCGCGCTGATCACCGCCGGGATGTTCAGGTAGCTAAGCGCCAATTGTGGCGGCCCAATGCAGATGGCTTCGTCGGCAAAACGCACCGGCAGGGAATGGCGGTCCGCCTCGCTGTAAATGGCAACCGTGCGGATGCCCAGCTCCTTGCACGCGCAAATCACGCGCAGCGCAATCTCTCCGCGATTCGCAATCAGGATCTTCTTAAACATTTCGGATCAAAATGTAGGGACAGCCGCGCCCCGGCTGTCCCCCGGATGCAGCCCGCTCCTCACTACGTCTCCTCAGACGCAAAAAGACGCGCGAGATGCGCGCCTGGGTTTCACAAAGTATTGTCACTCACCGTTCACTTCTTCGCCCGGATCGCGAACAACTCCTGCCCATATTCAATCGGCTGGCCGTTGCTCCCCATCTTCTTCACAATCTCGCCCGCCACGTCCGACTCAATCTCATTCAGCAGTTTCATCGCCTCGACGATGCACAGCACCTGCCCCACATCCACCATGTCCCCGACTTTGACGAAAGGCGGCGCACCCGGCGATGGCGACTCGTACAACGTCCCCACAATCGGCGACTTCACAATGTGGAGGTCTTCGGCGACCGCCTCGACCGCAGCTGGCGGCGCGGCAGGAGACTCTGCGCCTGGAGCCGGCCTCGGCTCCGCGCCAGTCCCAGCCGAGGGCCGGGGCATCTCTCCGTGCGTATACACCACGGTGTGCTCGCCAGCCCGCTTGATCTTCACCTTGACATCGCCGCGCTCCAACTCGAACTCGGCAATATCTTTTTCGATTAAGAACTCGATGAGTTCTTTCAGCTCTTTTTGATTCATTCGTGTACGGTGGGACAGCAGCTTCCAGTCCTGGGTCTTGGGCGTTAGGCATCAGGCCTCTTAGCTGGTGCTAAAGATCTAAAGATAAAGATCCAGAGCCTAAGACCCAAGACCTATCACCTGAGACCTCTCCCTTAAACTGCCAGGAAATCCTTGCCGGTCGGAGTCAGCACCTCACAGCCGCCTTCCCTGACGGCCACCATGTCCTCGATCCTCACGCCCCATTTGCCGGGGAAGTATACTCCCGGCTCAATCGTGATGACCATGCCCGGCTTCAGCAGTTCCTTCTGCCCGGCCGCAACCCGGGGCGCTTCGTGGATCTCCAGGCCAACTCCATGCCCGGTCGAATGTGCAAAATAGCGCCCTAACCCAGCCTTCCGCAATACCTTACGGGCCGCCGCGTCGACTTCCCCGGCGCTCACGCCCGGCCGCACCGCCGCAATCGCGGCCTCCTGCGCTTCTTTCACGGCGTCGTAAGCGTCCCGCGCGTCTTCCGATGGCGCACCCATCCACACAGTACGGGTCTGGTCCGAGCAATAACCAGCGAGTATAACACCGAAATCGCAGACCACGAATCCTCCGGGCGCAATGGCTTGCTGCGTCGCGCGGCCGTGAGGCAACGCCGACCTCGCACCGGAAGCAACGATGGTGGGAAACGACATCTCCTCCGCTCCCGCCCCGCGCGCCGCATACTCCATCTCTGCCGCCACGTCGGCCTCTTTGACACCCGGCCGCAAAACTTCGAGCGCCCGGTCGAACAAAGTCGCGCCCAGCCGCACCGCCGCCCGGATCAGCCCCAGTTCCTCGTCATCCTTAACCATACGCGCCCGCTCGACCAGCCCCGAAGCATGCCGCAGCCGCACGCCCGAAGGCAGCAGATCCGCCAGCCGCTTCCTCTCGGCCACAGTCAGATGTTCAGCCTCAATCCCAAGCGTCCGCCCCTTCGATCTCGATGTTCTGCGGCGCGCTCCCATCCATTCCCCCAGTGCGCTCAACAACGCATTGCGCGCAATCACCACCTTCGCACCCTTCACCTCCTCGCGCCCCTGCGTGTCATATCGGACATCGGTGAAGAAGACGCTTCCAGCCTCCGCCACCAGCAGCAGACCCGCGCTCCCAGTGAAGCCGCAAAGATAGCGAATGTTGGAAAGATGGCTGACCAGAAGCGCATCGAAGCGGGTCGTGGCCAGGTGCTCCCGCAATTTCTTCTGGCGCGCGAGGAAGTTCATGCCTGCTGAGTTTAGCAGGGCTGCCGCCGCGGTACACAGCGTGATTCGTATTTAGGACCGACCACAACGGATCGCGACGGGACGCTAGGGATGGCTGACGGTGAGGGCGTAAAGGTCTCCGCCGCCGCGGTTGACTTGGACGAGTAACGAACCATCCGGTGCGAAGCCGAAGAAGCCGCAGCGTAGAACCCCAGCCTGCAAAATATCCTCGAAGCTGTATGCCCGTTGAGGAGCGGCGCCGCCAGGTCGGAAGCGGTAAACGGGCTCGCCCGGCGCCAGAATGTCCTGAAAATAAAGCACGGAATCCGAGGACCAAACCGGAAATGAAATCAGTGTGCCGCGGGCGACTTCGCTCCACGTATGGGTCCCGACATCCAGAAGTTTGATCACAGACGTGTCCTCCGACACGGCCGCCAGAAAACGGCCGTCGGGGGACCACCGGCCCTGGGTGAGTCCGGTAGAGCCTGAAATGAGAGTGCTGCGCCCCTGGTCAAGATTCAAGACATAAATGCCCGACTCCGCGGTTGAGGAGTGGCCGGCATCCGTTTCGACCGAATAGGAAATAGAATGTCCGTCGAGCAACCAGTCGGGCCAGCTCCCGGACAACCCAGCCGAGAGGGGGTGTTGGGGAGCGCCGCCTGCGGATGAAATGAGATAAATTGTGCCCTTATTATCATCGCTCAAGGTGTGGAACACGATGTGCTTCGAGTCGGGACTCCAGCGCACGGAGTGGTAATTGAGGGCGGGAGAAGCCGCAGCGAGCTGCACACGGTCGCTGCCATTGGGGCGACTGCGCCACAGCTGGCGCCAGCTGCTAAAGAGCATCCACTGGCTATCGGGAGATGCGACAGCTTCCGTGACATGGGCAATGGGTAACACGGGCTTGAACTGGTGGGAAACGGGATCGAACTTGACCATGTCGATCGGCTCCCCAGTCATGCCGCCGCCAGCATAAACGAAGTGACCATCTCTGGAGGGCAACGAGACGGTATAGCCGATTGGGGGAAAGGTGAGTTGCGTCGGCGCCGGTTGCGACCAGGGAATGAGAGACGACTCGCGAATCGACCAGAGAGTTTCCCGAGAGTTGAATATGTAATAGGAGCCGTCCGCAGTCCAACGACCGTCCGAAGCATTCCATGAAGGAAGGAAAGGATGAAGATGGCGTCCTGTGGAATCGACCTGCCATAGGTGAGCACCTGGCCCTGGACCATTTGCGCTGAATCGCAGCAGCTTACCGTCCGGCGACCAATCGATCGCCCAGCCCTGTGAGGCGGCCACTTTGAACACGTCAGATCCATCCCGGTTGGCAAGGAAAACTCCGTTGCTGTTGCTGAAGGCGATCTTGGTTCCATCCGGCGAGAAGGCGGCGGTGCCTGCCAGAATGTCGCCGACGCGACGAGGGGCGCCCCCGACGGTTGGCATCGACCAGAGCGGAAAGTCGTTGCTGCGCATGGCAAAGGGCGCGAATAAAATCTCGGACTGGTCGCGAGAAACGGCAAAAATCTTCGTGTTTCGGGGCGACGAGCCAAAGGGCATGCTCTCTCCACCTGCCACTGAAACCTGCCGCGTGTTCCAATGATCGCCTTCCCGATCGAGGAAAAACAGCCGCGAACCATCGGAGTTCAGTCCTCCCCAAGCCTCTAACTGACCCGAGTTCGTCAGCCGGGTGACTTGTGTGACGCGCAGTGCCGGGGGAAACGCCAGCCGATAAATCAGCCCGCTAGCTACGATCACCACGAGTGCAAGACTAATCAGTGCGGCGCTCCATTTCCGCTTTGAGTGTGGCGGAGTCAGGGCCACCGACTGCGGGAGGGGGTCTGGATTGGACGAACCGTCCCCATTGCCTGGCGTTACCAGTTGGAGATGCTCGCTGGCATCGTCGTCCTTCTGCACTGGCGCGATGAAGCGGTAACCCCGGCGCGGAACAGTCTCGATGAAAATTGGATTTTCGGCGGAATCGCCCAGGGCGTATCGGAGCTTCTTGATGGCGGTATTCAGCCCTTCATCAAAGTCGACGTAGGTCCCGTCCGGCCACAAGCGCACGCATAGCTCTTCACGGCTGACGATTTCGCCCGGATTTTCCAGCAGAACGGCGAGAAGCTGCAAAGGCTGGTTCCCGAGCCGAAGCGGGACGCCCTTCTTAAGAAGCTTCTCCTCAGAGAGATCCAACTCGAGTTGACCAAAGCGCAGACGAGGCCGGCCATTGGAAGACATTCGATTCCTTCGGCCCCCTCTCAATGTGGCTCATAAGTGTACCACTGATTCATCGCTCCACCGCCCTCTGTTGTGGTCAGAACTTCTCGTAACTTACTACGCCGATGAGGGTTCCACGCTCAGCCGAATTCCAGCGGAATTCCGGTTGACGCATGGCCGCCACTAGAACATCATGGGCCGCGAAAGTGAGCAACACGTTGGGGCGCGAGGACTCTACGCCGGAAAGGTTCCTCCCCTCGTTTGGGGAGCGAGCAACTCATGATGAAAAAACACTTCTGGTTCCTAATCGCGGTCACAAGCTTATTGGTGTGCAACGCCTGTAGCAGTGGGACAGGCGCAACAACCACCGCTCCCGGAGGCGGCAACTCCGCAGCCACCCACTTCTCAGTGGCCGCGCAGACCAATTCCGCCGTCGGCCAAGTCTTCAACTTCACCGTGACCGCGCTCGATTCTTCCAACAACACAGTTAGCACCTATACCGGGACAGTGCAGGTCACGAGTAGTGACTCCCAAGCCATCCTGTCGCCATCCAGTTCGAAACTGGTGAATGGGACCGGCATTTTCTCCGCGACCATGAACACTGCCGGAACTCAAACCATCACGGCCACCGATACCGTCGCAGCGTCGATCACGGGCATTTCCACCTCGATCGATGTCAGCGCCGCAACCCTGCCTCATTTCTCCATCACCGCCCCTACGAATACCACAGCCGGCACTTCGTTCAATTTCACCGTGAGCGCGCTCGATGGCTCGGATAATTTGCTGCCCAATTACGCCGGCACCGTGGCGTTCAGCAGCAGTGACAGCCAAGCCTCCCTGCCCGCGAACTCTACCTTAACGAACGGAACCGGAACCTTCAGCGCCACCATGAAGACTGCTGGCTACACAATCGTCAACGCAACTGACACAGTGACGGCCTCAATGGCCGGATCGAGCGCGTTCAATGTCAGCCCGGCAGCGGCAACTCATTTTTCCATCGCGGCTGAGTCTTATGTTAACTCTGGGACGGCTTTCGGAATCGCAGTATATGCGCTTGACCCCTATAACAATATTGCCTCGACCTATTCCGGCGTGGTGCACTTCTCCAGCAGCGACGGTCTGGCCACCTTGCCGGCCGATACTGCGGTGACGAATGGAAGCACCGGCTCCTCGCTCACCATGAACACGGTCGGTGTCCAAACCGTCACCGCAACTGACACGGTCACTTCCATTGCCGGCACGTCCACTCCAATCAACGTGCTCGGTCCGGGCGTCCTGGCGATTGTCTCGGGCCAGCCCCCGAATGGGACTGTGGGAGTACTCTACGGAGGGGTTGAATCAGTATGCAGCCTTCCACCGGATACGGTCGATGGCTTCTTACTCGAAGCCCTTGGAGGCGATATCACAAGAAAAACTGCCGTTAACTGGTCCAGTTCATCGCTGCCCCCAGGCTTGCAAATCACTTCCGTCGTGCTGACTTCGCAGTACTGCTTCGGGACAGTCTGGTATATCGATGGCACCCCGACCACCGCCGGAACGTTCACGTTCTCTGTCACGGCAAGCGAGTCGACATACAGCGGCACCGCAACCTACACCATCACCATCGCAGCTTCCCAGGCATCCGGCGTCCCGCCCCGAAAAAGCCCAGCTGAAAGCGAAACAAAATTCGCTGGAGAAGCAAATGAAAACCAATAAATTGGTTTTTCCGTTCGCCAATACCTGAAGACCGAGCCCTACTCAACGAACTAAAAAGGAGATTTACAGATGATTCGCATGCTTGCTCTGATAGCGCTCACCATCGCCGCCATTCCGTCGACGGCTTCACAGATTTCCGTGGACTGTAACGCCGGCCAGTCGCTGAATCACACCCTCTCCACTCTGGACAAACACACGCCCGTCACCGTATCGGTAAACGGAACATGCACCGAGTACGTTCAAATCGTGGGATTCGAGGGGCTTACGCTGAAGGGGCTTCCAGGAGCCGCGCTCCACCAGCCCGCCGGTGGTGCGGGTAACCTTTTTAACAGCCTGTTGCTGATCGAATCTTCACGCAGCGTCACCGTCGACGGGTTCAGCGTCCAGGCGGACACCGTCACTGCTCCCGCCATCGGCATTGGCCACAGCAGTAGCGATGTAAGCGCATCGAAGCGGGTGGTGGCAAGGTGCTCCCGCAGCCTTTCTTTGGCGCGCGAGTAAGTTCATTGCAGGTGAGTTCAGCAGGATAGAGGAGAAGTTCTCTCTCGGCGGCTGACTCAAGGGTCTGACGAAAACGAGAAGGCCACGTACTAGGGAAGATCGAGGTCGAGAGCGTAGATATCTGCCTGATTGCGATCCAGCACGATGATCGGCGAACCGTCCGGGGCCACGGTCACGACGCTTACCTTCTGAACGCCGCCGCGAAGATAAGTCTCGAAAGATACGACCACCTCCCTCTTGCCGTCGCTCACTCGGATCCGGTACACCGGTTCGTTCGGCGCGAGAATATCCTGACAATAGACGTACTTTGAATCGGGCGACCACGCAAACGGACCGCCCCGGAGAGCTGTACCATGGGCGAGTTTCGACCATTTCTGACTGCGAAGGTCAAGCAGCATTAACTGGCGATCGTCGTCGCTGCTCGTGGCGAGGAAGCGACCATCCGGCGACCAGGTAGGCGCGTACATGTCGTGTGACCCGGGAAGAGCGGTGAGTTGGTTTGTTGCCAGATTGAGCATCTGAATGACGGTAGGAGCCTGTTCGGAAGCACCGGAAGCAGAGGAACCACTGGCGAAAGCAATAAACTTCCCGTCTGGAGACCAGGAAGCTGCGTCCTGATTTCCGTTGTTTGCAAACAATTCTCTGGGAGTACCGCCCGCGGCGGAAACGAGAAAGATCTTGTGTTCTCCACTATCGGTTAAACCCGTAAAGAGAATCTGTTTCCCGTCAGGGGACCAGCGTGGATCCCAGGTACGAAGGCCGGGCGGGGTCAGATCCAACGGTTGTGTGCCATCGGACTTCATCCGGGCGAGCACGGAATTCTCCGCGTGCACGTATGCGAGCCAGACTCCATCCCGCGAATAGGACAAATAGATCGTGTGGAGGTCGGGGAGAAATGGATGGAATTGGTGAGATTGCAAATCGTAGTGGACCAATTCGTTTTTCCAATCGGCGCCGACAACAAAGACCGTGTGTCCGTCTTTGCCGGGAAGCACCGTTCCAAAGCTGATTGGACCAGCGGTCAGCCTCGCCGGTTGCGGGCCCCGCCTCCGAAACAGACTCTTCCCTTCGCGCATCGCCCAGATATCCTGCGTTCCGGAATATACCGATTCAAAAAGGAAATACCTGCCGTCCACCGACCACGATCCTAGTGAGCGCGCCGTCGGCTTTTCCCATTCAGGAAGCAAAGGGTGCAGGTGCGTGCCATCGGAATTGATTTCCCACATCGTTACTCCCTCAACTTGAGGTTGCAACAGGGAGAAGCGCAGTCGGCGGCCGTCCGGCGACCAGCGAAGGTTTGCCGGAGTTCCGCCGGTCTTCGCCAACTTGCGCGCGTTCGTTCCATCCGCGTCAATCTGGTAAATGCCATCATCGTTGGTGTAGAGAATCTGGCGGCCATTGGGGCACCATGTCGCGCCATACGCCGTGATTTCTCCAATTCGCTTGGGGGCGCCACCTTGCACCGGCCAGATCCACACAGGCATACGCTCGTCAGGACGGGAAAAACCGCCAATCAACAGATTCGTGCGATCAGGAGAAACATCCATCACCCAGGTATTCCGGAAAGGTGCGGCCATCGCCTGCGGCTCGCCGCCGGAGACTGAAGTCTGCATCAGATTCCAGTGGTCGCCATAGCGCTCAAGAAAGTAGATTCGCGACCCGTCGCTGGCCATGGCCAGCCCGGTCGCGACACGGCCCGAGTGCGTCATTTGCGTGGTGCGCATCACTCGTGGGCCCGGAACCGGCGACAGCGCCCAGAAGGTCACTAGGCCGGCCAGCGAACCCAACCCCGCAGTCAACAGAACGAAGGCCGTTCGACGTCGCCATGACCGGGACCCGCTGCCCTCCCCGATCGCACCATCGGATGCGTTCTCCGGCACCGAACTCACGCGTTCGTCGGTCGCCACCAGGTCCGGCGATCTCGACAATATCGACCCGAGTTTCTCGTTTGTCTGCGGTTGCTCCCCCAGTTCTATTTGCCGCACAGAAGCCACAAAGCGATATCCGCGCGTCGGGACAGTCTCGATCAGGGTCTGGGAATCGCCGCTTTCTCCGAGGCTCTTGCGCAGCGTCGAGATGTTTCGTGCCAGGGCGTCGTCGCCGACAAACGTGTCCGGCCACAACCTCTTCATAAATTCATCTTTTTCAATCAGATGGCCTGAGTTTTCCACCAGAAGGACAAAGGTGTCGAAGACTTTGGCCGGAAGCGGGACTTCTACCCCCGAGCGCAGCAACCGGCGCTCCTCAACATCCAGGCAAAACTCGCCGAATGCATAGCCGGTTCGGATGTGCTGTTTCAAAGGCGTTCCCCAAGCTCGGCGAGGATTCTATCAAAGAAAATTCAGGATTTCGTCAAGACTAACGCGGCCCGGCAATGATATTTCACATACCCGCTGGGGTGAAAGCCCGAAACAAATGCGGAAATCGGAGTGGAAGTGGCGCATCGAAATCGTGCTGCTGACCCTGGCCTTGGGAATTCTCGCGGGCGCCATCGCCGCCGGTCGGCTCAAGTTCTTGCTTCGATGGTGAGCCGGCAAAACTGACAGCTAGTCTCCGGAAGGGAGTCAACATGAAGTCGAGGACATCAAGAAGCTGGACCAGAACGGTTCTGACCATCTCGGGAATGGGAATTTCTCTTGCTATGGTGGCAAGCTGCGGCAGCAGCTCCACCATGACGGCGCATCAGTTAGTAGCCATCGCCGTGTCGCCAAGTGGCGCAGGCGCGAATCAGGGAGACACCGTGCCATTCAGCGCGACTGGCACTTTCGCCCAGCCACCCACAACCCAAACCAATATATCCGCGCAGTGGGCGTCCTCCGACACTACCACGGCCACGATCAACTCCAGTACCGGCGCCGCGACCTGCGTGGGTGTAGGCGGACCCGTTACCATCACCGCCTCCGCTGCCGGGATGCCAGGCTCGCTACAGGGCACCGCGATGCTGACTTGCGCGCCGCAAGGTACCGGCCCGGTCAAACTCGTGCCCAACAGCCTGACCTTCGTGTGTGACCTCGACCTGACGGGCAGCTGCTCATGCAGTCCACCGGAGACGACGACCCTCACTAACAGTCTCAGCACAAGTCTCGCCATCGACAGCATTAGCGTTGGCGGAACCGCCTTTTCGCAGAGCAACACCTGCGGTACGAGCGTCGGACCAGGACAATCCTGCACGATCAATGTTTCTTGGGATCCGAAGGCTGCGCCTGATACCGGTGGCCCAGTCACCGTCAGTGACAGTGACAGCACGAGTCCGCAGACGGTGTCCTTACCCGTGTTAAAGCGCTGCAACCCCTGAGTTGTGAAATTTTGGCGCGATATTTTGAGGAGCATGACATGAGAAAAACTTTAAGACAAAACTTAGGAGAAGCAAAAATGAGATCCCAATACTTGATCTACACTACCGCGCTTGCGTTGTTCGCTGCTCTGGCGTTACCAATTGGTCTCGGCGCGCAGAACAAGCCAGAGCACAAGAACCATAGCTACCAGTTCGTTGACCTAGGAACCTTCGGCGGACCGGGAAGTTACGTTACCCCTACCTCGGTTCCAATCAATAACGCTGGCGTGGCTACGGGGACGGCCGACACAACCATTCCCGATCCCTACGCCCCTTTTTGCTTTTCGCCTGAGTGCCTCGTCACGCACACCTTCCATTGGCAAGACGGCACGCTGACTGACTTGGGCGCTCTTCCCGGAACTAATGGAAGCATTCCGAACGCCATTAATTCAAGTGGCACAGTAGCCGGCATCTCAGAGAACGGCGTGATCGATTTGGCCACCGGCTTCGCGGAATACGACGGCGTGGTTTGGCAGGGCGGCCAGATCATAGACCTGGGAACGTTTGGCGGAGCCTTTAGCTATGCCGGAGACATTAACGATGCGGGACAGGTCGCGGGCTTCGCTTTGACCACCACGCCGGACTCTTTCTTTCTCGGCAATCTGTGCTTCAACAATCCATTCGCTACGCAGATGCTGGCCTTTATCTGGCAGGGCGGAACGCCGCAAAGCCTGGGCACCCTGGGCGGGCCCGACAGTTGCGCCTATTTCATCAACCAGCGTGGTCAGATCGCTGGGATGTCCTTCACCAACTCGATAATCAACCCCAGCACCGGGTTTCCAACGACACACCCGTTTGTTTGGGACGGCAAGCACATGTTGGATGTGGGCAGTCTCGGCGGAACACTCGCCCTGGGCGCAGGTATCGTTCCCCTCAACGATAACGGCGTGATGACCGGTTATTCCAACTTGGCTGGGGACGCAATCGTCCACCCCTTTGTCTGGACTAATTCCAAAGGGATGCGGGATCTCGGCACGCTGGGGGGAGACAACGGATCCTCCGAGTCCATCAACAATGCCGGGATGATTGTTGGCGCGGCGGACTTGCCCGGCTCGCAAACGCACGACGCGTTTCTGTGGACGAAGCAAGCTGGGATGAAGGACCTCGGAACCCAGGACGGCGACCCCTGCAGCCACGCTCTGTCCATTAACTCGAGCGGCCAGATCGTAGGCGGATCGTCGGACTGCAACAATTTCCTGCATGCATTTCTGTGGGAAAAGGGCGGCCCGATGATCGACTTGAACAATTTCGTACCCCCCGGCTCCGGCGTGACGCTAACCGAGGCAACTTTTATCAATGACAGGGGGGAGATCAGCGTCCAAGCGGTGCTCTCTAATGGCGATAACCATGCGGCGTTGCTGATCCCGTGCAATGGCCATGATGACGGCTGCCAGGACGACAACGTCAGAGCTGATGGAACTCCGGCTCATCCAGCAGCGCGCGGCCAACTCGACCGTTACAAGCTACCCCGCCGAGCAATCGGCCACAGGAATTAGTCAGTCGAGGACAATCCAGAACTCTGTGAAAAACACAAAACCGCCGGCTCTGACAGTTTCTTCAGGCCGGCGGCTTCTAAATCTTCAACTGCGCTGCTAAGTCGGACGGTTACGTCTGAATGATTCGCGGCGTGATGAAGAAAATCAATTCCTGGTTCGACGTGTTCACCACTACGTGCTTGAACAGGTTGCCCAGGATTGGAATATTGCCCAGCAACGGCACCTGCGAGATGTTGATCGAGTTCTGCGTCTGGATGACGCCGCCGATCACCACCGTGCCGCCGTCCGTCACCAGCACCTGCGTGGTCGCCTGCTGCGTGATCAACTCGGGGTTGCCCTGCACTTCCTGGCCGAAGTTCGGCGTGGTGTTCTCCACGTCAACGTTCAGGAAGATGGTGTTCTCCGAAGTGATTTGCGGAGTCACGGTCAAGCGCAGGAAAGCATCCACGTAGGTCACGGTCGGAGGACCGCCCAACTGCGCCTGCGTCACGATCGGCACGCGCACGCCCTGTCTTACCAGCGCTTGGATGTTGTTCTGGGTCACCACTCGCGGCCTCGACAGCACCTTCAGCAAGCCCCGCGACTCGGCCATCGTTAGCACCGCGTCGATGCGCACCGTATTGCTGGCGTTCAAGAACGTCATGCCACTGGTGGGTGAAGTCGAGCCCAGGTTTGAAAACAACGGAATCGAGGATCCAGTCGACGAACCCCCAGATGCACCCGGCACCGTGATGTAGCCCGGAGTCAAACCGCTGACGGTTGACGGTGAGCTGCCCACCTGAGAGGCGCCGCCGATTGCGCTGTGGCCATCGCCCCAGCCAAAACCGAGCTGCGTGCCGATGTCGCGGGCAAACTGCCGCGTCGCCGCCACCACCCGCGCCTCGATCTCCACTTCCTGCGTTTTGCGGTCCAGCTGCAAGAGCAGGCGCTCAATCACCGGAATCACCTTCGGAATGTCGTTGATGATCACAGCATTGGTTCGGTCATCGGCTACTACGTCTCCGCGCACCGACAGGAACTTCTTCACCGTCGTCATTGCATCCTTGGCGTGGGCATAGCTCAGGAAGTGCGTGACCGAAACTTTCTCCACGGCCAGCGCTTCCGCTTCCACCTGGGCCCTCCGTCCGTCTGCTTCTTTCTTCAGCGTCTCCACCGTGGCGATGCGCAGAACATTGCCTTCCAGTTCCCGCGCCAGATCGTTGTTCTTCAGCACGATGTCCAAAGCCTGGTCCCACGGCACATCATCGAGCACTACGGTCAGGCTCCCGTGTACCTGGGGATCGAGCACCACGTTCAAGCCGCTGATTTCATGAATCAGGCGGAAAAAGTCTTTCAGGTCGACATCTTTCAAGTTCACTGAAATCGGCTCGCCCGTATATTTGGGGCCGACCGCAGTCGGTTGCTGTCCTTGCTGTGCCCTCTGCTCCGCCGCAAGATTGACCGCGGGCGTAATGCCGCTCCCGCCAGTGTTGGAAGATGTGCTCTGCGACGACGACTGCGTCGCGTTCATGCTGACCGGCAGCAATTCTGCGCCAGTCTTGTCGGAAAACTTCGCAGCAGCATCCTGCGCACGATCGGCGGGCTCAGTCGCCGGGTCGACAGTTTTCTTCGCAGCATAAGTAGGCTCAACAAACACAAAGTCGCTGGACTTCGCATTAGCCGTCTCGGACTTCTGAGTGATTGACGGAACAGGTGTCTCCATCGCTTTCGGAGTCACCGCGACGCTCGCCACCGTAGTCTTCGGGGCGCTCACGGCCGCTGCCGCGTGGTCGGTGTGCAGCGTCAGCACCAGCTTTCCATCCGCCGACGGATTCATTTCATAGCGGCACGCATGCTCCAGATCGACCACTACACGGGTCGTAGGAGGATGCTGGCCGTCCATGCCGATGCGCACGCCTTTTACTCCGGCGCTACCCACCGTGATGTGGCGCTGGCCCGTGATCAGGATCGTCCCGGGCAAGTCCACGACCAGACGCGCCGGCGAGTCTGCCGTGCTCACCAGGGGCGTGACTGCGCCTCGAGCGCTGATCTCGACCCGGATCTCATCCGTGCCGCGGACCACATCCACTCGTTGCAGTTCATTGCGCTGGCTCGCCGGCTGTGACGCCGGCGTCTGGGCGGCTGACGCCGCCAAGACCAGCAACGGTAGGAACACACTCAGCATTTGCTTTCGCATTTCGCTTCTCCCCAACCCGCGGGTCCGACCCGCGTGTCCTTCTCTTAAACTCGATTTTGTCCGCGCTCCGGTTTCCCGGCCCGCGTTACACTGCCGGCGTAAAAATCCGTTTCACTACTTCCCGCGTGAGCGGTTTGCCCAGCTTGTCCTGCACCGTCTCCTGGAATACCACCGAGTCTCCCGTAATTCTCACCACATAACCGTTGAACACGGGATCGTTCTCATGCAGGAAGTAAGCCTTGTTCAGGCTGTTGGTCACCACCGCGATGAAGCCGCTTTCCGACTTCACCACCCCGCGCAGATTGATCTGCCCGATGTCCAGGCATTTCTTTCCCGTCGAGCAACCGGAACCGGCAGTCTGCTGCACCACTGGACTGAAGAAGGGATCGCGTTTCCCGTTCATCGCCCACTTCTTCTCTTCCGGCTTTGGCGCTTTCGGCGCCTCCGCAGTTTTGGCCGCTTCCGGCTTGCCGGAAGCTGCCGGCTTTTCCGTGTCTTTGGCCGCAATCTTCGTCGTAGCAGGCGCCGCAGTCTTGGCTGCCGTCTTGGGAGCCTCAACCTTCCCCGCTGCCGCTGGTTTCGCAGCCGCGGTCGTGTTCGCCGGACCAGGAGCAGGAGTGCCCTTCGCCGCCGGAACCACCGCAGGTGTCATCGCAATCGTCTTCGCGGCTGGCGTTGAAGTTTTCACCGGAGCAGCCGCTTGCGGCGCTGCCACCGGCTTCGCCGATGCGGTCTGCTTGGGCGCTGGCGCAGAAGCTTTCGCCGGCGCTGCCGCCGGAGTGCTCTTCGCCACTACCGGGGCCGCCCCCTTTGTATGCAGCGTTAATACCAGCTTGTTGCCTGGGCCCGGCGTTAAGTCATATTCGCAGGCCTGCTCCAGATCAACGACCACGCTTGTCGTCGGAGGTGTTTTCCCATCCATGCCGATGCGCACGCCTTTGACTCCGGCACTGCCCACCGGAATCTTGCTCTGCGTAGTCGTCGCCATCACCGTCTCTGGAAGCTCCACCAGCACGCGGACGGGCGAAGTTAATTTGGTCACCTTCGGTGTCACTGCTTCGCGGGAACTGATCTCGATCTGAACATCATCCGCACTGCGGACGACACTCACTTTATCGAGCGTGTTGTTCTTGCTCGCCGCCGACGATGCCGGCTTGGCTGCCGCCTGGGCCGGAGCCGCTGCCGGCTTCGCACCCGGAATGACCGCCGGTTTCACCGCCGACGCCGGAGCGCCCGGTGCTGGCTTGGCCGCCGGAACTGCCGCAGCCAGCGTAGCGTTGGTGTCGTTGGCCTTTGTCTGCTGCGGCGATTTCCCGCTGCCCGTGTTGTCGGTGGCCCCCGGGTTTTGTCCCCAGGCCGCCCCCGCCATCATGACCACTGCCAGAATGCCTGTTGTCAGCTTCATAAGCGGTTCCTATTTACCCACGCCTGCTGCCGTTGCCGGTTTGGCTCCAGGAGCCGCCCCCGCCGGTACCAGGTCGTGACTGAAGAACGTAGTCGCCGTAAAAGTCGCTACCACGCTCTCGTTCGGCGCGTACTGGTAGCTGTGCTTCGCTTTCGCCTCGGTCGGTTTCTTCGTTGTTGCCACCAGCAGGCCGCTGACGTTCACAATGCGTTCCAGCTTGCCCACCCGGTCAAAGAAATTCAGCATCGAGTAATAAGGCCCGTCCAACTCCATGGCGAAGGGCACTTCCGTGTAATACTCTTTCTGACTCGTCGGCTGCGCGGTATAGCGCCGCAGTTCCACGCCTGCCTTCTGCGCTTCCCCGTCCATCGTCTCGATGAAATCGTCCACCTTTTTCTCGTCCGGGACTATGCGCCGTTCGATCTCCAACTGCTGTTTCAAGTTGGCCAGTTGCCGCTCAATGTCTTTCAACTTGGGGCGGTAGGATTCCAGTTCGTTGTTCTCCTGAACCTTCACCTGCACCGCATGCAACGCCGCCGTGTTCTTATCGCTCTGGCTCTTGAATATGGTGTAGTACAGCGCCACGGTGACCAGTGCGCCTCCCAGGATTACCGCTCCCCACTGCTTCACGCCCGACAGTTCGCTAAAATTGGTTGACATAGGTTCGCCTGTTAAAGTCCAGCCTTTACGACTTTCCCTTCTCGCAGGTCAGCGTGAACTGAAACGCCTGCATGTCCTTGATCTGATCGTCCTGGAAGGTTTCCTTGATTTCCACGTTTGAGAAGAAGCCCGTCTTTTGCAGGTTCGCAATCAGATTGGCTACCGCGTCGGTGCTCAGCGCCGTGCCTTCCAGGTTCACCGCCGCGCCCGTGTCGTCCATCTTGCTCAGCCACACGGCTTCGGTTCCGTTCACCGTCTCGCCCAGCATGGCCAGCAGATTGACCGGCCCGGCCTGCCCGGCGCGCAGCGAGTCAATCACGTCCACTCGCCGCTTGTAATTGTTGGCTTGGGTTTGCCGCTCCAGGTAGCGCGCCTTCACGTCGCTGAGTTCGCGGTTTTTCTGTTCCGCCGCCGTCATCTGCGCCGCGATCGATTTCGCCTGCCGGTCCAGACGGTACCAGTAGCCAAAATTCAGCAGCCCGGCCACCAGCAGCACGACCAGCACCTTCAGCTTGGGCGAGCCCATGTCGCCCAGTTCCATCGCCGGCATGGTTGGTCCGCTACTGCCGCCGGCGCGCTTACTTTTTCCCTTCGAGTTTTCGAGCAGATTGATTCTGATCATAGGGATTCAAAGCTCCTCAAAGCCAGGCCCACGGCAACTGCGAGCTGACCCGGATTCTGCTCCACCAGCTCCGCTCCCGGACCGTCCGTCGGCGGCACCACGCGCTGAAATGGATTCAACAACTCAACCGGCATCGAAAATTCCTGCCGCAACGCTTCCATCAATCCCGGCACCTTCGCCGAACCGCCAGCCAGGTATATCTTCTCGATGTGCTCGCCCGCCGCGCTCGCCCGGAAGAAGTCAAACGTCTTCTGGATTTCCAGCACGATGATTTCGGTCACCTGTTGCAGGATCGGCGCCTTTGCGTCCTCGCTCACCGTCCCCACCTTCGCGCCCAGCTTCAGCTTCTCGGCATCGTCAAAGTTCAGGTCGAGTTCCTTTTGCAGCGAATCCGTGTACTGGTGTCCGCCCACGCTCACGTCGCGCGGAAACAGCGGCGTCGTCCCTTTTACGATGTTGATGTTCATCACGCTGGCGCCCAGGTTCAACAGCGCCACCACCTGGCCCGGCGCCGGCTGGTAGTTGTACTCGTAGCAGTTCTGCAGCGCCAGAGCATCAATGTCCACGATAGCGGGGGTACGTCCCGACATCGAGAGTACGTTGGTGTAGTTCAAAATCTTGTCCTTCTTCACAGCCACCAGCAGCACATCCATCTGCGGGCTGCCCGCTTCTTCGGACAGAATCTGGTAGTCCAGACTCACGTCCGCCAGGTCGAAGGGAATATGCTGCGCCGCTTCCTTCTCGATGGTCTCGGCCAGTTCCTGGTCGCTCATCGAAGGCAGCGAAATCTTCTTGACGATCACCGAGTGGCCGCTCACCGCCGTGGCCACAGCTTTGGTTTTGATCAGGCAGTCGGCGAACAGCTTCGAGATCGCGCTCGACACCGTTCCAGAGTCCACGATCATCGAATCGACCACAATGTCAGAGGACAGCGGCTCCAGCCCCAGGTGCGACACTTCGATCTGCCCACCCTTTTTCTTCAACTCCACCGCCTTGATGCTGGAAGAGCCCACGTCCAGACCTACTATCGTCTTCGATCCCATTCCAAACATGTGTGCCCGCCTTTTCTACTGTGACCCGGCAGCTTTCGTAGCCGCCTTCGGTTTATGTTTCGTTCCCATCTCCATCTGGCTCGACTTCTCTTCCATCCACTGGTCCAGCTTCGACTTCTTGAAGCGCCAGCGGTTGCCCAGCTTGAAGGCGGGAATCCTTTGCTCCCCGACGTATTTGTAAAGCGTGTCCGGACTCACTCCCAGGTAGTGCGACGCCTGGCGAATATTCATCACTTCTCGTGAGTCGGCCATATTCCCTGAACCAGCTTCCTTGCCTGTCCCTCATAACCCGCTCGCGCCGATATCTCCGGCCCACAAGCTTTCCCGCCCCATACGCTCTGGGGACTCTCGGTGTCCAGAGCATATATCAGCCCTGAAAAACCTCGGCTCGAAGCGAATCTCCGTGTTTTATTGGGTTTTATGCGGGTTTTCTGGAATCGGCAGGAAGGCCGATGCCGTCGGAAATCTATATGTTGTGGTGTCTATTCCGATATATGCAATTAGTAGTGCTCCTTCGACGGGGCACTCCCGGTCACTCGCGAACCGGTAACTGAAGTACTAGAGACGGTACGGAAGTACTACGCCGCCCGCTCAAGTCGCTGTTTTCGCTGACTTTACCTTCGGCGTCAGAACGACCGCCGGGGAGTTACGGCTGAGCTTACGGACCATCGCGGGAGCAAAACCCACTCGGGAGTCGCCGGTGTCTGCGTCCGGAGGACGCCCGAAAATAGCCCGGCGTTTTCAACGCCGGTACCTTCGGAGAGTTCGGACCCGCATCCCGGAGGATGCCTGAATTCATCGCACCAAAATGCGTGCGGAACCAGCTTGCACCTCTACTGCACGTCAAAAACTCTCCCATTCAAAAACGTCACCTTCAAATCCTTGTACACATAAATCTGCTTCGGACCCAGGTTGACAATCTTTTCCGGCTTCCCCAGTGCAGCCTGCACCTGATCCGTGCTCATTCCCTTCTCGATGCTCTGCGGCTCGGCTTGCTGCTCTTGTTGTTGCCCACCGCCGCCCTTCTGACCCTGGTCGCCTCCCTGTTGCTGTCCGCCACCCTGGTCTCCGGCCTGCTGTGTATCCTCACTGATCGCGAGCAATTGCCCGATCGTATCCTCTACGTCACCTGCGCTCGCCTTCGCCAGTGATCCCTTGGGGAACGCGAAGACAACGTTCGCCTTGTTGTAGGTCGGCGGATCGGTCTTGTTGCAGGTATCGCAAGCCACGATGCCCATCGTCACCGTATCTTTTTCGAGGCTGACATCGATCTTGGTCGGATAAACCTTGTCACCCTTCGCGAACAGCTTCGTCGTCTGTTCCTTCCCGAACTTCTTCATGCCGAACCCCAGACCCTTCGACAGCAGAGCATTGGGGGGCTTCACCGTTCCGCCCTCATACTTATCGGCGAGAACGGTCGTGTCCGAATAAGGCACGCCCATCAGTCCGCCTTTTTGGATGGCCAGCAGCGTACCCTCTTCGGTTACCGAATATCCGCTGGTGTCCGATCCCATCTTTGCCAGCTTGTATTGCGCCGCCAACTGCTCCTGGAGCGTGGGCGCCTGCGCCAGCAAACACGGAACCAGCGCTGTAATCGCGAATGCCACTCCTGGGATAACTGCCTTCAATAATAATGATGTCTGCCGCATGACGAAAGTCTCCTCCAGCTCCTCTTCATTAGTTGTGCGCCGCCCTCGTGCGCACGTTGCAAAGATTGGCAAAGCGGGAGCGCCCGCCGTCCGCGCACGCTCCCACTCCCACTCGTTTCGCCTACTGTCCGCCGCCGGAACCGGCCTCTTGTTTTACTTCCGCTTCGGTCTGGTCCGCCGCCGCTGCCTGATCCTTCAGTGCCTTCTCCGCACTCTTGTCAGGCTCAGGAGGTGGAACATCTCCCGCTGTCGTCTTCGTGTCCGGAGACTTTGGCAGGCCGCCCGTGCCTTGCTTCTTGGCCAGCTCGCCCATGCCATCTTTCAGCCCCTCCCGGAAGTGGTTGTACATTTCCTGGAGATCGTCCACGCCAAGCGGTCCTTCCTTGCCAATGGCGCAATCCGACTTGGTGCTGGCGACCACTTTCACGTTAACGTTCTGGTCGTCATCCGGCGTGTCCGTGGTTCGCACCACGACGTCGCCATCCGACAGCGCGCACTCGGCGCCGTCCGCCACCAGAGACAGGTCCGCGGAAACCACAAACGTTTTGAACTTAGGATCCAGCGCCGGCGGCGCTTCGTTCTTGTTAGCCGGAGCCGCCCCGCCGGAAGAACCCTTGGCTTTACCGGCATCAGCTTGTTCCGCAGCCAGCGCGATCTTCACTTCCTCCGCCAGGTCTTTCTTCACCTCAGGACTGAGCTTCGCCGTTTCCGCGGGTGCAGGCACAGCCAGCAAGCTGGCCACCAGCGTCCCTTGGCTAGCGTCGGGCCGCAACAACCAACCCTCGTTGGCTTCGGCATTCGCCGTGTATGCAGCTTGCAGACTGGCCGCAATCAGATAATCAGTAAGCCAGAAAGCCGCCGACGGATACACCGGGTACGGCTGATAGTACGCGCCATAATACCCATACCACGGCGCTCCTCCCCATCCCCAGCCATAAGCCACCGGAGCCGGCCACGGGTTATAAGCCCATCCATAATAGGCCGGCCCGTAATAGTAGCCAGGATTGTATCCATAATAGGGATATCCTCCGTAGTTGTAGCCCACATACACGCCCGACCGATAGCCGCCGTTGTAATAGTATGTGCGCGAATAATAAGACCGGCCTCCGCGCGTCACATAGGCGCGCTGCGTGTACCCGCCGCGTCCTCTCCCATTGCTCACCACACGCACGCCGTTGTGCGTGCTCACAACTTTGCGCCCGCCGTGCATCCCGTGTTCAATGTGCATCCCGTTCTTGTTGACGGACCGGATCTGCCCGTTGGGACGAATGTGCGCCGAACCACCACCCTTCAGCGATACCGACTTGCCCGGAGGCGTGTGCGCCGTATTGGCGTGGCTAGCAGTATTGGCGTGGCCGCCCGCCGTGGCGCCGTGGCCCGCCGTTGTGTTTCCATGGCCGGCCGTCGTTGTGCTCCCGTGGCCAGCCGTCGTATTCCCATGACCCGCCGTCGTGGCGCTCCCGTGTCCCGCTGTTGTGTTCCCATGACCTGCCGTCGTTGTGCTCCCGTGGCCCGTCGTTGTGTTCCCGTGTCCCTGGGTTGTGCTCCCATGGCCTGCTGTCGAGTTCGAGTGCGTCGACCCTGCGCTATGCGACGGCGCCGATGAATGCTGGGCCGGTGCGTGTTGCGCCGGCGCGCTCGCGTGTGAAGCCGGCGCTGACTTCGGAGCCGGAGCCGGTGAGTTCTTCTTCTGACCCCAGGCAAAAACTGGAACCGCCATCAATAGCAACACCGCTGCCCAATTCCGCATCATCATGTCACTTTTCAAAATACGATTCATTTACTGCCTCCTGAACCTCTGAACTTGTTACGCCGCCTTACTTCCCAAAACAATTCCCTTCCTCCAACATCGAAGGGATGGCTCCAGACGCGATCTGCCATGAACGGACGAGATTTGCCGCTTGAGCACGTGGTTGAGCTAACTTCGTTGAATCAACTTCGTTGAACGAACTTCCAAGAATGGAGGGAGCGGTCTACAGGACACGCAATCGCTTTGCGAACAGACGCCTCCCGCTAGACCGTATCCTTGGGCGGGAAAACGTTATCACGAAGTTTGCGGCTGCGCAATGATTTCTGTCTGCATCCTTCTAAAGAACTCTAAAGAGGTCTTCAGATTTCCCATTGCCGGGTCGGAGGCCGGAATTGAACCCGGATTCCTCTGGTATTAAGAAAAAAGGGAGCGCCGCAATCCGGAGCTCCCTATCTTTAATAACTAGTTCCTAAAGCGTTCGCTCTACTGTCCGCCTCCGCCAGCCGCAGTCTCCTGCTTGACCTGCTGCTCGGCCTGATCAGCGGCACTCTGCTGGTCTTGCAACTCCTTCGCGGCATCGCTGTCCGCCGGCGGAGGTGGTACGTCCGAGGCCGTCGTGCCAGTATCCGGCGCTGCCGGCATTCCGCCCGTGCCCTGCTTCTTCGCCAGTTCCGCCATGCCGTTGGTGAGCTGCTCCTGGAAGTGGTTGTACATTTCCTGGAGGTCATCCACCTTGATGGCTACTGTCTGTCCCGAAGCGCAATCCCCCTTCTTCGTAGCCGAGATGCTGGCATTCACGTTGTTGTCCGCATCCGGAGTGTCGGTGAGGCGCGTAACAACGTCGCCCGCCGTCAACCCGCATTCCTGCCCGTTCGCCACTGCCGTAACGTTGGTGTCCACGACAAAAGTGCGCTGTGCTGGATCGAGCGCCGGCGGAACCTGGTTGCCGGCATTCGTCGGCGCGGCCGAATTGTTGGACGCGCCAGTTTGAGCCTGCGCCTGCTGCGCCGCCAACTGCACCTTCACTTCTTCGGCAATCGCTTCTTTTACCTCCGGCGTCAGCGTCACTCCGCTCGAGCCCTGCGTGTAACCACCGCCGGTTCCGGCGCTGGCCTGGGCATCGTCCGCTATCGCATCCGCATTGGCCTCAGCCCGTGCCGCATACGCCGCCTGCAGATTCTCCGCGATCAGGTAGTCCGTCAGCCAGTAGTACGGCGCTGCATATACAGGATAAGGATTCCACCACCCGCCATAGAATCCCCACCACGGCCCTCCCCATCCCCACGCCCCGACTCCCCAGTAAACCCCTACTCCCCAAGGATGCCAGCCCCATCCATAAAATCCCGGATGGTACCAGTAGCCAGGATAGTAGCCAAAATAGGTCCGTCCACCCCAGGCGTAGCCGCGATAGACTCCGACGCGCACCACGCCACCCGATACATATGTCCGCGAGTAAAACGAACGCCCGCCCCGCGTTACGTAGGAGCGCTGCACATAGCCGCCACGCCCCGTGGTCACGATTCGCGCCCCGCCGCGTTCACTCACAACCGTGCGCCCGCCGTTGACCCCATGCGAAATGTTCATGCCACCGCGATTGATGGACCGGATCGACCCGTTCGAACGAAGACTCGCCGACCCGCCACCCCGCAGGCTGACGTTCCGGGTGCCTGTCGGCTGATGCGTATTGCCACGGCCCGCCGTCGTATTCCCCCGGCCCGCGTTCGTATTTCCGCGGCCCGCATTCGCGTTCCCGCGACCTGCGTTTGTATTCCCACGGCCTGCATTCGTGTTCCCACGGCCCGCATTGGCGTTCCCGCGACCTGCATTCGTGTTCCCGTGGCCTGCCGATGTGTTGCCCCGGCCCGCCGTGCCATTGCTATGCGACGGCCCGGCAGAGTGCGACGGCCCTGAATGCTGTGGCGCGCCCGCGTGCGATGACCCATGGGATTGACCGCCCGAGTGGGATTGACCACCACCCGAGTGGGAGGGCGCGCTCTGATGCGATGGCGCACTCTTCGGAGCCGACTCGTTCTTGTGCTGACCAAACGCCAACGCGGGCACTGCCGCACACACCAATAAAGCTATCCACCTTTGCAGCATCTTTTCACTCCCAAGAATTCGATTCATCTCGCCTCCAGATCTTCCCCGCACAGCTCATGAAACGCCCCGCCGCTCTACCATCTGCATTCAGACGCCAGCGGATTCCATCTACACAAACCCCAAGCCCGCCAATTCCGCGCGCGGAATTCAAAATTAATTTCAAGATGCTGGCGGAAGTCACGTTACCTGCGTGCTTCCCTACGCCGCGACGCTGCTGTAATCTTAATCCTTCTTTTCGCCGGAGGAACCACGTGCGCTACCTCGACCGCCTGCAACCCCTCGCCCTCCTCGTCATGCGCCTCGCTCTGGGCGCCGTCATGTTCGTCCACGGATACCACAAAGTTTTCGGCGGACTCCACCACCACGCTCAGTTTGTCGCCAGCCTCGGTCTCCCCGCCTGGACCGCCTACGTCTCTTCCTTCACCGAATTCCTGGGTGGCCTGCTCGTCCTCATCGGCCTGTTCACTCGCATAGCTGCTTTTGCCATCTGTATCAACCTTTCCGTCGCCATCCTCAAAGTCCACCTCCACAATGGATTAATGGGCAACGGCGGATACGAGTTCCCTCTGGCCCTGGCCGCGCTCGCCTTCGCGCTCATCTTCTTCGGCGCAGGCCCCATCGCCTTCGACCACATCCGCGCCCCCGGCGGCGGCGGAAAATCCAAATAGGGGCCGCAACTTATCTCTCCCTCCCGGGTTCTATCCGCTCAGAGTTCCCTTGACGTTTCTTTACACGACAACGTTGCTTCATTAGGAACTCGCCCTGTTGATTCCGGCTCCGCCTTGAAATTATGATGAGCCGTAAGCAACTTGGCAGCATCCTAACGATTTCGCGGCCGCATCTTACCGCGTACAACGAACTTATTAGGAGGTTTCTCTTGAGAAAGTTAGCGTTTCTAGCACCCGTCCTTGCCTTCCTGTTCCTCACCCAGTTCGCCTCCGCCCAGCAAGGCGATGCCATGTTCGGCTTCGGTACGCTCACGTCCTCCAGTTCGAGCGCGGGCAGTTTCCTTGCCGAAAAGGGAGGTCTGTACCCAAGCGTCAGCGCAGACGTTATTTTCCACAAACGCGTCGGCTTCGGCTTTGAAACCACTTGGAGGGGCGGCCAGGGCGATTATTTCGGTCAGCCCTATCGCCCGATCATCGTGGACTTCAACGGCATCTATCAACCCCACCTGAGCAAGAAGGTCGGCCTTGATCTGTTTGGCGGCATCGGCCTGCAGAGCACTCGCTTCTACGGTTTCCAGCCGACGTTCAGCTGCGAACAGCTTAACGCGTGCTATACCAGCAGCCACCACTTCCTGGTCGACGTCGGTGCCGGCCTCCGCTACTACGTCTGGGGACACGTCTTTGTCCGCCCCGAGTTTCACTACTACCACATCAACAACAACACCGCCGACTTCACCAACAACGACGTGATTCGCGTCGGCGCTTCCATCGGGTATACCATCGGCGGTGGCCCAGGGGATTAGCTCTTTGACCCGAGCGGTGTCAATTCTCCTATTCCAGATCGCAGTTCCGGTAGCTTAAAATGATTCCGCAGCCCCGATAATTCGGGGCTGCGCCGTCAGGTGCCACACTTGGCGGATGCATTCCCAAAAACCAGGTTATCCAAAGCTGAGTTATCAAGAACCAGGTTATCTAGGGGGCTGTATTGAGAAATGTCGCGCTCATCCTGTCCGGCTGCTGTGTCCTTCTGTTTGCCGCCTTCGCTCCCGCTCAACAAGCAGACATCATGGTCGGCGGCAGCACGCTCATGCCGTCTTCCACGAACAACGACTCGGTGAACTTCCAGCCACCCACGGAAAAGGGCGGCACCTACCTCGACGTCGGCATTAACTACGTCAGATTCAAGCACCACCTCGGCGTTAACGCAGAAACCGCCTGGAGATATCATCGAGCCAACTATCCTGGCAACAGCGAGACCTACCGCCCAATCCTCACCGATGTCAACGTGCTCTTCCAGCCGCAGGTCAGCAAGAACAAGAAATTCGGCCTCGATCTCTTTGCCGGCGTCGGCGTCGCCAGTAACCGCTTCAATATTCAGAGCTCTTGTGGCATTCCCGGCTGCATCAACTACACCAGCAGCAATCACTTCATGGAAGATCTCGGCGGCGGCCTTCGCTACTACGTTTGGCACCGCTTGCCCAACGTCTTTGTCCGCCCCGAAGTTCACTACTACCACATCCAGAACAATGTCGAGTTCAGCTCCGCCAACGTGTTCCGCCTCGGCGCTTCCATCGGATACACCTTCGGTTCCGAATAACTCGGCGCAAAACTCGCGCCAGAAAAAAAGGCAGCGTCCGCAGACGCTGCCTTCGCTTTCTAAGAACTTCAGGGTTACTTCATCCCCATGCAGATTTCCGCCTCGTGGATCGCCATGTTGAGATGTTCGACCGCCTTCGCGCGATGGCCGTCGAAATCATGTTCGGCGGATTCCAGGTGGTGCTTCGCCGCACGCATCGATTCCAAAGCTTCATCAATGTGCGGATGGCGCTCCGGCACCGCTGCCGCTGCTGGAGTTGGAGCCGGAGCTGCCGCCGCCACGGGAAGCGGTACCGCCGGAGCCTTCGGACCAGCCGCCGCCACCGGGAAAGCCAGGGTTAACAAGAGCGTTGCCGTGATCAACAATGTCAAAAACCCAATCTTCTTCATGCCTTCCTCCTCGTCCGATTTCCGGCGCGGACGCCGCCGGTAAAATCAAAACCAACTGCCACGGACCTCGCTTTCGCACCAGGCCCCCGCGACACCCGCTCAGTATAGCCGCCGCCCGCCGCAAATCATCCGTGCCTGGGTTGACTCCTAAGGTGCCAGCCAAGTCGAAATTCAGAAGGGTTTCACTGGCCACTGACCACTGACCACTGATCTGTCACTGACCACTCTTTCTCCGGCTCCACCACCACCACACCAAACCGGCCACCACCACCGCAATCAAAACTGCCAAATCGAAGCGCCTGAGATCACGCGCCAGCCGCCCCCAATGACCTCCAAAAAAATATCCGGAGACGCAAATCGTCGTCACCCAAACCGCGGCTCCCAGAAAATTGAACAGAAAGAATTTCCGCCAGGGCATCCGCAGCGCTCCCGCCAGCAGCGAAGCCAGCACCCGCATCCCAAACAGGAATCGCGCCAGAAAAATCGTGGCCGCACCGTACTTCTCAAAAAGCCGTTCCCCCCGCTCCAGGCTCTCCGCGCGAACGCGGAAAACATGCCGGTAGCGTTCGATCAACGGACGCCCGCCGTGGCGTCCCAAAGCGAATCCCAGCTCTCCGCCCGCCGTCGAGGCCAGTGTCCCCACCACAATGATCCACGGAAGCCGCAATTCATGTTCGGAAAATGCCAGAAAACTGGCCAGCACCAGAATGGTCTCACCCGGCAAAGGCAACCCAGCGCTTTCCAGCAACAACAGCGCCGCTACGGCCCAGTATCCATAGTGCACCAGCGCGCCGCGCAACAGATCGAGAATGTGGTGGGTCATGGGGATCTGCGATCAGAATGTGAATGCTGTCGATACGCTGCAATCAGGCGGAAAGCTTCTCACGAGTCAGAAATTCGATCAACTCCCGGTTAAACTCCTCCGGACATTCCTCATAAGGCAGATGGCCAATCCCCGGAAAAACAATCAATTTCGAATCAGGAAAAAACTCCGCCAGCCGCACAGCCGACGAAGCATAAACCGCAGGATCTTTTTCGCCCCACATCAAGAGCGTAGGAACCCCCGCCAACTTCGGAAGCGTCTCCTCCAGTTCGCGCAGGTCCTCCGTCCAGGTACGCACAATGCTGAGCGCGTGCTCAATCAACCCCGGCTTCGCCAGCGGAGCCTTGTACCCCTCAAGCGCTCCCGCCGGAATACGGCTACGGTCGGCATACAACCGCCGGTGCCAATAAGGATACGAGAACGGCGTGCGCACGATGACCAAGCGGAACAAGGCTGCGCCAAGATTGCTTCCGAAAAACGGCGCCAGCCGCTTCCCATGAGCCGAATAAGGATTCACCGGCGCCACCAGCACTAGCCGCCGCAAATGCAACCCGCTGTTTCTCTCCAAACATTCCGCAGCCGCCATCATCGCGACGGCGCCGCCATGCGAAGTCCCCAGCAAATCAAACGAAGAAATTCCCAGCCCAGAAATGAACCGCAGAAGCCGCCGCGCGGTCCCCCGCAAGGAATGATCAAGCCCAAACGGCCGATCAGAAAACCCCGCCCCCATCATGTCCGGCGCATAAACGGTAGCGTAACGCGACAATGCGGGCATCGTATATCGCCACGAAAATGAATATCCCAAAAGCCCATGCACCAGAATCAGCGGAGTACTGGGTGCCCCGTTTCTCGCGTCCTTCGCGAGAAAGCCTCTCCCGAGCCTGTCGAAGGATGGGGATTTGATACGCAGATATCGCATCCGCGCCCCATCCATATCCATCCAGCACTCTTCCACGCCCGCACCCAAAGCCGGAGCAAGCGCCGTAGCAACTTCCTGCGTGGAGTCCACCACCGTCAATTCTTCCAACTCCAAATCTTCCCAGCGCAAGACAACTCTTTGCCCACGATCAGATTCTATTTAGCAGAACAACGCCTCTGTTCGCTTCACTAGGGGAGCTTCGGCTCCCCGTTTTTTATGAATAGTGGTCAGTGTCCAGTAATCAAGTGGTCAGTAAAACAGAATCAGTGTGACTGGCGACTGATCACTGACCACTGACCACTGTTTTGTTCCTCTTCCGCAACAACTTCTTCAGGACCCGAATCCCCTTGTCCACATGCTTCTCCTCCAGCAAAAACGGAGGCAAAAATCTTACCACCGTATCCTGCGTCGAATTAAAAAGCACGCCCTCCGCCAAAGCCGCATCCACAATCGGCCGCGCCGGAATCTCCAGATTGATCCCCTGGATAAATCCCCGCCCCCGCACTTCCTTAGCCGCAGCACTCTTCTCGACGACAATCTTCAACTCCTGCTGCAAATAAGCCCCAACGCGATTCACGTTCTCCAAAAGTTTTTCTTCTTCCACAATCGCCAGAAACTCCAAAGCTGCCCGGCAAGCCAAAGGCCCGCCGCCAAAAGTAGTCCCATGCTGCCCCGGAGAAATCGCATCGGCAAATTCTTCCTTAGCCAGAAACGCCCCCAGCGGCAGCCCAGCCGCAATCGGCTTCGCAATCGCCACAATATCCGGACTCACGCCAAAACTCTGAAACGCAAACATAGTCCCCGTACGCCCCAGCCCGCACTGAATCTCATCAAAAATCAATGCCACTTTGAATCGGTCGGCCAAAGCCCGGCACTCCCGCAAAAACTCCACCGAACACTCATGGATTCCGCCCTCGCCAAAAATCGGCTCCAGCACAATCGCGCAGGTGTTGTCGTTCACGGCCGCGCGCAATCCCTCCAAATCGTTCTGCGCAACAAAAGTCACATCCTCCAGCATCGGCTCAAATCCCTTGCGGTGCTTCTCCTGCCCAGTCAGCGACAGCGCCCCAAACGTCCGCCCGTGATACGACCCTTGCAGCGCCACCAGCCGCGACTTCGCCTCGCCCCCAGCCCGATGTCCCGCTAGCCGCGCCAGCTTGATCGATCCCTCAATCGCCTCAGTCCCGCTGTTCGAAAAAAAAGCCCGCGCGTTTCCAAAAGAGCCGCCCAAAAGCGTGCACAACTTCTCCGCCAACTCCCCTTGATACTCGTGGTAATAAAGGTTGGAGACGTGAATCAGCTTCCCCGCCTGCTCCCGAATCGTCTTCACGATCCGCGGATGCGCATGCCCCAGCGCATTCACTCCCAAGCCAGAGACAAAGTCGAGATACCGCCGGTCGTCAATGTCGTAAAGAAACACGCCCTTCCCCCGCGTCAACGCCACGGGATACCGGTTGTAAGTCCCCAGCAAATACCGCCGCTCCAGCTCAGCAATCTGCTCAAATGTTTTCATAGGAAGAATTAATTCTACCGGAAGAGGTGCAAATCGGGAGCGTGGGGAAAATGGAGCGTCGGAGGGCACCGACAATGCCAGCACCGAGCATTCTGGGAATAAAATCGCCCGGAGAACGTGTGACAATAGCCCGGCGTTTCAACGCCGGGTACGATTGTGAATGTTGTAATCCCGTCCCGGAGGGACGGCTGAACAGCGCGCCCTCAGTACAACCCCTTCTCCCCCGGAGGTCTTGTCTTCCACCTCCGGTGCACCCACAACCACTGCTCCGGATACTTCCGCACATACTCTTCAATGATGTCATTGAATTTCTGCGTGTTTGCCTTGATGTCCGCCTCCAAATCGCCGCTACGCACCAACTCCACGGCCGGATCAAACCGCAGCCGGTATTTCCCCAACTTCTTATCCCAAATGGTAAACGTCGGCACCACCGCCGCATCAGTGCGCAAAGCAATTCGAGCCAGCCCGCTAGCGGTACATGCCGGAATCCCAAAAAAATCCACAAAGATCCCCTGCGGCGGAGTCATGTTCGTGTCCATCAGCATCCCCACCACTTCCCCCGCCTTCATAGCCGAAAGCAGCCCGCGCACAAAATCATCCTTATCGACAGCTTTGTTCCCATGCATCGTGCGATAGCGCAGGATAAGTTCGCCCAGATAAACATTGTCCATGCCGCGCATGATCACGTGCATCCAGTGCCCATGCATCGACAGCACAAACGAAGAAAGTTCCCATCCTCCAAAATGCCCCGCAAATAAAAGCACGCCCTTGCCACGAGCATGAGCCCGTTCGTAGTTCTCGAACCCGTCATACACCACGACGTCGTCGACGTTCCCGAGCGTGTACTTCGGAAAGCGGCAGACTTCCACCAGTTGACGCCCGAGCGAAGCAAATTCCCCGCGCAAAATCCGCGCCCGCTCCGCCTCACTCTTTTCTGGAAACACCATGGCGAGATTGCGCATACCAACCTGCCGCAATCGCACGTGCAGAAGATAAACCACCCAGGCCAGGCTAGTGGCCACTGCCCGAGCCAGCGGACGCGGCAAACTACCCAGGATTTTGATGAACGGCCACGCTGCCGCGTACTCAAGTCGCTGCCGCATTAGGGAAGCGGAACGGTACCACCGTGAAAAATTATTTGTCAAACCAAGAGGCAAGCCGTGAAGCGCAAAGGTTTACCTCGTGCAACCCCGTGCCCTCCGTGGTGAAAGATTTGGAAGGACTCCGGAAGCCGTTACTTCGCCGCCGCCTGCGCCCACTTCGCCAAAGAAGCTAAAAACGCATTCGACCCTGCCGGCGCATCAACCTCTCCCTGAAGCGACGCCGGAAATGAAACCATGCGCCCGTAGAACTCCCGCGTGCTGTCCTTGTCCTGCTTGATCTGCGCCCCGTTCAGAGTCACGCCGGCAAACAACCCGCGCGCCCGCGAATAAGTCAGCACCTCAGCCCGCATCTTCCAGTCCGTGTCCCCCTCAGCATGACGCCCCACCGGTCCTGCCGCCACCGAAGCGTCCGCCCCCAGCGCAAACTCGCTCGACAACAGATGCTTCATGCCATCCTTATTCATGATCAGCAGCACCAGGTCCACCGCCTGCCCGCCAATCTGAAACCCAAAGCTCCCCCCCGTCACCACAAAAAATGCAGGAGCGCTCCATCCCTTGGGAGTGCGGCAACTGGCCAGCCCGCGCCCATACTTCGCGCCCACAATAAACCCGCCCTTCAGCATCGACGGCACCACCGCAACGCACTCCGCCGAGCCCAACACTTCCTGCGGAATCCCCTTATCCGGCGCGCCCTGAATCTCATCCAGCACTTCGGCCGCCGCCTGCACACGATCCGCCGCCTTGCTCTCTTTCTCATCTGCCGCAAAGGAAAACGAACCGACCGACACGATCAGCGTCAACAGCAATAGCTTTTTCATGGTTCCTCACACAAAACTTCTCTGGGATCTGGTATTTGGATTGTAAACGAAGGAGCAGATGGTTGTATGAGGAAGGCTTAGCTAGGAATGTTCGTTAGAAAGTCTGAAAGGATCGAAGGATCGAAGGATCGAAGGATCGAACCAACCTGAGGACAAAAAAATCGGGGCTGAAAGCAGTGACCCTAATCGCCGCTCCCAACCCCGTCTCCCAGGTTCTGTGGTAGGTGAGCCGAGTATGCGGCGAGGTTGCCTCGGCAACAAGATTACCAAGGTCATTGTCCCGAAGTAACGTCGGCCGCAGCACTCGGTAGGCGCGACTCGGTACTGGGTACTAGGTACTGCCTTTACTTCGCCGCCACCAGCGAATGCGTAATCGCATGCACCGACAGCGCAATCCGGTTCTGCACGCCCACCTTGCGCATCAGTTTCGCCACGTGGGCTTTCACCGTACGCTCTTCAATCCCAAGCTGAGCGCCAATCTCTTTATTGGAGCGTCCCGCCACTAGCATCTCCAGCACTTCTTTTTCGCGGTCGGTAAAGGTCACGCGGCCCGCCGGAAAAATCCGTCCCGGCGCCGACGATACCCGCTCGATGAACATGGAGAGCACCTTGCGCGGCGCCCACACCGATCCCTGACTTACAATGCGAATCGCCTGCGCAAACTCTGCCGGCGAGGCCGCTTCGTCCACATATCCCTTGGCCCCGGACGCGATCGCTTTCAGAATGGTTTCTTCGTCCACACCCGACCCAGTCACGATAATGCGCAGATCGGGCCGTGTTGCCTTCAGGCTCGCCATCACATCAAAAAGATTTTGGCCGGAGCGGTTCCCCAGCAGGATCAGGTCCACGTCTTGCAACGTGGAAATTTCTGGCAGGCCGGCGGAGATCAGTTCGAATTCGGGCTCAGTATCGAATAAGGCGCGAAATCCCACAAACCTCAGCGGGTCGCTCTCCACTACGGCAATCTTAATAATTGGTTTTCTCGCAACAGCTGCTTTCATAGGTATCCCTGTGGGGCTTAATGTCTTAGCTAGAGCATAGCGGCATTTGCCCGCTCTGCAAAGGAAACGTGACCGAAGTTAAATTACGGGAGTAACATAAAAAAGAAGGTCGAAAAGCCGGTCGATAGCGGAGATTGGCGCGACAATTCTTGCCGTTCCACTTCGCGGAGAATTCAGCATGAGAAGAAAGTTCGCTCGTTCGCTTACTGTAATCGCCACGCTTGCACTCGCTGCCTGCCCGTTCTTCGCCCAGGAACCCGTGCCCGCGGCTCCGGCCCCCCCGCCGCAAACTCCCGCCCCAACCTACCAGCCAAAATTCGCCGGCGACCCCGCCCGTTCCGACTCCGAAGCCGCTGCCCTCGCATACATGCGGGTCGTCATCCGCGCCCAGCGCCAGTTCAACAAGCAGTACGACCACTTCGCCACATCTCTCGCTGAACTAGTCCACTCCGGCTCCTTCACCAAGCGCATGGTCAACCCCAACCGCGGCGACTACACCGTAGGATTCGAGGGCAAGAAAGACAGCTACATCCTCACCCTCACGCCCAACCACCTCGACGCCCAGCACCGCTCCTTCTACGCCGAAGACGATGGCAAAATCCACGCCGACGAAGAAAAGCCCGCCGACGACAAATCCCTCGTCGTAAAGTAAATCTCTCAGCCCTGTCATCCTGAGCGAAACAATTGCTTGCGCGCTTCGCGCAAGCAATTGTGTAGTCGAAGGATCCCTAGCACACGTGCACCGCCCTGTGTCCTCGCAGGGCATTTCCACCAACGCCCCCGTTTTGTCGCCGCGCGCCGATTCCCCGATCTCGTTTATGATGGAACCAGAAATTATCTTAGGATTGAAGGACTTCAGGAGGAATCATGCCCGCAACCATCGGCGCCCCAGCGCCCGAATTCACACTAAAAGATCAAGACCAAAAAGAAATAAAACTCAGCGACTACAAAGGCAAGAAGAAAGTAGTTCTAGTCTTCTATCCCCTCGACTGGAGCCCCACCTGCACCAAAGAGCACGCCTGCATGGTCAACGACAAAAAACAATTCGAAGACCTCGACGCCCAGGTCCTCGGCCTCAGCGTCGACAGCACCTGGTCGCACAAAGCCTACGCGGATAAAATGGGCATCCATTACCCGCTGCTAGCCGACTTCCACCCCCGCGGTGCCGTAGCCGCTCAGTACGGCGTCTATCTCGCCGACAAAGGCATCACCGGCCGCGCCATCTCCATCATCGACCGCAACGGCAACCTGGCCTGGCACAAAAACTACGACATCCCGGTCGTGCCAGATATAAAGGAAGTCTCGCAAGCGCTAGCCGGAGTAAAGTGAGTCTAGAGTCAGCGCCGGGTGCCCCATTTCTCGCGCCCTTTGCGAGAAAGCCTGCCCTGAGCCTGCCGAAGGGTGGGGCTTTTGACGTCAACTCCCCGCCCTAACCTCCGTCGCCTTCCCGTCCCGATAAACCACCACCAGCGGCTTCCCTCCATTCGGATAGTGCAGCGTCCTCTCCGCCGACGAACTCCCCGCATCCAGAGTCCCCATGCCCACCGCGAAATCCACTTGCAGTTCATTCATCCCCGGCAGCACTTCGTGCCGCGTCACAGCCTGCCACACCTCCGCCGGCCAATGCTTGTACAACTCGCGCGGATCTTCCACATAAAACATCTCGTCGGAATAAATCTTGTACTGTCCCTCAGTCTCAAACCCGACCGGCACCGCGAAACTGTGTCCATCTTTTTCAAACAACACCACCACCTGCTTCCTGCCACCCGGCGCAGGCACTGCCAGCACGTCTTTTATCTCCAGCCGCTCCAGCGGCCCCAGCAGCCCTGCTTCATGCGCAAAATCAACGCTCTTCACCACCGGCACGTAACGATAATAGGTGTACCGGTATCCTTCTTTCACCCAAACCGGCTGCTCAGTCAACTGCTTAGCCGACTTCAAATCGAAGGGATGCAGCTTCTTCGGCACGACATAGTAGTCAGCATTAGCAAAGCCAACATTCTTCGCCAGCTCCTGCTTCTGTGCCGCAAGACTCTCCTCATGCCGCTCGTAAAGAATGTAGCCCGCGCGCAGTCCCGCCACGACCAAGGCCAACCCCAAAGCAACCTGAATCCTCTTCTTAGCCTCTTCACCAATCATGCCAGTGATCTACCCTGTGTTCCTCTGTGTTAAAGATTTTTGCGGTAAACTGAATATAGGCTCGGCAAAAGGAATCCAATGCCCGTAACCGAACAAGACGTCCTAAGCGCGCTAAGAAGTTGCTACGATCCCGAGATCCCCGTCAACATAGTCGACCTCGGCCTCATCTACCAAGTGAACTTCGCCCCGGCCGACACGCCCGAGCCCAAGCAGGACGTCACCATCGACATGACCCTCACCGCGCAAGGCTGCCCCGAACACGTAAACATCAGCGCCCAGGTAAAGTCACGCCTCGAGCAGCTACCCGGCATCCGCAACGCCGCCGTCAACATCGTCTGGACCCCGCCCTGGACCCCCGAGCGCCTAAGCCCCGACGCCAGAAAACAACTCGGCATCGAGTAAGATCAGAAAATCAAAAATGCATAAGTAAAAACGCGCCGGGTGCCCCATTTCTCGCGTCTTTTGCGAGAAGTGGGGATTTTGACTTCGCGCTCTTGACTTCCGCTGAGCGCAGCGCGACGCCAGTCCCGCCAGCCCTACCCGCGAATCTCCTCCCAGGCATCCACCGCGCTCCGGCCCGCCGCCTCGGTAATCCGCCGCCCGGCGCGTGCCGCCATTTCCATCACTTGCATACCGCGATCAAAATAATCCGGCAGCGACCTCCGCACCTTCTCAAACTTCTCCGGATACTCCGACGCCAGCACCGCCAGCCCCACACCAGTAGCCAAAACTCCCGCCGGATATTTCTTCTTCAAAAATAAAACCGTAGCCGCGCCCACCGATCCCGCCACCACCGCTTTCTTCCAACCGTCCATGGTTCCCCCAAAGAAACATTTTCTCGCGAACGATTATACTTCCTCGTTCCCCGGAGGCTCCATGTCACGCTGCTTAATCCCAGACTGTTCTCGATTTCTATCTGAAATTCCCGCCGCGTCCAACCCGAAGCCCGAAAGCCGAAGCCCGAAGCCCGCAGCCCTCGCCGCATTAGTCCTCCTCTGCGCCCTCGCCGCTCACGCCCAAAAGCCCCGAGCCCGCGATCTCGGAGTCCCCTTCGACGGCACCCCCGGCCCCAACAACGCCATCACCGACGTCCAAGGCGTACAAGTAGGCCACACCACGCTAATCTCCGGCTCCGGCAAACTAGAAGTAGGCAAAGGCCCAGTCCGAACCGGCGTCACCGCCATCCACCCCCGCGGCAAGACCAGTAACGACGCAGTCTTCGCCGCCTGGTTCACCCTCAACGGCAACGGCGAAATGACCGGCACCACCTGGGTCGAAGACTCCGGCTTCCTCACCGGCCCCGTGATGATCACCAACACGCACAGCGTAGGCGTAGTCCGCGACGCCGTAATCGCCTGGGAAGTGCGCCGCGGCGCGCCCGTAGAAGAAGACTGGTGGTCCTTGCCCGTGGTCGCCGAAACTTGGGACGGCGATCTCAACGACATCAACGGATTCCACGTCCACGCCGAAGACGCCTTCCACGCCCTCGAAGTCGCCCACGCAGGTCCTGTCGAAGAAGGCAACGTCGGTGGCGGAACCGGAATGATCTGCAACGAATTTAAAGGCGGCATCGGAACATCGTCCCGCGTGCTCGACGCCAAAGAAGGCGGCTACACTATCGGCGTGCTAGTCCAATGCAACTACGGACGCCGCGATCAGCTCCGCATCGCCGGCATCAACGTAGGCCGCGAAATCCCCGACCGTCCCGCCCGCGGCAACACCAGCGACACCGGCTCCATCATCGTCATCGTAGCCACCGACGCGCCTCTCATTCCCACCCAACTCAAGCGCGTAGCCCGCCGCGTCTCCCTCGGCCTGGGCCGCGACGGCAGCTATTCCGGCGACAGCTCCGGAGACATCTTCCTGGCCTTCTCCACCGCCAACCCCGGCGCAGTCGGCCCGAAGGGCGTGCACCAGCTAACCATGCTCCCCAACAACTCCATAAGCCCAATCTTCCTGGCCACAGTCCAAGCCACCGAAGAAGCGGTAGTAAACGCCATGGTAGCCGCCGAAACCATGAAAGGCATCAACGACCACGAAGTAATAGCCCTACCCCACGACCGCCTCCGCGAAGTCCTAAAAAAATACAACCGCCTGGCAAAGTGATATCTCAACGCTCTGTCATCCTGAGCGGAGCCGAGACGTTCGCGAAGCGAAGGTCTCGGCGCAGTCGAAGAGCCTGCCCCGAGCGAAGCCGAGGAGACCCCTCGCACGCCGGCACCACCTGCGGCCTCGCGAGGAATTTCAACCGCAGGGCAGGTTTTGTCCTCACATCCCACATGAGAACTCTCTCATCCCCCACCCCGCATTACCTTCGCTGCCCAACCCCCGTGCATATCAATTCCCGGCGAAGAGACCTACACTGAAATTGTGAAGCGTCTCTACACCATCGCCCGCGTCAAGGGAGGCATGAAGTTCACCTGCTCCCACTGCCCCCACCACGTCAGCACCCTCGACTTCGATGCCCGCGACGGCAACCTCCGCACCCAGGCCGCCACCGCCATCAACCGCCACGCCACCAGCGTCCACCACGAACCAGTAATGTTCTCCTCCCTAGACACCCAACAGCGAATCTGGCGCAGCTAAGTTGAATGTGTGGAAGAGCGGCGCTTCAGCACCGCGTAAAGCCCCTCTCTTAATAATGTCATTCCGAGCGAAGCGAGGAACCTTGCTTTCCTCGACAGCGCCACAACTCCTGTAGAAACAGGCGCCTCGCCCGTCAGCGAAGCAAAGCGACGCAAGTGTGGAACGAACACTCCTGCCGGTTGCCTTTGACTCTGATCTTGATCTTGAACTTGAACTTGAACTTGATTTTGTCCTTGATCTCGATCGCACCCTAATCAGACGAGGGTGCCCCATCTTTCGCGTCTTTTGCGAAAGGTGGGAACCACGGACCCCCGCAGCGCCGCCCTTGACGTTGATGTTGCTTCTGCACGTGTGGAACGGACACTCCTGTCCGTTGCCTTTGACCTTGATCTTGAACCTGAATCCGAGCTCGCGCGACTCCCGCCCGTTTATTGGAGTAATGCGAATACGAGTTTTGCGATGGCCATGAGGAAAATGAGGCCGTAAGCGACTCCCCTCGCTATCATCAGCACCGACCGCATTAGCTGATCGTCCGGGGGTTCCTTCTTCTTCGCTTCGATCTTCTCCATCTCCGCGTCCCCCCTAGCCATAGCCAAAGAGCAGCAAATCAGAATCAGGAGACTAATAACTGTCGCCTCGAAGAAGCTGTAGCTCCGAATCAGGATGGCGGCGGCTATTCCGACCCGAGCGATCAGCCCAATCAGGGCCATGACGCATGCAGCGATCACAAGAAAGCGGGAGGTCTTCTTGGGGGGAGGCGGAGGCATCGGGACGGACGGAAGCTCCGTCCCGCACTTCTCGCAACGAGCGGCTCGATCCTCCACCCGACTGCCACAACAACTGCAATACAAGGTCGCTACTCCTTACTGTTCCAGCGGCAGATGAAATCTAATGGAAAACGGATCCCGTCGCGTCGTGCCGCCCCACCGACTACGAACTGAAGCGATTGACATTGGGATAAAGGTTCAGGAGGTTGATCCCGCACTAGCGATAGTGTCGCCCCAGAGATCGTCGAGGGTCTTCGCTTGCTTCAGCCGTGAGTAGGATGTATATCGAAGATTTTGGAGCGCCTTTACTCTCCCACCTTTAACCAGAGAGATGGGCCCAATTGCTTGGGCAGGCGCAGCAAAGTTAAGCACTACCTTGTCTGTATCTTTCCAAGGAAGGATGGCCTTAACCGGCGCGACGTGCGTTATTGCAGAAACAGGGGCGACTTGATATGCGGCGAGGTATCTGATCTGTGGACGCATCATGCCGTGAATCCGTACTGCATACCATCTGTTCTCGCCGAGGAAAGTCTCTTGGAAGCCGTCCTCTCTCGCGGGCACAACTACGGTGTCCAGTTCCGAGGTGTCGACGTTGGGCTGGTGCGCCTCCCGAGTTGCTGCGCTCAGCACATCCCCGGTTACATCAGCCAAGAACGGCTCGAACTCGTATGCCCTTTCGCTCTTGTCATTTTCGAACCGAACGAGTTCGAGGACTTCCACACCGAAACGAAACTTCTGTGATAGGACATTTTCCAAGTTCCCAGGAATTTCATCGATAATGACCAACGCGGAAAACGGTGAGTCGAATACGAGGTACTCGAGCAGGTGATCTACTCCCCGATAGCCCGTTGTGCTCACATATCTTTCGCAGGCGTGTTTCGCCCGCTGATTCTCGTTTAGTGCATCCATTAGAATGCGCTTTACCACGACTGGCTCGCTCTCAAAAGAGAGAGAAAACTGCAAAATCTGCACTGCGATGTGCCGCAGTGGGTCATGCGCTGCCAACTCGTTCTCCACGACGAACAGACGCGGTTTTGCTCCCGATAGGTCGATAACATAGCCGTCCGGCACGTTTCGTGTCGCACCACCCCCACCAATTCTTCGTTTGATGTCGAGATAAAACCTGTCGGGGCCGAATAGCTGTTGCTGTAACTGCACGACGGTGCGCTCTAAGTCCGCCTCGTTTTCGTAGGCGATATGTCTGTATTGCTGGCCGCCGAGCAGAATCACACTCATTCAAAACTTCCCTTCGGAAACAAAGCATCCCGCAGCAAAAAGCGATTGAACCCCCCGACGGCCTGGTCCTGACGAGCGCGTTCCTGCCCCACCCTCGAAAATCGGTTCATTGTATGCCGCACACTGAATCCGGGATAGAACAAAATCATACGGGGACAATCCGGGAATGGATGGAACCCTTCCCAATTCCCAACCCGCACTTTTCCACAGCCCCTATGTGACATCTGACCTTGACCCCTCCCGTAAACTATAAGTAGTGACGCTCCTCCGCCAAATAATCTCCGAGCAACTCCTCTCCACCCCCGCCGGCACGAATTTCGACGTCCGTAACACCTTATTTTTCAAGATTTTACACGCAAACCCTTTGCTTGCAATATTTTACGCGGACCTCTTCCGCCGCCACGGCGCTAACCCAAGCCTTATCAAAGATTTAGAAACTCGATCCCCAATTTTTTTCGCACCAGATCAATCCCCAAAGACGAAAGGTCCAAACATGGCAGCCAATCCCAACACTCGCACCTGTTCTCACATCAAAGTCAACGGAATCCGCTGCGGCTCCCCATCGCTGCGCCAGGAAGTCTTCTGCTATTTCCATCAGCGCATGATCCGCGGCGTCCGCACTCCGCCCAAATCGCGCCTCCATCCCATCGCCAATTTCGAGGACGCGCAAGCCATCCAGGCCTCGCTAATGGAAGTAGTGAACGCCCTGGTCCGCAACCACATCGACGTAGCCCGCGCCCGCCTAATCCTCCGCGCGCTAAGCATCGCGGTCAGGAACTCGAACAAGGTTCGTTTCGATTGCTGGCAAAGCGACATGGTCAAGGAAGTCCCCGAATACCCAGCGGCCCCGCCAGCAGCAAGCCATTTTGCGACTGCCAGGGCGCAAGCCGCAGCCCTGGCCACAATCCGCACGCCCCAAGAAGAAGAATCAGAAGTAGAACGTCTCAGCAGCGCCTTTCGCCCCGCGTCAGCAGATGTTCGCCGCCGCAAGCGGCCCACCAGCATCAAGACAAAGGCCCGGCCACGCGCCGCAAGCCCCAGCCGAGCCGGATGAGCAACGTTCAGTGCAGTTCGAGAGAGTCACAATATGAAAGATCACGAGTATTTCGTTTACATCGTGTGCAGCCTATCGGGCACGCTCTACATTGGGATGACGAACAGCATCTACCGGCGTGCGCTTCAACACAAGCATGGCAAGATCGAGGGCTTTAGCGCCAAGTACCATTGCGATCGGTTGGTGTACTACGAAAGCTTCGACGACGTTCATAAGGCCATCGGTCGAGAAAAGCAATTGAAGGGCTGGAGCCGGACGAAGAAGATTGCGTTGATCGAATCGAAAAATCCTCGCTGGGAGGATATGGCGGAGAAGTGGGGTACGGAAATGTTGTTTGCCGGGGAGTCACTCAATAAAATGTCATCCTGAGCGGAGTTGGCGTTCGCGAAGCGAGAGCCAACGCAGTCGAAGGACCCCGGTCAACCTGGTAGTGCCAGAGACTCGTCAAGGCATTCTCACCGTGCACAGTGCGCTGGGAGAACTCCTTGCGAGGTCACGTTCCCTTCAGAGATGCAAGGGGTTCTTCGACTGGCCGGGATGACACTTAGAATAGATAATAGCTATGAGCTAATCGACCACAGCCTTATCCGTAATATCGAGAGCTCGATCAATGATCGCAAACGCGTCGCGCATCTGCTCCTCATTGATGCACAGCGGAGGATTAGTGAAGAACGTGTTCCACCGGACAAACGTATACAGCCCCTGCTCGCGGAAGAAGCGCCCAAGCGCAGCCATCTCGTCAGACGTCCCGTTGAAAGGAGCCAGAGGCAGCCGAGTCTTGCGGCTGCGCACCAGTTCGACGATGCCAAACAACCCAATCGAGCGCACCGCGCCCACCGAAGGATGCTTTGCCTGCAACTCCGCCCCCAGCTCTTTGAGCACCGCGCCCATCTTCTTCGCGTTGTCGATCAGCCCATCTTCCTCGTACACGCGAATGGTAGCCAGCGCCGCCGCGCACCCCATGGGATGGCTGTTGTAAGTGAGCCCTCCATAGAAGACTTTGTCCTGAAAATGCTGAGCAATGTGGTGCCGCATCCCAACCGCCCCAAGAGGAAGATAGCTTGAAGTTAACCCCTTAGCCATGCAAAGCAGGTCAGGAACGACTTTCCAATGATCAACCGCAAACCACGCGCCAGTCCGCCCAAACCCGGACATCACTTCATCGGCAATCATCAAGATGCCGTACTTGTCGCAAAGCTTGCGCAGCCCGACAAGGTATCCATCAGGAGGAACGAGGACGCCGTTGGTTCCAGTAACCGGCTCGAGGATGAACGCGGCGATGGTCTGCGGGCCTTCGAGCTGAATGGTCTCTTCAATCATGGCCAGCGACGACTCGGCCGATTCCCATCCGCGCTCGATGCCATGATAAGGATCAAGCACATGCACGACGCCCGGAATGCCAGGTTCCGCAGCCCATCTGCGCGGATCGCCTGTAAGGCTGATCGCGCCCGCAGTCGCGCCGTGATAAGAGCGATAGCGCGCCATGATCTTGTGGCGTCCCGTGAAGAAGCGCGCCAGCTTGATGGCGTTCTCGTTAGCCTCAGCTCCGCCGTTGGTGAAGAAGAAGGTGTCGATGTTGCCAGGAGTGATCTCGGCAAGCTTCGCCCCAAGCCGCGCACGAGCCTCAGTGGCCATGAAGGGATTGGCGTAAGCGAGTGTTGCGGCCTGGTCGCTGATGGCCTGGATGACGCGCGGGTCGCCGTGTCCGATGTTGACCGACATGAGCTGGCTGTTGAAGTCGATGAAGCGCTTGCCTTCCGGCGTATAGAAGTAGATCCCCTTGGCGCTGGCCACGGGAATGGGATCGACCTTCGACTGCGCCGACCATTCATACAGCGTGTGCTTGCGCGAGAGATCAACGATCTCCTTGCCGGACATCTTCTTGTCAGTCATGGTTGGCGTGGTGAGAGTTGTGGTCATGGCGTCCTCAGAACTTGCGGCTGTGCTCTTTGGCCCAGCGTTCGACTACGACTTTCTTGTCGGTATAGAACTCGATGGCGTCGCGGCCCTGGCCGTGGAGGTCGCCAAAGAAGCTGTTCTTCCACCCGCTGAAGGGGAAGTAGGCCATGGGCGCGGCGACTCCGATGTTGATGCCGATGTTGCCCGCGGGCGCTTCGTAGCGGAAGCGGCGCGCCGCCGATCCGCTCGACGTGAACAGCGACGCCTGATTGCCGTACGCGCTGCGCTCGAGAAAGCCGAGAGCGTCGTCCATATCATTAGCGTGAACGAGGCTCAGGACGGGACCAAAGATCTCCGTGTCGGCCAGATCGCTGGTCGCGGGAACATCATCGAGAATGGTGGGCTTTACGAAGTTGCCGGACTCATATTTCGGGATCTTCGAGTTGCGGCCATCGAGGAGGATCTTCGCGCCTTGCTTTTCGCCGAGTGCGATGAGCGATTCGACGCGCTCTTTGCTTTGCGGCGTGATCACGGGACCCATCTGCACGTCCTTGTCGAGGCCGTTGCCGACCTTGAGCTTCGAGGCCGCATCGGCAATGGAATCTCGAAACGTCTTCTGAGCTTCGCCGATGGTCACAGCGACCGAGACCGCGAGACAGCGCTGGCCGGCGCATCCGAAGGCGCTGTCGCTGATGATTTGGGTGGCCATGGGCATGTCGGCGTCGGGCAGAACGATGACGTGGTTCTTGGCTCCGCCCTGGCACTGCGCGCGTTTGCCGTTGGCCGCGGCTCTCGAGTACACGTACTTCGCGACCGGAGTCGATCCGACGAAGCTGATAGCCCGAACTTTGGGGTGGTCGAGAAGCGCGTCCACTGCGGCTTTGCCGCCGTTGATCAGACCGACAACGCCTTTGGGTAAGCCGGTCTTCTCGAGCAGTTCGTAAACGTAGCGCATGGTGAGCGGAACGCGCTCGGAGGGCTTGAGGATGAAGGTGTTCCCGGTTGCTATAGCATATGGCAAATACCAGAACGCAATCATACCCGGAAAGTTAAAAGGGACGATGGCGGTGGTTACGCCTAGCGGTTGCCGGATCATCATTTCGTCGATGCCCCGGGCTACGTCTTCGAGGTTGTAGCCTTGCATCATCATCGGGATTCCGCAGGCGACTTCGACGTTCTCGATAGCCCGTCGCATCTCGGCTTTGGCTTCGGTAAAGGTCTTGCCGTTTTCCTGGGTGATGATGCGGGCGATGTCGTCGATATGGTCTTCGAGCAGCATCTTCAGCCTGAACAGCGGCTGGATGCGGTCTTCCGGCGGCGTGCGGCGCCATTCGGGAAAGGCGTCGGCCGCGGCTTCAACGGCTTGATTGACTTCGGCAGCCTCGGCGAGCGGGACTTGGGCGAGCACTTCGCCGGTGGCCGGGTTGATTACGTCGCGCCACTCGTTGGCGCGGGAGTCGAACCAATGGCCGTTGATGTAGTTGGTGAGTTTGATGACGGGCGGGGCTGCAACTGTCGTCATGGGGTTGCCTCTGCTATCGCGAAGAGTAATTCAGATTATTACACCAACTGAGCGACTGCGCCTTTCTTGTCGCACACCGCCGTCAGAGCGGCTTCCAGCACGTCGAGACCTTCATCCATTTGCTCGTTGGATGCGACCAGCGGGACCAGGACGCGGATCACATTGGAGTACGAGCCGGCGGTGATGGTGATCAGGCCGTGCTCGTAGCAATGTTGCGTGATCTGCTTGGTCTCGTCGGCGGCGGGAGTTTTGGTTTCCTGCGACTTGACCAGTTCGATGGCCTGCATGCCGCCCAGTCCGCGCACGTCACCGATGATGGGCCAGCGGCGTTGCCATTCTTGGGCACGGCGCTGGAAGCGGTCTCCGAGTTCGTTGGCGCGGGTCAACAGATTCGTCTTTTCGAACAGATCGAGCGTTGCGAGAGCCGCGGCGCAGGATAGAGGATTGCCTGCGAAGGTGCCGCCTAAGCCGCCGGGGCCCGGAGCGTCCATGATTTCGGCGCGCCCCGTGACGGCGGCGAGTGGAAGGCCTCCGCCCAAAGATTTTGCGGTGACGATCAAGTCGGGCTCGATGCCGTAACGCTCACTCGCGAAGAGCGCGCCGGTGCGTCCGAAGCCGGATTGCACTTCATCGGCGATGAAGAGCACGCCGTGTTTGTGGCAGAGATCAATGAGAACTTTGAAGTAGTCCGGGGGAGGAGCGACGAAGCCACCCTCTCCCAGCACCGGTTCGGCAATCACCGCCGCTACTTCTTCATTGGCGACGACGCGCTTGAAAGTGTCTTCGAGATGGCGCGCGCAGTAGAGATCGCACGACGGGTACTTCAAGTTGTAGGAGCAGCGATAGCAGTAGGCGAACGGGATGCGATAGACGTCGCCGGGAAACGGCGCGAAGCCGGCTTTATAAGGATGCGTCTTGCTGGTGAGAGCCAGCGTCATCATGGTGCGGCCGTGGAAGGCGTCTTCGAAGGTGATGATGGCGGGACGCTTCGTATAAGCGCGGGCGATCTTGACAGCGTTTTCAACGGCTTCAGCGCCGCTGTTTACGAAGAGAGTTTTCTTGGAGAACTTGCCGGGCGTGACTTGGTTCATGCGCTCGGCTAGTTCGACGTAACCTTCATACGGCGTGACTTGGACGCAGGTGTGGAGGAACTTGTCGAGCTGCGCGCTGATGGCATCAACTACGGGTTGCTGGCGATGACCGGCGTTGGCGCAGCCGATGCCGCCGGCGAAATCGATATAGCGGTTGCCGTCGACGTCTTCGAGCCAGGCGTCTTCGGCTTTGGCTACATAGATGGGCGTGCCGTGAGACAGGCCGCGGGGCACGGCTTTTGCGCGGCGGGCCGAGAGCGCTTTGGATTTCGGACCGGGGATTTGAGTATGCAGTTGGATAGTTGACATCGTCAGTTTCCAAGTGGCCAGTGGTCAGTGATCAGTGGCCAGTAAATTCAGTTTTGCGAACTGGCCACTGGTCACTGACCACTGGCCACTGTTTTTCAGTACCAACCTATTGGAGCTTCGTTCAGATTGATGTAGACCTGCTTGGTTTCGAGATACTCTTCGATGCCCCAGGGGCCTAGTTCGCGGCCGAATCCGGATTGTTTGTATCCGCCCCAGGGGGCTTCGACATACGTCGGTTGCATGTGATTCACCCAGACTATGCCGGCCCGCAGGGCCTTTACGGAACGCATCGCCTTGAAAATGTCGCGGGTCCAGACTGCGGCGGCCAAGCCGTAGGGTGAATCGTTGGCGATCTTGAGTGCGTCCTTCTCGTCGTCGAAAGGAATTACGGCGGCGACGGGGCCGAAGATTTCTTCGCGGGCGATGCGGGCCGAGTTCGTCACATTGGAGAAGATGGTGGGCTGGACGTAGTAGCCTTTGCCGATCTTCTCGGGGCGTCCACCGCCTGAAGCGAGTGTGGCTTCTTTCTTGCCGATCTCGATGTAGGAGTTGACGCGGTCGTACTGTTCTTTGCTGACGAGTGGGCCCATCTTGGTTTCGCGATCAAGTGGAGGGCCGAGCTTGATCTTCTTGGCTTTCTCCGTCATCGCTTCGACGAAGTTCTTGTAGATCGACTTCTGCACAAGGATGCGGCTTCCGGCGGAGCAGACTTCGCCTTGATTGATGAAGACGCCGAAGAGCGCGCCGTCGATGGCGGCTTCGAAGTCGGCGTCGGCGAAGAAGATGTTGGGCGACTTGCCGCCGAGTTCAAGAGTGACGCGCTTCACCGTGTCGGCGGCCTGCTTCACGATGATCTTGCCCACGGCAGCGCTGCCGGTGAAGGCGATCTTGTTTACGTCGGGATGCTGGACGAGCGGTGCGCCCGCGGTCTCGCCGAAGCCAGTGATGATGTTGACCACGCCTGGGGCCAGGCCGCAGTCGGCGAAGTAGTTTGCGAATTCGAGCGCGGTGAGCGGGGTTTGCTCGGCGGGTTTGAGGACGCAGGTGCAGCCCGCGGCGATCGCGGGCGCGAGTTTCCATGCTGCCATTAGGAGCGGATAGTTCCAAGGGATGATTTGTCCGGCGACGCCGACTGGTTCTTTCAGCGAGAGTGACATCGCGTTGTCGGGAACGGGATTGACGTAGCCGACGACCTTGGTGGCGAGGCCGCCGTAGTATTCGAAGCACGTGGCGGCGTCGGTGATGTCGTATTCAGCCTCGACGATGGGCTTGCCGGTGTTGCGGCATTCGAGTTCAGCGAGCGCGGGAAGATTGGCACGGATTTTTTCGGAGAGGCGGAAGAGGACTCGGCCACGCTCCTGCGCTGTGCTCGTGCTCCATGGGCCATCTTCGAAAGCGGCTTTGGCGGCGGCTACGGCGCGGTTGACGTCGTCCGGGCCGGCGTCGGGGACCTGGGCGATGACTTCCTCGGTGGAGGGGTCATATACGGGAAAGGTTTTCGCGGATTTGCTCGCGACCCATTTGCCGTTGATGTACATCTGATAAGTTTTTACTTCGGTTGTGACTCCGCCCGGCATTGGTTCCTCCTGCGTACCTCGGGGCTAAAGCCCCCAAACTGTTGATCCTTAGCGGCACGACTAAAGTCGTGCCCTTCCCGAACTTTACTAGTCACCTAACGGCACGACTAAAGTCGTGCCCTTCCCGAGCTTTGCTTGTGAAACTTTGTGGCGGCCGTACACGAAGAAGAAGAATGCGGCCAGGCCGATGAAGAACAGGGTGCCGCCTACCATCCAAATCTCGTAAGACCACAGCGATGTGATCTGCTGCGCTGGGAAGAATACGAGCGCGATGCCCACGATCGTCGTGAGCAGGCCGCTGCTGCCCGCCAGGAAGAGTGTGGTGCGGCTGTAGTGGCCGCGCGGAACAGGCTCCGTCACTGCGAATTTGACGAGCGCGGCGAACATGTAGACGAAGGGGATGAGGTTCAAGACGACTGCCAGCGACAAGAGTTTTTGGAATGTTTCCTGAACTCCTGCGCCGGCTAGATTCAAGATCACGAGCACGGCAGAGACGATGCCCTGGACGATCAGAGCCGCGTAGGGTGTGGCATAGCGCGGGTGAACGTTGCCGAGCCAGGAGGGCATGTAGGAATCGAGGCCGGCGACGAAGGGGATGCGGGCGCAGCCGCCGGTCCAGGCGGAACCGATGCCGGCGATGGCGAGGCTGAGCATGACGGCGAAGGGGACGGAGATCCAACTCACGCCTACGCGGGCGGCCATCCCGCTGACTGCTTGCACTACGCCTTGCAGCACGTTGACGCTTTTACCGACGGAGATCAGCAACGTGAGCGTGACCGCCACGTAGAGCGAGCCGGCGAGCAGGCCGCCCCAGGCGACGGCTCCGGGAAGAGTGCGCGCAGGGTCGCGGATTTCGTCGCCCATGACGGAAGCGAGTTCGAGTCCGATTAGACCGAAGCAAATCACGCCGAAGGAATTGAGAACGAAGCGCGGGTTGGCGGGGATTTTGAAATCGGCGGCGGTGATGGTGGTGCCGAAGCGCTGCCAGATCACTACACCCAGGCCGATCAGCACTGCGGCAGCGATGAAGGTGCCGATGGCGCCGAGGTTGTTGATCCACTTGCCAATACCGAGGCCGAGAATGTTGAGTAGGGTAAGCAATGCCAGCAACGCTAGCGACACGATGAGCGCAAAAGACTTGCTATCAGCAAGACCTGCGTGGCTTGGACCGACGATAAAAACGGAAACGCCGACGAAGTAGAGCATGATCGTCGGCACGTAGAGCATGTTGTTGGTCCAGTAACACCAGCCGGAGAGGAATCCGTGGAAGTCGCCGAAGACTTCTTTGGCCCAGAGATAGACTCCACCTTCGCCGGGATAACGGTGGGCGAGTTCGATGACGGCGATGCCTTGAGGCCAGAAGAACAGGATCAGAGAGATGATCCAAAGCCAGATGGTGACGCCGCCGTTGGCGGCGATGGAGGGGACCACGTTCAGGTTGAAGACGGCTACTACGAATAGGAGGACTAGATCGCGGCGCCCGAGGGCGCGGATCAGTTGGGGCGGGGCGGGTTGGGTGGTGGTGGACAAAGTTCCTCTACGCTGGCTGCGGACAGCAGGTTCCTCGCCGGGCTTTCGCCCGGTTCGGAATGACAAGTTTTTTTCTGCACTTTCTAGTGCGCGGCCAGTGCGGGCTGACCGATTCGATCCTGTTGCGCTTTGGCTAGCGATGACGCTATGTCGTCGAAGGCTGCGAGGTGTTTGTCGATGTCGGCCTCGGTGTGTTGGACAGAGATGGTCCACTGCTCGTCCCACCAATACGGTTGCGGCATTACGCTGCGGTTGACCATGGCGAACCAGTAGTGGCGCCAGAGGTCGATGTCGATGGTGGTCCAATCGCGGTAGTTGCGAATTTCTTTCGGATAGAACATCAGCGCGCCGTTGGCTCCGGCTTGGGCGATGTAGGCTTGCAGTCCGACTTTCGCGATGGTCTTGCGATATCCGGCGGCTAGCTTTTGGCCGAGCTTGTCGACGTGAGCATAGTTGTCGCGGGTGAGGACTTCGCGGAAAGTCGCGAGGCCTGCGGCCATCGAAACTGGATTGGTGTTGTAGGTACCGCCGTGGAAGACCTTGTGTTCAGAGATGAGGTCCATGACGGATTTGCTGGCGCCGAACGCGGCCAGGGGCAGGCCCCCGCCGATTGATTTGGCGAGGCAGATCATGTCGGGATGGACGTTGAAGTATTCGCTGGCGCCGCCCCAACCTAGTTTCGCTCCGGTTTTTACTTCGTCGAAGATCAGGAGCGCGCCGTTCTTGGTGGCGATCTCACGGAGGCCCTGCAGGAAGCCGGGTTCGGGCATGCAGAGGCCGACGTTCATGAGGATGGGCTCGAGAATAATCGCTGCGATCTCGCCGGGATTTTCTTTGAAACGGCGTTCGACGGTGGCGAGGTCGTTGAAGGTGGCGATGGTGACGTTTGCTACCGCGGATTTCGGCACACCTAGCCCGCCGGGGACGGATACTGGATTGTCGATGTCGCCGAAGTCGGGCGCGTGAGGCTTTACGCTGACCAGAGCGGAGTCGTGCAGTCCGTGATAGGCGCCTTCGAACTTTATGATTTTGTCGCGGCCGGTGGCGGCGCGAGCCAGGCGAATGGCGTGCATGGT
>DATMQT010000093.1:0-14662 GCA_035566655.1 Candidatus Dormiibacterota bacterium
CAAATTCGTAGCGCTCCGCCCGGCAAGAAGCCGGTCGAGATTCGCGTCGACTATATGGCATCGTGGGCATGCGACTTTTTTGGCTTCGTGGACTGCATGGTTCCGCAGATCGAGTTAGGAGTGGTCACGCCCGATGCCCACGGTTCTTTCGAGGTCGAGTTGCCTGACTTCGCCGCCGATGCGATCGCCTCCAAGTCAAAGGGCGGAACTGAATTTCACCTTGTCCTCCGCGAGGTCGAAGGGAACCTGGTCGCCGACCTGGAGCCAGAACAGGAAGCGTTGCGCACGCCTGGCGGCCGTCTAAAAATCGTTTCTTCCTATCCGCAGAATCTTGTGTTCTCGACGCGAAAAGCAAACTGAAGTAAGCGGACGGAGTCGTCCGCCTATGGAGACAGCACAGTCTGATATCCTGCCCCGTGGACGGCATGAAATCCATCGACCGAGCCCGCCTGCAGTCCCTGATGGTTCGCGAAGAGAAGAAGTTTGTGGACGAGCGTCCGAAGTCGAAGGCGCTGTTTGAGCGGGCGCGGAAGTCGCTGCTGGCGGGCGTCCCAATGAACTGGATGGCGAAGTGGGCGGGAGCGTTTCCGCCGTTTGTGCGGGAGGCGCAGGGGGCTTCTTTTTTTGATGTGGATGGGCACCGGTATGCGGATTTTTGTTTGGGGGATACGGGGGCGATGACGGGGCACTCTCCGTTTGCCACGGTGAAGGCGGTGGAAGAGCAGGCGCGGCGCGGGATTACGCTGATGCTGCCGGGGGAGGATTCGATTTTTGTGGCGGAGGAGTTGCAGCGGCGGTTTGGGCTGCCTTACTGGCAGTTTGCTTTGACGGCTACCGATGCGAACCGATTTTCGATACGGTTGGCGCGGCAGATTACGGGGCGAGCTAAGATTCTGGTTTTCAACTGGTGTTATCACGGGACGGTGGATGAGACTTTTGTCACGCTGGATCGCAACGGCAAGGTGGGGGCGCGGCGGGGGAATATTGGGCCTCCGGTGAATCCAGCGGTGACTACTAAGGTGGTGGAGTTCAACGACGTTGCTGGATTGGAGCGGGCGCTGGCCGCGGGAGATGTGGCTTGCGTGCTGGCGGAGCCGGTGATGACGAATGTGGGCATCGTGCATCCGGCGGCGGGGTTTCATGCGGCGTTGCGCGAGCTTACCCGCAAGCATGGAGCGCTTTTGATTATTGATGAGACGCATACGATTTGTGCGGGGCCGGGCGGGTTTACGCGGGCGGAGAATCTGGAGCCGGATGTTTTGGTTTTTGGGAAGGCGATTGGGGGAGGGATTCCGGGAGCGGCTTATGGATTCTCGCAGGAAGTCGCGGAGCGGATTGCGGCGGCGCAACAGCTTGAAGATTGCGATGTGGGCGGCATTGGCGGGACTCTGGCGGGGAACGCTTTGTCACTTGCTGCTATGCGGGCTACTTTGAGTAAAGTGCTGAGCAAAGAGGCTTTTGAGCGGATGATTCCGATGGCGGAGCGCTGGACTTTGGGCGTGGCTCGGGCGATTGCGGAAGCGGAGTTGCCGTGGCACGTCACGCGGCTGGGATGCCGGGCGGAATATTTGTTTCGGGCGGACGCTCCGAAGAATGGGACGGAAGCGCACGATGCTATGGACTTTGAGCTGGAGCGGTTTATGCATTTGTATGCCATGAATCGCGGGATTCTGCTTACGCCGTTTCATAATATGGCGTTGATGTCTCCGCAGACCGAGAGTGAGGATGTGGACCGGCATACGAGGGTGTTTCGGGAGGCGGTGAGGGAAGTGGGCAGGGGCTAGAGGTCAGTGGCTAGTGGTCGGTGGTCAGAAACATCAAAGTCTTTACCACAGGGGACACGGGGAACACAGGGTAAAGCTTCTTACTGGCGTTGCTTTCAGCTGCGTGATGTAGTCTGTTGTTTCCGCATGAAGCTTCTACTTGGACAACTGTTGGTGGCGGTGACCTTGCTGATTGGGTTGGCGGGGTGCGCTTCGATTGGGCCGCCGCTGCCGCCGGCGTTGGAGTTGCCCAAGGCGCCTTCCGATTTGCGGGCGGTGCGGAAGGGGGAGAAGGTCACGCTTACATGGACGATCCCGGCGCGGACTACGGACCGGCAGATGGTGCGGTATTTGGGGAAGACGCGGGTTTGCCGGAGTATGGATGTGGCACTGGCGACGTGTGGCGACGCTGTGGGTCAGGTTGCGCCGCCGGCGGATTTCGCTGGGGAGAAAAACGCGGGTGGAAAGAAGCTTGCGGCCACCTATACCGACAATCTTCCTGCGGACATGCGGATTCGGAGTCTCTTGGGCTCGGCTACTTACGCGGTGGAAGTGTTGAACCGGGACGGGCGCGGGGCAGGATTGTCGAACGAAGTGCACGTTCCTCTGGCGGTAGCCCTGCCTCCACCAACTGACTTCAGTGCGCGAGTTACGGCTCAGGGGGTGGTGTTGAGTTGGACTGGGGTGCTGTTATCGCTGCCGATTCCCAACCCGGTTCGCCGCAGTTATCGGGTGTACCGGCGGGCTGAGGGCAGTGGGCAAAAAATCCTGGTGGGTGAGCGGGACGCTGGGCTGGAGAATCAGCTGTCGCTGACGGACCAGAACTTTGAGTGGGAAAAGACTTACTACTATCACGGTGACACTTTGACGGTGATCTCGCAGGCGGGTAAGCCGGATGTTTTGGTCGAAGGCGACGACACGCCGGAAGTGAAAGTTTTCGCGCATGATGTTTTTCCTCCGGCGGTGCCTTCGGGAGTTCAGGCGGTATTTTCCGGGCCGGGGCAGGAGGCTTTCATTGATTTGATATGGGCTCCGGTGACCGATGCGGATTTGGATGGATATAACGTTTACCGTCGCGAGGAGGGTGGGGTCGCGGTGAAGGTGAATGATGGTCCGGTGAAGACTCCGGGATTCCGCGACCAGCACGTGGTTTCGGGGAAGACATATTTTTATTCGGTGTCGGCGGTGGATGTGCGGGGGAATGAGAGTGGGAAGTCGGAGGAGGCTGGGGAGAAGGTGCCTTAGGGGGATTTGTAATTTGGTAATTTGGAAGGCGCGCGTCGTAGATACGGGCGAAACCAAGGTCCCTCACTTCGTTCGGGATGACAATCGCTAAAAGGTGGGAAAACGTCTGGAGGCGCGATGAAATATTGCCGGTTTCAACTGAATGGTGAAGCGCAGTACGGGCTGGTGGAGCCGGTGGCGGGGCGCGATACGATTTTGCGCATTTTGGTTACGGCTCCGGAAGAGTCCGGTGGGGACATTGAGGGATTGCGGACGCGGCGGATCGACGCGATTGCGCTGGAGGAGGCCGCGTTGCTGGCTCCGGTGCGGCCGTCGAAGATCGTGTGCGTGGGGCGGAACTACCGGGCGCATGCGGAGGAACTGGGGCATGAAATCCCGACGGAACCGATCTTGTTTTTGAAGCCGAACTCCGCGCTGCTGGCGCCGGGTGGGATTGTGCGGCGGCCACGAATTTCACAACGTGTGGATTATGAAGCCGAGCTTTGTATCGTGATCGGCAAGACCTGCTATCAACTGGCGAAGGATGAGGACGTGCGGCCTTACATCCTCGGATATACGTGTCTGAATGATGTGACTGCGCGCGACCTGCAAAAGAAAGACGGGCAATGGACGCGGGCTAAGAGCTTTGACACGTTTTGTCCGGTGGGGCCGGTGGTCGTGGAAGGGACGGACATTGATCCCTGGGCCGGGGTGGGAGTGGAGACGCGGGTGAATGGCGAGGTGCGGCAGTCGGGGAACACGCGGGACTTTTTGTTTCCCGTGGACGTGGTGATTCGTCACACGGCGCAGGTGATGACGCTGTTTCCGGGGGATCTGATTGCTACTGGCACGCCTGAAGGCGTGGGACCGGTGGTAGCTGGAGATGTGATGGAGGTTAGCGTGGACTGTGTGGGGACGCTGCGGAATTCCGTGGTGGACGAATAAAAGTCATAAGGAAGCGAGCCAAACGCGCGATTAACGTGTCGCAAAGAACGCGACACATCGCGCGGCTCGCCCAGATCCTTCGTTCGCGCAAAGGGGCGCGCTCTCTCGGGATGACAATCGCTCTCTATTGCAGGCGGAAGCGTTCGCGCATTAAGCGCTGGAGGCGGGGTTTGTAGAGGAGGTCGTAGGCTAGTTCCTTGTCGGGGAACATAGCTAGGGCAGCGCGCTTGGCGCCGGCGGCTAATTCGGAGGCTTCTTCGATGGTGAGGGCGGGGTCCTGGCTGATCACAGAAGTGACCATGCTCATCATGACTTGAAGGCGGCGGATTCTGCGGGCTTCGTCTTCTTCTTCTCTGACGTTCTTTCCCACCAGATGTAGATTCTTGTCGTGGTCCGCTGGCTCGCCTAGGTTCATGCTGGTCCCTTCTTCCAGTCCCATTATTCTCATCTGGCAGAGCGAAGACAACGGCCCGAAAGTGCTGGGTCTCAGGCGCTCACCTGGGTCACCAAGCGCTTGCCATAGGTCTTGACGACGATCGCCACCGTGAGCCAGAGGACAGTTCCATAGAGCAGATACCACATCACTTCTTGTGGAGCAGTCACGCGCGACGGGCTGAGGATGACCAGCGAGCCCGTGGAACTTACATGCATTAGTTGAGTTAGCAGCACGCTTCTCGTGTTGTTGTACATCCAACAGATCAGCACTCGCATCGCGGTCATGGCTAAACCGAATGCGAGAAAGAAGTGAAACCAATAGGCGCCGTGCGGAGCAGCGGTGCCGAGAAAGTTGACTACGGGCAGGTGCCACAGGGACCACAACAGCCCGAGAACAACAGCGGGAGCCAGGCTGTTGTTTGGCAGACGCATTTTGGGGAACGCGTAACCTATCCAGCCGATTTCTTCCAAGAAACCGGCTGGAAGGCCAAACCAGATACCGATCAGAAAGCGGTTTGGGGTGTAGATCGGGGAGACGAATGTTTGCAGAAGAAAGAGAACGGACAGGACCAGGGCTGGAGGAAGAAGAAGCATTGCGTACCATCGCGCGGGAAGGCGAGCGAGAAACATGCCCGAGAGAAGGCCGCTCACAGCGGTTTTTCCGTCGACGATCCAGGTCAGGATGACTCCCGAAACACTCGGGCCAAGCAGCATCGCTGGAAACATGAGGATGCCGGTCATCTTTGGCAGAGGTTCATGGCGGATCAGATGGGGCGAGGCAACGGCCAGCGCGGCGCTCCACGAGATGGTGAACGTCAGAGCAAAGTAGGCGGGGACGGGATGCCGCACGAGAATACTTTGGCGTTTTTCTGCACTTGCGGATGGCGCGGACATGGTTGCGTGTCATCTTACACGGCATGCAGCGGCGAGGACTGTTAAGGAAAGGATCCCGAGAAGGGGTAGAATCACAGGTGTGCGGAGTCCGGCGATCTTGGCGGCGGATCCGGGAATGGAGATTTATGGCAGAGCAGCCTGATGCGACGATGGAAGAACGGCGCCAGCCTGATCCGAATGAAAAGCTGGTGAAGGTCTTCGACAGCGAAGAGGAGTCGGAGGCGATGGTGGTGAAGGGGTTGCTCGATTCGGCGGGGATTGAGAGCGACCTGGCGTCGGCACAGCTTTTGCAGGACGCGTTTCCGGGGCTGGGGGGAATGATCATCACGGTGCGGGAAGAAGATGCGAAGAAGGCGCGGAGTTTGATTGCGGAATCGCGGCGGCCGGTTTCTAGCAGCGGCGAGGATGATGATGACGATTCTACGGAAGAGCTGAGAAGCTAGGAGTGACGGAGTGGCCGTCGAGGTAGAAGGTGACGGCGCCGTTGAGGTCGGTGCGGTAGACGTGGACTCCGGAGTCTTGCAGGCGCTGGAGGACATCTGGTTTCGGCAGGCCGAAGGAATTTCGGAAGCCGACTGAGATCACAGCAAAGCTTGGGTTGACCGATCGCAGAATTTCTGCCGTGGTGGATGTGGCGCTGCCGTGATGTCCCACTTTTAACAAGTCAGCGTGCGGATGGTGCAGGCTGGCGATTCGTCTTTCTACTGCCTTCTCCGCGTCTCCCTCTAACAATACGGATGTCCCGCCATAGGTGACTTGCAAAACCATGGAGTCGTTATTCTTGGGCTCGAGTCCGGTGGGCCAGTCCTGTGGCGGAAAGAGTACGTCTACTTTGGCTCCGCCTAGATCGAATTCGTCCCCCTCCCAGTGGCGGACTACTTTGATTCCTAGTGCGTGTGCTTCGGCGATCAGGTTCTCTAGCGCTCGACTCGGGGGCAGCAGGCCAATCCATAATTCTTTGGGGCGGAAATCTTTTAGGACGGCGGCCATGCCACCGATGTGGTCGGAGTGGGCGTGGGAAATGGCAACGGCATCGAGGCGGGAGATGCGGCGGGTCCAGAGATAGGGGGCGACTACATCTTCGCCGAAGTCGAGTTGAGAGCCGGCACCCCAGATTGGGCCACCGGCGTCGATGAGCAGGGTGCGGCCTTGCGGAGTGACTAGCAGGATGGAGTCGCCCTCGCCAACATCGATGGAGGTTACTTCGAGCGATCCTGCGCGGGTTTTTGGGTTGGGCGCTACGAAGGCTAGCGCTAAGGATGCGAGGAGCAATGCCAGCAGACCCATGACCGCGAATAAGGCACGGCGGCGCACGAGGATCATGGCGAGAATCAGCGCTGCGGTGGATAGTGACATCATCAGCGGAGACGGTGTGGCTACGCGGAGGTCGGCGAGGCGCAGGCCTCCCAGGCCGTGGACTGTGCCGGTGATCGCTTGAAGGGCGAAGGTTGCGGGAAGTGCGGGAAGCCTGGCGAGCAGCGGGGAAACAGGGTGCAGGCCTACGGTCAGGATCGCGGCGGGCATTAAGAGGTGCATTAGGGGAACTACCGCGAGGTTGGCGGGAAGGCCGATGGTGGTGGCGCGGTGGAAGTAGTAAGCCATAGGAAGGGCCAGCCCCATTTGCATCACGGCGGAGACCAGCAGCAATTCAAATATGCGCAGGCATGTGAGAGAGGAGCCGCACACAAGGCGCAACGACCAGGGGCGTCCGAAGAAACGCGCGAGGCGTTCCGCGATTAAGCGCAGATCCAAGCGGAACTGTGCGATGCGCGGAGGAAGTGAGAAGCCGTAGTCGTCGGAATCCCAGTGAGCGAGCGCCTGGCGGTAGAGTTGCGAAGTGCGCTCGAGGAGCGGCAGGCCGATCGCGGCTACGATCAGGACGCAGAGGAAAGTCATCTGGAAGCTGGCGGTGAAGACTTGCCGGGGATCGAGTACGAGCAAGGCGAGGGCGGCCGTGCCCAACGCATTCAGCATGGCTCGTCCGCGGTAGAGCAGCCGCGTGCCGAGATAGAGTGCGCACATTAGAGTCGCGCGCCAGACAGGCGCGCCTACCTCGGTTAGGAAAGCGTAGGTAACGCAGAAGAGGATTGTTAACAGCGTTGCGGGGATTTCGCCGAGGCGGAGGCGACGGAGCGTCCAGAAGGTAACGAAGGCAAGGATGGTGACGTTCATTCCGGAAACTACCAGGACGTGGTAGGTGCCGGAGCGCTGGAAGTCGACTCGGGTGTCGCGATCGATGAAGGCTTCTTCGCCAATGACCATGGCATCGATGAGCGCGGCCTGCGGCGGGGGCCAGAGCGCGTGCACCTGCGCGATGATGCTGGCGTGCATGCGAGTGCGCCAGCGTTCGAGGCGGCTGCCGGCGAAGCCGGGGAGTGGTTCGACGTCTTCGGCTTTCGCGGAGCCTAGCGCGGCAATGCCGTTGGCGGCTAGATAGCCTTGATAGTCGAAGGCGCCGGGATTGCGGAAGTTGCGAGGCTGTTTCAGCTTGATGGGAAGGCGGATGCGTTCGCCGTAGTGGAAGAGATGTGGCGCGGTTGCTGTGGCGCTGTAGATTCCCAGGCGTATGCCGGAATGTGCGGAAATTCTTTCGCCGTTTTCGATGACGACTTCTTCGGTCTCGACATCGAGGGTCTGTCGGATTTCATTTGGAGTTCCTTCGCGCAATCTCCCTTCTCGCGTTACGTGCGCGCTGATCTGGACTTGCTGGCCATCGGTGAAGGGCTGGAGGCTGGTATCGGGAAGAGGCGCCGGGCCTCGCAGCTGGATGTGAAGTGCGCCTACCAGGAAGAATGCGCTTAGACCTAAGGTCGCGCCTAGCCACTTGCGTCGGTGCGCGAAATAGAAACCTGCGGCTAGAAAACCTGCGGTGGCGGCGATCCACCATGAGGCCGGGCGCCAGGCGTAGACGCCCGCGATGATGCCTGCGGAGTACGAGAGCGCGGCCCAAAGCATGGGTTGGCGCGTGGGCTGTAGTTGGAATTGGGGCGGAGGTGGCGGGTTTTGGATTGCGGGCAGAGTTGGCATTGGTTGGCTTGAGGGTGAGTGATAGTCGCTTCCGGCTGTGGGGGGACGCCCCCACGACAGCCGCCGGGACGGCGGCGCTACTTTAGATGTCACCGCACCAAATGCACGACCGTCTCCAGGTGGTAGGTTTGGGGAAACAAATCTACTAGGTGGAGCTGCTCGACTTGGTAGCCTGCGGCTTGCAGGGGGACCAGGTCGCGGGCGAGGGTTGCGGGATCGCACGAGACGTAGGTCAGCCTGGGAGATCCCACCTTTCCCAATGCATGCGCTACTGCGTCTCCTAAGCCGGCGCGTGGCGGATCCACTACTACCAGGTCGGGCCGCATAGGCGAGTCGCCCGCGCCAATACGGACTGTGCTCAGGTACTGCTCGGCTGTGGCTTGGACCGCCTTTCCCTTTATAGGGAGATTGTATTTAAGGTCGGCGGCGGATGTCTGTGACATCTCGACAGAAACTATGTGACGGATGTCACTGGCCAGAGCTGTGGAAAACAGTCCGACACCGGCGTAGAGATCGAGCGCCAGGTCACCGGACCGGCCCGCGGTAACAACGTCGACGAGTTCGTCGGTGAGGAAACGGTTGGTTTGGAAGAAGGCTCCAGCGCTGACGCGGTAGGCTGCGGTTTTCGTCTGATAGGTTAACGCTGACTTGCCTACCGTGAGCAGGGGCTCCTGCACGCCTTTCTGCGGCTCGCGGAACGCTGCGATGCCTGCAATCTCAGGCATGGATGCGCACAGGTCTTCGGCCCAGGCGCGGACGTTGGCGCGGCGGGCTTCGGGAGCGCAGAGAAACTCGAGGAGTAATTTTGTGTCGTCGGCATTGGCGAAGAACTCGACGTCGCGCACGCCCTCGACAGCATTGCCAGCGCGTCCTGCTTGCCACAGCGCGGCGATGCCGCGGTTAATCAGGGGTGAACTGATGGGACACTCTTCTACTGGCAGCAGTTCATGCGAGGCGAACTTGAAGTATCCCGCAGCGAAGTTAGGCTGGGTGCGCAGTTGCAGGCGCGAACGGGTGCGGTAATTCCAGGGTGGGGAGGGATGCACCTGAATTTCGCATTCGAGTTCGAGCTTGGCAATACGGCGCAGATTCTCGCGCAGGATTTCTTTCTTGATCTCGAGTTGATGGTCGTAGGTGGCGTGCTGGTAGTTGCATCCGCCGCAGCGGATGAAGTGTGGACAGGGCGGCTCGGTGCGGTGCGGCGAAGGCTCTATTATTCTGCTGGCTTGGGCACGGGCAAAACCGGGCTTTTCTTCGGTGAGCGCGGCTTCAAGCGTTTCTCCGGCTAGAACGAAGGGGATGAAGACGGCCTTGCCGCGGCCGCGGTCTTTATCGGTGGATCCGGCGGGAAGACGAGCGAGTCCGTCGCCGCCGTAGATGAGCTTTTCAATGTTTAGGAGCAAGAGTTGATTCTACGGCATGAGCGGGCAAAGACCGGATTGCCGAACGAGCGTCCACGATCGTTCAAGCTGAAAGCGTCAGATCGCGCGTCCGGCCGCCGCGCCCGAGGCCCACGCCCACTGGAAATTGAAGCCGCCCAGGTGGCCGGTGACGTCGACTACTTCGCCGATGAAGAACAGGCGGGGGACCTTGCGGGCCTCCATTGTTTTGGCGGAGAGTTCGGCGGTGTCGACGCCGCCCACGGTCACTTCGGCTTTCTCGTAGCCTTCAGTGGCGGCGGGGGAGATCGTCCAGGCATGGGTTTTCTTTTCCAGGCCGGCGAGGGCTTGATTTGTCCAGGCAGTGGGAGCGTGGGCTTCGAGCCAGCGGTCGGAGAGTCGGTGGGGCAGACACTTTCGCAACTCTGCTCGAAGGGTGGTGAGATTGCGCGGTGTCTTGGGATCGCGGAAGGCGTCCGTGACTTCGCGGTCGGGCGCCAAGTCGATGAGGATGGGTTGCGGCTTTTTGCCGTTTTGTTTCCAGTAGGAAGAGATTTGCAGGATGGCGGGGCCGCTCAGGCCACGGTGCGTGATCAGCATTTTTTCGCGGAAGTGCTGACCGGCGCATGAGGCGATTACTTCCGTTGAAACTCCGGCGAGATCGCAGAAGCGGGCGCAATCTTCCCCGTTCAGCACTACGGGCACGAGTCCGGGCCAGGGGTCGCGGATGGCGACGCTGAATTGGCGCGCGAGATCGTATCCGAATGACGTTGCGCCGATCTTGGGAATCGAAAGACCTCCGGTGGCGACTACCAGCGTTGCGGCGCGGAACTCGGCATTGGCGGCGCTGGCGATGAACTCGGTCGTGTTATCGACTTCGTAAATGTTTGTGTTCAGGAAAATGCTCACCCCGGCTTGCTGGCATTCGGCTTCGAGCATTCCCAAAACGTCACGGGCGGAGCGGTCGCAGAAAAGCTGGCCCAGAGTTTTCTCGTGATACGGGATGTTGTGCTTTTCGACCAGGGCGATGAAATCCTGGGGCGTGTAGCGGGCCAGTGCCGACTTGGCGAAGTGCGGATTCGAAGAGAGAAAGTTTTCCGGGCGGCAGTGGAGGTTGGTGAAGTTGCAGCGTCCACCGCCGGAGATCAGGATTTTCTTGCCCAGGCGGTCGGCGTGTTCGAGTACGGCAACACGGCGGCCGCGCTTGCCAGCCTCGATGGCGCACATCAGTCCTGCCGCGCCGCCGCCGAGAATGAGTGCATCGAAAGAATTAGTCATGGGCCAGTGCTAGTCACATGTAAAACAGGCTGAGGCGCGGGAGGGCGTATTTCTCCAGCAGGCGCTTGTGGACGTATTGCTTTTGCAGTTGCTCGATCTGTGCCGCGGCCATTTTGCGGCGGTAGGGCGCGAGTTCGCGATCGGCTTGCGCGCGAACCGTGACGATATCTTCATCCGGCGTGGCGGCAAGCAACGCGGCAAAAAGTTTTTCTTCCAGTACGGTGAGGTGGCGCTCCAGGTCCTCGAGTCTTGCTGCCTTCTTACTTTCGGTTTCCAGGGCGAGTTTGCGCAGCGTGGCGGCGGACTCTTTCGCGACGGCGTGAACGAAAATTCCCGAAGTGCGTGGAAGCTTCGCCGCCTCCAGAAGATCGGCGTTGCGACGGAGGAAGGCGGCAATCGTCACCGGCTCAAAGCCTTGCCCGGCGCTCGGTTTGGTTGGTGCCGGTTGACCGGCGGCAGCGCCCACGGCCGCTTCTTTCATGGCTTCGGCTGCGGCCAGCACTTCCTGTGAACAATAGGCGAGGCTGTTTACTTTTTTTGTTTTCGACGGACGCTGGTCGTGGCGGTCGAACGCGGCATCGATCCCGCGCAACACGGCTTCGAGTGGAATTCCGGCGTCTTTCCAGGTTTCTATCAAGGCCCAGTCGAGCGTGGTCAGGAGCAGGCCACCACTGCGGCGGCGCAGGAACTGCTCCTCGATTTCGGTGAAGTAGCTGAAGTAATTGAATTGATTTTCCACGGCGGCTCAACGGATGGACTTTTTCTCGGGCCGGGCCTTGGCCGGCGAGGCTTTGGGCCCGAGTCCCGGGCGCGCCGCCACGTTTCGTTCCCAGATGATGCGCAGGCCTTCGAGGGTCAGGAAATCGTCCACCGTTTTGATGTATTTCGATCCTGTGCCGATCATTGGACCGAGGCCGCCGGTGGCGACCACCTTCGTGTCTTTTCCTAGCTCGGCCAACAAGAGTTCGAGAATTCCGTCCACCAGTCCGAGATAGCCGTAGTAGAGGCCCGATTGGAGGCTGCCCACGGTGTTGGTGCTGATGACGCGCGCGGGCTTGCGGATCTCTACGCGAGGCAGGCGCGCGGTGCGTGAAAAGAGCGCGTCGGCCGAGATGCCGATGCCGGGACAAATCACTCCGCCGAGATACTCGCCTTTGGCGGAAACGCAGTCGAAGGTGGTCGCGGTGCCGAAGTCGACGATCACGCACGGGCCACTGTACTTTTCAAATGCAGCCACGGCGTTCACAATGCGGTCCGCGCCCACTTCCGCCGGATTGTCGTAGTGGACGGGCATACCGGTTTTTACGCCGGGCTCGATGAGGAGCGGCTTGGAATTGAAATAGCGCTCGCACACCTGCCGCAGGACTGGATCGAGCGGCGGAACTACGGAGGAAATTACGATGCCGTGAATTTCCGAAGCTTCAAGACTAGCCATCGAAAATAAATTGCGGAACAAGACTCCGTACTCGTCGACGGTGCTGCCCTGCCGGGTCGCGACGCGCCAGTTGGCCACGAGGCGCTCGTAGCTCGGAGCGGCTTCGTCATCTTCGACGGGATGAACTTTCGCAACCCGGGCAAAGACTCCGAGCACCGTATTCGTGTTGCCGACATCGAGGACGAAAAGCATGATTGTGTACGAAGCAATTAACAATTAGCAGTTAGCAGTTAGCGATCGGCAGGTAGCGCTTGTGCTAACTGCTAATTGCTAACTGCCTTCTTTCTTCTTTCACTTCTCTCTTACCGTCCCGCTCAAGACCGTTTGTAATCCTTTCGCGGTTCTGACTCGCAGGAAGCCGCGTTCGTCCAGGCCTTCGGTTGTTCCTTCGACCTTCGAACCATTCTCTTCGATGCGAACCTGCTTGCCTTGCACCCACGACGATTGGCCGGCAAAACGTTGCAGGATCGACTGCCGCGCATCCGCTTGTTCGATTAACAGACGATATTCCCGGTCGAGCGATTTTAGCAAAGCCGCGGTCAGTTCGACCCGCGACCATTCGCTTCCCGTCGTCAGGCGAAGCGAGGTTGCCGCGCCTTCGATCTCTTTTGGAAAGTTCGGTTGGTTGACGTTGACGCCAATTCCTACGACCACATAGCGCACGCGCGTGGCCTCGGCGTTCATCTCGGTGAGGATGCCGCAAATTTTCTTGCCCGCGATCAGCACGTCGTTGGGCCACTTCAGGTCGGGGGCGACACGCGCGTCCACCTGTTCAATGGCCGCGCGCACGGCGAGACCAGCGGCCAAGGAGAGCACCAACACTTCGGAAGGTGGCAGCACCGGACGCAATACTACCGAGCAGTAAATGCCGGTCGAACGGGCCGACTGCCAGGAGTTAGCTCCGCGTCCGCGGCCGGCGGTTTGTTCTTCGGCGAGAAACACGCTGCCTTCAGGAGCGCCATCGGCAGCGGCCGCCATGGCCGCCGTGTTGGTCGAACCAATCTTGTAGAAGTGGTGGAGCTTGCCGTCGAAGATGGTGCCGCGCAGCAACGGCGCGAGAATCTCCGGCAGGAGAAGGTCAGGAACGGATTTAAGCTGATATCCCGTGGCGGGGTGGCCGGCTACGTCCACGCCGAGGCCGCGCAACTGCTGAATGAGCCGCCAGACTTCGGAACGATTCGAGGAGATTTCCTGGGCGATCTTGGTCCCGCTTACCACCATCGTCGCGTGCTCCATGAGCAGGCGTACGATGCGACCGAGGCGAACGTCGGTGGGCTGGGTACGGGCTTCGGCAGCTTTCGCTCGGGCATCGACCGCTGCCACACGAGTTGTTTTGGCTTTCTTAATGACGGAATTATGCGCTAGCGAACACCCGAACAACAAATCTCAAGAACATAGCGACGGTGCTACCTAACGTCGATGGTGGTAACGCTGAGAGCTGGAAGCGCGATGCTCAGCGATGAGCCGCTGACTGGCATTTGTCCGGCCAACACGGGCTTGATCGGATTCTGTCCCTGGGCCGAACTCGCGGTCATTTGATAAATCGTCGCGGTGCCCGAAAGAGACTGGCCGTTGATGGCGGTGACCTGCGGGGACGTGGAACGGTTGATGGCCACGAACACAACGCGCCCAGGAGCGGTGCTGTCCGAACTGGCGTAGACGACCACATTTTGGACGTTGCTTGAGGTTGCCTGAAGTGAGGTATCGCCGAAGTCGGCAGTGGCACCGTCGAAGCCGCGGAAGGCTCGAAAGCCCGCAAAGATGTAAGGACAGGCGCTGTTGAGAGGCCACAGGGTTGCCGCGTAGACTCCCTGGCTGCCGAAGATGCCGAGGTTATCGGCCTGGGCAATGGTTCCGGCGATATGGTTGTCGCCGCCGTTTTCGTACTCGGTGATGGAAATCTTGGTGCCGGGAAATTCCGCGTTGATCTTCGATTGCAAGCGGGGCAGAATCTGAATGGGCTCGTTCAGAACATCTGCCGTTATCCAGGAGTTCTCTGTGAACGTGGGGTCCCACAGGCTGCGAGGGCTTTGCACAACGGCCTGTACTTGAGTGTCCGTCAGGGACGCGCTTGTCATATTTGTAACCCTTGTGGTTCCGTCCGTGGCCTCGGAATACCAGTGAAAGTCATACACGTCGATGAGCGGCCGGCCATAGGTGTTCGATGCCGCTTGAATGGCGGGAAGATATTTATCGGGGAACCAGTTTGTGCCGTCGGGCGTGGCCGGGAGTTCGCCTTGCCAGTTGTAGATACCTTCGAATCCATAGTGAACGGGACCGAA
>DATMQT010000094.1:0-15369 GCA_035566655.1 Candidatus Dormiibacterota bacterium
ATGCCTCCCGGCCAATGTTCCTGCAGGTTGAAGATCTGTCCGGCCAGAAAGATGCCGCCACCCAGAGCGACCGTGCCCACTGCGTGCAGCGCCAGCCCGAGAGCCCGCATCCGCGTCATGAGCGCTCCGGCGGCCAGGTGAAAGCCCGAGGTCATGGCGATCACCAGCAGTAAACGCTCGGTGGGCGAGAGTTCTTCCCAGTGGGCCGCGACGAACAGCAACACACCAGCCGCAACCATAATGGAGCCGAACGCGATTGCGAATATTACCGGCCAACGCATGCCGGGAGACTCGCGGGCGGCCTCAAATTCCCGAATGCGTCCGGCGGATTGCGAATCAAGAATTCCGGCTTCCACCCAGCGCTGAAGTTGCTGTTCGAGTTGATCGGGAGCGGCCACGAATTTCCGGAGGGATCAACTTAGCGCAAAGGCGAGATGATGGCAAGAAAGAACGCGAAAGCGCTATGCCGCGTGCATCCTCAGCGGTTGTCAGCAGGTACGTACGGCCTCGGTCCCCTCGGAGCGGGAACACTTCCCGGCCACCGGCCTGTAGTGGGGAAAGTGTTCCCGCCGCACGCCGCCGGAACGCTTTCCAGTTCGTCCTGCAGTGCGGCTGTGGTTCCGGCCGAAACCTGAATCTGAATCTCCAGAGTGCCGTTAAACGATCCCACAGAAGGGGCGATGCTCGCGAGGCCGTTGACATCGCTCTGCACGGTGATCTGACTTGCACTGAGGATGACGGGCATCCCCGTCTGCATGCCGCCAGGATCGCCCGCCGGCAGCGGCATCCCATTCCCCACAGGACGCATCACGGTGGATTGAAACACTACGCTCGCCCCGAGGATAGGATTCGGCGGAGTGGAAGAATCCGTCACCCGAACCGTCAGTGGCTGAAAGACCGTGCCCGCGACCACTTGGCCAGCGCCTGCCACGGCCTGCAGGTTCAGCCGCGCGAGCGCTACTGCGTTCCCGGAGATAGTTTGGCAAGGATTGTTCCCGGGCGCGACGCAAGCGGTAAGCTGCAGGTTGGCGGTAAAGTTTGTCTCCGTGAGCGTCACCGACGCGTAGCCTTGGCTGTTAGTCACCGCGCTCGGGGAACTCAGCGATCCTGACCCCTGCGCAATCCCAAAGTTCACCGTGACGCCACTCTGCGGTGCCCCCAGGCTCACCACGCGCGCGGTAAGCGGCACACTGACCGATGCTCCCTGAGAGATCCAGAGAAGGGGCGTGCTGACTCCAATGTCCAAAGAGGAAGATGTAGCCGCTATCGTGGTGCTGACTGACTGGGCCGGACTGTAGACGCCGGGAGCAAGCATTGCCGTGATCACCGCATTTCCCGTGGCCGCGGGGGTAACCCAGGTGGACGCGATTCCGCTTTCATCGCTGATCGCTGAGCAAGCCGAGGCGCTACCGCAGGCTGAGAGTGCAGCGCCGTTCGTGGTGGACCATCCCACAGTCGCGCCGTCGACCGGAGTGATGCCATCAGCCGTGAGCACCCGTACGATCACGGGATTGGTGGCCTGGGTTCCCACTGGTGTGAGCGGATTCATGCCCTGCAACAAGACGATCTGGTCGGTGGCAGCGGCTCCGAATGTGAGCACATCGGTCATGATCGAAAATGCGCCGCTCAGCGGATCGGTGATGGTGATGGTTAGCAGTCCATCAGTTTGTGCGGGGGCACTCGTCAGCATCTGGCTGGCGTTGATTGCCAGCAGCGGAGCGCTCGCCGTCCCCACGGTGATCGTGAGTCCGGGCGCAAAGCCGGTGCCCTGCAACGTGATGGCGCCACCGTTCACCGAAACCCGCGCCGGCCTGGCCGAATCTCCGTAGAGCACATGGGCGTGGTAGTGGTAGTCCGGGCGGCCGTCGCCTCGCAGGTCGGCGATGCCGATAAGAAAGCTGTTCGACCCCAAGACCTGCGCATCAAGACGGCTCATGCCGAAGCTCGTCGCGTTGAATGGCACCGGGGTAAGGCTCGGCGGAGCCGTGCCTTGGGGATCTCCGAGCGTCCACATGCCAATTACAGGTGCGGCTTTCGACTCGCTGGGCGCGCTGGTTTCATCGAGAGCCGTGACGGCCACCGACAGAGTGCGGTTAGCCTGGGCAGTGATCAAGAAGTAGCCAACGTTGCCATACCCGCTCAGCGACCCGACCCAATCGCCCGGGGAAGGAACCGGCGCGGGCGCGCTCCATGTTTCGGTCGCAGCCCACGGCGGAACGGGCTGGCCGCTGCCGGACATGAGAACGTCCTGCGCAAGGTCGCCGCCCGCGCTAACGGTTACCACGACGGGCTGGAAAGATCCCGAAGGAACGACCTGCGACGAGTCGTAGGGAAACACGCCCGCCGACCACAGCGGATCAAGAGCTTCGACTGAAAGTTGATATTGCGCGCTGCTTGCGCCATTTAGGGGCGGCAGTCCTCCAAGATCGAAGAATCCTTCGAGCGTTGGATCGGACGATCCGAACTCGCTGTAGAGATTTCCCAGCGCATCGCTCAAGCCGGTGATGGGATTGCCAGCATTGCCAGTAAAGAGGACGCCGGAAACCGCGGAAGCGCCATACCGATGCGAAGGCATGTTGGTGGAAGGATCAATCCACCGCGCGACCACGTTCACGCCCTGCATGGGCTGCGCGATGTTGCCCAGGCGGTCCACGAAGTAAACCGAACCGCGAATGCGGGCGGTGGTCGCCGCCGGGGCGCCGGGATAGAGCCGCGACAGCGCAGCCACGTCATCGGGAGCGAGTTGGTAAGGATTGGCGTAGCAAGCCGTGATGGGCACGCAATTAGGCGGATCGAGGTAGTGCATGACCGGGAAGCCGGCGTAGTCATCGGACGTGGGCGGCGGATTGCGCGTGATCACATTCAGATTCATCTGCGACCAACCCAGGCCAAGCACGTTGCCGAGCACCCGCACCAGCCGGTATTCCACATCGGCAAGTTGCGACGATTGAAGCGCGCACTGGCCGTTGATGACCACCAGCGCGTGCGTGAAATTCGCGCCGGTGCTGTAGTTGTCCGTTCCTCCGTAGACTGCGTTCCAGAAACATTGCGAGGGATCGCCCGCGCCCGCTCCGAGCAACGCGTCGGTGACCGTCCCGTCGTAGTCGTAGACGATCCCGACCGGCGTTTGCGTGGCAGAGGAAGTGATATCGGCGGGGGCGGTAATCGTTCCGTAGGAGTCGGCGACGATATTGCTTCCGTTAACATCTTCGGCCAATTGGCCGGCGTTGGTGGCGGTGAGGGCCGCGGTGGAAACGGACGTCCATTGGGCAAAGGCGCTGGCCACAAAAGCGTTCGCGGCGGCGTTGGGCAAGATCGGGCTGAGATCGCCTTGGTCGGTGTAGTAGTTCACCTGGCCCAGAGACCAGGTAAGAGGCTGGCCCATGGTCGAGGAGTTGAAATAACTGGAGCCCGCCACATACTTGGGACCGCCGCCGCGGGCGAGGACAGCGAAAAAAAGAACGATAGCAAGGGCTGTGGCCAGACGGAAGAAGAATGAGCGCGCGGCAATATTCGTCAATAGGGTCAAGTAAGCACTCATTCCTCACGGCTGAAGTGCCGCACGGCCAACGCGAAGTCTGTGTAAGGGACAACAGTGTTTCTGCCCAGGATCGGATCCGACGCCAGGATTCCGACTTGTTGCGGGTCCATCACGTTCTGGCCTTGAGAATCCAATCCGAATCTGCCCAGAGCCCCAGCCACCGGACTGGTAAGGCCCAACTTGCTCGGCGTATATAGAAAGAGGAGCAGCCGCTCTCCGACGTGGTAACGCTCGCCTCGGTTCCACAGGCCAGCCCACTCATGGATAGTCAGAGTCTGATTCGGAGATGTGCCGCGCATAGCGTGCTCGACGAGGAAGGTGATGGCAGTCGAGGCGTGATCTGGCCCCAAGGATGTGGTGGCACGCCCGACCGAAGTAACGCGGCCGGAGAAAATGATCCCAGCAGTGCGAACCAGGTGCTGGAAGACTCTGGGACCGGGACCCGGGGTAGGGGGCGGAATCCAGACGGGCGTGATCGGCGAAGGGTAGCGCAGCGGCGGCACGTTCGGGGCGAGGACCGAGGCAACGGCACGCGCTCCAGCAAGACCGTCCGCGGACGAACGATCCGCAGCACGATCCGCAGAATCATACTGCCCGCGCAACAGCGAGGGCGCAACGAAGATCAGCGAGCAAACGGCGAGCAGACGCCAGCAACTCCCGGCCATGCCATCACCTGAAAAACGAATGTCTGCTCGAAGGAATCTGGGAAACCGAGATTATCGTAGCTATCGGCAGAACCGATTGCTGTGATGGATGTCACAAAGAGCCTGTGGATTAAAAGGTCATTCCCATTTTGAACGCCATCGCCGCCGAGGTTACAACTCCTGCCGCAAGTGCTCCTCGGCGCTAAGGTTCGCCCCGGCCAGCAACAGCAGCCCGGTAAGAAACGCCCAGAACATCAAGCTCACCGACAGCGCGAATGGCCCATAAACTTCGGCAAAATTCAGCCGCGGCAGGGCCATGATGTAGCCATACTTCAGCGCCTCCGACAGCAATCCCATGATGATTGCGGTCGGCAGCACCGCGCGCGCCGGAACTTTGCCGTTCGGCAGTAGCCAGTAAATAAGGAAGAAGATGGCAATGCTGGCGGCGATGGCGAAGCCTTTCATCACAAAAAATCCCACCAGCCGAATAAATCCGGAGCCGTGGCCACGCAGCAGGAACTGCATCAGCGATACATTGCCCGCAGTCGCAGCAATGGAAAGCAGCGCCAGCACGCCGCAGCCGAACGCCAGCCCGAGCGAGATCAACTGGTTGCCAATGTAGCTGCGGTTGTTGGGGAAGCGCCAGATGCGGTTGAGCGCGACCTCCAGCGGCACAAACACTCCAGTCGAAGTCACCAGCAGGATGATCAGCGAGACCACCTGCACGCGCTGCCGCGAATCGACCATGGCGTTCAGGTTGCGGATGACGAACTCCCGGCCCGCCGGCAGATAGTCCCGCAGTAACTCGACCACCACGTCGTACATCACCTTCGAGTGAAAGACGCGTCGGATCAGCGTCATCAGCAAAACAACGAACGGGAAGAAGGACAGGATCGAGTTGGCCGCCACCGAGAAGGCAAACGTATGCACGTCAGTCCGCAGCAGGTATTTCGCGGTGGACAATGCCAGGCCGGAGAAGCGGCCGCGCGGCACCGGCGGCGCAGTGGACGAAGCTTTCTCGAGGCGAGAAACGGTGGTTGTAGTTTGGTCGGGCACAGGCCTTCTCTAATCCTATCAAAGGGTTGCAGTCGGTTTCGCGTCGCGCGGAGAACCAAAGACCAGTCCCTGGGAGCGCCGTTTCTTATACCTTGTTAAAGCTTAAAATGTGACCTGCGGTTATTATTGCGCCCCCGTTACTAATTTTCCTTGCGAAACGATTTAATACTCCTTATTATCGGTGGCTCATGAACCGATGAACGTCGGGTCATGAGTCCGTAAGGCAGGTTGATGTCTTGAGCAGGGCGGTAGAAATCAGCGCCGATGGTCCAGGGCTCCAGAAGTTCGCGCCGCATTTTCTCTACGCGTCGTCGAACCAAGGAGTCTTTTGCTTTGGGGCAAATTTCTTCGGCACAGTAAGGTCACAAGACGCAACCGAGTTTCACCGCATTTCCTGAGGGGGCGCTTCGTCCGCTGCTTCGTTCGGGGCACATTCGGGAGGTCCGGGAAACTAATTCTTGATGATCAGGGGAAAGGAGTTTTTCTGTGAGAGAGAAGGGAACAGTAAAGTGGTTCAACGGGGCGAAGGGATATGGTTTCATCCAGCGCTCCACGGGAGAGGACGTTTTCGTACACTTCTCCGCGATCCAGGAGAACGGCTACCGCTCGCTCAACGAGGGTGAGACCGTGGAGTTCGATCTGCTCAAAGGCCCCAAAGGCTTCCAGGCCGGCAACGTCGTCCGCGCCTAGCCTGCTGGTCACATGATTTGCCAACCCTCCCGCGCCAGCGGGAGGGTTTCTTCGTTTTGGCTGAATGTTCCGACTGGAACATATGTGAGATGTGTTCCAACTGGAACACTTGTGCATGCATTGATGTGCGTATCCAGGGGTATGTACAAACTGCCTTAAGTTACATCGATTGTTGTGGTTAGGAGGGGCGGAGAGCGGGTAGCCCGAATTGCGAGAGCGGTTGGCACTCGACGGTGGCGGGTGCTAATTACATAGACTTAAAGGATGGGAACGTCCCGTCTGTCCGCGGTTTATAAGGAACCTAGCGTCACCAAACGTAAGAATCGCTTCCTGGCAGATCGGGGTCGCTCCAAAAATAGCTGCGATCTTCCATGTTTTCAGCGTTATAATCGCGGTCTTCCCCTATCCCAGTTCGTAGTCGGGTTCCTGTCGTCGGTAAGCAGTTCAAGCTTGCAGTGGTTTTAAGGAGGTTTAATGGCCTACACGGCGGAAATCAGCCGCAACAATCCCTCGTGCTTCTTATTCTTGATAGACCAATCCGGTTCGATGGGTGACAACTTCCCTGGTGAAGTGGCCAAGAAAAAGGCCGACGGTGTGGCCGATGCTATCAACAAGCTCCTTCAAAACCTAGTGATTCGGTGCGCAAAGGAAGAGGGCGTCAGGGATTATTTCCACGTTGGTGTCATTGGGTACGGCGTGAATGTCGGTCCCGGCTTCGGAGGCTCCCTCGCCGGTAAGGAATTGGCTCCGATTAGCGAAATTGCAAATTCGCCAGCAAGAATTGAGGAGAGAACGAAGAAGGTTGATGACGGCGCTGGTGGCTTGGTCGACCAAAAAGTGAAATTTCCAATCTGGTTCGAGCCTACATTCAGTGGTGGTACTCCAATGTGTCAGGCTTTGAACAACGCTAAGGGAGTTCTTCAAAGATGGCTCGGTCAACATCCGAGTAGTTTTCCTCCGGCGGTGATACACATCACAGATGGGGAATCGACAGACGGCGACCCTAGTCAGGCAATGAGCGACTTGAAGGCTCTCTCCTCGAATGACGGTAGTGTCCTTTTGTTCAATTTGCACATCTCCAGCAATCCAAATGCGCAGTCCACAGCATTTCCGGATTCGTCTGCGAACTTGCCGGATCAATACTCCAAACTGCTTTTTGAGGGTGCGAGTGTGTTGACCCCATTCATGCGAAGTGTCGCCGCCGAGCATAACTTCAGCTTGGCAGATGGAGCAAGGTGCTTCGTTTTGAATGCTGACCTGGTTCTAGTGATTCAGGCTCTCGATATCGGCACTCGGCCAAGCAACTTGCGATGACCCATGCGCTTCTTTTCCGATGTCCTATGGGTTCAAAAGGCTGGCAATCCGCAAGAGGAATACGAGGATGCCTTTTGGCCAAGGAGGGTTGTTTTAGGTGAACGCCACGCTGAGCTATCAGTCGCGGTGGCAGATGGAGCTACAGAGTCATCTTTTTCAGGAGTCTGGGCCAGGCAGTTGGTGCACGCGTACTGTCGCGGGATATTGAATTCAGACAATGTTAGAGATTCATTGCTGAAGAAACAGCAGGCCTGGGCACGCTTTGCCAAACGGAAACCGTTGCCATGGTATGCAGAAGAGAAGGTCCGGGAAGGAGCATTCTCCACAATCCTTGGATTCTCCATGAGGGACGGTGTCGGAACGAGGGCGGCGGGCCTATGGGAGGCATTTGCGGTGGGAGACAGCTGTCTGGTTCAGATTAGGGATGAGATGTTGCTCACTCGCTTCCCCCTCTCGACCTCAGCTGATTTTACCAACAATCCTTTTTTGCTCGGAAGCAATCCCGAGGCAAACGTGGGCATCGACTCTCAGACAAGAATCGAGGGCGGAAACTGGCAATCGGGAGACAACTTCTATTTAATGACCGATGCGCTGGCTGCTTGGTTCTTTAGAGCAGCAGAGAATGACCAAACACCTTGGCGCGTTTTTCGAGACCTCAATACGGACGAGCTACCTTTTCGGCCGTGGGTTGACCAGTTGCGTAAGAAGAATGAGATGCGGAACGACGATGTCACGCTCTATCGAATCGAAATCGACTAACTAGCCATTCTCACAATGCCGTGGCCCCTCCCAGACGAATATGTCCAAGCCATTCAAAACCCTCAGCTCTGCTTCGAGGACGCTGAACTTCGAACTGGTACGGCCGAAGTGGATAGAATAGGCCTGCCCCGCCCCTGGAGCGGAACCTTTGCATCCGTTTACAAGTTGGACTGTGGCGCAAGGAAGTGGGCGGTAAAGTGCTTCAATCGTCAGACGCAGGACCAGGAAGAACGCTACACCGCTATAAACGCCTACCTCAATCAAGTTTCTCTTCCGTACACTGTGGGATTTTTCTACCTGTTAAGAGGAATTCGCGTAGGTGGCCGGTGGTATCCGGTCCTCAAAATGGAGTGGGCCGAAGGGGTTCCACTCAACAAATGGATTGAAGGGAACCTGCACAACCCGCAAGTCATCATTGACTTCCTGAGATCTTTTACTCAAATGCTGGCTGCACTGCAGCGAGCCTCAATCGCCCACGGGGACCTGCAACATGGAAATATCCTTGTCGTCCAGTCATCCCCGAAACTGGTCGATTACGACGGAATGTACGTGCCGGCCCTAAGCGGCAAAGCAAGCGCAGAAATCGGCCAACCGAATTATCAGAATCCCAGGCGCGGTGCCCGAGACTTTGGCCCGTACCTCGATAACTTCGCTGGATGGGTTATCGCGGTGTCGCTGCTCGCACTAAGCGTTGACCCGACCCTCTGGCGCACTTTCAAAGGCGGCGATGATTGTTTGCTCTTCCGCAAATCCGATTTTGAGCAGCCCCAACGATCAGCTCTACTTAAGGCGCTTGACTCCGAGCAAAACCAAGAACTTCGACAGCGGGTGGCATTATTCAAAACGATGTTGGCATGTTCTCCTCAAAGTGTTCCGGCACTCGATGGCACCTTCTCGATAGGTTCAATTCCTTCGGAACTCAAGCCGCAGATTCCGGACTGGGTTCATTCACACCTCCCAGCACCAAAACAGGCCGCAATACCGCAACCTGGAAACATCGATTGGGTTCTAGAAGCAACAAATCCTGTCGGACCGCCGGTTTCTTTTCTCAACGAAGTAGGGACGGTGCGTTTACTGGCATATCTTTCTCTGAGTGTCATTATTCTTGTCTTTGTCCTGTGTTTTCGAGCCTTGATACCAATTTGGTCGATTGCGGTGGCTCCAGCCGTGCTCGGAATGGATTTGTTGCTCTTCCGGAAGGAGTACAACGGAGATTCATCTGTCCAACAGTTGCGTTCTGTGCGTCGGCAGCGGAGTGAACTGAAAGAACGCATTCAGGTGATGGAGGACAGACTCAAGGAGGCTGACCATCAAAAGGAACGAATCAATCGCCAGCTGGAAGATTCTAAGGCTGTTCTCGCCAAAGAAGACCGCGAATTGCAAAGAGCAGAGCAATCTCTGGTTACTGCGAATGATTCGAAATTACAATCGGCAACTGCGGCGTCTTTGAAAGAAAGGCAAAAAGTGGACTCCCAAGAGAACGGGGAGCTGAGCGCACTCCAAAAGGGGCTTGGCAGAACAGTCTCAGGTTTAAGTCAATCACTAGCTTCACTCGCTCAAGCAGAGCAAAACGAATTGGCGAACGCTTTGAGAGCTGTACAGGCTTTGTCTGTACAAATTGCTCTGAAGACGGCCTCGATCCGAGCCGCATCGATTCCTGGGATTGGTGCTGGATACAAGGCTCGCTTGCTGGCAGCCGGAATCCTCACCGCCGCCGAAGTCGACTATCGTATACATCAAGTCAAGGGCGTCGGCTCACAACGGGCACAGGCATTAGAGGGCTGGAGGCGTGGCATCGAGGCCGCCGCCCGAATGCAAATGCCGCGGACTCTATCGTGGCACGACCAGAACAACATTCAGGCAAAGTATGCATCCCAGAAATCGACACTAGAAATACAGCTGAATCAACAGCAAGAAAACTTGAGGCTCCAAGAGGTTGCTATTAAGACAAAGTATGCCGGATTGAGAATACCCCTGGATGCGGTGCTGGCATCCGAGCGACAGAGACAGCAAATCGAACTGGCCCGAATAAATGGGGAGTTCAAACAAAAGAGAGACACTCTAGCTGTTAAGGCGAGGGAATTAGAGCAAAGCGCAGTTCGGGAGATTGTTAAGGTCGATGAGCAGCAGAATACGGTTCGCAAAGATATGTTTGCTCTCCAGTGGAGGATTGGAAAAGTGGAGAGAGAGCTGGGACGATTTTCCCGCGTCTCATTTGGCTCTTACTTAAGGCGCGTCATGTTTTTCGCTTAAGGAGTTTCGAATATGGGATGGCGGTTCAAAAAGCCAATAAACTTTGGGGGATTTCGTTTGAACCTTTCGAAGAAAGGGCTGGGTCTCAGTTGGGGATTCCCCATGTTCCGCACGGGGATTTCAGCCGACGGCAGGCGGTACATTTGGATAACGATACCTCGCACTGGTCTATCGTGGGTCAAGTACTTCGGGAAGCCCTCGGTTTCAGCCCAGCAAACAATTCCACCACCATCGCCGACAAATCCGTATCCTCCGTCCGTACCGATTAACACTCCACAGTCATCTTCTCCGGGTTCAGCGCCATCGTCTAGCTCGACTCCTTGGTGGAAGCAGAAAAATATTCCCTGAGAAACGTCGAAGAACTCGGGGACGAAGAACTCGGGGAAAACCTGGGGACAGACGGGACGTTTTCCATTAATTTCCATTCCTGATCCCTCACCGCACTTCCACTGACACCAGATCGCCGTCGGAGAGCCCGCCAGGCTTATAGTTCACCGAGACCGAGCGGTTACTCCAGTCGCAGGAGAACGTGTCGGCTCCGATGAGCAGCAGCGATTTGTAATCGGCAGTGCGCAGCTTCAGAACTGCTGCGCCGGAACTTACAGTGAGAACCGCGGCCGGGGATTGAGAGCAATCCACGCTGACCAATCGGCCTTGCAAAAACTTCGCGGGACGCGTATCGGCGGTGCCCGCGGATTGTGCTTTTTGCGCGGCGGCGCGCTTGGCGGCGTCCTGCTCGAGCACGTCAAAGGGCGAACGCTGCGGAGCGAGTTTCTGGGCAGAAGCCGACGCAGCGGCGGATTCACCGTATTTTTTCTCGTTGGGAATCAGCTCCAGCCGCTCTCGGGCTGCAGCGGCGACCAGCGGATTGCTATTGGCCTTCAACCGCTGCAGCAACACGGCCGCCGCGTCCCACTTCTTGTCGGAAATATAAATTTCGGCCAGATGCAAGACGTACTGCTGGTTGCGTGGACTGAGTTGTATGGCAGCGCGTTCGGCCTTCATCGCGGCAGTTGAGCCGCCACCTTGCCGCTGCGCAATGGCGATCAGGTCATAGGCGTCGGCGAATTCTGGATACCATTCCAGCACGCCGCGCAGATCCTGAATCATATTCGGCAGGCCCAGCACGTCCGTGTGCTTCGACTGGGCGATACGGTACTTCAGCACGGCAAGGTAGTAGCGGATCCACATGTCGTGCGGGTTGAGTGCAGCGGCGTTGCTCAATTCCTCGGCAGCGGCAGTAAACTCGCCGCGCTGCAAGTGGTCCCAGGCAAGGGCGCGGTGGGCGATCTCGTTGCCTGCGACCAGGGAAGCGATTTTCCTATCGTCCTCATCCTGATCTTTGTCCTTGACTCTATCTTTATCTTTATCTTTGTCTTTATCTCTGCCCTGGTCATTTTTCTTCTTGTCGTCGGCTTCCTTGGTGGCGGTAGCGCTCGGAGCGCCGGCTAGCGCCAGCAATTCCTGGAGACCGGCTTCGCGGCGGTCGGGAATTCGGAGCTTTGCTGCAGCTACTAAGGCACGGGCATCTGTCTCAGACATAACCTTCGCCGTCATCACGCTGTCGCTCGGGCCCACTATCTCAGGGAATTGGTAGAGCTGCGGCGCAGTGGCTTGAGGACCTGGTTGCCTGGAGGCGTCGACCGCCACAAACAGCGGCGTGAGCGAGTGGAAGTAAACCTTCACCGCGTCGTCGAACTGGGCAGGGGTCACGCCGTAGGCCTTCTGGATGGCTTCTTCGACGGGCACGTGCTGGTTCTCTACCAGATCAAAATACGTCCCCGTCTCCGGCAGCTTTTTTTCGTGGAGCAAGTAGTGCACGGTCATCCACGACTGGGCGTAGAACAGCGTGTGGTGCGTGCCTTCGACGTAAGTTGAAGTGTCATGCTTCATGGTGAGCAGGTCGGGCAGCGCGAGCCAGACCTGGCCGCCGAGCAGCTCGGTGAGAGATTTCGGAGGATTGCGGACTTCGTGTTGGTTCTCCAGCAGGTCTTCGGTGAAGCGGGAATGCAGTTCGGGATCGCCACCGATTTCGTACTTCCGGTCGTCGAGGCGAATCGAGCCGAAGTATTCCGCGAGGCCTTCGTCGAACCATCCTGCAACCGGAGGATAGTTGTAGTTGAGCAGCAGGTGGGCGAAGTCGTGGGCGACGGCGCGCCAGGATTCTTCTTCAAACAAATTAAGGACGATGAAATTCTGGTCTTCGCCGGGGACGAAAAAACCGGGGACGCCGATGGGCTGGCCCTGGCGCAGCGGCGCGCTCTGGTAGTAAGTCTTGTCGTTCTTGAAGGCGAGTATGGTCAACGGTACAGAGTCGTTGAGATGGGCTTTCATCAGCAGGTCTTTGAAGACAGCCCGCATCTGCTCGAAGCGCAAAGCGACTGCCTTGCCTTTTTTCTCGCCGGCGTCGGTGATGACGGTGAAGTGCGTGGAGTGGATCTCAAGCCAGGGAGACTGCTCGGCCGCAGGGGACGAGAGACTTAAACAGAGAACCGCACAGCCTGCCAGGAAAACGCGAAGGGAAATGCGTTGAGAGCGGGCCATGAGCATGCCTGCAGAGCGCGGAGAGGAGAGTGCCACGACACTCAAATGCTAACACGCTTACGGCCAGACTCTGATAGACAGTGGTCGGTGGTCAGTGGTCAGTGATCAATGGTCAGTGGTCAGTAGGACCATCGAGATCAGAGGGTTCGGGCACGGCTTTCGGCTGAGATGAATCGCTCGAGCGCGCGCCGGCCGCGTTCCCGATCGCCTGTGACCAGATAGACCAGCATTGCGCCCTGGAACAGTTGGAGGAGAGTTTCGACGGCCGCTGCATCGGGAAGGAATTCTCGCAGCATTTCCGCCCAGAGGCGCTGCTGCTCCTCGAAGAATCTCCGGGCGCGTTTCGAGCCGCTCCAGCTCCGCCGCGTCAGATCCATCGCCAGCAGAAGGACGCCTCGGGACTCGGGGATAGTCGTCTGCTCCCACAAAGCGGCAACTACAGTCTGAAGCGACGCGCCCGCAGGGAAGGCGCTGGCGCGGAATCTTGCCCGCAGGCGGTCTTCCAGCAGCGACATGGCCGCCTCCTCGAGGGCGTCGCGGCCGCCGAAGTAGTGGATCAACATGCGCTTGCTGCTTCCGACCGCATCTGCCAGGTTATCCAGACTCAGTTCCAGCGTTCCGGCGCGGATGAAAGCGGCCAGACAGCTTTCCAGCAGTTGTTCCCGGTTGCGGCGCTGTTTCTTGCGGGGCATCTTGCTTTGTAATGTACCATATGGTACAAGAATAGATGTACCACATGGTACATCTATCTTCAGGTCTTGGGAGCTGCCATGAAAATGTCCGACAACCTGCTCTTCGCTGGGTTCGGCGCCGCTTTCTGGGTGGTGGGAACGATCTGGTATGAGTGGCGCGGCCCGCAGGTCTTTGAAAGCGGCAGTCAGCGCTACTGGATCAACTTCGTGCTCACGCCCGTCGTGAGCGCGGCCATCTGCATGATCATACTTCGCTGGCGGCATGTTCCGGCCGCGGAGTGGGCGTCGGCGGCACTGCTAATTGCGCTTCCCGGCATGTTCGGAGAAGCGGTGCTGCTCTCCTGCTTCGTCACTCTCATGCCCCGGATGCATCTCGAGACGGCGGGGAAATATGGAGCATTTCTATTTGCCACCTACGCGTTGTTCCTCACGATTGCGGAGGTCGTCACGATACGAGCGTCGGGGGGATCAATGACACATTAACGCCCGCAATTCAGAGAAGCGGCTTCAGTTCCGATTCAATGACGTCAGTATATTCAAACCCGATGACCTTCTGTCGGAGGATGCCTTGGCGGTCGTAGAGCATCGTGGTCGGTATACCTTCAATGCCGCCGAACCTCTGCTTCAGGTCATCGGTTGCGACCGCCAGCGGATAGCGAACCCCGATCCTTCTCGCAAACAGGACTGGGTCTTCCATATCCCTCATGATGTCGAGTTTGAATCCGATGACCGCGAATCCGCGAGGACCGTAGCCATCCAGGAGTTTCTGATAGCCGGGCATCTCTTTCTTGCACGGCTGGCACCAGGTGGCCCAAAAATCGACGAGCACAACCTTGCCGCGGAGATCAGCCGAGGAGAATTCACGGCCCTGCAAGTCCCTCACGGTGAACTCGGGCAGGTGTGAGCCGATTTCACCTGCCGCGATTGCGGCTTGCGCGGACTGGGTGGAACTCGCCGGATGTTGATTGCATCCGGCGAGATCGAGTCCTGCGAGGCCCAGGAAAAACAGGCATTGTTTTAGTCTTAGCATTTATTCCTTCTTCTGCACTTCGAGAATCAGAAGCCTCAGCGGCGCCGAAGCGACTGCTTTCTTTTTCCCTGCGGGCTTGCGGTACAACTCACCGCGAATGGTAAGGACCGCGGTTGAATCAGTAAGCGATGTGACGCTCTGAAACAGATCATTCAGCGTGATCGCAAAAGACTGATTGGGCGAAACCTGCAGCGCGAAATTACCTGCAGCGTCCTTTACTATTTTTCCGCGTGCGGTCATGTCCATCTCCGCAACGGATACACCACTGTCGTAAACCGCCTTTAGGAGCTGAGCGGGGTCGATCTGACCGTCTTCCTTGGGCGTAACGTCGACTTTTCCGTCGATCAAGCTAACATCCACTTTTTGAACGCCAGACTGGCGTCCCAGGTGCTGTTTCACCCCGTAGGCTCAAAAGTTTCAAGTCATGCCTTCGACACGCATCTCGATGTGCTTGATCTGTGCCTGCGATACGGGCACAAAAACAGAACCAAGCAAAAACAGCAAGGCGAGTTTTCTTGTGTTCATCGTTCCTCCTTTCATTTGAAATGAAACCGAAACTGCCGAGTAATTCCGAAACTGAGGTGACGGCGAACGGGCATGAAGGTGGCACCCGCGGAATCTGCAACGTCCCAATCCATGCCGAGCCACACGTGCATTCCGGGACGCACGCCCACGTAGGTGGTGATTCCGGCCATTAACACATCGCCGCCGCTCCCGCTTTGAGTGACCGCCGCGAGGCGGTCATCCTGGGAGTGCAGCCAAGTTAAGACAGGCCCAATGAACCATTCACGGGCCCCGTTCTTCGATTCGTAAGGACGGTACGAGAGCCAGAAGCGTGATTCAAGA
>DATMQT010000095.1:0-15440 GCA_035566655.1 Candidatus Dormiibacterota bacterium
GCAACAATTTTTCCCGTAACACTAGACCGCCGGAGGAACCTATGTCACTGACGTATAAGCAGCGTCTCTCATTATCTACTCTCGCGATCCTGATGTGCACGGCCAGCTACGCGGCAGCCCAGGCCGGTTCTCTCGATCCCACCTTTGGTAAGAATGGCATTGTGGCCACTACGATCCGGTCGGTGAGTGCCGTCGCCATCCAGGGCGACGGCAAGATCGTTCTGGCCGGCTCCGAAGTTTCGAACAGTCAGCTCTTCGATACGCTGGTTCGCCTGAACACCGATGGCTCCCTCGACACAAGCTTCGGATCGGGCGGCACCGCGAATCTCACGCCCCCAACCACTGCATACGCCCCCCTCGGTTTTTACGCAATTGCGATCCGATCGAATGGCGAGATTGTTGCCGCCGCCATCACGCAGGCGTTCGTCAACGGCACCTACTCCAACTTTGTGCAGGTGGCGCGGGTCAAAACGAACGGCACCCTCGATACTTCCTTTGGTAGTGGAGGCTTCACCGCAACATCTGCCATCACTTCAACTCCTTACGACGATTCCGGCCCGCAGGTCGTGGCACTGGCGCTCGAGGGCAGCGGATCGATTCTGGTGGCGTCCAGCTATTTCGACCTGATGGCGCGATTTACCAGCAGCGGGCAGTTGGACACAACCTTCGGCACCGCGGGTCTCGTAAACCTGGCGAACTCGGGGCCAAGCACTTCCTCTGCGCCCACGCGGATCGCAGTGCAGACGAACGGTAAGATTCTGGTCGCATCCGGCAGTGCTGGGCCAACCCCACTTGTGCTGGCCGGGACCATCACTCGCTACAACTCCAACGGCTCCCTCGACACCACGTTCGGCGCATCGGGAACGACCGCGTCGGTGGCTTCGGCTTCGGCGCTGTCGCTGGAAAGCAGTGGCAAGATTGTGGTCGCCGGATCGCTGACCAGCAAGCTCAACGCGCCTCCGGCAAGCAACAACGTGGGATTCGGAGTGGTGCGCTATAACCCGAGCGGAACCATCGATAAGACCTTTGGCAGCGGAGGAGTTGCGGTTGCAGATTTCGGAACGAGCGCGCCGCTTTCGGGCGCCTTTGCTCTCGCCATTCAGTCAAACGGTGACGTTGTGGCTGGCGGCGCGGCCGCGCAAGGATCGTTCAACCTCAGCTTCGACTCCCCTTTCGGCCTCGCTCGCTTTACCAGCCTGGGTGCTTTGGACACGTCTTTTGGCACCGGGGGATTGGTAACCACGACCCTGGTGACTGGCAGTTCGGGCGTGTATTCGTATGTCAACGGATTAGCCATCCAGAGCGATGGCAAGATCGTGGCGGCCGGCAACACGCTCGTGGGTCAGGGCTTCGAAACCGGTACTGGCGGCTACGTGGCCAGGTACCTGGCGCAGTGATCCACCAAGCATGAGGGGAGCACAGTCAACAGACACTACCCCGTGTTCCCCCCGTGCCGTCTGTGTTAGAGACTTTTCCTACCGCCCTCATCTGCCGAAGTGAAGAATAAGTGAGGAATAAAGGAAGCAGCAGAGCCCTTAGGGGCGAAAGACCGTTGCGACACGTCGCTCGGTGTGCCTACTCCGAAGTCCGAAACTCCATACTCTGATCCACCGAAAGCTGCGACGGAGTCCCCGAGCTATCCCCCTCGGCCCGCGTAGCCACCACACGAAATCCCCCAAAACTCATCTCGACCGAGTAAGTATAAGGAGGCCGTTCCCGGGCAACAGTAATATAGTTAGCCGAAATCAGTTCGTCGAGCGAACCGTATCTCCCTTCGCCGGCGTAGTACCGGCGCTCGGCCCCGGCAATACTCATCAGATCGGTCCTGACCCCAGTGATGTTGATGGTTGCCTGCGGCGTGGCCTCTCCCCCGGCAGCAGCAGTACTCTGCACCTGCCGCGAATAAAAATACATCCCAACGCCCAGTCCAACTACAAGGCAGAGAAAACCAAAAAAGCGGCCCATATGATCCCCCACCCTAATTGCACTGCGAAACCGAGCCCCTGACAAGGTAACGGGAGGGCAGCGACCTGCTGCAGTGGCAGGACGAAGAAGAGCGACTCATGGGCAAAGCACAAGAAACTCGGCGTATTCTTGCGTGAACGAAGGCCGGGGGTAGGTCAGAGGGAGATTCTGACCTGCGGGTTAATACGGGCCCGCGTGTGTTCCACGCAGTATTATCTCTTCTTCCGTTCCAAAAACTTGCGGAGCACCGGCACACATAAAGGGCTTATATTTCATAGTCTGTGCAATCTGTGCTGCAATATCTCCAAAGTCCTTGCTCTGCCCGCTCAGCCCCGACTCGCTCGAGATCAGGGTTTCGTTGCGGACGTTTCCGTCCGTGCCAACGATTCCGTATAGTCGAGCCGCCCCCCCGAAGTGAATAAAACGACTCAGCTTTGCCTCAAATTGAGAAGGGATGCTTGCCAAGGTCGCCCGTCTTCCAAGTTCCGCCGCGTCCACGGTACACACGGCCGTCAGACTTGCTCCGTCCGGGACCGGAGACTCATGCACTGAATCGGGTGGTTTCGTATATTGGATGTCCTCGACAAATACCTCCACAGTCGGGACTTTCTGGCTCAGAACCAGCATGTGTCGCGGAAAGAGCTTGTCCCCCGACTGTGCATATTGCATGAAGTTATATGTATTGGATGCGGAAAGCCCGGGCCCGCCTAACTTTAATGTCCCACCTGCAATTACACCGGTCCGTTCCGCGTCCATCATTGCATTCGTCGATACGGCCTTCGACATCGCTAACAGCGTGCCATTTGCACCAAAGCACATCTGATTAATCCAAGAATCCTTGCGCTCGAACTTAACACACTGAGAATTGGCGCCTTCAATGGACTGCGTGAATAATTGCTTAACCTGGCCCGGATCGTCACTGCCTAACCCCCATAGGATAGCCAGCATATTCTCTAATTGATAAGCAGGGTACGATAAGAAGTCGTCGCCACGCTCTACCCATACCTTCCCGCCGGTCGCAACGCGTATTGCCACGTTGTCGCCAATGCGTAGTTCTTCTCTCCATTGTTCGGGGCTTGTCCAAAACAGCTGATAAGCGCCAGTAGCGATCACCGTTCCGTATCCGGATTTCCATTGCAGGCGCAGCCGGAACGGTTTGCTGCCGTGTCCTTTCAGGTTTGAAAGCTCCGCGGCCTTTGCGATCCATGACGCTGCCTTTTCCTTGTCGTTTGCCGGGGACAATGTCGGGATAATGATCAGAATCAGCAGGACCAATCCTCGCATTGGGGTGTTCACGGGCATCTCAAATTTTGCGGCATTCGAACGGATACCGGGAAAAGCAATCAACGACGGTTTTCTTCGCTATCAACAAACCAAAGAAGTGCAAACACAGCATCGGACACACCCAGTGCCACCACAGCCCGATCATTAGCACTTTGGCGTTGAGTTGTAAAGGAGCGAATTGACGTAACATCACCATTACACTCGTTGATTTCTGCAAGCGTAACGCCGAACCCCGCCGCCCTCCTACCGCCTCTCATCTGCCGAAGGCCCATAAACCGACGGCACCGCCACTCCATTCAACCGCAAATAAACTCCCAACTGCGCCCGATGATGGATCACATGATTCATCACCATTCGCCGCATCGCGCCCATGCGCGTCCCTTCGTAAAATGTTGTCTCCCCCATCGAGAGCTTCCACTTCTTACCCCAATGCTCGTCACTGGCAGCCAAAATCCCCGCCCGCACCGCCGCAACATGTTTATCAAACAATTCCAGTACATGCTTCTGCGACTCCGCCACCGTCGCCTTAGGCGCAAGCTCCCCCTGCGGACGCTTGGCAAAATCCAGCGCATCATCCTTCATCACGCTCACGCCCATCCCCGGCAGCTCCGCAATATGCCCCGCCAGCCGCCCCAACAGCATCGACTTCTCATGCGGCTTCCAGGCCAGCTTGTCCTCCGGAATCCGCTCCAAAGTCCGCCGCGTCGAAGCCATCTCCGCATCAAACTCCGGCAAAAACTCCGCACTAATCCCCATAGCAATCCTCCTTAGGAATTTGAGAAATGAAGAAACTAACTTAGTGGCCACGTCCACCGCACGCCGCTTTGGATGGTACCAGCCAGCACTTCGCTTCTCAAAAGTTTGTGAGGAAGAGGTTTCTTGAGACAGAAAGCCCACAAAACTGGTTCTGAAGGACAGAACTCCACAGCACCAGCAACTGGAACGAAGTCAAACACGCTCAGCGAACTCCACTATTACTAATCAGGTTCGCCCCAAACTCAAATGCACTCGGCGCGAAAAAATTCCACTTCGATCGACCAAGAACCGAGACAAGCCATTGACCAAGCCGGCAAGTCGGAAACCCTCCCACCAGTTAACCACCCAGATTCGTATCAATCAGGGTTACCCCGTGATCCCTGTGGTGAAGGGTTTTTCTTTCTCGCGCAAAAAAAAAGAGCGGCCGCAAAGCCGCGCTTTCTGGGTACTGGGTACTAGGTACTGGCAACTCGATACTATCTCCCCGCCGCTGCTCCCGCAGCCGCCGGCATCATCCCCGCAATCGCCATGCTCTCAATCCGCGCCAGCACATTCTCCACGCTGGCTCCGGTATCCGTGCAAGCATCCACATAAGGATGCCGGCCTCCATCCGCGTGCATCACCAGCACACTAGCCTCAGCCTGCGCCTTCTTCACCATGTAAGGAAGATGATGACGGTCATTCCGGCTCAAAGTCGGCCCCAGCACCACCAGGTCGAACTTGCCCTTGCCGATCGCCGCTTCGATGGCCTTCCGCCCGATAGCTTTCTCTACCGTGTGTCCCGCCTTCTCAAACGACGCGGCTGTTGAAGCCTGCGCCTCCGCATCGCCCTCACCATAAAGAATCTTCAGCTTCGCTGCCTTCGCCATGAGTGTAAGTCCTCGCTCGGTACCCGAATCGATGCCGGATACTCGCCACTCACGGTAGCAACCGCCCCCCGCTCTGAGAACGTCACCGAAGGCCAGCAACGACCGGGGTCTCGCCTAATCTCCTCCGCTTAAAATATCGATATTCCAAATCTTCTTCCCCTCCGCCCATTTCGGCGCTACACTCTTGCCCCAGAGGGTCTCCCATGTTCCACGCTCGCTTCGTCGTCACCGTTTTATCATTGCTTACTCTCCCGGCTATCTGTCCGGCACAATCCACTGCGACCTGCACTCTGGCCGACGACCGCCAGGTCTTCATCCGCTACAACGCCGTCAGCGCCAAGACCGACAAACCTTCCAACGGCAAGCCCTGGGCTCCCGGCGGCACTCCCATGACGCTGTTCACCGAAGCCCAACTCAGCTTCGGAGGCTCCACCATCCCCATCGGCGCCTTCACCGTCTACCCCATCCCCGCCAAAGACAAGTGGACTCTAGTCGTCAACAAGAACGTAACCGCCGGCGCCCCATACGACGAAAGGCAAGACCTCGCGCGCGCCACCATGGAGACCGAGCAGATCTCCCAACCCGCCGACACCCTCGAAGTAGCCTTCGCCCACGTCGGCTCCCGATGCACGCTCCGCATCTACTTCGGCAAAGCCGCCTCCTTCGCCGACTTCACCGCCAAATAGGTTTGTAAATTGAGATTGTGTTGAATTCGAGTCGCTTTGAAAGGGCGCGGCTTCCAGCCGCGCCGAACCTGAGAAATCAAGCGCGCCTTCAGGCGCTGAGGGACCTAGAACCCACCCGCCGCCTTCTTCTCCCGCGTCCCCAACCCAATCACCATCGCCATATCTTTCGGATATACCACGTCCCGTCCCCGCGCCAGGAAGTGGTAGTAGATCGACATCGCTGCTCCGTACGATCCAAATCCCGCCGACACCACGCGCGAGTGCGCCGCGATTCCCACGATCATTCCCACGAACCGGAATCCCGACGCTCCATTGGCCGCGCTGCTTCCCGCTTCTCCCCCGCTAGCCCCACCCCGGCCCGCATCGTGATCCCCCGGACCCGCCTGCGATGCCGCCAGCATCACCTGAATGCCAGTAGTCAGATACCTCGTTCGCGGAGTCGTAACCTGCGCCCCGCCCTCGGAATCCAGCTTCAAGTGCTCCCCTTTAGCCACCGCCACACCCTCCAGGCTGCTCTCCACTCGCTGTTCAAGCCCATTCGGCGGCGCAACCTCATGAAACAGAATTCTCAACTGCCCGTTGCGTCCCAGCCGCCGGGCGGGCTGCACCTGCATGACCGAGCCTTTAATCACACTGCCCTCTGGCAGAATCAAACGATCCGACACCACCAGAGGCTCCGTGATCAATGCCTCCACCAGATCTCCCTTCTTCGCCGTCGCCGAACTCAGTGGCGTGACCAGCCGTGCATGCACCAGGCTTCCCATCGGAGGCGGCGCTCCAATATTCGTCAGCGCCTCCGCCCTCACAGACTCCATTCCAAAATCCAGCGGCTCCTGCAGATCCGCATTGAAGCTCGTTCCCGCATCAATGTATTGCGGATGCACTGGCAGTTGCGCCAGCGCAATTCGCTTGAGCTTGTGCATCTTTCCCGGTTCGTGGATCTGCTTCTGCAATTCGGCCCACTGCCGCTTAATTTCCATCTTCGTCTCACTAATTTTCTTTCCCGCCACCTCCTCTGCCTTATTTTTCTCTTGCGCCTTCTCGTTCGCCGAGACAAAACTCAGCACTCCATCGGGTGCCGGTGTCGCTATGGTCTGCAACGCCACATGCCGCCCATCGGCCATTACCAGCTCGTCAAACTGCACATGCACGTTCCGCCGCGGAGAAAAATTTCCGTCCGCTGCATCCAGCGTTCTCACCTTCTTCGGGACCGCGTCGATCGCCGATACCTTTCCGTTCACCGCCGTCCCCACCGGAATCAACAGCTTGTCGAACGCGTACACTGGCTCGGTAGTCTCGCCGTGTATTGCCTGTCCCACCTCCCGAATCCGCACCTCGGAATCGAGCGCCACCTTAATCGGAGTCCCAGCCGGCACGTTCATTGGCATCATCACCGGCGCTGCCTCAGCCTTCTCTGCGGCAGTTCCCTGCGCACCCTCCGATGACGTGTTGGGTTGCGTTTCGGCGGGAGGCCGGGACTTCAGAGTCTGTCCCACACATACGCCGCACAAAACCGCCAACGATGCAGCACTCAGCAGAATAATTCTTTGCATTCGTGTACTCCCGGTAGAAGTCTTGGGTGGCGCGGCGCGCACTGCGCCGCGATTAAGGACCATCTGGGTAATGCTTCTTGGCCCCCGAGGTGCAATTCCTAACTAGGAAGGAGGACAAACGGGATTGGTTGCAACTCCCACAGCCCTTGTTCCACAATTTTATTCTCTTCTCAGTACTTTTTGAGACAATTCCTCAATGCAGCGCTTCTTTCTTCTTTTGGTTGCCGCCACCGCCCTAGCCCAATCCGCGCCCCAAACCTTCCCCGCCCACACTACCGAAAGCCTCCGCGGCGTAAGCGCCATCTCCCGCCAGACCGCATGGGCCTCCGGCACCCACGGCACCTATCTCCGCACCACCGACGGCCGCATCTGGATTCCCGATCAAGTCCCCGGCGCCGAGTCCCTCGACTTCCGTGCCGTAGTAGCCTTCTCCGCCGACGAAGCTTTCCTAATGTCCGCCGGCCCCGGCGACCAATCCCGCATCTACCACACCGCCGACCGAGGCCGTCACTGGCAGCTCCAACTCACCAACAAAAATCCTAAAGGCTTCTTCGACTCCATGGTCTTCTGGGATCCCACCCACGGCATACTCCTGGGCGACCCCATCCCCGATGAATCAGGAAAACTAAAATTCGAACTACTGATGACAACAGACGGCCAAACCTGGACCCACATCCCGCCCGCCCAACTCCCGCCCGCCGCAGAAGGTGAAGGCGCCTTCGCCGCCAGCAACACCTGCCTCGCCGTCCTCCCGAATAAGATTGTCATCCCGAGCGAAGCGAGGCCTGAGGGGAACATCTGGTTCGCCACCGGCGGCAAGACAGCCCGCGTCTTCCACTCCCCCGACCGAGGCCAGACCTGGCAAGTCTTCGACACCCCCATCCAACACGGCCCCGACTCCGCCGGAATCTTCTCCATCGCCTTTCGCGACCCGCTTCACGGCGTAATCGCCGGCGGAGACTACAAACATCCCGATCAGGACGGCCCCAACCTGGCTTTCACCAACGACGCCGGCAAGACCTGGACACTATCCAAGATCACCCCGCAGTCCTACTACTCCGCCGTAGCCTACGATCGCAAACACAAAAATCCCAAAGCAAACACATTGGACGAAAACCAAGCCAACGTCCGCCTCTTCATCGCAGGCCCCAACTTCATCTACGATTTCCGCCCACCCAAAGACCCCACCCGAATCAGCCCCAACAAAAAATCTGGCATGCAATTCAACGCCGTAAGCCCCTACCCCGAAGGCGGCGCCCTCGCAGTAGGCCCCAAAGGCACCATCGCAACCATTCCGTGAAGATGATTGGTCCCGGGAGGGACCACTGACAATAGCCCGCCAGTTTCACTGGCGGGTAAGCAACAAACGAAGAACCGCGTCCCGGAGGGACGTCTGAACCCGGTGACCAAAGTCCCATCCCCCCATAGTCCTTCCTGACCCTATTCATCCCTCCCCTTTTCGACGAAGATCATTAAGGATTACTAAGTCCAAATCTCCCCCAGACCGAGAGCCTCGTGAAAAACCTGTATCTGGCCACCATCATCCTCTGCGCCGCCACGCTCGCAGCGCAAACTCCGCAAACCCCGCAGCCCGCACTGGCGACTCAATCCGCCCCGGCCCCCACGGTCACCCGCACCACCAAAGCCGTCCACTTCCGCCTGCAAGGCGGCTCCACCAATATCTACTTCCAGGGAACCGATCTCCTCCAGCGCGCTTCCGGCGAAGCCAAAGTAGAAGGCAAGAAGACGACCCTCCAGATCGAAGTAAAATTCCAGGGACTCGAAGACGCCACAAAGTTCGGACTCGAATACCTGACCTACGTCCTCTGGGCCGTATCTCCGCAAGGCCGCCCCGTGAATCTAGGAGAAGTCACTCTCGAGCACAGCAACGCGCACCTCAAAGCCTCGACCGACCTGCAAACTTTCGGCATGATCGTCACCGCCGAACCCTATTTCGCCGTGACCGCTCCCGGCAACATGGTGGTAATGGAAAGCGCTCCCGCCGTCGGCTCCGGCACCGAAAACATCGAAGCCAAATATGATCTAGTAAGCCGGGGCACTTATTCTTCGACCAACACTCATATTCAGGACGCCATCTTCGGCATCGACAGCAAAACTCCGCTCGAACTTTTCGAAGCCCGCAACGCGCTGCGCATCGCCCACATCGCCGCCGGAGACAAATACGCCAACTCCATAATCTCCAAAGCCGGCCAGCAATTGATGCACGCCGAAGAAGCCTATCGCCAGAAGCAGAACAAAGCCGCCGTAGAAGCTGCCGCCAAAGAGGCCACCGAAACCGCCGAAGAAGCCCGCCTGATGGCCGTCAAGCAAAAGGCCGAAGACGAAGCCCAGGCCGCCGCCGCCGCTCGCGAAGCCAAAGCCCGCGCCGATGCCGAAGCCGAAGCAAAACGCCGCGCCGACGCAGAAAAAGCCACAGCGCAAGCCGAAGCCGCCCGCGCCGAAGCCGAAAAAGCTAAAGCTGAAGCCCTGAAGATGAAGCAGGAAGCCGAAGCCGCCGCGCAAGAAGCCGCGCTTCAGAAGGCCGCAGCAGAAAAAGCCACAGCCGAAGCCGTAGCCCAGCAGCAGGTCTTAGCCGCCGAAACCGATAAAGCACGCCAGGCCGCCGCCCAATCCGACAGTCTCCGTCAGCAAGCCGAAAAGGAAAAACAGCAAGCCGAATACGAAAAGCAGGAGCTCCGCGCCCGCCTCCTCCAGCAACTAAACAGCATCCTGGCCACGCGCGATTCCGCCCGCGGCCTGGTAGCCAACATGTCTGACGTCTTATTCCGCAGCGGCAGCTTCGAACTTCTCCCCGGAGCCCGCGAGCGCTTAGCCAAAGTTTCCGGCATAGTCCTCGCCTATCCCACGCTGCACGTCACCGTAGAAGGCCACACCGACAGCGTCGGCACCGACGAATACAATCAGCAACTCTCCGAGCATCGCGCCCAAGCCGTCCGCGACTATTTCGTACAGCAGGGGATCAACCAGGCAGCCGTCGAAGCCCACGGCTACGGCAAGTCCGAGCCCATAGCCACCAACGACACTCCCGAAGGCCGCCAGCAAAATCGCCGCGTAGAACTAATCCTGAACGGCGAAGCCATAGGCACAGCCGACACCGAACCCAAACCTCAAACCGCCAGCACCCACCAGTAAGCCCGCAGAAGGCTCTCCTTTGTGAACCTTAGTGTCCTTAGTGGTTCAAGCTTTTGCCGTTGGATCCCGAAAGCCCCCGTCCCAACGTTCCACAAAAACCCCAAAGACCTCTTGCCCCGCCGCCCGAAACCCATTACCCTATGTCAGGCAGCCAGGCAGTAAATGTTCACCCCGCACCCAAACCTCGCCGATGACGTCAACCACGCCATCATCCAATCGGAAATCGAAGGTGGCGTCTTCCTCCACGATCTCCCTCCCTCCACCATCCTCCACATTCAAACGATGCACCACTGCTACACCGCCGTCCTTCTAGGCGGAAGCGACGCCCTAATCTCCGGCCATCCCGAATTTTGTCCTGACCCAGTTCACGTAGCCATAGCCGGCTCCACCTGGGGAGGCTCCATGCTAAAGCTCCAATTCGTAGGCCGCGGCATGCACTTAGAATTTCACCACCCCGAATACGACACCCCCATAGTCACCTCCCCAATCCAAGAAATCCGCGACTCCCAACCACTCCCCGCAACCGCCGCCATCAACTCTCTAAGCTACTAGTCGCGTGTTTTTGGACCTTGTCATCCCGAGCGAAAGCGAGGGATCTTGGTTTTGCTACCACCTGTGCTGTCGGGTTTCATGAACGGATCTGCCCAAGTATTTCTCCGTGCCTCCGCATCTCCGTGGTAGATTCTTCCTGTCCGCGATACAATCAATCTCCCATGACCATCACCACCCGCGAAGTAAGCCACGTCACCATCCTCGACCTCAACGGACGCATCACCCTCGGCGACGAAACCGGAAAACTCCGCGACACCATCCGCCAGCTAGTAGCCGAAGGCAAAAAGAAGCTCGTCCTCAACCTCGCCCACGTCGACTACATCGACTCCTCCGGCGTCGGAGAACTAGTCTCCAGCTTCACCACCGTCCGCAACGCCGGCGGCGAACTAAAACTCCTCAGCCTCACCAAAAAAGTTCAAGACGTCCTCCACGTCACCAAGCTCTACACCGTCTTCGACATCAAAGACGACGAATTCACCGCCGTAAAATCCTTTGACTACTTCTTCGCCAAATGAGGCATAAGAATTCACCTTGGTCATGTAGGGACATCCGCCTCGGCTGTCCCGGCCTGGGCGAAGCCCGCCCGCATGCAGCACGGCGCCTCAACTCCATAGCCACGGCTCCACTAACCAAGCGCATCCCTCCTCTCTGCTGGATTCTCCTCCTTCTCGCATCTTCGTTTCTTTCCGCCCAGCAAACCCCTGCTCCGCAGAAGCCAGAGGACATTCCCAACGCCACCAGCACTCCTGACGCAGACGACGTGCCTGCGACCATCTTCAAGGCCCGCACCGACCTGGTTCTGGTGCCGGTCGTTGTCCGCGGCAAACATGGCGATCACATCGCCGGCCTTACCAAAGATGCATTTCACCTCGAAGAAAATGGCAAGGAGCAAACCGTTTCGCTCTTTGAAGAATTGCAAGCCGCTGCCGTTGACACTCCGCCAACAGCCGTCTTGGACCGCGGCTATTCAAATCTTCCCTTCGACGACACTCATCAGCTCAGGCTCACCATCATGGTCCTCGATCTGTTGAACACTACCCCGGTACAACGAACTGACGCCAGGGACCTGCTCATTAAATTCTTGTCCAATGGCTTGGCTCACAACCAGCCTGTCTCTCTGCTCTGTATCACCAGCAAAGATCTCCTGTTGGTGCATCCCTTCACTTCCGATACCAGCGTCCTGATCGCGGCGCTCAAGAACCTTTCGCTCGGTGCGGCCCGGATCATGCCTCTAAGAGACGCCGCCGAGAAGACGCTCAAAGAGCTTACCGAGATCGCCCAAGGCTATATCGGCATCCCCGGCCGTAAGACCATGATCTTCGCCGCTGGCGATCTTCCCAGTCCGCAGCTCTTTCCCGGCACTAATCCAGTCAACTTGCTCTGGCCGGAAGAATTCCATCAAACCTTCAAGAGCTTGATTGACGCCAATATTGCGGTCTATCCCTTTGAACCCATGGCCTGGTCGCGGGCGCCGACCTTTACCAATCCCAGGGACAGCCAAAACTTACGCGACTCAGACCAAAGCCTCCGCGAGTTCGCCGATGCCACCGGCGGTAACCGCTGCATCGAATCCAACGAACTGATGAAATGCTTTGCCGATGCCGTGGAAGACTCGCGCTCCTATTACATGCTCGGATTTACCGTGCAGCCCGATGACCGCAAACCCGGCTGGCGCAAGCTGTCGGTAAAAGTATCTGCCGAGCACGCCAACGTTCGCGCTCGCACCGGTTTCTTCTACGGCAACCCCGCGCCTTCCAATCCACAGTCTGCCCGCGATGCCGAAATTAACGCCTTGGCCTCCCCCCTCGCCTACAGCGCTGTCCCCATGTACGTTCGTGTCTTGCCTCCAGCCCCCGCCGCATCCCCTGCTCCCACTCCCGGCCAGAAAATAAAAGTCGAGTTTGTGGTGACCATCCCCCTCAGCAGCATCAGAATCGATCCCTCCAACCCCAACCCGCTGGACTTGGAAATCGGCGCCATCGCCCTCACTAGGGACATCCGCGAAGCAGGAGAATTTCTCCACGCTGTCCACGCCAAACCCAAGCCCGAGGCCCTCCAGCAACTTGCCCGCACCGGCATCAAGCTCCGCGAAAAACTCGACTTGCTCCCCGGCACGTACGAGGTCCGCTTCATGGTTCACGACAACACCTCCAACCAAATCGGCACCGTAGTCTTCCCCCTGGATGTGAAGTAGTCAGGATGCTCATGCTTCCGCCCTGTCATCCTGAGCGGAACAAGTCCTTGCGCGCTTAGCGCAAGCACTTGTGTAGTCGAAGGACCCCTGCAATCCCGGACGTCACTACCGGCCCCGAGAGGCGTTCTACCGGAACTGCCGGCGCAACACCGACTCGCATGTGCCAAGAGTTGAACGAGACCCACCACGCCCCAGCCCCGAAGAGCCTGCCCCGAGCGAAGCCGAGGGGACCCTACACTCCAATACGTACCCATAGCCCCAAGGGATTCTCTTGGAGGTTTCGCCAGCTCGCTTTTCAGACTTTTCTTGATTTGTGGCTGGAGCAGCACTTCCAGCGCTGCGATTAGGGATCACCTATGACGCGGGGCTTCAGCCTCCGAGCTACATCTGTAAGAGCTTAAGACTAAGACAGACACTTGGCAGGGGATTTTGAGCGCAATTGCCCGATTACGACAGTTACGGCGAGAACGTCGATTTCTGCACGTATACTTTGCCCATGAGAGGCGCGACTCCTAGGAAGATCGATTGGTTCGAGTTCTGGATACGTTTCGCCTGCGGAGCGCCGCTCGGATTGTTAATCAGTTTTCGTCTTGTTCTGTATTGGTACGATGAGAATCCGGCTATTCTCGTTCTGGTCGGTGTAGGTGTGATGCTGCTTTGCGGCTTCGCGGCAGCGCGATACGGGGACAGATTTTGGTGCTCAATTTTCCTGCGCTAATTCTTGCGTAGCGCAATGAGCGTAATCGCCTGTTAGCGACAGTTACGAACACCAGACTTGGCCATCAGCATTGACAACCGCAAGGTGCGGGAGTACGATTCGCCGACTAGTTTCGGGGCTACTCTTTCCCTTTCCTTGGGTTCTGCCCGGTTATCGGGCCGGACGTTCAGCATCACGCCTCGATTAGCATCAGCTTCTTCGCGAATTCTGAATTCTCGTCCGTTTCGTTGGCGGACGCTGCGTCCTGCACTGAAAGGAGATGCTATGAAGAGATCAGTCTCGGGACTTTCGCTTTTGTTCTTCGCTTTGACACTTGTCGCCGCTGCTCAGCAACCACCTTCCACGCAGATCTCGGTAGATTGCGGCAAAGGCCAATCATTGAATAAGACGCTCGCCAACTTGAACCCCCAAACGCCCTACACCGTGTCGGTCAATGGAACCTGCACTGAATTCGTTCAGGTTATCGGCTTTCACAATCTGGTACTGAGAGCCCAGCCCGGAGCCGCTCTCGCACAACCCAGCACAGGTGGCGGAAGCCTCTTCAACGCCACGCTATATATTGGGGCCTCCCAAAGCGTGCAGGTCGAGGGGTTGACGTTTGACGGGAGCGCAGGCGGGCTCGCTAACATCGGCATCGTACATGGCAGCACCGACATTCGCCTACGTTCGCTGGACGTCAAGGGAGGCGGGGGAGGCATAATCGTCGCTGAGAACAGCCAGGTCTCCATCGCGTATGTGCACGTGCATGATGCCGGCTACGCTTCGCTCGGGATCTATGACTCTTCTGATGTTCACCTTGAGCATTCTCAGTTTGAATACACGACCAACGGTCAGAATCAGTGGCATGTAGGCATTGGGCTCGGAGCCTCGCACGTAACGCTGTACGCCACCACCATCAAGAACATGCAGCAAGGCATCAGCGGCGGCGCCGACTCCATTGTTGATTTCGACGTGTTCAACACGTACTACGCCACCACTACTGGCAGTACCGACGTTGTCATGGACAACTCGGGTGGCTTCAGCTTCGCCGGCGTAGCACTCACGGGTGGATCGCTGAACATCTACAACGCGAAGCTTGTCAGTAACAACTCGGGTCAGTCCTGGGGAGGAACCACAGCAGGCGTTGTGCTCGACGAAGGCTCCAGCATGGTTGCCGACAACGGATACCTCAGCATCACAGGCAGCCTCGGTCAGGGAATCGTGGCTATGAACAACTCACACGCTACTCTGTTTAATGCGACCGTCGCGAATGGAACTCGCGGCGGCCTGGTCGCGATTAACAACTCGAGTATCGACTTATCCATCAACAACACCCCTCTTTCAACGATCAGCGGGAACGCAGTCGACCTGTTCTGCGACTCGGATTCCAAGATCACCGGCACGGCCAATATTTCGGGGACGCCAACAGCGCAGTGCTCGAACCTACTGTCATCTGAGACGGTTTCGCTACCGTAGAACAGCCAGGTACGAAGGCGGCGGGGTGTGGCTCAGATCCCGCCGCATTTTCTATTCTCGCGAGATGAATTCATTTTCAGAGCAGCCGGTGTTCTGCGCGACTGGCGTTAAATCGCGATAACGCTCAAACCCCACAATGAGTGAAATGGCCTGATTGCGACAGTTACCCTTTGCCGCTCTGATGGCCTGTGCGAATATGGAGTGGTGCCAAAGCGAAAGATCATAGTCAATATCGCCACGAGCGCGGACGGCTAT
>DATMQT010000096.1:0-6778 GCA_035566655.1 Candidatus Dormiibacterota bacterium
TGCTCATTGAGGAGTCGCGAGTGTTCCAGGTCGCCACGTTCGGCACATTACATCTCCATCAGAGCGAACTCGATCAGGACCAGGTGCTTTTAGACATAATGGTCATCGCGGACGAAGTGGATGCGCAACTCATGGAAACCGTGCGCAGCTTGATGGGAACGCAACCGGCTGAAGCCGCAGCCTAGCAACACAAGTCAGGGGTCTCAAACGTGAGCATTGGAAGCAACATTGAAGTACTGTCCAACGAAAGACAAAAGAAGCTATTTGACTCCGACCCGGCCTCTCGTGGAAGGCGATAGCGCTCAAAGCCCCGGTCACCGAGGTCAATTGATTTTCCTATACTTCGAGACCCGGGCCCGCACCAAAGAGTTCAGCCGATCCGTTCAGTCAGTTCCCTACTTACGAGGGCGTTCTTCGGTTTTGGGAGCTTCTTTCGCAGGACGGGGCGGCGCGGGCTGTGCATGAGCCGCCGTTGCCGGACGTGCAGGTTCCGCACGAGCCTCAGGCCGAGGTGCAGCCTGTTGACGCGGAGCCGGCTGCGCGTGCGCTGTGGCTGCCGGACGAGCAGGTTGCGCACGAGCTGCGGTCGGCTTAGACGACGCGGAGGGCGCGCGGGTCGCGTTGGGCTTTGCAGCCCTGTTCTCGCTCGCGCGGGTTCCAGCTGCTTTGTTCTCTGCCCTATTCTTGCTCGTGCGGGTTGTGGCTGCCTTGTTCGCGGCGGCCATATTCTCGCTCGTGCGGGTTGTGGCTGCCTTGTTCTCTGCGGTCTTGTTCTCGCTCGTGCGCGTTGCGGCTGCCTTGTTCGCGGCGGCTTTATTCTCGTTCGGGCGGGTTGCGGCTGCCTTGTTTTCAGCCGCTTTGTTCCCGGCTGCTTTATTCTCGGAAGGCTTGCTCGCAGTGGCTTTGTAAGGCGCACCGGCTTGCTTGGCTCCTACCACTCCACGGCCGCTGAACTCCCCCGGCTTCGCGGTCGCGGCGATTGCCGGCCGTCCACGGTTCACGGACGCCAGCAACGCATGGTTCGTACTGGCGGCATGTACGTGCTGGGTTTGCATTGAAGTGGCCGGCGTGTGCCGCTCATGTGAGGCAGTTTCTTCCGCGGCGCTCGGACGCGCGTTCACTCCACCATTGCCGCCGTTATAGCTTACGTGGTTGTAAGTGGTGTTGTTGATCACGGTCTTGTTATAGACATTGTGAATATTTGTGACGTTGATGTTATTCACCGAGCGGTTGTAGTAGAAGGCTCCATTGTTCCAATATCCGCCACCATAACCAACACCGCCGTAGCCAAAGCCGTAGTTGACGCCGCCATAGAAGCCCACCTGTGCCCCCCAGTAGCCGTCATTCCAGGAGTAGGCGTTGCCGCCCCAGCCCCAATAACCGGGAGTCCAGAGCAAACCAGGTTCGGGGGCCATCACCCACGTACCCGGCACCCAGAAGTAGCCTTCATCGCCACTGGCCCAATAGCCGGGCGTCCATATGTAACCCTCGGCAGGGGCAATCGGTTGTTCATATACAGGAAGCGCAGGCGGAGCGATCGTGATCGACACGCCAAATTGCGCGAACAGGGAGGCCGGTATGGCCAATATGAGAAACGCTAACGACAGAAATCGGGAGGTACGCATTTTTGAACCACCTTGCCGGATCATCCTTCGATTGCCCGTTCCTGCCTTGCTGCTGCGGGCTGCGTGGATTGAAGGGCGATGTGACGTAAGGATTCCATGGATGTCCCCGAAAAATCTGAGCAATAAGGCTCACTCTGCCGGGTATGCACTGATCCTGCCCGATCGATTTCTCCGGTGACCTCGCAGCGTGGGGCAAAAACGGCGCGAGCCCCAGTACTGGGACCCGCGCCAATCATCAAGCTGGTTGCAGGCCAAACGAGTTGGCTTTATAGCGTGACGTTGATTGGAACGTTTACGCCGGGATACATCGGATTGCACAGGTAATACATCCCGTCGATCTCGACCACAAAAACGTCCTGGCTGTACTGCCAATTGCTGGGCCAAACGTCGACGAAACTGAACCAGTAGCCGACGTATTGGAACCGGCGATCGCGGTCGTAGTCGGCGTGGCTGACGCGAAAGCTGTGTTCCCGCCCGAAATTAGCGCGGTAACGGTCGTCGGGAATGCGGGAACCACCACCGGACCGCGCACTGGCTGGTTGTGTTGTTGCTGTGCGTTCTTCTCTTCCTGCTTGTTGTTCCGTTCTTGCTACTGCGCGTTCTTCTGTTCCTGTGCTGGCGGCAGCGTCTGAGCAAGATAGCTCACAATGCGGAGATTAAGATTTCCTCATGAAAGCGGCAAATCGCCACGGTGGTTGGGTTGATCAAGGCTCGCGTTGTGTTGTTATTGGTCTTGCGCCCGCTGCCGGCGCTCGCAATTTCCATTTTCATCCAGCCAACCGAGCAGAGAGCGCACGCTGGCCCGGGCCAGCGCGATGGCGCAGTCCGCCGCCCCGTAGTAGACGTTGAGCGTGTCGCCGTCGGGAGCCATCGTATAACCGCAGGGGAACACGACATCGTCGACGTCGCCATGCACTTCGTACTCCGCCTCGGGGCCAAAGATCCACGAGTCGCCGCGCAACAGGCACTTTGCCGGATTCTCGAGTTCAAAAAGCGCCAGTCCCAGGCGATAGAGACAGCCCGACGGCGTGTGCCGGACCCCGTGATAAATGACGAGCCATCCGCGGGAAGTTTCTATGGGCGGTGGCGACAAGCCAATTTTGTTGGCGTCCCACCAGGCGCCGCGGCGGGCTTCCAGCATCAGCCGGTGCCGGCCCCAATGGCGCAGGTCAGGAGAGTAGGAAATCCAGATGTGCGCGCCGAGATTGGTCGCCGGACGGTGAATCAGCGCCCAGTAGCCGTCAATGCGCCGGGGCAGGAGCGCCGAGTCTTTGTCGTCGGGCGGCATAATCACGCCATAACGCTCGAAAGTTCGGAAGTCTTTGGTCAGAGCCAGCGACACGCCCGGGCCCCCGCGCGAATAAGACGTGTAAGTGACCACGTACTGCTGTAGTTCGGGCACGAAGGTGATCCGCGGATCTTCGATGCCCCAGATCTCTTCGGGAAACTTTTGCGGGTCAGGCATCAGCGTCGGCTCACGATCGATTTGCCAGTCATCGACTCCGTTCACCGACCGCGCCACGCACAAATGCGACAGGCCACGGCGGTCTTCCACCCGGCACAGCAGCAGGGTTGAGCCATCGGCGAGCAGCGTGGCCCCCGCGTTAAACACGCTGTTGATTGAGTAGGGCCAGTCTTTGCTGGTCAGGATCGGATTGGAAGGATGGCGAATCAGCAGCGGCTCGAAGCTCGTGCTCAGAGTAACCACAGGTTTTTCTACGGGTACGGTCAAGACGAAGTCTCCTTTGACTCAGACTCTTGCAGGGCGCGCATTTCGAGCAGCGCCATCAGGAACGACAGGGTTGATTCCGCTCCCTGATTCTCGTTGGCGCGGTCGGGATGAAGGCCGTCGCGGCAGCCGCCGGTGACGGAATCATAGAGCGCAAGCTCCAAATCGTTGTCCCCCAGAAACCAGTTGAAGGCCGACCAGGCGGCGCTACGCCAGCGGCCGTCGCCGGTGACGCGGTAGGCCTGCAGGCATGCGGAAACCGCGCCCGCCGATTCAATCGGCTGCTGATCGAAGCGTGCCTGTTCACCACCCTGGCGATAGAAACCCTGGGAGCCAATCGGCACAAAGTGGCCGTTGGTCGGGCACCGCTGCGTTTCCATCAGCCAGTCCAGCGCCTCCAGGCCAACCGCGACCATGCGATCATCTCCGCAGGCTGAACCCACGAGCAGCATAGCCTGCGGCAGTCTTGCATTTCCGTAGGCCGCGACATCCTCAAACCACTTCCAGTCCGGACGCCGGATGGACTCATACATATCAAGCAATCTCTTGGCCAAGGCGGATCGTACGTGCGTGGCATCCCGGTCGCCAGGGTACGAATGGAGGTACTCCTGAATTCCAAGCACGGCATAGGCGCAGGCCCGAGGACTGTAGAACTCGAGAACGGCTGGCAGGGAGAATTCGAACAGACGCCCCGCAGCACCTCGCAATCCGCGGTTCGTGGACCGGGCCAGGAGTGTTCCCAGCGCCCACAACGCGCGGCCATGCGAATCTTCCGAGCCCTGCTCTTCCGTCCAGCGATGGTCGTAGCCCAGGAAGTTTCGGAACCTTTTCTTCGCGGGATTGAAGGCGTGCTCGAGGAACGCCAGATACCGGAAAGGCCAATCGGGATTCAGGGACTCGGAGTTGGCGAACTGGCTAATGCCCAGTTGCTCCAGCAGGACCGAAAAGATGAGGGCGCGAGCGTTGTCGTCGGTGGTGTATCCCTCGGCACGATTGGGTATGGTAAAGATCGCATGCTGCAGCATTCCGGTATCGTCGGTCAGCGCATTCACGTGATTCAATTTCAATTCCGGCAGCTGATTCAAAGTTTTTGGAGTCGCACGGGCCGAGAACTGGACTCGAGGAGCTTCCATTCGGTCGCTGCGCACGCGCGAAAAACTCTCCATGTAACCCTGCGCTACTCGTTTCCAGATCATCTCTCGCGCGAACAGGTAAGCGCGTTTGCGCATGGCATGTCGGATCGCTGGAGTGTCCAGAAGTTCGATTGCCTTTTGTGCGATAGCATCGGGATTCTGGAAAGGAACCAGCGCGCCCCGCCGGTCGTCCAGCAACTCCATTGCATGCCAATACGGTGTTGAGATGATTGCCTTGCCCGCGCCCAGGGCATAGGCGAGCGTCCCGGAGACGACCTGCGCTTCATGGCGATACGGAGTGATATAGATGTCAGCGGCGCCGATGAACTCGGCCATCTCTTCAGGAGTGGCGAAGCGGTTGTGGAAGATGACTTGCGATTCCACTCCGGCTTCTTTGGCCAGGGCTTGCAGGCTGACGCGATACTTGTCACCTTCCCGGCGAAGGATGTGAGGATGGGTCGCGCCCGCGACGATGTACACCACATTCTTATGTCTGGACAATATCTGCGGCAGCGCCTTGATCACGTTCTCAATTCCTTTGTTCGGCGAGAGCAGGCCGAACGTGAGCAGGACTGCCTTCCCTTCCACGCTGAATCGGTCCTTGTAGAAATTCGGATCGAGAAATGGCAGATCGGGAACTCCGTGAGGAACCATGTCGATCTTGCTGCCGGGCACTCTGAAAATTTCCTGGAGAAACTGGGAGGAGAGCTGGCTCATGACAATCAGGCGGTCCGACAACTCCGCAATCTCTTCCATGGCGGCCAGTTGGCTGGGGTCGGGTTCGCGCAGAACCGTGTGCAGCGTGGTCACGACGGGCATCTTCAAGCCGCGCAGCAGATGCAGGATGTGGCTTCCTGCCAGCCCGCCGAAGATTCCATATTCGTGCTGCAGACACACCATGTCGATGTTGTTGAAGTTCAGGAATTCAGCCGCCTCCTGATAGGACGTCAATTCGTCCTGAGCCAGCGACCAGCGCACGCGCGCGGGGTAATCGTATCCCTGGTCGGTGTCATTCACCGGCATGGCCAGCAAGCGGGCGGTGCCGTACTCCGCCGCGATGGCCTCGCACAGGTCAGTGGTGAACGTGGCAATTCCGCAGTGCCGCGGGAGATAGTTCCCAATCACCGCGATCCGGCTGGGCAACGAGGGTTTCGATTGCGATCGCGGGCGAGCCACTGCAACTCCCTCTGACGCGGGAGGGCGGAGCCGAACGACTTGCAGGATCCTTGGGGGAGACACAGTGTCGAGTAGCGACATTTTTTGCCTAACCTAATTTTTTGCCTAACCTGAGGAGTGCCAAGTGCTAAATGGATCCACTTTCCGGATGGGCGAATGAACGATCACCGGAAGCTGATTTGAAAATTTGCTGGTTCTTCAGTATTCAACGAAAACGGCTCGGGAACTGATCACTATTGACCAGTCTGCGGACAGGCAGCGGTGCATTATTATGGATATGAGCGCCAAAAAAGACCCCGCTCTGGCCGTGCGTTGTCCCACGTGCGGGGCCAAACGGGGAGAGAAGTGTGAGCTGGGCACTGGCCAACCCCGCACCACACCGCATCGGGATCGGCGTCTACTGTCGGCGGAAAAGTAACCGCGGGTTTTTCACTGAAGAGGAAACTGATCGCCTCCGTGATTGCTGGGTCATTTCGGAGAGTAACCCCTTCGCAGAATGCAAGAACCGCCGGGCGGGGGACCCGGCTCTTACCTTGCCACCTCAGCGTCCTGCAGTTTGCTACTCGCTTGCCCCAGGATCTATGACTCCGATTACAGTAGCGAAAAAAAATGGTGAATTCGATCCCGACACCTTCCTCGCGACGATTGGCGATGGCAGGAAGATTCTGTCTGTACCCAAGAAGCAAGTAATCTTCGCCCAGGGAGACGACGCCGATTCCGTCTTCTATATTCAGAGCGGCAAAGTGCGGCTCACCGTGGTGTCGCAGGCGGGCAAGGAAGCGACAATCGCCATCGTGGGTGAGCGGAATTTCTTTGGCGAGGGCTCACTGGCAGGTCAGATGCTGCGTATGGGCTCTGCCTCGGCTATGACGGATTGTGAGCTTACGCGAGTGGACAAGAAGGCCATGATGCAAGCCCTGCACCGCGAACATGCGTTTTCCGACATGTTCGTGGCTTATCTGCTGGCGCGCAACATCCGTTACGAAGAGGATCTGGTCGACCAACTGTTCAACTCCAGCGAGAAGCGACTGGCCCGCGTCCTTTTATTGCTAGCTCATTTCGGCAAGGAAGGCATTCCAGAAACCGTTGTTCCCAAGATCAGTCAGGAAACCCTG
>DATMQT010000097.1:0-3756 GCA_035566655.1 Candidatus Dormiibacterota bacterium
ACATTATCGGGCCCGCCCACTAAAAACCCGGATGGGCCCTAAAAACAGACGTATCCCGATCCACGGTGATATTTCCGCTCGAAACGGATTGCAGCTTGCCAATCGGACTTTGATCCCGAGCGTCAACGGAGCGTTCGCAGGTACGGCCCTCCGGGCACAAGGAGGAACGGCATGATCCGTAGCAAAATGCCACACCCTTGTGGCAGAATGCGGACGGTCGAGCCGCGGTGTTTTCGTCCAAATAGTCCTTTGGCGACACTAGTGTTGATGTCTCTCTTCCGGGAGCATGTTAGCAGCCGAAAAACAGGGGATCTTGGCGCTCTGAGCAGCACAGCGGCTATCTAGTGTAGTGTCCAACAAATAACTGGACATGTAACCAAGGATGCCAGATAATAGGGCATGCCTCGGTCGGCGATTCCGCTTGTGCTTTCGGAGGATCAGCGAAATCAGCTCGAACAATGGCTGGCAGCTATGGGGACACCGCAGCAGGTCGCCTTACGATGCCGAATTGTGCTGGCTGCGGCGCGTGGGGAATCGGAAGCAGCTATTGCAGCCCTACTGGAGATCAATCGCAAGACAGTCCGGCTATGGCGTGCGCGCTTCGCCGAAAAGGGACTGACGGGTTTGTGGGAGATTGCGCCCGGGCGAGGGCGCAAAGCGACGTATGGACCGGAGCGTGTGAAGGCGGTTCTCGACGCGACTCTACAATCGAAGCCGAAGGGCCAGACCCACTGGAGTTGCCGCCTTATGGCGGCCAGTCAGGGCATCAGCAAGTCAACGGTCAGCAATCTCTGGAAAAGCCACAACATCAAGCCTCATCGCACGAAGACGTTCAAGCTGTCGCGTGATCCGAAGTTTCTCGAAAAACTGACCGATGTTGTCGGCCTCTATCTCAACCCACCCGACAAAGCCATCGTTCTTTGTGTCGATGAAAAGAGCCAGATTCAGGCTCTGAACCGCACCCAGCCCGGCTTGCCCCTCAAGAAGGGTCGCTGCGGAACCATGACGCACGATTACAAGCGCAACGGGACGACAACTCTGTTCGCCGCCCTCGATCTGCTTCAGGGGAAAGTCATCGGCGATTTTCACAAGCGACATCGGCACCAGGAGTTTCTGAAGTTTCTGCGGCGTATCGATCGCGAGTTTCCGGACGGTAAGACTCTGCATGTCGTCATGGACAACTACGGGACTCACGGCACAGCAGAGGTCAAAGCCTGGCTGCGCAAGCATCCCCGCTTCGTGATCCACTATGTGCCCACCAGTTGCAGTTGGTTGAACCTGATCGAGCGATGGTTCGCTGAACTCACCAACAAGCGCATCCGTCGTGATTCCTTCTTCAGCGTCGACGAACTTGTTGCAGCCATCAATGACTTCCTCGCCGCGTGGAACGAAAATCCCAGGCCCTTCGTCTGGACCGCAACCGTCGATTCCATCGTTGCCAAACTTGCCCGCTGCCGCCAAACCCTCGAGCAGATCCAGACCGGTTGCACTTCCCCGAAACGCCGCAAACGTTTGTCCAGCTAATTCGTGGACACTACACTAGTATTACTGTGTTATAAATAGTTGATCCTATTGAAGATGATGCTGACGGCCGAGTATGGTAGAGGCAGATGGGTGTAGTTCGAGCAAAGATTCAGACAGTCGAGGACATTTATCAGTTGCTCCGGACGGCCGTGGTTGGCAAACGGCCTATTCACGCCGCCTATGACGGCCGGGACCGGTGGTTCTGTCCGCACAGGTTGGGCCGGAATGACCAAGGGCAACTGCGCGTGCTGTGCTATCAGTACGCAGGACAGAGCAGCAGCGGGCTACAGCCGGCCGGCTCGCCGGCCAACTGGCGCTGTATCGCGGTAGAGAAACTCAGCAGGGTGCAGTTGCTCGAAGATGCATGGCGCACAGCGCCCAACCATTCCCGCCCACAGACTTGCGTGGTAGATGTGGACGTGGATGCGGAAGATTAGCGGCTTCCCCTGGCTCCGCAGAATGGGCAATGAGGTAGTTGCTGAAGCAACTGGCGCGCAATCACGATGTGGAGCGTGGCGATCGAGCATGGATTATGTCGTTCGGGGCGGACGCGGCGACCCTCGCGGGCGGAATTCCGGCGGGAATTCCGGGGCTGATAGTCCAACATGGCCGACGCGGATGGAGGGGGAAAAACGGTTCCGCTCGCTGATCAGGAACCCGTAGGCGGCGATGCACAAGGTGGCGTGATGATGAAATCCGCGCCAACTCCGCCCTTCATAGTGCCCCAAACCCAACTCCTGCTTGAGTTCCTCATAGTCACGTTCGATGATCCAACGGTGTTTGGCAATTTTTACCAGAGACTTCAGCGACGTCTGCGCCGGCAATGTAGATAGCCAATATTTCGTGGGCTCCGATTCTTTCTTGGGCCATTCGATCAGAAGCCATTCTTCCGGATATGGTTCGGTACGCTTGTAATCGCGATGGGCGGGACGGACGCGGACGGCGGCGAATCGGGAGCGTAAAGTGCCTTCACTTCCTGGTCGCCAACGGATCTCTTTCCAGGCCGAAGACGGCAATCCCAAAGCCAGTTCCTTCACCGAAATGGGCTGATGGTCTGCGTTCCGCTGCAGTCGCTTGGAGGGCGCACCTCGTCCCGGTTTTCGTGCTGGCGCCGGCAAAGGTTGTTGCCCAGGTTCCCAGACCGTAGCATTCGATTCAACGCCTACTGCATATTGCAAACCGAGTCGGGTAAGCTCCATGCGGAACTGCGTGCCCTTCCCATACCCCGCATCTGCCAAGACCACTCCCGCGGGAACCTGCTGCTCCAGCGCTTGCCGAATCTGCTCCAGCGCAATCTCGGGCTTGGTTTGAAACCCAACCCCTTCCGGAACGCCGGCTTGTCGGCAGCGTTCGGCATCCTGGCACCACACTTCAGGCAGGTACAATCGCCACGCGATCGGCAGACTCGAATTCCACGTGCTCACCGACAGACTCACCGCCGCCTGACAGTTATCCGATTTGCCCAACTCCCCGCAATACTGTCGCGCCACCCCAACCGAATGCTTCCCCTGCTTGGGAAAACCTGTATCATCCACAATCCACGCCATCACCCGATCTTGTTTCTCCATGGTTGGCAGTACATAGCTCCGAACCTCCGCCAGCATCTCCTCGTCGTTCCAGGGCGCGTCCGCTACCAAGTGATGGAGCGACTGATGCATGCGACGACAATCGTTGGGAGCCAAACGGGCAGCCATGGGTTCGACGCTCTTGCGCTCACCAGGCAATAACAATCCCTTGCAGTAATTCTTCAGGGGAGTGTGTCGGTCGGCGTGCCCCGCGGCGTTAGCCAGGCCCTCGATATATGCCGCGAAGCGCCTCTGTTGGGGGCCTGGCGAAGAGAGGCGTGATCCCACGAAAACAATTCTACATCAAATTGTTCTCTTTTAACACAGTAATACTAGCCTTTCCAGCACGGTTCGGTGTCCATCGCTTTTGACTCGGCAGGGATCTTGCAGGTTTAATTTTTTTCGTCCTCGGGCAGCCCCTTCGGTCTCGAAGCTCTGCAAACGGGAAGTCAACGCCGCAGCAGGATCGCAAACATTTTCCGCTCCGATTCCGCCGGAAATGCCGGATCTTGTGCGAGCCGCTCGGCATCATTGATATCCTCATAGCGATATAGCGATATCCTCATAGCCTGCCCGGTAGGTTCGGAACTTCGCGGCAGTTCTCCTGCTCTCACGCGGCGAACCATGTTTCTTGCGGAGGACGAGGTACGGGGCACGCAGAATGGGA
>DATMQT010000098.1:0-6598 GCA_035566655.1 Candidatus Dormiibacterota bacterium
AAGCAGGCCGAAAACATCGTCTGCGGCGCCAACGCGTTCACCAGCATGCTGGAGCATTACACCGGCGTCCCCGAACAGGTTCAGAAGGTGAAGGCCATCGAGCACCAGGGTGACGAGATCACCCACCAGATTTTTCGCAAACTCAACCAGACCTTCATCACCCCGTTCGACCGCGAAGACATGCACGAGCTCTGCGGTACCATGGACGACGTCATCGACCTCATCGACGCCGCTGCCAGCCGCTTCGTGCTCTATCGCATCGACAGCGTGCGCCCCGGCACGATTGACCTCGCCAAAGTTCTCGCCGCCGCTACCGCCGAACTTTCCCGCGCCGTCCACGCCATGGAATCGCCGGACAAGGCGCTGCAGCACGTCATCGAAATCAACCGCCTGGAAAATGAAAGCGACCGGATTTGCCGCATCCTGATCGCCCAGCTCTTCGAGGAAGAAAAAGATCCCGTGCAGATCATCAAGTGGAAAGAGATTTTTGAAGTGATTGAAACCGCCGTCGACAAGTGTGAAGACGTCTCGAACGTGATCGAGAGCGTCATCCTGAAGAACGCCTGATCCCCGTGAGCCGATTCGTCCTCGTACTGATAACTGTCTTTCTGACTCTGGTCTTTGAATTTTCCAATGGCTGGCACGACGCCGCCAATTCCATCGCCACCGTCGTTTCCACGCGCGTGCTGACGCCCTTTCGCGCTGTGCTATGGGCGGCCTTCTGGAATTTCATCGCGGCCTTCGTCTTTGGCACCGCGGTCGCCAAGACCATCGGCAGTGGAATGGTTCATATCGAATTGGTGAATGAAAAGGTTTTGCTAGCCGGCTTGCTCGGCGCCATTTCCTGGAATTTGATCACCCTGACCCTCGGCCTTCCCACCAGTTCGTCACACGCGCTCATGGGCGGCTATGGCGGCGCGGCCGTCGCTCACGCCGGCTTCAAGGCGTTGATCCTCAGCGGGTGGACCAAGCCGGTGCTGTTCATTTTTCTCTCGCCCGTTATCGGCATGCTCCTGGCGATTTTGATCACTTTGCTGACCAGCTGGATCGTGCGGCGCCAGCGCCCCTACAAGGTGGACCAGTGGTTCCGGCGCCTGCAACTTTTCTCCGCCGCCCTCTTCAGCCTCGGCCACGGCACAAACGATTCGCAAAAAGGCATGGGCATCATTACCACCGTCCTGGTCGCAGGCGGCTTGCTGAAGAATTTCTCGGTTCCCTTCTGGGTGATCATCTGCTGCCACCTGGCGATGGCGGGCGGCACGATGGCCGGTGGCTGGCGCATCATCAAGACCATGGGTCAGCGCATCACGAAGCTGACTCCCTTCGGCGGATTCGCAGCCGAAACCGCGGGTGGAATCACAATCGTGGCCAACGCCATCTTCGGCATTCCCGTCAGCACTACCCACACCATCACCGGTGCGATCGTGGGCGTCGGCGCCTCTCACCGCCTGACCGCTGTGCGCTGGGGCATTACCCAGAATATCGTCGGAGCTTGGATCCTGACGATCCCCGGAGCCGCGCTTCTCGGTGCGGGCCTCTACCACTTCCTCGTGCCGCTGCTCAGGTAACCTTCTCCCGGACTGACATTCGCTCGGCTCTTCTGCAGGCTTACCTACGCCCGCTCGTGGCGGCAAGCTCCTGGCGAACAACCGGTGCCACCCGGGTTCCCAAAATCTCGATCGCCCGCAACATCTTCGGATGCGGCAGCGTCGAGACTCCCATCTGAAAGGTGAGTCGGGAAATCCCGCCGAGAACTTCATTCACATACTGGATTTTTTCCGCCACGGTCTCGGCATCGCCGATCAGCAAGGCGCCGGTGGGTCCGCGCAGCGCGTCAAACTGCGCTCGAGTTGCCGGTGGCCATCCACGCTCCTTGCCGATTTCGGTGAATGTGTGCGCATAGCCCGGAAAGAAATCATCCGCGGCCTGTTCCGTGGAATCTCCCAGAAACCCGATCATGTGCAGGCCCACTTTCAATTGTTCGGGCGAATGGCCCGTGCGCCGCCCGGCTTCTCGATAAAGGTCAATCAGCGGGCGGAATCTTTCCGGCTCGCCTCCGATGATGGCGACCATCAGCGGCAGCCCAAGAACGCCGGCCCGAACGAAGGAAGTTGGCGTCCCTCCAACCCCTAGCCAGATGGGCAGCGGATCCTGCAGCGGCCGCGGGTAGATCGCTTGGCCGGTCAGCGCGGCGCGATGCTTTCCCGACCAATGCACCTGCGTGTTTTCTCGAATCTTCAGCAGCAGCTCCAGTTTTTCCGCGAACAGCGAATCGTAATCTTCCAGGCGCAGGCCGAACAGAGGGTATGACTCGATGAACGAACCCCGGCCTGCAACAATCTCCGCGCGGCCCTGGGAGATAAGGTCGAGCGTGGCAAACTCCTGGAACACGCGAACGGGGTCGGCCGCGCTCAGGACGGTCACCGCGCTGGTAAGCCGTATCTTTTTTGTGCGGGTTGCGGCCGCAGCAAGAATCACCGCCGGAGCCGAATCAAGAAACTCCTGCCGGTGGTGCTCGCCGATGCCGAAAACGTCCAGCCCGACCAGGTCGGCAAGTTCAATCTCTTCGAGAAGATTTTGCATGCGCTCAACGGGCTTCAGAGCAAGCCCGGTGACCGGGTCGGAAATCGAAGCTGCAAAACTATCAACGCCAATTTGCATGGTTCTAACTCCTTTTGACCGTGGCGGGCCTTCGGCTCGGGCCCACACAGAGACACGGACGTCCTTGGCAGTGGTGCGCGCCTCCGTGGGATCGAGCCGTGAATGTGTTTTACGGTTACTCCGTGCGTTGCACGAAAATTCCCGCCAGATGTTGTTTATTGCGGATCGCTACAATCGCCCACAGCAAGGCCACCACGATCGCCATCGGTAGGCCGGGTGCCCCTAGCAATCCGTGAAAGCAAAGGATATTCACGATTATGGGACCAATCAGGACCACCGCCAGCGGCACAAACCGGTTCACCAGAAACAATATTCCGCTGATCAATTGAACCCCAAAAATCACCACGTAGTACTTCGTTCCAAAAAGGGCGCCGGCAAACTGTCCCGCTATCCCCTCGGGCATCGGCGCCTTGATGAAGTGCAGGAATCCGTTCAGACCGAACACCACAAAGATCAGGCCCAACAGCAATCGTGCAACTAGAGATGCGATTTTCATTTAGTTCTCCGTTTGCGAGGATTTTGATGCTCAGAGGCTTGCGTGAGAGTGCACTCTTTCCAGCGAAGGTGCAAGAAAAGTCTGTGGATCAATCTGTCCGCTCATCAATTGCGCTGTGCCTTCCGCTGCGATAATGGTTACGTCCGTAACACCAATAAATCCAAATACCGCTCGTAGATAAGGCGTCACAAAGTTCAAGGATTCCATGGCGGTTCCCTGCGCGTAGACTCCCCCGCTTGCGACCAGCAGCGTCGCCTTCTTCCCGTTCAGCAACCCCTTCGGGCCGTCGGCGCCGTACGAAAATGTCTTTCCAGCGCGGGCCACTTGATCGATCCACAGCTTCAACGTGGAAGGAATGCTGAAATTGTGCATGGGAACTCCGAAGACATACTCATCGGCCCGCTGCAGCTCTGCGATAAGCTCGTCAGAGACGGCCAGCGCTTCCCGCTGCTCACGGCTCAGGGCATTCTCGGGAGTATGCGCCGCTCCAATCCAATTGCCATTCACGGGAGGAAGTTCCGTCCTGGTCAGGTCACGCGAGATCACCTCCCCGCCGGGATGAGCCTTTCGCCAGGATGCGGCAAACTGCGCCGTCAATTTGCGCGAAATCGAGTGGTCGCCCATTGGGCTGGAATCAATCTTAAGCAAGGTAGCCATGATAAAATCTCCTTAACAGTCAGATGCGGCATACACGACATCTGTTGCATACAATAACACAACATCTGTCTGTTAGTCAACACTTGCCTCAATCTGGTATACTATCTGCCTAGGAGGAAGGATGCTTCAGAGTGACTGCCAACGACTCGATCCCCGCATCCGCAGGACTCGCCATCTCTTGCAGGACGCCCTCAAGAGCCTCCTGGAAGAGCGGGAGTTCGACAAGATCACCATCCAGGACATCACCGAAGCCGCCACATTGAACCGCGCGACCTTCTACGCCCACTATCCCGACAAATTCGCTCTTCTCGAAGAACTCATACGCGTCAGCTTCCTTCAACTCCTCGAGTGCAGAAAGGTCCGCTTTGACGGCTCCTGTGCCACTGCATTCCACCCCATCGTCCTCGCCGTCTGCGACTATCTTGCCGAGCTGCAAAAGTCACACTCCGCCAGACAACACCAATTTGAAGCCTTCGTTGAGGGCACGGTCATTGACCAGATTCGTGTCATCTTGCTGGAGGGATCGCGGAAGCACCCGGTGGAGCGCAACATTCCCCCTGAGTTGATCGCCGCAACGGCCAGCTGGGCAATCTATGGCGCCGCCAAACAGTGGGTGAATACCCCTGACCGCGTCCCCGCCGAAGACTTTGTCATCACCGCGGTAAGCATGGTGCAGCCGATTCTGATGTCTGGCGTCGTCTCCACCGTGCATTCCTGACCCCGGATGCCCGGGCACGTTCCTTTCCCGTTGGCGGCGAAGCCAATATACCCGCCGATAACCGCTTAGTCGCTTTGTAGAAAGCCCCTTACAAGCGTTCTTGACCCCCGCAGTTGTGTTGCTTAGTATCGAAAAACCATGACGGATCGCGAGTCCCGGGTCGGTCAGACCCTCTCTCAGTACAACATCACACGCAAGATCGCCAGTGGCGGCATGGGCATTGTGTATGAGGCCGAAGATTCCCGCCTGGGCCGCCGCGTGGCCCTGAAGTTCCTGCCGGAGCAGATGGCGCAAAACACCCAGCTCAGCGAACGCTTCCAGCGCGAAGCCCGCGCCGCCTCCGCCCTGAATCATCCCAACATCTGCACCATCCACGCCATCGAACAGGTCGAGGGGCAAAATTTCCTGGTCATGGAGCTCCTCGAAGGGCAAACCCTTGGCCACATGCTGGGCCGCGTTACCTTTTCCATGGACAAGCTTCTCCCCATTGCCACGCAAATCGCCGATGCTCTCGAATCCGCCCATGCCAAAGGCATCGTTCACCGTGACATCAAGCCCGCCAACATTTTCCTCACCGACCGCGGCCAGGTGAAGATTATGGACTTCGGTCTGGTGAAGATTGAACCCGACGAGCTGCAGGCCAGTGAACAGAATTCCACCAAGATCGAGCCGCAGCACCAACTCACCTCTCCCGGCGTGGCTATGGGTACCGCTTCCTATATGTCGCCCGAGCAAGCCCGGGGACAGCATGTGGATGCCCGCACGGATCTCTTTTCCCTGGGCTCTGTCCTCTACCAGATGGCGGGCGGCGTGTTGCCCTTTGCCGGTGACACCTCCGCGGTTATTTTCGACGCCATCCTGAATCGCGACCCCCAGCCAGTGGACCAGTTGAACCCTGCCCTGCCCGCGGAATTCGGCCGTATCATCTCCAAGCTCCTGGAAAAAGACCGCACCCTCCGTTGCCAGTCCGCGACAGAACTCAAGACCGACCTGCATCGCCTGAAACGCAATCTCGATTCAGGCGTCAAGCGCGCCGCCGAACTCAGCGAATCAAAATCCGGTGTCCCCAAATCGGGCACCAAGTCCGTCGCCGTCCTCTACTTCGAAAACCTGAGCGCCGCAAAAGAGGACGAATACCTCCGCGACGGCATCACCGAAGACATCATCACCGAACTTTCCAAGATTCGCGGTCTCAACACGTTCTCACGTCCCACGGTACTCGCGTTCCGCGACAAATCCGCCACTCCGTCCCAGGTCGGAAACCTGCTCCGGGCTGCCTTTGTCCTCACAGGCACTCTCCGCCGCGCCGGAAACCGCCTGCGCATCACCACCCAATTGGTGGACACGCAGACGGAATTCCCCCTCTGGTCGGAACGCTACGACCGCGAAATGAAAGACGTCTTCGAAGTCCAGGACGAAATCGCCCGCAAGATCGCCGAGGCCCTGCGCGTCACGCTGTCCCAACAGGAACTCGAAGACCTGGCCACCAAGCCCACCGAAAATCTGCAGGCCTACGATCTCTATCTCCGCGGCAAGCGCTACGCCCGCCGCCAGACTCGCCAGGACCTGGAATTCGCCCTCCAGATGTTTGAAAACGCCGTCGCCATGGATCCCAGCTTCGCCCTGGCCTACGCCGCCTGCGCCAACGCCTGCGCGATGTTCTATTGCAATTACAGCCGTGACGCCATCTGGGTGGAGCGCGCGCGCACCGCCTCCGGAAAAGCCGTTGCCCTGCGCTGGGATTTGCCGGAAGTGATGGTCAGCCAGGCCTGGGTCCTTTACGCCACCGAACTTCACGATGAAGCCGTGCGCATGGTCGAAAAAGCCATCGAGCGCAAACGCGATTGCGAAGGCGCCTACTATCTCTTGTGCCGCGCGTTGTTTTCTGCTGGCCGCTATCAGGAAGTGATGACCGTGATGGAAACCGCGCTCGAAGTCAGCGGCGAGGACTACAACGTCTACGTTCCCATCGTCAACTCCCTCGGCGCTCTTGGCAAAAAAGACGCGCACAGGAATCTTCTTCTCCGCCGCATCGCCGCGCTTGAAAATCATCTCAAGCAGGTTCC
>DATMQT010000099.1:0-71420 GCA_035566655.1 Candidatus Dormiibacterota bacterium
TCATATCCTCTTCATGGGGCGAGGTAAAGGGATGATGTGCCGCGTTCCACGTCTTCTCACCTTCATCCCACTCGAACATGGGAAAGTTCGTGACCCACAAGAACCGGAAATCCCTGGCCGGATCGCCGGTTTTCTGGAAAATTCCGTGGCGGTCGGCATACTTCTGCGCCAGCGCCAGGCGCAGCGACCCCGCCGAAGCGTAAACCGCCAGTTCCTGCGGAGTAACTTTGCGATGCCGGGAGACTGCCGGCTGCGGAGCGGTTTGAGCGGGGCCGGCTTGCGTTGAACCAGCCACCAACACAAGCAGATCGCCATCCTCCATGCCAGTCTTCTTAGCGATCGCCGCCGCGGCTTCAGGAAACTTGCTCCCAATGCGTTTGAAGTCCTCAAATATCTTCGCTCCACCCTTAGAGTGAAACATCGGCTTGATGTCATCGCGCTCTTTGCGGGAGAGCTCGCCCACTTTCGGCGTACGGATCGCCACCACTGGCAAGCTCGCATTGACGGCCAGTTCCTGCAAATCCTCCGCCGCAAAGCATTCCCGCACATCGGTAAACGCCGGCAGCCGCAAATCCGGCTTGTCGATGCCATACAGCCGGATAGCCTCGTCATAATCCATACGCGGAAACGGCGTCTTGATGGCATGCCCAGCCGCGGCAAACGCGGCCGTGAGAAATCCCTCCACGACTTCCCAAACTCGCTCCGGCTGCGGGTACGACATCTCCAAATCGATCTGGGTGAACTCCGGCTGCCGGTCGGCCCGCAAGTCTTCGTCGCGGAAGCAGCGCACGATCTGAAAATACTTGTCGAACCCCGAGATCATCAGGATCTGCTTGAACAGTTGCGGCGACTGCGGCAGGGCATAGAAGGTCCCCGGCTGGACCCGGCTCGGCACCAGATAATCGCGCGCCCCTTCCGGCGTCGATCGCGTCATAAACGGGGTTTCGATCTCAAAGAATCCCTGCTCTGATAAATAATCCCGGATCGCCTTCGCCACCTTGTGCCGCAGTTCGATGTTGAACTGCATCACGTCGCGACGCAGATCAATGTAGCGATACTTCAGCCGTGTCTCTTCATTGGTGAGCGCCGTGTCGGAAGGCAGGAACGGCGGCAGCTTAGACTCGTTTAAAATGCGCAGCTCTTCCGCCACCAGTTCGACTTCGCCGGTCGCAATGTTCTTGTTCACGGTGCTGGCATCGCGGAGCTTCACCGTGCCAGTCACGGCGATGACGTACTCGTTGCGCAGCGCCTCAGTCTTTTCGTGGATCGCGGCATCGCGCTCCGCATTGATCACCACTTGGGTCACGCCAGTGCGGTCGCGCAGGTCTACGAAAATAAGCGAACCGAGGTCGCGCCGCTTGTTGACCCAACCCATCAAGACGGCCTTTGTGCCTGCGTCGGAAGCGCGCAGCGCCCCGCACATATGCGTTCGTCGTAGATCGCCCAAGAAGTCGAGCAAGCTGTGTCCTTACAGTAGGGAATGCGGCACAAAGCCGAATCAAGGATTATAAACGGTAGGAGAACTACGGTGCCCGCGTAGGGACAGCCGCCTCGGCTGTCCAGCCGAGCGAAGCTAGGGGGTCGGGCACACGGTGTTACTTCTTGGTCGCTTTCCCATCCACTGCCATCGTCCACTTCGTGCCATCGGACGACATCTCATAAGTAAAGTTGTAAGAAGTGGCAGAAGTCATCTTCATGATGAATCGCCCCTTCATAATCTTGTCGCCCATTTTCTCATCGCTGGTCCACGTCCAGGTATCGCCGTCCACCGCTCCCTTCGAGTTCATGGACTCGCCCCAGCTGTTGAACTCGTGATAGGTGTAAGCCTTGTCATCGCTGGAGTATCCCATCACGCCCATCCCATAGCCGTTGCCCATGGAACTCTTGAAATCCGTACGGCACACCAGGAAAAAGCCGCCTTCCATCCACTCGCACTTTTCGTCTTCCGTCATCTTCCCGCCTGGCCCCATCGGACTCGGCTTGACGTCTCCTTCTACCGTCCACGAACCCGCCAGCACATCCAACTTCTTGTGCTCCGGACCAGGTTTAGCCGGTCCCTCCTGCGCCAGCGACGCGCCCGCCACCACCAGCCATGCCGCTAATATGATTCCCGCTCGTTTCATGACATATCTCCGAAAAACACCGGCTACGAATCAAGTCTACCTACGAATTAGACGTTCGGCGCGAGGAATTGAAAGCGCCCGCAACAGAAGCCGCAGCCCGCAGCCCGGTTCCTACCAGTCTCCCCAATGCGCCGCCGTAGCCTGATGAAACTTCAGCTTCCACGCATCTCCCTGCTTCACCCATACCGAACTGAAATGCTGATAACGCGGAGGAGGCCCCTGATCCTCTTCCGGCTTCATGCGCACGATCGCGTCGTAGGTAACAATCGCGGCGTCTTCACTAACGGCTACCACTTTCATATCGTAGGGGGTCAGTTCCACCAGATCAGCGTCGCCCAAATCGTCCACCGCCTCCTGCTTCTGGAGCAATTTCCCATCCACCCCGACCAACGAAAAATCCGCGCTCAGCGTCCGCTTGAAAAACGCGGCATCATCTTTCTTCTTTGCCTCAATCAGACTCTTCTCACTGGCCATCAAGGTCTGCTCCAACGGACTAAACGGTTTCGCGGACACAGGAGTCTGAGCTACGCCGGGCATGACGATAGCTAAAAATAAAACCCCGCGACTCATCCAACCGGACCTCATAACACGTCCTCCGCGATCATCACCGATCACCGATTTTCTTTGCCAACTCTCCGCGCGGCACCGAAACCTGCTCGCCAGTCACCAGATTCTTCAGCGCGAACGCATCCACTTTCACTTCATTCTCGCCGACGATCAAAATGTATTTCGCCCCCGCCTTGGTTGCCGCCTCAAACGACTTCTTCAGCCGGAAAGTCTCATCTCCCAAATCCACCACCAGATCGTGGCGGCGCAATTCCCGCGCCAGCCGCGCCGCCGCGCAGTTCATCCCCGCACCCAGCGGAGCGACGTATACGTCCGGTTTTCTCACCACACTCTCGGCTGGTGTCGCTTCCTGTAGCGACATAACGAGACGATCTTCCCCAATCGCGAATCCAATCCCTGGAGCGGCCGGCCCTCCCAGCGCCTCCGACAGCCCGTCATACCGTCCTCCGCCGAGGATCGCATTCTGCGCGCCCAGCGCGCCGTGCGTGAATTCAAATGCAGTCCGCGTGTAGTAATCGAGTCCGCGGACCAGCCTGTCGTCCAAAACAAAAGGCACGCCCACGGCTTTCAGAATTGTCTGAACGTCTTCAAAATGTTTCCGGCATCCTTCATCCAGAAACTGGCTGATGCGCGGCAGCATCTCGATGATCGGCTGATCCTCCGGCACCTTGCAATCGAACACGCGCAGCGGATTCGTCACCGCCCGCCGCTGGCAGTCCGCGCACATCTTCCCCACAACAGGCTCCAAAGCCTTGCGCAGCGCCTCGTTGAACGCCGCCCGATCCTCTGGACATCCAACCGAATTCAGCTCCAGCGTCCAGCCCGCAATCCCCAACCGATCCAACAAAGTCGCCAGCAATTCCAACACTTCGGCATCGCGCGCCGGAGACTCGCTCCCCGCCGACGCCGGCCCAATCACTTCGGCGTCAATCTGATAGAACTGGCGATAGCGGCCTTTTTGCGGGCGCTCGCGCCGGAACATTGGACCGATGCAGTAAAGCTTGTTCAGACCGCGGTCTCCGAGTTTGTGCTCAATGTAGGCGCGAACGATACCCGCCGTGGCCTCGGGACGAAGGGTGAGGGATTGCCCTCGATCGCTCTCCGCTCTTCCGCGATCCTCCCAGGTATACATTTCTTTCGAAACAATGTCGGTCTCTTCCCCCACGCCGCGCGCAAACAATTCCGTCGCCTCGAAAATCGGTGTGCGGATTTCCTGGAAGTTGTAGGCGCGGAACACATCCCGCACCGCCGACTCCACAAAATTCCACAGCGCCGTTTCCGGCGGCAGCAGGTCTCGCGTTCCTCGAACGGCTTTAATCATGTCGGTCGTTGGTGGTTAGTCGTTGGTCGTTTACCAATCATTTAAGACCGGGTACTAGGTACTAGGTACTGATCTTTCCCGCAAATACTCCTCCGTATAACCCAAGTAGTTTCGCGCATAGCGCATGATCGATTCCTGATCCTTCTCCTCCAGCTTCCGCCGGAACTTCCCTGGAGACCCCATCCACAACGATCCCGGCTCGACGACCGTCCCCTCGGGAATTAGAGTCCCGGCCGCGATTATCGATCCCGTCCCAATCTTCGCTCCATTCAGAATAATCGACCCCATCCCGATCAAGCACCGGTCTTCAACCACGCAACCATGCAAAGTCACCGAATGCCCCACCGTGACGTACTCGCCCAGCGTCACGCCATACAGATTCTTCATGCCATGCAGCACGCTGCAGTCCTGCACATTCGAGTAAGCACCAATGCGGATCGCATACACGTCCCCGCGCAGCACCGCATTCATCCACACCGACGCATGCTCGCCCAGCACCACGTCGCCAATAATCTGCGCCGAGTCATCCACGTAACAAGTCGCCGGAATCACCGGCTTCATGCCTTTAAAGGATCGAATCATGATTTCGGCGCCAGCCCCGGACGCGCAGCAACGGGCAGCCACTTGCGCCCGAGGAACACTGAACATAGCACGCCCCCACGCCTCCCAGTAAAGCGGAATTCCCACTCCGGCACTCGTCCCGAAAAGAAACCCTCCACTTACCTCCGTGCGACTCCCCTTCATGCTACAAAGGAATCTGGATTTCCCACCCGCTCGCCTCCGGATCCCGCGCGGGACTTACGCTCCGAGCCTCATCCCGACCAAAGGTGGGACTCCATGCCGCGGACCTCGTTCCTTAGTCTATGTCTTCTCTCTTCTCTCGCGCTCTGTGCCCAGGACGCCGCCACCGGCGCCATTCACGGCACAGTCGTCGATCTTCACGACCTCCGCATCCCCGGCGCAAGCGTTGCTGTGGTCAATGCCGCCACCGGCGCGCGCTATTCCGCCACCTCCGACGCCGAAGGCCGCTTCTCCCTCGACCTGCTGCCGCCCGGCGACTACTCCGCCCGCGTCACCGCCAAAGACATGTCGCCGCAAGTCACGCCACAGCTCCACGTCGACGTTGGCGCCGCGGCGGAACTGGAATTCCGCCTAACCATCGCCGGCCCTGAAGAAAAAGTCACAGTCAGCGGTGCTCCCGCTCTCGTCGACACGCAGCCCGCCGCCGTTTCCACGATCATCGACGAACGCGCCATCGCTGATCTCCCCCTCAACGGCCGCCGCTTCTCCGACTTGATGCTGCTCTCGCCCGGCGTCACGCAAGACCCGCGCAGCCTGACCTCCGCCACCAACGGCGATCTCTCCTTCGGCGGCCTCCGCGGATTCCAGAACAGCTTCCTGGTCGACGGTGGCGATTTCAACAACGCTTTCTTTGCTCAGGCCCGCGGCCTCTACCGCACGCCCTACCAGTTCTCGAACGAAGTAGTGCAGGAGTTCCGCGTCTCCTCCAACTCCTCTGGCGCTGAACTCGGCCGCGCCGGCGGCGCAGTTGTTAACGTGGTCACCAAATCTGGCACCAATCACTGGCACGGTACCGGACTCTATTACATCCGCGACAGCGGGTTCGGAGCCACCGATCCCTTCATGACCTTCAAACCGCACAGCCGCCAGCAACAAGGCGGAGGCACCATCGGCGGCCCCATCAAAAAGAACAAGATTTTCTTTTTCGCCGGATTCGATCAACACTATTTCCACGTCCCCGACGTGGTCGAGTTTCTCGGCGGAGGGATGCAAGTCATCCCACAGGCGGGTACCGGACCCTATTCTCCCGGCGACTACGAAGCCAGCGACCAGGCTCTCGTGTTCGCCGCCGCCGCCCAACTCACTTCGCTGGCCGGGTCCTATCCCGCAGCGCAGATCGGCAATGCCGCGTACGCCAAGCTCGATATCAATCTCACCCCGCGCAATCAACTCGCCTTGCGCTTCAATTCCTCCCGTTACTGGGGATCAAACAATGTCTTCCTCGACCCCGCCAGCCCCGTCACCTACGATTCCATCTCCGACAACGGAGAAGAAACCGTCTCCACCGAAACCGGCTCAGTCTCGCTCACTTCAAGCATAACCACGCGCCTCCTCAGCCACCTCCGCGCCCAGTACTCCCGCGACCTCCGCCAGTCCTACACCAATACCAACGACACCCTCATCAAAGTTACCGACATCATCGACGGCATCGGACGCTCCAACCTTCTCCCCCGTGCCACCCGCGAACACCGCGCCCAGTTGGCCGAAACTCTCAGCTTCGATACCAGCCGTCATTCCTTCAAGTTCGGCGGCGACGCCCTCATCACCTGGATCTACGATTTCTTCCCCAGCCAGCAAAACGGCGAATACCTCTTCAACATCATCAAGGTCGATCCCTTCACCTTCGAACCCATGGAGGCCGGACTCCCGCTCACTCCTCTCCGCGCCTACGCCCACGCCGTCCCGCACTACTATCTCCAACACTTCGGCCCAGCCTCCTCCAATCCCAACAGCAACGACTACGCGGCCTTCGCCCAGGACACCATTCGCGTCACCGATCATCTGGCCCTGAATCTAGGCGTTCGCTGGGACTTGCAAACCTTCACCACCGCAGGACTGATCTCCAACCCGCTATTCCCTCCAGCCGGGAAAGTCCCGTTCAAGCCCTACAACTTCGGCCCCCGCGCTGGACTCGCCTATTCACTAGGCAAGACTCACCCGCTGGTAATCCGCGCCGGGTACGGACTCTTCTACGTGCGCATTCCCCAAATCTACAACTCCGCCATCGCCACCGATAACGGTATTACGGATGCTCAACTCTTTCTCAACAACACCCACTATTACGACCACCAGGTCTTCCCCACATATCCCAACCCGCTCGTCAGCTGCCCCGTGATGTCCGCGTCGTGCAGTCTCCCCGCGGGATTCACGCAAGGCGTCACCAACAACGTCTCCGCCTTCGCCTCCAAGTTCGTCACCCCGCGCGTGCAGCAAGCCAGCCTCACCTTCGAGCGCGAGATCGCCGGCAAGACCACGGTTGCCGTCTCCTATCTCTACGTCCACGGCGAGCATCTGATCCGCGCCCTCGATGTGAATCTTCCCCCGCCGGTCGCGCTCACCTATCCCATCTTCGATTCCACCGGTTCGATATTTCAGGGCGGATACTACACCGTCGATTCCTTCGCCGCTTTGCAGTTCACCAGTTCGCTGACCTGCCCGTTCCCGCCCTGCATCAATCCTCTCGGACGCCCCATTGCCCAACTCGGCGCCATCAACGAATTCCAAAGCGCCGCCTCCAGCACCTACAACGGCGCCACCGTATCCATCAACCGCCGCATGGCCCACGGCACCTACCTGCGCCTCTCTTACACTTACGCCCGCGCCATCGACGATGGCCAGGACGCCCTCATCGCCGGCTCTCCCGCCACCGTCCAGAATTCCTACAACCCCAACGGCGAGCGCGGCCCCAGCGTCACTGACCAGCGCAACCGGTTCGTAGCCGCATTCTCGGTTGAGCCTCGCCCTTTCCATCGCGGACACGAAGTCCTCGGCCACATGTTCAACGACTGGAAAATTTCCAGCATAGTCAGCGCCGGCAGCGGACGCCCCGTCAACGCCACCGTCTCCGGCGACCCCAACCAGGACGGCAACGGCCTCAACGACCGCCTCCCCGGCTACCGCCGCAACGGCTTCACCGGCCCCGACTACGCTTCCGCCGACGTCCGCCTCGTCCGCAAGATCCACATCGCGCAACGCTACCGCCTGGAGTTCACCGCCGACTCTTTCAACCTGTTCAACCGCGACAACCAGCGCGTCCAAATCTTTTCCAGCGGCCTCAGCGCCGAAGCTACTACCTTCACTCAGTACACCACGTACGTGAAGGGAGTCCCCTACCCCGCCTACTACCAGCAACCCCAGAATTTCCTGAAACCCAATGCCGCTTTCGCCCCGCGCCAAATCCAGCTGGCGGTGAAACTGGTCTTCTAGTCTGCAAGAGTTTTGTCAAAGTCCTTTGGGATGCGAGAATGTATGAGATGAAGACCGCTTCGATCAGCGACCTCCGCCACCGATTCAAGAGGATCGAGCGCTTTCTCGAGCACGGCGAAAAGATCCAAATCACAAAGCACCGCCGAGTCATCGCTCGCCTAATCCCAGACGGCCCCGAAGTCATAAGGCCGACCCCTGACTTCATGGCTCGTTTGCGCTCGATCTATGACGAGGAGACCTTGGCCGTGACCGGTGCCGAGCTGATCTCGTCTGATCGGGACTAGCTTTTCCGGCCCCCAGCCCCTTTCACCCCTTCCACTTGACTTCCGGTCAAATCCTTGTAATAACTATTGCGTCCTTCCGGACGGGTTTGGGGGTGTGTCTGTTTGGCGGAAATTCGACTGCAAGAGGGTGAATCCCTCGAAAACGCTCTGCGCCGCTTCAAGCGCAAAGTGCAGCAGGAAGACATTATCAAAGAGGTCAAGCGCCACTCCTTTTACCTGAAACCCGGCGAGAAGAAACGCGTGAAAGCCGCACTGGCCCGCAAGCGAGCCCGTAAGAAGGTGCGCAAGGAGCAGGACTGAAGCAGGTTTGACGCGATAAGCATGTCGCGATATACGATGGGTTTGTCGCGATGAGTTTGACGGAGCAAGGCTGAAGCAGCAGGAAAGGGTCGCCCCGTCCCGGGGCGGCCCTGCTCGATCTGGCCCCCACCAGGCAGAGCTGCAAGCAGGGATGGTTCAAGGTTCATCGTTCATTCGCATTTCGGCGTTTAAGTAGGAATAGCTGTATCCACGCCCCGTTCCAGGTGCGTGGCGGGCCGAGTCCAGGGGCAGTTTGAGGGGGATGTACACATCCTGTGTTCGCTCCGCGCCAAGCGCCTTCCCCGCGTGCGGCGGGCGCGCCACGGGCATAAGGAGAGCCATCCTCAATGGAATTTCAGGACAAGGTACTCACCTGCATCGACTGTGGCGCCGAGTTTGTTTTCACCTCGGGCGAACAGCTGTTCTTCCACGACAAGCAGTTCAAGAACGAACCCAAACGCTGTAAAGCCTGCAAGTCCAAGCGCATAGCCGTCCTCAGCGCTCCTCCCTCTCCGGGCAACGGACACCACTACACCCGCGTGGAAACTCGCGCCACCTGCTCCCAGTGCGGCAAGGAGACCACCGTCCCCTTCCGTCCCACGCAGGGTCGCCCCATCTTCTGTCGCGAATGCTTCACGCAGAAGCGGACCGCCGCCTCCGCCTGACCGACGCGGCGACGAGCGACGAGACACCAACGGACGAATTAAGACCGCCGCGACATTGGGCACGGCCCGCGCGTATGCGCTACGATAGCTGCGAGGATCGTTCCGTGCCCACCTACCATGTCGAGAACTTCGGATGCCGTGCCACCCAGGCCGACGGCGCCGCTCTCGAACGCCAGTTCACGTCCCGCGGCCTCGCCCCAGCCACCGCCGCGCACGCCGACCTCGTAATTTTGAACACGTGCACGGTCACGAATTCCGCCGATCAAGACGCGCGCGCTGCGATCCGGCGCGTGCAGCGGCAGAATCCGCTGGCTAAGATCATCGTCACGGGATGCTACGCCCAGCGTGCTCCTCAGGAAATCGCGGCCTTGCCCGGTGTGACCGCCGTGATTGGCAATTCGCACAAATATCAACTCGCCGAAATTTCCGTGCCGCTTCTCTCCGATTTGGGGTGGCGCAGCGCTTCCAGCACTGCGATAGATAGCATCGATCACGTCACGGCTTTAGCGGGTGAGGTCGATGGCCAACAAACTCGCCAAGCCTTCCTTCCCCTTTCCGCTCTAACTGAGAACCGAGAACTGAGAACTGAGGACTGGGTCTTTGTTTCCGACATCTTCGCGCACACCGAACTCCTCGCGGCACCGGTATTCGAATCCGCAACCACCGGCTCTCACGAGAACGACCGCACCCGCCCCAACCTCAAAGTGCAGGACGGATGCGACAACCGCTGCTCCTTCTGCGTCATCCCCAGTGTCCGTGGCCACAGCCGCTCGTTGCCCCTGGCGCAAATCGTGCGCGAAGTGAACGCGCTGGTAGCTGCTGGCTACTGCGAGATCGTGATCAGCGGCATCAACCTCGGCCGCTGGGGACGCGACTTCGACGTGCCTCAACGTTTCGAGGATCTCATCCGGGCCATCTTGTCTGAAACCCAACTCGAGAAGCTCCGCATCTCCAGCGTCGAGCCGATGGACTGGAGCCCCGAGCTTATCGCCCTAGTCGCGTCGTCGCCTCGCATTGCCAAGCACGCGCATGTGCCCTTGCAATCCGGAAGTGACGCCGTATTGCGCCGCATGCATCGCAAGTATCGTCCCTTGCACTATCGCGAGAAGATTGAAACCATTCGCGCAGCCATGCCCACCGCCGCCATCGGGGCCGACGTCATGGCCGGATTCCCAGTCGAGACCGACGCCGACTTCGAAGCCACGCGCCGCTTCATCGAAGACCTGCCCTTCACCTACCTGCACGTCTTCACCTACTCCGCGCGCCCTGGCACACCGGCCGCCGCCATGCCCGGTCAAGTTCCGGTACATGTGGCGCGCGAGCGCAACAAAATCCTGCGCGATCTTGCCGCCGAAAAGAAACTCGCGTTCATGCGATCATTCGTTGGTAAGTCGATCGAGGCCATCACGCTCAGCGTCGTCAACAGCGGCCCCAGCGGAGAGTTCACCGAAGCCCTCACCGACAATTATCAGAAGCTCTATCTACGTGGACGTCACGAACCCAATCGCTGGCTGACAGCGCACGTAGAAGCCGTTGAAGATGGCGCTCTCGTGGGAAGCCTGAAATACTCACCCTAAGGTGCATCTGGGGCCGGGACATTTTTCCTAAACCGGGCCGGTACCCCTGTGACCTGTTGTGCCGCACCCGGGCACGCTATAAATGGACAATGCGGTTCCGTGCCAAAGGCGCCCTGTTATTGGTTCTGCTCTGCCCGCTGGTCATCCCGGCGGCGCTGGCTCAAGAGAGTCAGCACAAGACGACTAGCTCCGGGCTGCTGACTCGGCATGAGGGGTCAGCGATTGTGCGCGTCGCACTGCATTCCCTCCATCCCGCGGGTTCCCCTTCTGACTGCTCTCACCTAGTGCATGCACTCTATGAGCGCGCCGGTTTCCACTATGAGTACGCGAGTTCCTCGGACCTCTACACAGGGATCGACGAATTCCGACGAGTGGCCAAGCCGCAACCTGGAGATCTGGCCGTCTGGCGCGGTCACGCCGGGATCGTCGTCAATCCCGCTAAGCATTCCTTCTTCAGCATGCTAAGTTCGGGTCCCGGAGTCGATTCCTACGACTCGCCCTATTGGGATCAGTGGGGACAACCCCGTTTCTATCGTTACGTCAAAGCGGCTCCGAGTGGCAAGTCCTCCAGTTCAGTCCGGACCACCAGCCTGAAGCCATAATCCGCCGCCGAAGCATGGTCGAAACTCTTGGTTTGGCTAATCCGCTGAGGAGTCGTGCTCTTTACCGGCGCAAGCTTCATCCCTGTTTTCGTTTTTTAGCATGGCGTTCCAAGTTCCGCTCGTATCCGTCCCGGCGCGCTAGCCGTTCCCGTTCGCTCTCGCGCATGTTCACTTCCAATTCGTGTCGAACCCGGCTGGCTTTTCTCCCAGCCTGTGTTTTCAGCAAGCAGAGAGGGAAATGGTCATTCGCCGCGGTCGGATCCTGGCGCGTCATTTTGGCTTTTTTCGTGACTAATTGTTGAGAGAGCAGATGCAGAGGATCGACGGTACCCTTGCGCGGCTGCGTGTCGATAAAGTTCTTCAACACCCGTTGTGTGTCGCCGAGGGTGATCGCGGCGCCGGTCAGCGATGAATGGGTCGCTAGACGTATGAGCGCACCTTCCAGCGCGCTCGCATTCGACTGGACATTCTGCTCAATGTAGAACGCCACATCCGTTGGGAGCTTTATTTTTCCCTGCGCCGCTCTCTTACGCAGAGTAGCGACTATTGCATCACGGTCGGTCGTTTGAATCGGGTTGGGAACACTCTCGTCCCACACGTGACCTCCTTTTCGCATGCTGAAGATTGTACCGCGAGTCTCTGGAACGGCGGGAGAGGCATCGTCGCATTCGCTGCGAAGGGCGGGTTCGATCGCGAATCCTGCAAGGGTAGTCCAGATCAGGCCAGTTCCCCCGAATCCCCATGTTATAATTTCGTATTCCCAGTCGCTCACCGCGCGGAGGACCGTATCGACAAACGTTTTATCCGAACCAATGACCGCATACGAGCGCGTGAAATTCGCGTGATCGGAGACGAAGGCGAACAGATTGGCGTGATGCCTCCGTTTGAAGCGCTCAAGCTGGCCCGCAGCAAAAACCTGGATCTGGTCGAGATTTCGCCCACCGCGCAACCTCCCGTGTGCCGCATCATGGATTACGGGAAATATCTGTACCAGCAGGAAAAGAAAGAGCGCGAGGCCAAGAAACACCAGAAGACGATCACCGTAAAAGAGGTCAAGTTCCGCATCAATGAGGACGACCACGATTACGAGACGAAAAAGAACCACGTCCTGCGCTTTCTGGATGGCGGCGACAAAGTAAAGGCCACGATATTTTTCCGCGGCCGTGAAATGACGCGGACGGGGTTGGGCCGGCAAATTCTGGAGCGGCTGATTAAGGACGTGGAAGCGCAGAGCATCGTGGAGTTCCGGCCCCGGCAGGAGGGTAACACGCTGCACGCCATCCTGGCGCCGAAGAAGACGGCGGTCGAGCGCGAGAAGGAACGCGAACGAGAGGCCAAGCAGAAGGCCAAGCAGGAGAAGAAGCTGGCACAGGAGAAAGAGAAGCTGGAAGCGGAAAAACTGCCGCCAGAAAAGATTGGGCCAGGAAAAGAAGAGCAGCCGACGGCCGCCGCTGAAGTTCCGAATCCGGTTTCACAGGCTTAGAGGTTCGCCGGTTAATCTGCAGTGTGGACGGGCGCCGGTCGCGCCCAACGATTCCTTAGCAATTGAAAGAGAGCACTTGAATATCCTGAACTGACGGCTGGCAACTGGCGGCCGGCAGCTGAATCTGAGGAACTATGCCGAAATTGAAAACGCACAAAGGCGCGTCTAAGCGCTTCAAGAAGACCGGGACGGGAAAGGTGAAGCGGGGACACTCGCACCTGCGCCACATCCTGACATCGAAAGACAAGAAGCGCAAACGGAAGCTGGGCAAGGGCACGCTGGTAAGTCCCGGCGATCTCCGCAAAGTGAAGCGGATGATTCCGTATCAGTGAAGCAGGGATCATGGCAAGGGGTTGGCGATCAGAGCCCGATTCCCTAAACCCTAGCCCCTGCTTTAGGCGCGTGAAGAGGTCACGGCTCACACCTTACCTCCAGCCGCCGTTAAATCGAAAGTAAAAAGGAGAACATCATGCCACGTGTAAAACGCGGAACCAAACGCCGCGCCAAGCGCAAGAAAATATTAGACCGCGCAAGCGGATACTTCCTCACTAAATCAAAACTCTACCGTTCCGCGAAAGAGGCCGTAGAACGCGGCCTGAAGTTTGCGTATTCAGGACGGAAGCAGCGGAAGCGGCAGTACCGTTCGCTGTGGATTGTGCGCATCGGAGCGGCTTCGAAGCTGAACGGACTGAGCTACAACCAGTTCATCCACGGATTGAAGAAGGCGGGAGTGGAACTGGACCGCAAGATTCTTGCGGACCTGGCGGTGAAGGACGCGCCGGCGTTTAAGACGCTGGTAGAGCAGGCCAAGGGCGCGCTGGCGTAGAGCGTTCGGCTTTTAACTCTCAGCTTTCAGCTATCATCTCTAGTCATTGTCATTCGGAGCCGCGCAAAGTGCGGAGAGAGCGAGCGAGGAATCTGCTTTTCTGTTATTGGTGAGAGAACAGCAGATTCCTCACGGCCGAAGCGGTTTGGAATCACAAATCCTGAAAGTCCTCGGGAAAAATGTCCTATACCGTTCCCAAACTAACGGATTATTCGGTGGCGGCGCTGGAACGCGCTGCTGCGGAATGCGTTCGTGCGTGCGCAGGTGAAGCGACGGCGGTTAGCAGCGATAGTGAGCTGAAAGCGTTTCGCGACCGGTGGGTGGGACGCAAAAACGGGATCCTTACGCAAATCAACGATTTGTGGTTGAAGGGCGCTCCCAAAGATGCGAAGCGCGAAGCTGGAATCCGCGTAAATGAGTTGAAGGCGCGGATTCAAGAACTGGTCGAAGGGGCGCAAGTTGCTGGCGATGACGCTGGACCTGCCGCGGCTGAGCGCGTCGATATTTCCCTCCCCGGTGTTCGCCGCCCTATTGGCGCGGAGCATCCCATCATCAAGACGATGCACGAGATGGTCTCTGTCTTTCAGAAGCTTAGCTACTCCGTTGCCGACGGACCTGTGGTCGAGACCGACTACTACAATTTCGAGGCTTTGAATTTTCCGCCGAATCATCCGGCGCGAGATACGCAGGATACTTTGTTCATCGCCGGTCAGCAGTCAAAGCCGCAACGCGAGCGGTTGCTGCTGCGCACGCATACTTCTCCGGTGCAGATTCGTACGATGGAGAAGATGCGGCCGCCGATCCGCATCGTGATTCCCGGGACAGTGCATCGCAACGATCCTCCGGATGCGAGCCACTCGCCGATGTTTCATCAGATTGAAGGACTGGCGGTGGATACCAACATCACCTTCGGCGATTTGAAGGGCACGCTCGATCATGCCATGAAGGAATTCTTTGGGTCGAGCGTGAAGACCAGCTTCCGTCCGTCGTTTTTTCCTTTCACCGAGCCTAGCGCGGAGATGTTCGTTTCGTGCTTCATCTGCGGCGGGAGCGGGAAGCGCGGGCCGGACCTGTGCCGTCCGTGCAAGCAGACGGGATGGATTGAGATTCTGGGCTGCGGCATGGTCGACCCCAATGTGTTCGAGGGTGTGAAGCACAACGGGTATGACCCGAAACGAGTTTCCGGATTTGCCTTTGGCATGGGTGCGGACCGGATCGCGCTGTTGAAGTATGGCGTCGATGATTTGCAGTTGTTCTTTCAGGGTGATGTGAGGTTCTTGCAGCAGTGGGCTTGAGGTCGTCGTTCGTCGTTAGTCGTTAGTCGTTAGTCGTTAGCAAAGAATGAAACTTTCTCCACGTTGGATTCGCGAATTCGTTGAACTGGCGGTCGATGACCGGCGGCTGGCTGAGGACTTGACTGGCGTGGGAATTGCCGTCGAGGGGATCAGCGGGGTGGGTGCGGACACCGTGTTTGAGATGGAGATTGGAACGAATCGCGCGGACGCGATGAACCACTACGGCGTAGCACGCGAAGCTGCGGCGATTTATGACTTGCCGTTAAAACAGCTGTCAGCTCACAGCCATCAGGCGTCAGCAAAGGCGTCGCACGATGCGCCGTTTCCCATCGCGGTCGAAGAGCCGCAGCTTTGTCCTCGCTTCTCTGCCCAAGTCATACGCGGCACCCGCATTAAACCTTCGCCCGAGAAGATTGCGCATCGCTTGCAATTGCTCGATCAGCGGCCCATCAGCAACGCGGTGGATGCTACGAATTATGTTCTCTGGCAAATCGGCAAGCCTACGCACGTCTTCGACATGGACTTGCTCGAAGGCGGCAAACTCATCATTCGAAAAGCTAGAAACGGTGAGAAGTTGAAAACGCTTGATGCTGTGGAACGCACACTTACCTCCGAAGATCTGGTCGTGGCCGACGCGAGGAAGCCCGTCGGGCTTGCCGGCGTGATGGGCGGTTTCGACACCATGATCACTGACAAAACGAAGAATATTCTGATCGAGTCGGCGTGGTGGGACCCGGGAATCGTCCGGAAGATGTCGCGAAGACATGGGCTGCATACCGACGCATCGCACCGCTTCGAGCGCGGAGCGGATTTTGAGTCAACAGTTTTGTCGTGCGAACTGGTGGCGGCGCTGATTCTGGAGTCAGGTGGCGGAGAATTGGTGGGCGACCCCATCGATGCGATGTCGAAGAAGATGGATCAGGCGCCGGTGGTGCTGCGGCTTTCCGAGGTGCAACGGATCCTGGGCGGGAATCTGAGTACGGGCGAGATTTTTCGCATCTTGAAAACACTTGGTTTCACCCTGATCCCTGAGGGTCAGGGCACGGCGGAGTTCCGGGTGCAGATCCCGAGTTGGCGGCTGGACGTGGAGCGTGAGATTGATGTGATCGAAGAAATCGCGCGGCTGCATGGCTATGACAAGTTCGAGAATACTTTGCCGACGTACAGCGGAGCAGTGGTGGAGTTGCCGCAAGCCGCTGTGGACGCGGCTTTGCGCGGGCGGGCTTTGGCGCTGGGATACAACGAGGCAATCTCGCTGACTTTTATTTCGCATGCAGACGCGGAGAGATTCTCTTCTGCGTCAGTGCTGGAACTGGAGAATCCGCTAAGCGAGGAGGCGAGTGTGATGCGGACCTCGATGGCTCCGGGAATGCTGGACATGCTGGCGTGGAATCTGAATCGCGATTCCGAAGACGTGCGGTTGTTCGAGATGGGCCGAGTCTACGAAATGCGAGGCGGGGAGCGGGTTGAACCCGCGCGCGCGTGCCTGGGGGCGACGCTGGCGGCCGTGAGAGGTTCTTTGCCGGTGGGTGGTGCGCTGGATGTCAGCAAGGGTGAGCAGGCTGCGGCGGCAGAGGCATTTCGCGGGTTCAAGGGCGATGTGGAGAACCTGCTGGCAGCGTTTGCCGGTCGTGAGTTGAGCTTTGACCGGGCGACCGCGGAGTATTTTCATCCCGGACGATCGGCGCGGGCGATGCTGGATGGAGCGATGGTAGCTCAATTCGGGCAGATTACCGAAAACGTGAAAGCGGAGCGGAAATTGCGGCAAGACGTTTTCCTGGCGGAGATCGATCTGGAGCGATTGCACGCGCTTGGGCCGAGAATGGTGAAGTTCACGCCGCTAGGAAAATATCCGGCCGTGGAGCGGGATTTCTCGTTTGTGTTTGGGGATGAGGTGGAATTTGAGGCAACGCGGCGGGCGGTGATGGGGCTGGGGTTGAGTGCGCTACGCTCGTTTACTCCAGTCGAGACTTTTCGCGGCGGATCGATTGGCGCCGGGAAATATTCGATTCTGCTGCGGGTGAAGTTGCAGTCGGATGACGGGACGCTGCGCGACGAGCAGATTGCGCGGTGGTCTTCGCAGATCGTCGCGGCGCTGCAGGGGCTGGGGGGAGTGCAACGGACTTAAGTCATTAGGGCAGAAAACCTTTAACAGCAGCCACGATTCACGAACCAATCAACAATCAGAAACCAACAATCAACAATTCCTCATGTGCTAATCTGCCAGCTATGGCGGACGTGATTCCTTCCTTATCCAATCAAACCAAGCATTTTCTCAGCGACAAGGTGTCGCAGTTTACCGAGTCGGTGATCCGGGAGATGACCCGGCAGGCGATGCTGTATGGGGCGGTGAATCTGGCGCAGGGTTTTCCGGATTTTGCGGCTCCGGCGGAGGTCAAGCAAGCGGCACGGGCAGCCATCGACAGTGACGTCAATCAGTATGCGATTACCTGGGGCGCGAAAAATCTGCGCAACGCGATTGCGCGGCAGATGGGCGTGTGGCAGGGGATTGCGGTCGATCCGGAAAAAGAGATCACGGTTTGCTGCGGGTCGACGGAGGCCATGATCTCGACGCTGTTGGCGGTTTGCAACACCGGCGATGAGGTCGTCATCTTCGAACCGTTCTACGAGAACTACGGGCCGGACGCGGTACTGAGCGGGGCGCGGCCGCAGTTCGTGAAGCTGAGGCCGTCTGTGAATGAGGGAGGCGAGTGGACTTTCGACGAGAAAGAGTTGCGGGCGGCGTTCCATAAGAACACCAAGGCCATCATTCTTAATACACCCAACAACCCTACCGGAAAAGTTTTCACGCGGACGGAATTGGAGTTGATTCGCGATCTGTGCGTCGAGTTCGACGTGCTGGCGATCACCGATGAAATTTACGAACATATTTTGTATGACGGGACGGAACATATTTCGATGGCATCGCTCGAGGGGATGCGGGAGCGGACTGTGACGATCAACGGAATGTCGAAGACGTATAGCGTAACGGGATGGCGCGTGGGATGGGCGGTTGCGCCGGAAAAGATCACGAACGCGATCCGCAAGGTGCACGATTTTCTTACGGTAGGCGCTCCGGCGCCGCTGCAAGAAGCCGGCGCGGCGGCACTGAGCTTGCCGGCGGAATACTATGCGAAACTGGCGGAAGGATATCGAGTGCGGAGGGACCGTTTGATTCCGGCGCTGGAAGCGGCGGGATTCCAGTGTTTTCGTCCACGGGGAGCATATTACGTGATGACCGACATTTCTGGGTTTGGATTTGACGACGACGTTTCGTTTACGAAATATCTCGTGAAGGAGATTGGCGTGGCGGCGGTGCCGGGGTCGAGTTTTTACCGGGATGCGCGGGATGGAGCCCGGCAGGTGCGGTTTGCATTTTGCAAGAAGCTGGAGACGCTGGCCGCGGCGGCGGAAAGACTGGGGAAGTTGCGAGGGCGGCGGTAGATCCCTCGCTGCGCTCGGAGGACAGCCGAGGCCGCTGTCCTCACATGAGTCGTACTCCGGCTACTTCGTGATCACGCCGCAGGCGATGCGGTCGCCGGAGTTGCCCGAGGGGTCAGTCTTCATGTCGTCGGCTTTGGCATGGATGACGATGCTGGTGCCGCCGTTGCTGAAAAGCGAATGACTATCTGTGCCCTCGTAGGTGACGTCTTTGTTCACGAAACGCAGATGGGCCTTGCCCTGGGCGTCGACGATGAAGTTGTGCATGTCGCCGGCGTGATGGCCTTCAGGATTCTCCAATCCGTGCTTCTTGGCGTCGGGATTGAAATGCGGACCGGCAGACTTGAAATCCGGCGCATCGCATTTGGGGCTCTGATGAAAATGAATTGCATGCTCACCCGGCGGCAGGTCATGAAGGTTGAGTTGGATCCCGGTACCTTCCGTGTCATTCCAGATAAGGACGGTGCCCACGGACTTGCCTTGGGCGTCCTTGAGCTCGATCTGGGTTTTGGCGGCGCTGGGGAGAACGGTGATGGTTAGAACCGCGGCCAAGGCGATGAGGGAGAATCCAAAGTGTTTCATGTGGAGGATTATAGCGAACTTGTGTGGTTCCAGTCCTGCGTAGGCACTAACGGGCCATGGCTCGATCCACAGGAAGGTGGAGTATACTGCCGGAAATCGAAATCTTTTCCAGGAAAAGTGCAATCATGGCTGTGAACGCGGTGGAACAGGTGACGGAGCAGGTTCCGGCGGATGATTTTGAGGCGCTGGAACACAAGATTTACCGCACGATAGAGCTGTACAAAGCGGCGCGACAGGCGCAGGCCGCGGCCGAGCGCGACGCGCAGCGCGTGCGGCAGCAACTCGAGGAGCGCGACGAGCAGTTGGTGACGCTGCGGCGGGAAGCGGTGCAACTGAAGAAAGAGCGGGAAGAGATTCGCGGGCGAGTGGAGAAAATGCTGGCCCAGATTGAGTCGATCGCGGAGGAGCGGGCGAGTTAGAGTTCAGGAGCGCGACGGTTATGGCTACGGCTACTAAAGATTCCACGTTACAGGACGCGCAAACTGGCAGCGTGCGGGTGGAGATTTTCGATCAGGCTTACAACCTGCGGGGCTCAGATCCGGAATATATTTTGAAGCTGGCGGAATACGTAGACGCGAAGATGCGCGCCGTGGCCGAGGCTACGAATACTATAGATACGGTGCGGCTGGCGGTGCTGGCGGCGCTGAATATTGCCGATGAGTATCAAATATTAAAGCGAAAACAGGAGAGCGGGGCAACCGATTACCAGAAGCGGGCGCATCTATTAGCAGATGCACTGGATGAAGTGCTGGGCGAGAAACGCAAGGCGGGATAGCCCCCGGGCCGGATTACATCTTCTCTTGTTAGTGCTGCTGATCAGCAGCATTGCCTCACAAGACACAACTTTCCATTCTCAATCGAATGTGGTGGTGATTCCCGCGCTGGTAAAGAGCGCGAAGGGCGAAGTTGTGTATGGGCTAAGCGCGAAAGACTTTGTCGTTGAAGACGATGGCGTTGAGCAGGCGGTGCGGCTGGATGAGGCAGCGGAGGGGTTGGCGGTGTCGGTTGTGGTGGCGATTCAGCGCGGGCGGCGCGCGAATTATGAGTTTTCGCGGATTCGCGGGCTGACTGCGATGCTCGATCCGCTGGTCGAAGACGGGCACGGGAGGGTCGCGATTGTCGAGTTCGACAGCCAGGTGGAGTTGGTGCAAGATTTCACCAGCAATCCCGAGAAGACTGCAACCACCCTGAAGGAATTGCAGTTTGGTGATGGGGGCGCGGCGATTCTGGATGCGGTGGATTTTTCGGTGAAGCTGCTGGAGAAGGCTCCGAAAGAGCGCCCGCGGGTGTTGCTGCTGATCAGCGAGACCCGCGACCACGGCAGCCAGGCCAAGGTGGATGATGTGGTGCAGGAGATTGGGCGAAGCAGCACGGCGGTATATGCGCTTGCGTTTTCGCCGACGCGGTCCAACATTTTGGATACGATGCAGGGGAATAATCTCGATGAGATGAGCCCGGACATGAATCTTCTCGCGCTAGCCTACCTGTCGGCGCAGGCGATGCGGAAGAATACTCCGCAGGCCGTCGCTTCCATGACTGGGGGCGAGTACGAGCTGTTTACGACCAGAAAACATTTTGAGGCACGGATGATTGATTTCACCAATCATTTACGCAGCCGGTATGTGCTGAGCATCGAGCCGAAGAGTCCGCATGCGGGATTGCATCAGATTCGGGTGCGGTTGCGCGATCCCGGGGACCGGGTAGTGCTCGCCAGGCGCAGGTATTGGGCGGAGGGGACGCCTTGACTCTAGGATAAGCATTTCACTCCGCCAAAGCTTTAAGGAATTGCGGTTGGATCCGTTCGACGGATTTTGCATCTAAGTTCTCAGGGGCAAGGAAAGGCGCAGCGCCACTTGCCCCGCCCCTCAAGCGGTCCGGTGGTACTGCTGTCTCTTCCTCTGCCCCAAATTTAATACTTCATAATTGGGGTTTTAGTCATGCAATTCAAAGTTGGAGACGTTGTTCATAACAAAATCACGCAAGAAGAGGGCCGCATTGCGCGGATTGCAGATCTGCCGGGTTACGGGCTCTGCTACATCGTGTCAGTCACTCCCAACGAAAGTCGGGGTACGACGGCGAAAGAAGCCATCTGGAAACGATCGGAGGTCAGTAGCTGACCGCAATGGACCAGTTCGCGCCGGATTTCTTTCAGCCGGTTGAATCTGCGGCAACTCCGCTGTGTCTGCGAACATGATTGCAAGGGGGAACGGGCCGGCCAGATTACTTTGGTTGCAAGTGGTCTGCCAACTATTTGCGCTTTCCCTCTTGCTAATTCACCGGGAGTTCTCCTAGCATCCAGAGTGAAAGCCGGCCTGCGGGGTTGGTGATGGCGGTAACCGATTTTTGAACCAATGCTGAATGAACGGGGACTCGACTCGAACTAGGATCCGGTGTGCGACGCTCCGTCATGCGGAGATGCCTAAAGGGTCTCGGCGGGTTCCCAACGTCTACCTGACGGTTCATTCTCGGCCCGTCACACGGCACAGTGGGTCGGCTTGATTTTCATTGTAGACTGACGATTTTGATTGCTGCTTGGAAAAGCGCTGGCACCAAGGATTTTAATCAACAATCAACAAGCAGCAATTCACGACGGACTCCCTTCCAGATCATTCCTGCTACACTGATTCAGGTACAAATTCCCGCATTTCTGCATCCAACTAAACTGTGTACCCACAATTAATTCATTTCGGGCGTTTTTTTCTGCCGACTTATGGCTTCCTGGTTTCCATGGGAGTGTTGATCGGCCTGTGGATCAGTGTGCGCAATTCCGAGCGCCTCGGCATTGACGGCGAGAAGGCCTGGAACCTCGGCATTCTGGTCGTGCTCTGCGGGATTGTGGGCTCGAAGGTGCTCTATGTCATCAACGAGGGCATGTCGCTCCGCGAGATTTTCAGCATCGAGACCCTGCAAGCCGGCGGAGTCTTTTCCGGGGGATTGATTGCTGCGCTGCTGGCGGCGGCCTGGTATCTGCGCAAGCATCACATGCCCGCGCTCGGAACCTGCGACGCGTTTGCGCCGGGCCTCGCTCTGGGCCACGCCATCGGCCGCATCGGCTGCTTTGCCGCAGGATGCTGCTATGGGAAACCGACGCATCATCTCTGGGGAGTTGTGTTTACGAATCCGCTGGCGCATCAGATTACCGGCACTCCGCTAAACGTGCCGCTGGAGCCGACGCAGTTGTTCGAGTCGGCGGTGGAGCTGGCCAATTTCTTCTTCCTGATGTGGCTGCTGAAGCGCCGGAAGTTCGATGGCCAGGTGTTCGCCGCGTTCATGATTATTTATGGCGTGGCGCGGTTCTTTCTGGAATTCCTGCGCGACGATCAAGGCCGCGGCTCGGTGTTTGGCGGAGCTATGACGGGCACCCAGTTGATTGCGATTGGGTTGGTTGTGGCGGGCGGAGTGATCTGGTGGCTGCGTCCGGGAGCTAAGGGCGTGACGGCGCAGCCGGTGGGGGCTACGCGGTAGGGCGCGGCACCTCAGTCTCCAGATTCGAGATGGGCAGTGGCCCCGATTTGCTCTTCGTCCATGGCTCGGACCTGCATAGCAAATGAATCGATTGCAGCAGCCTCGACGGGAATACGAAGGGCAACGGACCCAACCTCACCCATGGTTTTGCAAGTGTCCAATCTGAGCTTCACGTCCACCGCCGCGTGACCTGCCATATCCAAACAATAAAGGTGCATCTGAGCTCCGCCGCCCGCGTGATTGGGATTAAATGTCCCAAGCTCGACGTCGCGGGAATCGGTCGAGTCGGATGGGAACCCCTTTAGGAGATCAGCCGTCCCGGACAAACGCCCGCGACCCAAATAAAGGTTCACTTGACCGGAAAACCTGCCGTTCGAGGCGCTCACGCGGAGCTCAACGACGTCCTGATCGAACCAAACAATTTTGAACTCAATACCGGACTTCATCGGCGTCAGCAGAGTATACGATATCCTTCACTTGACTGAGCCGACTACACTGCACCCTATGTCCGAACGCGTGTCTGAGGATTTTCCCATCACGATTTCTGTGCCGCCGGATGATTCCGGCAAGCGGCTAGATCAGTTCATAACAGCACGCCTGGATAACATCAGCCGCGCCCGTGTGCAAGAAATGATCGCCGAAGGCAAAGTCCTGGTAAACGGTGTTCCGGCGAAGCCGTCGCTGAAGCTGCGCGGCGGGGAGCGCATCAGCGTGCTGGGCGAGGCGCAACGAGCGCCGCTCAAGGCCGTGGCCGAAGACATTCCGCTCGACCTTGTCTATGCAGACGACGATCTCGCTGTGATCAACAAGCCTGCGGGAATGATGGTGCACGCGGGAGCGGGAGCAACCGACGATGCGCGCAATCGCCGCACCCTGGTGAATGCCCTGCTGCATCACATGGCGAGCCTCTCCAAAGTAAGCGGAGACCTGCGGCCAGGCATCGTCCATCGTCTCGACAAAGAAACCAGCGGTCTTATTCTGGTGGCGAAAAACGACGACGCGCACCGCAAGCTGAGCGCGCAGTTCGCCGCGCGGGAGGTGAAGAAGAAATATGTGGCGCTGGTGCATGGCTGGGTGAAAAAAGATTCGGGGACGCTGGCGCAGAGCATCAGCCGCGACCCCGTGCGCCGCATGAAGATGACGGCCCGCCTCGAAGGTGGCCGCGCGGCGGTGACGCATTATCGTGTGGTGCGGAGGTTGGATACAAAGTTTGGGAAGTTCACGTTGCTCGATGTGAAGATCGACACCGGACGGACGCACCAGATTCGGGTGCATGTGGCGGCGATGGGGCATCCCGTGGTAGGGGACACGATGTATGGCGCTCCGGTACAGGCTAGGGGGAAATCGGCAGTGATTGTTCTGAAGCGGAATTTTCTGCACGCGGCGGAACTGGAGTTCCAGCATCCGCGGACCGGGGAGACCATTTCGCTCAATAGCGCGTTGCCGGAGGAGTTGCGGGAGTTCTTGGGAAAGCTGGAGTAGAGGTCAAGCGCGTTCAACGCAGACATCGCAGAGGTCACTGAGAAAAGTCCGCGCGGAGTCGGTTGTGGATATAATGAACAGCTACATGAGGGATCTTCTCAGAAAGCACATCTTCGCGAACAACCGCGCGGCGCTATGGGCAACGATCATGCTGCTGGTGGTGGGATTGCGCGTGCCCGGGTCAGCGCAGACTGTAACGCCGCCACCGGCGCCGAGTTCCGGAGAGCAGAAATCCGCAGAGCAGAAACCCTCCGACCAGGAGGCCGACAACCCGGACATCCCTCGCATCACTGTCGGCACCAACGAAGTGAATGTTGTGTTCACCGTGACCGACAAGCACGGCAAACGGGTGACGGACCTGAAGCAGTCGGACTTCCGCTTTGTGGATGACAGCAAGCCGGCCGCGGCGATTCGCAGCTTTCACGCGGAGACGAATCTGCCGTTGCAAGTGGGATTGCTGATCGATGCCAGCAACTCGGTGCGCGACCGCTTCAAGTTCGAACAGGAGTCGGCGATTGAGTTTTTGAACCAGACGGTGCGGCGCGGCTATGACCAGGCAATGGTGGTGGGGTTCGACGTGACGCCGGAGGTGGCGCAGCCTTTCACCGACGACTCGGAGAAACTGGACCGTGGGGTGCGCTCGTTGCGGCCGGGGGGCGGAACAGCGCTGTATGATGCGCTGTACTACGCATGCCGCGAGAAGCTGCTGAAACAGCCGAAACTCGGGCCGACGCGGCGGGCGATCATCCTGCTGAGCGATGGGGAAGATAACTTGAGCCACGTGACGCGCGAGGAAGCGATTGAGATGGCGCAGCGCGCGGAAGCGATTGTTTACACCATCAGCACCAACATCAGCGGCACCAAGGGTGCGGGCGACAAGATTCTGGAGCGCATTGCGGATGCGACCGGTGGGCGGGCGTTTTTTCCGTTCCAGTTGCGCGATGTGGCCAACGCGTTTGCCGAGATTCAGGACGAATTGCGCAGCCAGTATGCCGTGTCCTACAAACCGGCGGACTTCAAGGCGGACGGGCATTTTCGCACGATTGAGATTGTGGCCAGTGACCGGAAGAGCTTCCGGGTGAGGGCGCGGCGGGGATATTACGCGCCCGTGCAGTAAGGGCAGCTTCTAGCTCCTAGCTTCTAGCTTGAGTCAAATACGTCCATCCTTTTCAAACAGGCAATTAAGAATGCCGGGATATTCGGGGACACCACTTCCACAAAAATTAGGGATCAAGCCTGAGTTCCGTGTCTGGTTGGCGAATGCTCCGGCGAATGTTCGCGCGGAATTGCGCGAGGCGCTGGCAGAGTGTGACGTTGTGCAGCAGGGAGACATGCTGGATTTCGCGATGATCTTTACCAAGTCTCGCACGGAATTGGCGAAAGAGTTCGCGCCGATGGCGAAGGTGCTGGCTCCGGCCGGGATGTTGTGGGTGAGTTGGCCGAAAAAGAGTTCTGGCGTGGCGACGGACCTGGATGAGAACGTGGTGCGGAAAATTGGGCTTGCAGCCGGGTTGGTGGATGTGAAGGTGTGCGCGGTGACGGAGGTGTGGTCGGGGCTGAAGTTTGTGCGGCGCGTGAAAGATCGCTGACCTGGGAGTCGGCGACGGAGCGGAGAAAATAAGGAGTCGCGATGGTGCGAGTGGGTCTGATTGGCTTCGGGCTGGCAGGACAGGCGTTTCACGCGCCGGTGATCCGCGGCGTGCCGGGGATGGAACTGGCTTGCATTCTCGAACGCCGGGGAACGCGGGCGCAGGAAAAATATCCCGACGTGCGGGTGGCGCGGGCGCTCGACGAGATGCTGGCGGATAAGACGATCCAGCTATGCGTGGTCGCGACGCCCAATGACTCGCACTTCGAACTGGCCCGGGATTGCTTGCTCGCTGGGCGAGATGTGGTGGTGGACAAGCCGTTTGCGCCAACGCTGCGGGAATCTGCCGAGCTGGTGCGGCTGGCGGCGGAGCGCGGGCGCTTGATCACGGTGTACCAGGACCGGCGCTGGGATGGGGATTTCGCGACGCTGAAGAAGATTGTGCAGTCGGGACGGCTGGGAACCGTGGTGGAGTATGAGGCGCGCTTTGACCGGTTTCGTCTGGAAGCGAAAGCAAATGCCTGGCGCGAGCGCGCGGATCAGCCGGGAGCCGGCGTGTTGTTCGATCTCGGTCCGCACGTGATCGATCAGGCGCTGGTGTTGTTCGGCGAGCCGCGGGCCATCACGGCGTCGGCCTTCTGCCAGCGGCAGACGTCGCAGGTGGATGATGCGTTCGACGTTTGCCTGGAGTATTCGGGCTCTGGAAATGGCCTGCGGGCGATGGCGCGTGCGCGAATCATTGCGTATGCGCCAGGGCCGCATTTTCTGATTCATGGGACGAAGGGATCATTCGTGAAGTATGGAATGGATCCGCAGGAAGAGCGGCTGCGCGGAGAGAATCTTCCGCAGGGCACCGATTGGGGCGTGGATTGGGGAGTGGAAGACGCGCAGTGGCAGGGCACGCTTACCCTGGTGGGCGAGCCGAGTGTGAAAGTAAAGACGGAGCGCGGAGATTATCGCGGATTTTACGCGAACGTGCGGGATGCGATCGAGAAGAAGGCCGCGCTCGAGGTAACACCGGAGCAGGCGCTGCGCACCATGCGTGCCGTGATGCTGGCGCACAAGAGCAGCCGGGAGCGGAGGACCGTGGCATGGGAGGAAGCGGCGGAGTGAACGTTAGAGAGTGCAGGCGGTCCCCCCATGATGCAGCATTCCTGCACGCTCCCCGTCTCATTTTTCTTCTTTCGTTGTCTTGCAAACCAGGGTGGTGTGCCCCGTTTTCGAATCGATCACGGTGTTCGCGGGCAGACAACTGCAAGTCACCGTGTTGGCATTTTCCTGCTTGACGACCACACAGTGTTCGATGAGTTCGGCACTCGGTGGTGGCAACTGGCTCCGTATAGGGGGCGCCGCAACCGGCTTCTTCGCCGCGCAACCGGCCAGAAGCAGGCAACCCACCAGCAAGGCTTTCCTCATGCCTTGTTTTCGCTCTGAAGCGCCTGCTTGTCTATGGCAATCTTGGTTACCACTCGAGTGAAGGCGCTCAGGGCTGCAATCTGCACAAAGAAATAAGGTCGTTGGCAACCTGATTCGCCCCATCTTTGGAGTTCGCGATGGGATGGGGCGCGTCGGCGACACAAGCTTGCGATTCTCGCTATTGATCTGGTCGTACCATTGCATCCCAAAGGCAGTCAGAGAGGAACAGTTCCGGGGCGATGGGACTCGCAATCGTGGTCTTAAACGGATTTTTACATTCCTTTGACAAATGCGCTGCCCCGACGTGGAAAGATGTGGCGGTTCAAATCTTCCCCCTGCAATATAAGGATGGCTCTGAATATGCGCTCCCAGACGCGGCAATTTGTTTTCGTTCTTCTTCTCACGGCGGCATCGTTGTCCGCCGCGCAAACCTACACCGTCACCGACCTCGGCGTCCTCCCCGGCGGCAGTTACAGCGGAGCCGAGGCGATCAACGTGAGCGGCGAGATTACCGGCTACGCCTATTCGAACAGCACCGACGCCGACGTGATGCTCTACAGAAATGGAGCGATGACAAGCCTGGGCACGCTCGGCGGAAAAACCGGTATCGGCAACGGAATCAACAAATCCGGGCAGACCGCCGGATATTCCACGGATGCTTCCGGAACGTATCGCGCTTTCCGGTCGACCGGCTCAATCTTGACCGACATCGGCGACCTTGGCGGCGGTTCGGCGGTCGCGTATGCGATCAACGATGCCGGGCAGGTAGTGGGCTCGGCGGTCACCGCCGACGGCAGCAATCATCCCTTCCTTTACAGCGCTGGACAAATGGTCGACCTCGGCACTCTGGGATCGCCCAACGGCAATGCGTGGTGGAACAGTGCCCAGGGCGTAAACAATTTCGGCGTGGTCACGGGCACGTCGTACGACGCGCATGGCAACTTCTTCGGATTCACATGGAGCAACGGCGTCATGACCAAGCTGGGGACGCTGGGCGGCTCATGGAGCCAGGCCTACGCCATCAACAACAAGGGCCAGGTAACCGGGCTGGCCTACACCAAGAACGGATCCGCCCATGCGTTTCTTGCCACCAAAGGGGTGCTGAAAGATCTGGGGACGATTGATGGCCCCTTCGGCACAAGCTGGGGCTTCGGCATCAATGACTCAGGCGTGGTGGTTGGGCAAGCAACTTATCAGGGGACCTATCACGCGTTTGTGTACATCGGCGGGAAGATAAAGGACTTGAACAAGCTGATTCCCGCCGGCTCCGGCTGGGTGCTGCTCTCAGCAAACGGTATCAACAGCGCGGGACAGATTGCGGGCGAAGGCTTGCACAACGGCAAGGAGCACGGGTTCTTGCTCACGGTGAAGTAGCGGCTGCCTTTTACTGCACCGAAAAGACTGTTTCCGGTGGCATGAGCACGAACGAACAGCCCGTGTATTGGTAACAGCCGAGGATTCCACGACGGAGCACGAGCGTGGGCCTGTCGTCGGGGAACTTCTGGCTGTAGTTCGCGGACTCTAATGCCTTCCGAGCGCTCCTCAGAGAATCAGCGCCGGAGATAAACTTGGCTTCAACTTTGCCACCGGGGCCGAGTAGAACGAAGAATTCCGCCGACACGCTACCGCTGGCTATGCGTGGAAGTTTAATGGTCCGCAGGCGGTTGAGGTCGTTCATGGACGACCCCGATTCTGGCTTCCCTCCGAGACGGCGGATGTCCTGCTCTAGATCAGAGGCGTCTCTTACGAAAGCGGGATTGCCCGTCGGCGAGGGAAGCATGGGCCGCAACGGAGTGGCGGAGTAGGCGAGCTGATAGGCATGGAGCGCCGTTTCTTTCTTTTTTTGCTGCTCATACACCCGTCCCAAATGTCCTCCGATCACTGGGTTCTGAGAAAGGGCCCAGGCAGCCTTGAGGTAGGCCTCTGCGGAGGCAAGATCATTTAGGCGGTAATCGACCCAGCCAAGCGTGTCCCAGAACATGGCAAGCTGCCGCGGTTGGTCAAGATCTGACATCTGCAGCGCGGAGAGCTGGGTCCTGGCCGACGCCCGTTCCGCCTCTTGCACGGCTTTTTCGGCATACCCTTTGGCCTGATCCAGGCCTGTGTTTTGCTCCGCTAGAGAGTAAGCAATATTGTTCAGCATGACTGGGCTGGAATCCAGTTTCACGGCGGTTCCGAAGGCCGCGCGCGCTTTTTCGACGTCATCAGTGTTCAGATAGGCGGTTCCCAAGTTCGCCTGCAATTCTGCCTCGTCAGGGGATAGCTTGACGGCAGATTCCAGCGGGGAGATGGCCTCGCGATAGCGCTTAAGGGTCAACAATCCGGCACCGAGATTGGCGTAACCATCCACGCTGTCAGGGACAGCCGTCACCATCTGCTGCCAAACCGGAATCGCTTCCTCAACTCTGCGAAGGCCAAGGAGCGTGAACCCCAACGCCTTGTAGCTGACGGCTTGGCTGGGATCGATTTCAATTGCCTTGCGGTAAACCTGCAAGGCCAGATCATTCTGTCTGGTTGCCTTGTAAATCTCGCCGAGCCAAAGCCATCCACGCACAAATTTGGGATCGATCTCCACTGCTCGCTTGAGAGAAGCGATCTCGGCCTGCGTATCGTTGCGCTGATACTGCTCGCGGGCGTCGTCGTAGAGCTTGCCAGCTTCGGCGTTGTCGCTGTAGGGCAGATTCCAGATCTCGCTCTGATAAGAAGTAGGGGATGAAATTGCGGACCTGCCGCTGGAGAGCGAAGTATAAGTGTTGTAGTCGTCCTCGACGGCCTTGCGGAAGGAAGTGTACTCGGCATACTGCGCCACCGGTACTTCGCGGAGTTTGATCAGTATGTGCCGCTGAGCCGTAATCACGCCGGACTGGAAGGAATAGGACGCGTCGAAGTCGGCGAAGTCTCGCTTGAGATGAACCGCTTTGGGCAGTCTAGGAGAAAAGCCTTTAGGCAATTCCAAAGTCGCGCGAAAGTCGATTTCTCCGGGGGAACCCATCCAGACTGGCACCGTGGGGGGAGTGTCCTCATCGACCTCGGGAAGAGCAATGAACGGCAGCGGAGGCGTGATGCGCCGGTTCGGCCAGTCGGAATAGTCTTTGCGCTTGTAGGTATAGCTGAAATGGAACGGCTCACCGGTTTTCTCCGGCTGCGTCGCATTTACATCACTGACGTCCCCCCCAAACCCGAGCGCGTAGGAGATTCGCTGCACTAGATCCTTCCACTGCGGCAAGGGAACGACGCGGAAGGCGGCGCGAAAAATCAATTCGGTATCTCCTCGATCGGTGTTTTCAGCTTTGCCTTCCAGCACACCGGCCTCGCTCAACTTGGCGTGCATTTCGAATTTCTGCAAAGTTGGAAAGGGAATGTCGGCGGCGGTCACCGCCAAGGTAGGGGTCCCATCGTCAGGAATGACTAGGGCGTGCTTATCGCGAAGAGTAGATATGAGAAAAGCGAATGGTGCAACCTCGGCCGTAGTATCCAGCCACAGAAACCCCGCCCCTTGCGGGATGGCCGTGATGACGTGATCGAACTGTCCCGGTGAAGGTGCGTCCGCATCAATCTCATGCGTCGTACTGATCAACGCTGGATACGCGTTTATTCCTGAAGCATTGAGAAGGGATGCGAAAAGAGTGTGCTTGTCCTTGCAGTCGCCATATTGGTTTGCCAGTACTTCGCCGGCCGCGTGGGGCTGATAGCGTCCCAAGCCAAAGGCTATGCCGATGTAACGGTATTGCGTGCTGACGAAGGCGTAGAGGGCCTGGATCTTTGCCCTCTCGTCGGTTAAGCCTTTGGTCAATTCCGCTGCTTTGGCCCGGACTTCCGCAGATGGTTTCACCCGGTCGCGCTCGAGGCTTTGATACCAGGAACCGAGTTCCTCCCAATTCTTGAAGCTGCTCAGCTCTATTTCGGGCTGAGGCTGGCGACCACGCACCTGCTGCCAGTTTCTTTCCTGTTGCTTCTGTTTCTGTTTTTTGTCGTCGCTATTCTCAAGATTCGAACTGGTCCAGGTATACACGTCACTCTGGCCGGATTGGACGATAGTGGGCTTGATCGCCAGAGATTTCAGCTTGATGGCCCGCCCCCGCGGCACGCTGACTTCGAGGAGCTCCTGCAGAACAATGCCTTGGTGCGCGAAATTGTAATCCACCCAAAACTGCCCCGGAATCAGCGGCTTATTGTTTTGCCAATGCGCCTGGTATTCGAGCAGGGCTCCCACGCCCAGTCCCTTTACGGCAACGTGGGTCTCGTGCGCGTCAGTGTAGAAGGGGGCTTCACGCGTGATATCGGCAGGCATGTCCTGAAACGTGTCAGGCGGAGTTAGGACCACGGTTCCGTCCGGCTTGGCAACCCGGACATAGTCCACGGCAAAGATCTCTGACGAATTCTGATGCGCAAATTTCACAACGCTAAAGTGCTGTACCCCGGCATCCGACTGGATTCGTATCCGCATACGAACCTCACGAGCGTAGGAGCCATCATTTTCAAACTTGAACTTGTCAGAGGACTGCTCGAGCACAAACGCTTCCTTGGCATAATCCCGTTCCCCTTCCTTCGACGACTGGGCCTGGAGGCCAAGGGACAGGAGACACCCAACCATCAGAGGTACAAGCCCTGCAGATTTGAGCATGGGATAACCCTGTTTATCCTGCTTAGCACCAAAAGGCAAGGGGAATCCCGGCTGTCCTGCTTTCTGGTGGGAGCAATGATGCGGAACCATACTCGCGATAACACCGCGAATCGCGCTTTCCACCTTTCAGGAAGCTTTCATCTGGATGTGATATTCATCGCATTCGCCTTGGCGGTAGTGTGCCCGAAAGACGCCACTGCAACTAGACTTCCTAAGGGAGTGCGAGTGAGACATTTCTTTTCCTGGATCGTCGGCGTGGGCATCGTGGTGTCGCTCCCCACCCGGCCGTTTGCGCAGACCATCGGCCCCATGTCGAGCGTCGAAGCCCAACGCCAATCCCAGGATCAAGCCGTCAGTCAGTCCAACCGCGCCATTGCCGGAACTCTCCTCGATCCCTCGGGAGCCGCGATCGCGAAAGCACAAGTGTCTTTGCTCACCCTCGACGACAAAGCGCTCGCCGAAGCTCCTACAGACAATTCCGGCTCCTTCCGCTTCGAACACATCGCACCCGGCAAATACACGCTAGCCCTTCACGCCGAGGGCTTCCGCGACGCCCGCATCAACGTAACCCTCACCACCGGACGCCTCTCTCCAATTCGCGTCACCATGCAGATCGAGGTTCTCAGCGAAAGCGTAACCGTCGCCACCGGAGACTCCGTACCTACAGTCAGCACCGACAATTCGGCCAACCAGAACGCGAACTCGATCGATCGCAACGCCCTCGACCGCGTCCCAGTCTTCGATCAGGACTACATCACCACCATGTCTCGATTCCTCGACGACAACGCCACCGGAACCAACGGCGTCACGCTGGTGGTGAACGGCATCGAGGCCAACGGGCCGGGCGTCACTCCTTCAGCCATTCAGGAAGTAAAGATCAATAACAATCCTTACTCCGCGCGCTTCTCGCGCCCCGGGCGCGCCCGCCTGGAAATCGTCACGAAAAGCGGATCGCCCACATATCACGGCTCACTGAATTTCATGTTCCGTGACTCCGTCTTCGACGCGACCAACGCTTTCGCCACGTTAGGAAAGCCTCCCGAGCGCCGCGAATATTTCGAAGGCTCTGTCACCGGACCGATTGGCCATAGCAAGCACACCAGCTTCCTGCTGGCGCTCGACGAAGACCTCAACGACCAGCAGGCCGTCGTCGACCCGCTCGCCATCGCCAGTGCCGAGTCCCTCGCCAAGGCTTTCGGCTTCGGCCCCATCGCCCAAACCGTTCCCAATCCCACCCACCATTTCTTCGGCTCGGGACGCATCTTCCACGATTTTTCCAACGGCGACCAGTTTTGGATTGGCTACTCTTACGAGCACCGCTCCGTCGAGAATCAGAACGTCGGCGGCACCACCCTGCCCAGCGCCGGAACCGACAACCATTTTCTCGAACACGAAATCAACGTCAGCTATTTGCACCAATTCTCGCCGCACTGGCTGAATCAACTGAGGTTTCTGGTCGGCCACTATGACAATTCGACCAGCAGCATCAGTGCGGACCCTCAACTCGCCGTATCCGGACTGTTCACCGCGGGCGGCGCGCAAGCTGATTCCCGCCGCACCGAATATCACTTCGACGGCACCGACTTCGCCACCTACGCCAACGGCAAGCATCAGCTCAGCTTCGGCATCGACATCCCGGATATCAGCCGCCGTGGCCTCGACGATTTCACCAACCGCCAGGGCACCTACACCTTCGCCTGCAGCAATCCAACACCCCCACCGTGCAATCCCGTTGTCAGCACTTACCTTGTGCAAACCGGCCAGGGCCACGTTGTTTTCCTCGAAACAACAATTCACGGATTTTTCGAAGACAACATCCGCCTCAAACCGAATTTCTCTCTCTATCTTGGGGTCCGCTACTACTTCCAGAACTACTTCCACGACGTTCCCCACAACTTTGCCCCGCGCCTCGGGTTCGCCTATGCACCCATCACCGGCGGCAAGACCGTTATCCGTGGCGGCGCCGGAGTCTTCTACGATCGCAGCGGCCCCACTCCCATCGGCGATTTGCTTCACTTCAACGGCGCGAACCTGCTGCGTTTCATCGTGGAATCGCCCAACTATCCAGTGCTTCCGAGCGAACTGTCCGCCACACCCACCAGCGTGGTCACGCTCGATCCTCACGCCCGCATTCCCTACGCGCTTCAGTTCAGTATCGGAGTCGAGCGGCAGGTCACAGCCAAAAGCACGGCCAGCGCAGTCTACATCGGCAATCGCGGCATGGATTCCTTCCGCTCCATCGATGCCAACGCACCGGTGGGTGGAAGCCTCCTTCGACCCGACCCAGCCCTGGGCCAGGTCCGCCAGATTCAATCCGAGGGATATCTCAAAGGCAATGCGCTGGAACTCACCTTCCGCGGCAAGCCCAGCAAATATTTTTCCGGCCAGGTTCAATACACGCTCAGCCGGACTTACAACAACACCAGCGGCATCACCTTCTTCCCCGCCAACAGCTACAATCCCTCCGCCGACTGGGGACGCTCCGACAACGACCGCCTCCACAAGTTCGACCTGCTGGCCTCCAGCCAGCCCACTCGCTTCTTCACCTTCGGCGCCGCACTCTCACTCTACTCGGGCAAGCCCGTGAATATCACCACGGGATCCGACGATAATCACGACGGCATCATCAACGATCGTCCGCCCGGCGTCAGGCGCAACACCATGCACGGCCCGGGCACGATCGGCCTCGACCTCAATCTTTCCCATGACTTCCCGCTGTCCAAGCGGAAGGAGGAGAAGAAAATCCTCTCCCTCTCGCTGAATTCCTTCAACGTTCTCAACCATCCCAACTACCTCACCTACGTCGGAAGCATCTCGTCTCAACTCTTTGGACACCCCACCGCCGCGCAGCCTCCGCGCCGCATGCAACTCAACGTTCAGTTCAAATTCTGATTTCGCGGAACTATTCTGTGGGGACATTACAAGCTTGCATTGGGGAGTTTCCTTTGATTCGGTTGCAGATGTCATGATTGCAAGGAGTTGCACTAAAGACTCTGAAATCGCAGCGTTCGTTACTCGAGGTTTTCAAGCTGCAGATACTTTGGCTCAACCCAAATGGTCTGATTGTAGGTCGGCTCCCCAAGGATATGTCCCACATCGAGCCTCACGAGCTGATAAGTCAGTCCATCCACAGTCTCAAGTGCAACTATCGGAAACCTCTTGCCTAAGCACTTGTCGAACAAGGTGCGGGTCTGCAATTCTCGATAGTCCTTGAGGTCGGCAGGAATCGCGATAAGTTTTACGACATCTCCGGCTTTCACGAACTCCCCCTATTGCGGCACCGGCTCCCGCGCCGTCGCGTAATATCCGGCCCGGGCTTGGATTTTGTAGCTCTGTTTGGACTTGATTTCCAGTTTGCGGTAGCTGCCATCAAGTTTCGTGTTGGTGGATGTATAGCCGAGATTGTATTGGCTGCGAAGTTCGGCCGCGACCTGGTCGAAGGCCTCGCGCAGTTTGTCGAACTTGTTACCTACGTTGATCACGCGGCCTCCCGTCTGCTCGGTAAGCTTGCGCATCTCGCCTTCGCCCGAGTAGCCCATGCCGTAAGATCCGTAGAAGCCGCGGTCAGCGCAGAGCAGCACATACACGATGGCATCAGCCTTCTGCGCGGCCTCAATAGCGTCCTTGATTTTGAGCCGGCTGCCTTCATCCTCGCCGTCGGTCAGCAGTATCATCGCCTTGCGCCCAACTTCCTTGGCCAGCATGTCGTGCGCGGAAAGATACACGGCATCGTAAAGCACGGTGCCGGCCTGTGGCGCGGTGGGCACCGGAGCCCCGCCGCCACCAGGAATTGGTCCTGAGCTGAACCCAGTATTGATTTTGACTTTGTTGAGCGCAGTCTGCAGGCGGTGAACGTCGCGAGTGAAATCCTGCACCAGCGAAGCATCCACGTTGAAATCAATCACGTAGGCTTCGTCCTTGTCGGTGAGAATTTGTTTAAGGAATGCCCCGCCAACTTCTTTCTCCATGTCGAGCACTCGCGACTGGCTGCCCGAGGAATCGATCAGGATGCCAAGTGTCAGCGGCAGATTCGATTCCGCGGCGAAGTATTTAATGGTCTGCGGCTTGCCGTCTTCGAAAACGTCGAAGTCGGTCTTAGTCAGGCTCGGAATCAGAGCGCCATGCTTGTCTTTGACGTTGAAGAAAAGTCCAACCACGTTAACGCTGACTTTGAGGGTCTCTTCGGGCTGCTGGTCCTCGGGTTTCGGTGCGTCAGCGGGTTTCTGGGCTTCCTTCGCTTGCGCATCGGCGGGCTTAGGCGGGGCAGGCGTGGGCGAAGTTGAACTCTGGGCCAGGGCGAACGGGCCTCCAAGCGCCAGGGAAGCCAGCAAGAATAGAATAGATACAGCCGTCAGAATCGGCGTTAAACTTCGGACAGCGGATAATTTAAGCATGCCAGGAATCCCTCTTAGGGCTTTTGTTAGTCTAATCCTTGGAGTTAGATGCACCAAACGGGCAGATTCGGGCATCCCAAGGGTAGCGCTGGATAATTTTTGTTGGAGACAAACTTCCCGGTAGCCTCCTGAGATCGCAGGAACGGGAAGAAGAGCGGGAAGAATGGATGGTGTCTGTGAGCTCCAAAACGGCTGCGAGGAATGGGAAACGGTGGACCGCGGCGAAGTGGCTGGCGTCCATGCTGGTCGCGGGATGCCTGTGTGCTTCTGTTCCCGCAGCGGCAGGGCAGTCCGCCCCAAGCCAGGCACCGGGCGCCCAGACCCAGGCGCCGCAGACGCAAGACATTCCCGATGCTCCGTCCTCAGTTCAGCCGCCCCCGGCGGCCCCAGAGCCTCCCTCCATTCCAAGGCCTGAAGCAAAGAAGCCAGTCGAGAGAGACCCGTGGACCAACCAGCCGATTAACAAGCCCGCGGCAACCGAGCCCACGCCCGATCCCGGAACAACATCCGCCCCGCCGCCAATGCCGCCAGTCAAAACGGTGCCGCCGGGAAGTTCGACGAAGCGCGGGCCCAGCGCACAGGAACAGCTTTACACCCTGCGCGTAGATACCAGCTTCGTGCAGATTCCGGTTACGGTGAAAAATCGCGACGGGCACCCGGTGGACGGACTCCTCTCGACCGACTTCACGGTGAAGGAAAACGGGATACCCCAGAAGCTAAAGTTTTTCACCGCCGACCCCTTCGCGCTTTCCGTGGCCGTCGTGCTCGACCTGGGCATGCCCGATTCCGCCGTGCAGAAGGTTAACCAGACCTTCCCCGCTCTGGTAGGAGCGTTTGCTCCCTACGATGAAGTGGCCCTCTACACCTACAGCAGCACGGTGAGCGAGGTCAGCGACTATGCCGGAGCGACGCAGAAGTTGACCGCATTGTTGAACCAGATGAAGACAGAGCGCGGACGCAACAACGGCCCTCCGATGTTGGGCGGACCCCTGGCGAATGGGCCCATGGTCAACGGCGTTCCGGTGGGCAGTCCCACTGAGCCGGTGAACACTCCACCCAAAGAAGCGCACGTCCTGAACGATGCCATCCTGCGCGCGGCACTCGACCTGAGCAAACGTGACCGGACCCGCCGGAAGATTATTTTTGTGATCAGTGACGGCCGGGAATCCGGCAGCAAGGCCAGCTATCGCGATGTCCTGCGTCTGCTGCTGTCGAATGAGATCGAAGTAAAGGCCATCGCAGTCGAGGCCGCCGCCCTGCCACTCTATGGCAAGCTCGAACGTCTCCACATGCCGGGCCAGGGCTATGGCAACATCCTGCCGAAATACACCTGGGCCACGGGCGGAGGCCTTCCCTTCAACGAGCTTTCTCGCAGCGCGATTGAAGACGTCTACGCCGAAGTCATGAGCGAGGCGCGCAACCAGTACACGCTGGGTTACACGCCCGCCCGCCCCAAAGCGCCGACCACCGCCGCCTACCGCAATATCGAAGTGCTGGTCGACCGGCCAGGACTGAAGGTTTCCGCTAAGGATGGCTATTACCCCGTAGCGGCGGCACGTTGAACCAGGGACATTGTGGATTGTTGATTCCCTGATTGCTGATTGAAAGACCAGGACGCCAGGTTCTTAATCAACAATTTGGCCGCTGCATTTCTCGGGCTCCCACCTTGGTGCCACAGGGGGTCACCTGAGTAACCTGCGTTGCATCCTCCGCGTGTGATATAAAAGCCCGGAGCCCCCATAGGGATATTTTTGCGCCGGGAGCGCCCGTAAGGGTGTGCGGCCCGCCGCTTTTTGAGGAAAGCCTTGAGTTTCATCAACTTCGCAGCCCGCGAGATCAATTGCAAAATCGTGTACTACGGTGCCGGACTTGGCGGCAAAACCACGAACTTGCAGGTGATCTACCAGAAGACCGCGGAACAGCAGAAGGGCAAGATGATCTCCCTCGCCACCGAAACCGAGCGCACCCTGTTCTTCGATTTCCTGCCGCTCGATCTCGGCAACGTGCGCGGCTTCAAAACCCGAATCCATCTCTACACCGTGCCCGGCCAGGTCTTCTACGACGCCAGCCGCAAGCTGATCCTCCGCGGCGTGGATGGCATCGTCTTCGTCGCCGACTCCCAGGAACAGCGCATGGACGCCAACGTCGAAGCCCTCGACAACCTCATGTCGAACCTCAAAGAACACGGCTACGACTTCAACAAGATTCCCTACGTGCTCCAGCTCAACAAGCGCGACCTACCAAACATCCTCTCCCCGGAATCGCTCAACAAAGAACTTCGAAAGAAGAACGAACCTGTACTCGAAGCCGTCGCCTTCCAGGGCGTAGGCGTGTTCGAGACGCTCAAAGAAATCGCCAAGCAAGTGCTGACGGAACTCAAAGCCGGCGGTTAGTCGCAGCTGGTCACTGTGAGTGACGGGACCCTTCACAAACCCGGGGTCTTTTCCCCGTTAAATCTGAAATCTGCAATCTTCAGGCGGAGCTTTGCAACTTCCTCGGCCTTATGCTTGCCGTCCTCCGCGTCGTTGGCCCATTGGTCTTTGCTGAGCCACGTCTTTGCATTTACATCGAAAAGCGATGCAGTCCAACCACCATTGCTAGAATTCATCGCGGAGAAGAGCCGCAAATGCTCCTCATTGCATTTCAGGTCGCACACGAATCCCGCCCCTTCGGGCGGAAAGAGGTTGGCCATAGACTACTCCTTGCTTAGTAACTTCAAGCCGTTTTCATTTTTGTTCCAGCTCCAGTTGTGCTGCGATTGTTACCTCTCCTCCGCGGGTTCTAATTTTCCGTTCCCATTGCTTGTATCCGGTCTTGGTGATCTTGATCCAGTGCTCTCCCGGCGAAACTGGAATAGAAGATGGCGTCTGACCAACGAAGTCCCCATCCAGCGAAATCTCGGCCCCAGGCGGCACAGACGAGAGCGCCAAGTGGGCCTCCTCAGAAATCATGCCGCTCGTCTGGAGTCGGGGATTTCCCGCACTGAGGGGAGTTGAGCTCAAGACGACAAACGTAATCTCTCTCTCTTTGCCGTTTCTCTCGTGGAGCACCTTGAGACGGCCCCTATCCCATCGAGCCCTGTAGGTACTCGGAGGCAACGCACAGCCCGTTACCGTTGCCACCCCCGTTCCGGCAGCGAAGCCTTGTGCGAACCCGACGCCAGCCCCCTGAACGCATGTAATCATGTAGAGCTTTCCGTCGGACGGGTCGGCGAAGGAAACCAGTTCCGTATGCTGCGCTCCGGGCACTTGTTCGGAATCGCATGTAAAACTGTCGGAACCGGTGTTCGTACAGGTGGTTGTTACTCGACTTCCATCCGCCTTTGAGGAGAGTGCATCAGTCTCGATCACTTTGAGCGCGACAGGATACTCCTTATGCTCACCCGCCCTTGCCATAACACATGCAAGCAGCAGAGCCATCATCGCCGTAATTCTGAAAAACGATCCCATACCGCGCTTCGAGCAGGGCTGACCTCTTGACAAATTCTGCACTTCCTCATTGGCAGCGTCAAGGCGACCCTTTGCGACAACAAAATCCGCAAAATAAGTCTAGAATGGCTGCCGCAAACATTCCTTCCGGAGAAGAACATGCGCGTCGTGCAATTCTTGTTCGCCACACTACTGCTTCTCACCGTGTCTTGCCCAATCGCATCTTCCCAGACTGCTTCCCTCCACGGAATCGACCTCACCGATCTGGATCGCAAGGCCGACCCCTGCACCGACTTCTACACCTTCGCCAACGGCACCTGGCGGGCGAACCATCCCATTCCAGCCTCGATGGACCGCTGGAGCAAGCGCTGGGCCGCTGGCGAGTCTGCCAAAGACGAACTGAAAGAGATTCTGGAGGCCACAGCCGCCGACAAAAATGTTCGCAAGGGCAGCCCCGAGCAGATCATCGGCGATTACTACGGCGCTTGCATGGATGAGTCGCGCGTGAACGCCCGCGGCATGGAACCCTTGAAGCCGTGGTTCACCCGCATCGATGCCGCCAAAGACATGGCAGACGTTCAGCGGGTGATCGCTGACCTGCACGACATCGGTGTAGATGATCCCTTCGAACTCGGCGGCCAGCAGGATCCGCACAAGCCCACCTGGGTGTTGGCCGACATCGGGGCCAGCGGTCTGACGCTGCCGGATCGCGACTACTACCTGAAGCCGGAAGCGCGCTTCAAAGAAGCGCGCCAGAAATACGTGCTGCACATCGCAGCCATGTTCACACTCGCGGGATGGGACGATAAAACGTCGGTGGCCGCAGCCCAGACCATCATGGCGATGGAAACCAGGCTGGCCGAGGCATCGCTCGACAACGTGACCCTGCGCGATCCCGCGGCCACCGACCACAACACCACCTTCGCCCAGTTGCAGGCCATGGCTCCGCACATCGACTGGGTGGAATACTTCAAGCACATGCAGCTTCCGCAGGACGTGGACCTGAATGTGGACCAGGCCAAGTTCATGCAGGAACTGGATCGGCAGATGCACGACGCGCCGCTCGCCGATTGGAAAGTCTATTTGAAGTGGCACTTGCTGAACTCAGTCGCCAAATCACTCTCCACGCCCTTCGTGGAAGAGGACTTCGCCTTCAACGGAAAATATCTCAGCGGCACCACCGAGATGAAGCCGCGCTGGAAGCGCTGCGTGGAGTCGACCGATCAGCTCTTTGGCGATGCCCTGGGCAAGAAGTATGTCGAAAAGTATTTCCCCCCAGAAGCCAAGGCCCGCATGCAGGAAATGGTTCGCAATCTTCTGGCCGCGATGCGCGACGACATCCTCAGCCGGCCATGGATGAGTGACGACACCAAAGAAAAAGCCATGGCCAAAATCGCCACCTTCAATCCCAAGATCGGCTATCCCGACAAGTGGAAAGACTACAGCCATGTCGAAATCCGCCGCGACGCGTTTTTCGAGGACATGATCGCAGGCAGAAAGTTTGTCGAAGAAGACGACCGCCTAACCATCGGCAAGCCCGTCGATCGCGGACGCTGGGGCATGACGCCCCCAACCTCCAACGCCTACTACACTCCCCTCTTAAACGAAATCGTCTTCCCCGCGGGGATCTTGCGCCCTCCGGCGTTCGATGTGAAAGCTGTGGATGCTGTGAACTACGGCGCCATCGGAGTGGTCATCGGCCACGAGATTTCCCATGGCTTCGACGATCAGGGTGCGCAGTACGACTACCTCGGCCGCCTCCGCAACTGGTGGACGGACGCCGACCTGAAGCAGTTCCAGACCCGCGCCGCTTGCGTTGCCGATCAGTTCGATAACTATTTCATCGAGCCCGGAGTCCACCACAACGGCAAACTCGTGCTGGGAGAAAGCATCGGCGATCTGGGCGGCGCGAAGATCGCATTTCTGGCCTACCAGAAATCCCTGCAAGGCAAGCCGCGCCCCACGGACATTGACGGCTTCACCCCAGAGCAACAGTTCTTCATCGCATGGGGACAGTTCCGCGGCGACGCGATCCGCATCGAGACACAGCGCCTCATGATGCAGACCGATCCCCACCCCGTAGCAAAGTATCGCGTACTCGGCCCGCTCTCCAATCTGCCGGAGTTCCACCAAGCATGGAGCTGCAAAACCGACTCCGCAATGGTAAGGCCCGAAGGAAAAAGGTGCGAGGTGTGGTGAGGGCGGACTCAGCCGCGTGCCATTAATAGCTCGGGAAGGGCACGACTTCAGTCGTGCCGCTAAGCACGCACAAACACGAGGGCTTTAGCCCCTAAGGGAAGGGCAGTCTCATGAACGATACGCGTTCGAACGCAACCCCCGACTGGAAAACTCACGGCCTCCGCATCATCCGCAGCGGCGAACTCGACGCCAACACTCCCCAAACTCCCGGCATGAACCGCGCCGAAGCCATCTCGCGCGCCCGAGTCGGCGCGCAAAAACTCTGGGCGGGCACGGTCGTGGTGCATCCCAGCGCCAGGACAGGTCCTCATCATCACGGAGAACTCGAAACCGTAATCTACGTCGTGCGCGGCCGCGCCCGCTTCCGTTGGGGAAACCATCTCGAGTTCGTCGACGAAGCCGGCCCCGGAGACTTCGTCTACGTCCCTCCCTACGTTCCCCATCAAGAACTGAACGCGCGCAAAGACCAGCCGGTGGAAGCCGTGATCGTCCGCAGCGGCCAAGAGCCCATCGTCGTCAATCTGGACATTCCCAGTCCGGAGGACGCTCCCGATAATCCGCAAGATGATCCTTTTCACTCCGCGCCAGGAAAGCCCTGAGGGAAATTGCAAGCGTGTGAGAGAGTATTCCAACAAAAGCCGCCGGAATTTCCCGGCGCCAAGAGGAAGACGAAAAACGCTCGCGAGATGCTCTCAAGCGAGTAGGCACGACGAACCGGGGGCCGCGAATGAGGCGGGCTTTAGCCCCTGAAGGAGCACGATTCGCCTCCCCCCCATGGCCGTGACCTTATTTCTCCAGCTTCGCAGTCCAGTTCAGAACCACCGACATGGGCGCGCTCTCCCCCTGCTTCACTTGCGTGTTAATCAGAAATCGCTCCCCATCCCGGCTCACGTCATAAACGAACAAGTCGTACACCAGGACAGGCTGCCGGGGCGTGCTCTGGAAGAGGGCGACGGGGGTGCCGGCATCGAAATGAGCCCCCGTCGTAACTGGCGCCGCCATCATCTTCCCGTCCAAAGAGAGGTAGAACAACTCTTTGCCATCGCCGCGCCAGCGGGGCTGTTCACCTCCGCCCGATGAGATTTGCCACTTGCCGCGTGCGTCCGGAAACGAGGTCACGTAAATTTCCCACTTGCCGCTCTCGTTGGAAGCGTACGCCACCCATTTCCCGTCGGGCGAGAATTGGCCGTTCCTGAGGACCGAAGGCGCTTTCAGGAAAATGCTGCTCTTGAGCTCTGGGTAAGTGAGGAGCCCCAGGTCCGAGCCTCGGCAATAAAGGATGTACTTCCCGTCCCGGGACCAGTCACTGGGAAAGCTTCCGATCTCATCCTCCTGCACAATGCCCTTCTCATCGGTGGCGCCATCAGAATTCTTCAAATAAAGACCAAAATAGATTTGGCGATTCGAGGAAAACACCAGGCGGGCGGCATCGGGACTCCAGACGGGCACCGAGTCAATGCCGGGGTCGAAGGTAAGCCGCTTGGCGCTGTAGCTCTGCAATTCATACGTCCAAACGTCGATGTTGAGGCTGCTCATGTCGGTCTTGTCGATGGCCACAGATCTTCCATTCGGCGCCAGGAAGACGTTGCCATACACTTCGGGTTTGCCCACTGCACCCACCGTATTCCCCTTGCGGTCGAACCAAGTCAGTTGTGAAAGGGCGGCCTCGCTGCCACTCTGGGCGAGCAGCAGCCCTTGATCGGAGACGGCAAACACCGCCCGCTTGACCTGGGGCAGAAACTGAACGTCCGGCAGGATCACGGTTGCTTCTCCAGTCAGGGCAAAGCGCTTGAGATCGAAGGGCTGGGCGTACAGAGTCTTGTCCCGGTAGAACAGCAGGTACCCCGGCGCGGCATAGGCCGCATTGGCGGTCGATTCCACGACGAAGTGTTTTTCCTTCGAATCCAGCGCACCCACATAGATGATATTTCCGCCTTTCTGCCCGGTGAAGTTGGCCGCCAGATAGAGGAAATGCTTTCCGTCGGGCAAAAACACCGGCCAGCGCAGACCGGATTGTCCAAGACTCTTATCGATGTCGCTGATCTTGGTGGGCGTTCCACCTGACGCCGGTACGCGATACAGGCCCGCGGTCACACTGGGCGCAAAAACGATTACGCCATCCTTGTTCCAGGTGCCACCCCGGCCCGAAGGGGCATCGCCGATCGTCTGCACTGGGCCACCCGAGACCTCCAGTTTCTTCAATTGTGCGTCGGCAAAGAATGCCAGCGATCGTCCGTCCGCCGACCAGAACGGATAGCTGGCGCCCTCGGTACCCCCAAGATTTCTTGCGCCGTGCGATCCCAGCTCGTAAATCCAGATCACGTTCTTTCGGGCGGATTCTTGATACGCGACTACAGCAATGGTGTGCCCGTTCGGAGCTACAGCGATGTCCCTCGCCGGAAAAGGCAGCGGCGCGGGAAAATACATTGTTTCTACTGGCGGCTTGGAATTTCGCCACCAAATTGACCCGGCGATCAGAATAACCACTAGAGCGACCGAGATGAGCCAAGCTATCCCCTCTCGGGTCTTTCTTCCCGCTACCGTTGAAACCCCACCGATGGAGAGCGCCCCACCATCGCCGCTCCACTTCAGCTCCTGCATCAGGTCGCGAGCCGTCTGCCAGCGGTCGTCAGGGTTCTTGGCCAATGCGCGCTGAATCACGTGATCCAGAGCCAGTGGCGCCAAAGGTTGCACCGCCGAGACCGGCTCCGGCTCTTTCTCCAGGATCGCGCTCATCACACTGATCTGGCTCTTTCCCGCGAATGCCCGCTTGCCCGTGATCATCTCGTAGAGCACCGCCCCCAGCGAAAACAGGTCCGAGCGTGCGTCCGCATCGTGTCCTTGCACCTGCTCGGGAGCCATGTATTGAAGTGTCCCCAGGATCGTGCCTTCCACGGTGAGCGGTTTACTCATGGTCGCCATCGACCCTGAGCTCGACGCGGTCACGCTCGGCGCTGGCTTGGCCAATCCAAAGTCCAGCAACTTCGCGCCAGACTTGGTGAGCATGACGTTCCCCGGCTTCAAGTCGCGATGGACAATGCCGTGGGTGTGTGCCACCTCGAGTGCTTCCGCAATCTCAACCCCGTATTGCAGCGCCTGCTTGAGCGGCACTGGGCCTTTTTTCAGCCGGTCGGCCAGCGACTCGCCCTCCAGCAACTCCATGACCAGATAGTCGGTTCCGTCCTGCGAGCCGATGTCATACAGATGGCAGATGTGGGGGTGGCTCAAGGCCGAAATCACTTTGGCCTCGCGTTCAAAGCGCGCTTTCAGATCAGGATCGGAGCAAAGATGCGAGGGCAGAACTTTGACGGCTACATCTCTGCCCAGCCGGGCGTCGCGCGCACGGTACACCTCGCCCATGCCGCCTGCGCCCAACGGGGATTGAATCTCATACGGCCCGATTTTCGTGCCAGGAGTGAGCCCCATTTTCGTGGGCCTGATTATATTCCAACGATTGCGAAACCGGTTGGCTCAGAACGATTCGACCGCGCTGTGGACGAATCATCACCCAACCGCAGGTCATTTCACCAACCACCTTGGCCAAGAGTGCCGGCCTCTGCGCAACAAAAAAATGGCGCCGGAATTAACCGGCGCCCCCGAGGCTCGCGCGAATGCGGTCGCGCGAGTAATTAAATCCGCAAAAACTTATTTGCTCTCCGCGATGGGGCTCGCCCCCAGGTCGCGACGGCCGTTGACGGCAGTCCGCGCCGCGCGCACGCTTGGCATATTCGCCGCGGCGGCTCCGTAACGCTCCAGCAGCACCGGAGCCATCGTGTTCTCCGCTTCCTTCACGAAAATCATCTGATTCTCGGAAGCCATATCCACGCGGACAAAATCTCCCAGCTTCACCTGGCTGGTGGCGACAAGGTTAGCCAACGGAAAAACCAGATGCCGTTCGATGGCCCGCTTCAAGTGCCGCGCACCATATCGCGGGTCAGTTCCCTCTTTCAGCAAAAACTCCTTCACGCCCGCGGTGCAATTGAACACAAACTGGTTGGTACCGGCGGCCATCAGCACGCGCTGCTGCACCATCCCGAGTTCAATCTCAAGAATCTGCGCCAGATGCTCATCCCGCAGCGTCTTGAACACCACAGTCTTGTCAATGCGGTTCATGAACTCCGGCGTAAACTTGCGCCGCGCCGCTTCAACCGCGGTCCGCTGAATCTTATCGTCGAAGTTGTTATCAACTTCTACCACGCGAGGCGCAAAGCCCAGGCCACCATCCACCAGATCGGTCATCTCGCTGGCCCCCAGGTTCGAGGTCAGGATGATGATGCACTGCGAAAGGTCAACCCGGCGATTGTCGCCAAGCGTCAAAGTCGCCTTGTCCAGAATCCCAAGCAGCAACTGCCACAGCGAGTCGCTCGCCTTCTCAATCTCGTCAAACAGCAGAATCGAAAGCTTCAGCTTCTCGGTAAACCATTGGTTCAACGCTTCCTGTGTGAGCAGCGGATGAGTCTCGCGATGCCCGAGATATCCCGGAGGCGAACCGATCAGCTTGGCAATCTCGTGCGAGTGCTGGAACTCGGCGCAGTCAATCTTGATGCAGGCGTGCGCATCGCCGAACAGGGCTTCCGCCATGGCTTCCACCACGCGCGTCTTGCCCGAGCCCGTCGGCCCCAGAAACAGCAGGTTGCCCACCGGACGCCCCGGCGCGTTCAGGCCGGCCAGAAACATCTGGTAAATCTCGGCGACCTTCTCGACGGCCTGGTCCTGGCCCACAATGCGGCGGCGCAGCGCCGCTTCAAATTCCCCGGCATCGGCGCTGCGGCGGTTCGGATCGAGCACGGTTGCAAGATTCGTTCTCATAAATTTGTCTGTCTGTCCTGTCCCCTGCTGTCCCGGATCATCCTGCCGCGACTCCCCACCATTCCAGAGTTGACAAAATTTGTCAGTCGGAACCAGTTTGCCTGACCGATAGTCCGTCCTGGGCTGCCTTGGAATAAGCAAGCGTCTGGCCACGCCCTGGGGATGGTCTGACCGCCCGAAAACCCCGTATCTGGCTGGATTTACCAGACCGGCGCCAATATTAGAACAGGCGGCAGTGGAAACGTAAGGGGGTGGATGGGAAATACTTTGCGCAAGGAGGAAACGCCCGGTACCAAGCCGCAGGCAACTCAGGTCTACCCCGTGTTCCCCTGTGGACTCTGTTGCTAAAAGGTTTTGGTTTGAAGCCGGCAACGCTCAATCCGAGGGGGAGATGACCGTGAGTAACTGGCACGTCTGCAAAGTGCGGGATAGCATCCAATAAAGGTTGACTTTCTGGAGGAATCTTTTGCCTCGCTCGTCGGTTCTCACGATCGCCGCTGTTTCGAGTCTTCTATTTGGCGCGGCCGCAATGCGCTTGAGTCCGCGGCTATCTTCCGCTTTCGCAGCGCAAGCGCAGAATTCACAGACGACCCCGCAACCCGCGCCCGCAGCCGCTTCCGTCCCCCAGGGCGCGCAACTGCAGCCGGCAAGCGCAACTCTTTCGCCCATGCTGAAACCCGCCGACATTCCTTCTCTGCGCTCGTCAACTTTGCAGCTTTCGCCGCAACCCAGATTGCAACTCACATTAGAACCGTCACTTCCCCCTTCAACCGCAGCGACTGAGATCTACACCGCCAAGCGCGGAGAAACCATCCCCACCGTAGCCCGCCAATATTTACACCGCACCGCATATCTCACTTCTTCGGAGCTGGCCGAAGCCATCCGCAACGTAAATGGCAACCGCTCCACCAACACCTTGAAAGCCGGCGAGCAAATCACCATCCCCGGAATTCTTCCCGCGCCCATCGTCGAAAAGACGGTCCCCGTAGCCAAAGATTTTGAAGTCCGCGCTATCTACCTCACCGGCATCATGGCCGCCAGCGACCACGGACTCCGTATCATCCGCCACTGGCGCGAAGTCGGCGGCAACGCCGTAGTCTTCGACATCAAAGACTCCGACGGCAGCGTAACCATTCCCTTCGAGCACCCGCTGCTCGGCAAGCATCAGATCTACATCCACGACCTCCCGAAGTTCGTCCACTTCCTGCACTCCGAAAACATGCACGCCATCGCCCGCATCGCCATCTTCCGCGACGAGCGCATGGTAGTCGAGCATCCCGAACTAGCCGTGCAATCGCATAAGAATAAGCAACCCTGGCGCGAAAACGGCAAACTAGTCTGGACCGATCCCTCGAATCCAAAAGTTCAGGATTACGACATAGCCCTGGCCCAATTCGTAGCCCAATCGGGCGCTGACGAAATCCAATTCGACTACGTCCGCTTCCCCGCCGAAGGCGATCAAAAAGACGCCGCCTTCGTCTATCAGAACGCACCTGCAGCGCAGCCAGCCGGAAGCGAGCAATCGGCTAATGCTCAGGATGCTGGGGACCACCAGAAGCCATGTGGCGACGGGCACCCTGCCCGTCCCGCCGATGCGAAGCAAGGCGGAACCTCCACGAACCCCGCCCCCTGCAAAGCCAAAGCCCCCCACGAGATGCAGCGCTCCGACGTAATCACCGCCTTCCTCAAAAAAGCCTACGCCGACCTCCACCCCACCGGCGTCCTCCTCTCCCTCGACGTCTTCGGAGTAATGGCCTGGCAGCGCCCCGTAGATCTCTCCCACACCGGCCAGGACATAGTCGGCATGGCGAAATACTGCGACGTGCTCTCGCCCATGATCTACCCCTCGCACTTCTTCGGCATGGATAACATCCCGCACCCCGGCGACGCTCCCGAGCACTTCATCGGAGAATCCATGGCCCGCTTCGAACTCATCACGCATCCCGACGGAAACAAGTCCAGCGGAGTAGTAATCCGCCCCTGGCTGCAAGCCTTCCGCTGGCGCACAAAAACCTACTCCCCCGAATACATAAAAGTGCAAGTAGCCACCGCCAAAGAAAAAGGCGGCATAGGATTCTTGTTCTGGAACGCCGCCAACGACTACAGCAAGCCCTACGAAGCCATGCCGGAAATGAAAGCCGCGAATCTAAAAGAGAAGGACAAGTATTTCCGTGGGGATGAATTGTCCGGAGCGACAGTGAAGGCAAGCCTGACCCCGACAGCAACAACTCCTTAGGTTTTTCACCGCGTCCACCACCACGCCGAGGGTGCCCCATCTTTGCGTTCTTTGCAAAGGTGGGAAGGCAGACTGCCTGAGCCATGGGCTTTTGGCGACGACCGCCCACCCTACGTCACCCGCACATCCAGCACCACCACCCAATACTGAAACGACTGCAAAGCAAACCCGCACAAAATCAGCGCAATCCCCACCGCTCCCATCCGCCGTTCCGGAAGCTTCTCCGCGTAATACTCGATCATAGGAATAACAGCTCCGCCAATTCCAGTCACGATCCCGGTCACCAATCCCACACGAATCGCAAACCACCAAGCATGCTCCACATGCCGTACCAGCGCGCTGCACACCAGCGCGCTCGCCGTGTAGCCCGCAGTTCGCATCACGATCCCCCACGCCATCCGCCGCGACACCCGCGGCCTTCCAGTCGCCGCATAATCCATCGCCGGACGCATCCCGCGCGAATACCCAAACATTTGCCCCACCGTGATCAGCACCGCAAACGCCACCGCAAACCCCAGCCCCAAACTCCGGTACAGCGCCGCCCCAAAAGCCCCAGCCCGTATCGCGCTGAAAATCGCTTCCCCCCACAACGGATAATGTTCCAACCCCCGCGCCGCCCGGTTCAACTCAATCGAAATCGTGACACCAGTACCCAGCCCCGCCGCCAGCCCAAACCAAAGCCCCAACCCAAGCCCATACCCAACTCCAAACACAATGGAGTAAGTCACCGCCCGCGTCAGCAACCGCAACGGCCCATGCTGCCCGCCCAACAAATCGTAAGCCAGATAGAGACTCCCAATCACATCCAAACAAGTCCCCGCAATACTAACGGCAGCAACAGTGTGATGGTCCATGCCAAAAGATTCTAAGGCAACGGCAGCATCGCGGATTTTTTCTCTCGGAGATCACAAGGATGGGGTGCCCCATTTCTCGCGTCCTTTGCGAGAAGTGGGGATTTCCGCCGCCGCAATTCGTCTCACGTAGGGACAGCCGCCCCGGCTGCCCAGCGGCCCAGGTGTATCAGGCCGCGCTCTCGCCCACTCCACAAGCCTTGTCATTCCGAACGGGGCCGAAGGCCCGCCGAGGAACCTGCTGTTCAACTCGCCACTCCTCTCTCCTGCCTGCAGACATTCGCTTGATTGCGGCCCCCATCCCACCTACCATTCTGGCATGGCTACCTACAACAAAATGACAATCCTGCCGCTGCACTATTGCGACCGGCGGCTGAACCTACCGATAGGCATAGGGGTCGATCTGACGGTCGAAAGCATCGAGGGCCTCTTACGGCCGGACAATTTCGAGTTATGGCGAGACTACGTCACCAAGAAAGAGCGAGAGGATCTCGCCTCGACGAGGGTTGGAATCGTCCACCGTTTCTCCTCCGAGGACCATGTTGGAAGACTTGAGGTCGACTCTCAGGACAAGGTTTTCAAGGCCTTTGTTTTTCTGCGACTGATCAGACCTACGCGGGAGCGCTACTCAAACATCCAGCTCAGTGTGAAGGATGGTCAACCAGATGTCTTCAGCTTTGCGCACGCCGCCCCGTTGAGTCCGAATGCGCCAAACCTGCAGGTCTTTAACACCTTCCACCAAGGGCACCTTGAACGACTTGTTCGGCTGCTTCCCAAGTTTTTACACTTCGCCAGCTCAGGTCTTCTCTACCGAACCCGCGCGGTGCGATTTTTCGAGGCGGGTTATTCACAAGTCGCCGATCCACTGCTTCAGTTCGTCACTTGGATGATTGGCATCGAATCCCTTCTCTCGGAAGACGCGGCTCCAGTAGCCCAAGGCGACCTCGTGCGGAGGATCGAAGAACTGATCGGTGCCGAGACAAACATATACTCCGAGGCCGAGACCGAACTCTTTCCCCGAGAGCCGGCGCCACTACTCATTAAGGAGCTGCTGCCCGACATATTTACGCTGCGGAACCGCGCTGTCCACGGGGTACGCGGGCCATCGAGCTTTGACGAGCGGACGACGAGCAGTCCGGCAACCAACGAGGCGGTTCACTACGTGGATGTCCTTCGTGAAGGAGCCAGCTTCGTCCTTCGGAATCTTGTCTTGAAGGCGATCGCGGATACCAATGTTTGAGCCATCCGAATATGCGACCAGAGCCGCGCTGCTCCGAGGTATTGCCCGCTTAATTTACGGCTCCGCGGCGCAGCGGGAAGCGATCAAAATAGCCGACGTGCACGAAGCCTTTCCAGAAGCAAAGGCAGATGCGGTGGACTCTGCGCTGAAGAAGATGGACGCTCTGGAATTGATCTTAATCGAGTTGGAAGGGCCAATGATTAGAGGCCTCGGGTATGGCAAGGCCTGTTTCGAACGAGACTGCATTCCGGAAACCGTCTTCGGCGTTGATTACATCGCCAAGAAATACAGGAACGCAATCGTTCACATCATTGTAGGGGAGCCGAACGGCGAGGAATCAGGGGGAACGGGCTATTTCTGGGCCGACTTCCCCAACCACCTCATTACGGCCGCTCACGTTCTGGACGGGCGAACAGTCAAGAGAATCGAGGACAGTTCCGGAAATGTCCTAGAACTAACCCGAGGTCCAATCAGGGTCGGCCCAGGCGATCTCGATCTGGCCACGCTGGAGTGCGACATGCCCAGTGGTACTGAGCCAATCCGAGTGGAATGGAATCCCGATTCAGCAGCGCCAGGTGCCGGGCTGATCGTGTTTGGTTACCCTCGGATCGCATTTCATCTGCCCAGCCTCTACCAATCGAGGGCTGAACTCCACTCGATTGCAAGGAGATATCCCTCCTCGCGGGAGTCGCTTATCATCTCTAGCACAACCCACCCCGGGTGCAGTGGAGGCCCGGTCATGGACCTCCGCGGGTTCGCGATTGGGGTCATCGAGCAAGAAAACGTTCTAGAGCAACGGGCCGGAACCAGCGCCTATTTTAGCGCTACGCCTGCACATTACTTGAGAGAGCTGGTTCCACAGCCACAGTAGTTTTGCCGGCGCTTTGCCGACGACACGGACACGACCCGATCAGGCTGCCGATACCTAAACCTTTTCCACAGCCCCTATGTGACATCCAACCTTGACTCCCTGCATAAACTATAAGCAGTATGCTAACCAGCAAACAAAGCCTCCAAGAATACCTCTCCACCCTCCCTCCAGCCGATTTACCCTCCGCCAAGTCCCATCTTTTGAATATTTTGCGCGTAAACCCTTGGTTATCAAGATTTTGCGCGGACTCGCTCGATCTCCTCTCTCCCAACTCCAACCAAATCAATAATTTACCGACCCGATCCGAAATTTTTTCCAATCCAGATCCGAAAGGTGTAAAGCCCATGTCAATCAACAAGAACACCACCGTCTGCACCCACATCAAGGTCAACGGAGTCCCCTGCGGCTCCCCCGCCCTCCGCGGCGAAGTCTTCTGCTACTTCCACCAGCGCATGATCCGGGGCGTCCGCACCCCACCCAAGTCGCGCCTCCACCCCATAGCCCTGATCGAGGACGAGGAAGGCATCCAGGCCTCCCTCATGGAAGTCATCAACGCCCTCGTCCGCAACACCATCGACTTCAAACGCGCGCAACTAATCTTGCGCGCCCTCAACATCGCCGTGAGAAATTCCCCCCGAGTCCACTTCCGCGTCCACAGCGCGGAAATGGTCCACGAAGTCCCCGAATATCCCGCCGCCCCCGCAGTGAAAAAGCCGCTCTCGGAGACGCTCGCCCAGGCCGCCGCACTAGCGCACATCCCGCGCCCCAAACCAATCAGCATCACCAGGCCGCCCCACCCACCCATGGTCGCCGCCCAGCCCAAGGCAGTTCAGCCCGAGCCCGCCCGCCCCAAGCCGCCCGCCCCGGTCAAACCGGCGTCCGCAACCCGCCACGCCGCCCGCCGCCGCTCCGGATGAAGCTTGCATTATGCCCATAGTCATAATATTATGACCATACTATGAAACAGATCCCCGCAGGCAAGTTCAAAGCACAATGCCTCGCCATCATGGATAAGGTGTTGCAAAGCGGCGAGCCCGTCGTAATCACCAAGCACGGCAAGCCCGTAGTGAAGCTGGTCCCCGCCACTAACCATGCCGACGATATCTTCGGCTACATGGCCGGCAAAGCAAAGATCGTCGGAGACATCGTAGGCCCCATCACTCCACTCGAAGACTGGGAGACCAAATGAGGCCGACCAAATGAGGCAGACCAGGTGATTCTGCTGGACACTCACGCCCTGCTCTGGATGGCAAACGATCCCAAGCGCCTCTCGAAGCGTGCCCATGAAGCCATTCGTAAAGCGCGGCAAGGCACAGGCGTCGCGGTCGCCGCCATTACACTCTGGGAGATCGCCTGGCTGGCCCATCACCAGCGTATCGTCACCATGGGAAGCGTCGAGTCGTTTGTTCGCGAAACCGTCGCCCGAGTTATTCTTCGACCAGTGACCCCGGCAATCGCGGCCCTGGCCGTGGGCCTGCCGGACCCTTTTCCCAGAGACCCCTCGGACCGCCTGATTGCCGCGACCGCCATGGTCGAGGGCATGCCGCTGGTCACGGCCGACACGCGCATCCGCCAGTCAAAGCTGGTCGAGACCGTGTGGTGAACTTCGGAAATTCTCAAAAGGCCTTGCCTCGCATTGCGACCGCCTCGGCTATAATGTCCTGTAACGCTGGTTGGGTTTTCACACCCTCGCTCCCCTGCCGTTGCCGGAGGAAGGATTCAGCCTCGTTACAAGCTCGCAGCCCAAGGAGTCCGCATGGCGATCCAGAAGTCCGACAACATCTGGCACAATGGCAAGCTCATCCCCTGGGATGAAGCGACGATTCACGTGATGTCGCACGTGGTCCACTACGGTTCCTCGGTGTTCGAGGGGATCCGCTGCTACGCGCCGCCTTCGGGCCCCGCGATCTTCCGCGCCCACGAACACATCGAGCGCCTGCTGAATTCCGCCAAGGTCTACCGCATCGAAGTCGACTACACCCGCGAGCAGATCGTGAACGCCATGCTCGAAACCGTTGGCAGCAACGGCGTTTGGCCGTGCTACGTGCGCCCCATCATCCTCCGCGGCTACGGCGAGGCGGGAGTCAATCCCTTCAACTCGCCCACCGAGGTCTACATCATCAACTATCCGTGGGGTAAGTATCTGGGCGGCGAGAGCGAAGGATGCGACGCCTGCGTGTCGTCGTGGACGCGCATAGCCCCGAACACGCTGCCGGCGATGGCCAAGTCCGGCGCCAATTACATGAACTCACAGCTCATCAAGATGGAAGCCATCGTCAACGGCTTCGCCGAAGGCATTGCGCTCGACGTCAACGGATACGTCAGCGAAGGCTCGGGCGAGAACGTTTTCATCGTGCATCACGAGAAGCTGATCACAGCGCCGCTCGGCAACTCCGTGCTGCCCGGCATCACCCGCGACTCGACCCTCCAGATCGCGCGCGACCTCGGCATTCCCATCATCGAGCAGATGATTCCGCGCGAGATGCTCTACATCTGTGACGAAGCCTTCTTCACCGGCACAGCGGCGGAGATCACTCCCATCCGCACCGTCGACAAGATCAAAGTCGGCAAGGGCGGCGGAATTGGTCCCATCACCAGGTCGATCCAGAAAGAGTTTTACGCCATCGTGCGCGGCGAAAAGTCCGACCGCCACGGCTGGCTCACGCCCGTGCCGGTGCGCAGCAAGCAGCCGGTCGGAGTATAATCCGTTGGCATTGAATGAACCCGAGGGGCGCACACAGCGCCCCTTTCGGCTTCTTAGATCAAGGAATACATAACACCCTCACAAGGAGGCAACAATGTCCGAGCAACAAGGTTTGACCCCGGAATTTGCCCAAGGCTACTGCGCCATGACGCTCGATGGCATCTTGCGCGAAGCGGAAATCACCAAGAAAGTAATCGCGGCCGTGCCCGATGCGGCCTCGACCTACAAGCCCGATCCTTGCGCCCGCACGGCCAGGGAGCTGGCGTGGCATCTGGCCAACACCGACATTCAGTTTCTGGATGCAATTGCCGACCTGAAGTTCAACATGGAAACGCCCGATCACAAACCGCAAACCTCCGCCGAAGTGGTCGAGTGGTACGACGCGAACATAAAGCGTGGCGTGGCTCGCGTGGCGGCGATGACGCCGGAACAATTGCTGACCCCGGTCAACTTTCTCAACGTGTTCAATCTTCCGGCAGTTCTGTATCTGGGTTTCCTCAACAACCACAGCATTCACCATCGCGGCGAGCTGGCGACCTACCTTCGTCCCATGGGATCGAAGGTGCCGTCGATCTACGGTGGCAGCTATGACGAGCCGTTCCAAGCTCCCGTATCAGAAGAAACCGCTGCGTAGCATTCGGCCTGACGAGAATTGAAAGAGCCGCCCGCAAGGGCGGCTCTTCTTCTTCGGACGCGTAACTCATCCGTTAATCGCATGAATCCAGACTCGTCACAAAAATAAGTCAACTGCAACCGCGGTTGACGCAAGGCGCGGGACTGGGCAGGAAAAGGCGCTGGCGCGTAGAAGGGCGTCGTCGGGTGCCACGGAATCAGTGAGTGAAATCGTCCTGATAACAAAGGTTATGATCTAGAATCTCTTACGCGAGGAGCGTTGGGTGATTCCTCAGGGCCATATTCCGGTCGAGCGAAATTCTTCCGCGGCCGGTATGGAGACACGGAATGGGGAGCGGTTGAATCGTCTTCGAGAAACTCGGGTTCCAGGGGCACTGTACCCCCGCTTGTTCGGTGTAGGCTGGTCAGAAATCGACGCTGCTCTCCAGCGCATGCACTGCAATCCTGACCCCGTTCATGCCAAGGGAGTATTTCGAATAAGTCATGGGACCAGTCTGGGGGCGAAATTTCTTCTGTGGTTCTTGCGACTTCCGACTCCGAATGCCACTGCGCAAGTGGAACTGATCGTCCGCCCAACCGGAGAATCCGAGACCTGGACGAGATTGTTCGATGGCAAGCCTATCGTCACTGTCCAAAGGGAGTCCGGTAGTCGTCTACTGGCTGACACCTTTGGTCCGCTCGAGTTCCGATTCCGGTTGAGCTTTGCGGATCATACGATACATTATCGGCAGGATGGGGTGATGCTGCGCCTGCCTTTTTTCCCAGAGATTCCCCTGCCCAGATGGGCGGCTCCGCAGGTTTCTGCACGGGAGGCAGGCGACGCCGGCGAAATGGAAACTCGTGTTCAGGTCGAAGTATCCGCCCCACTTGGCGGTTTGCTGTTTTCCTACGAGGGCAAGCTGAGGCGAGAACAGGTTTAACCATGGCGGTGGCGCTCTGGCTGTTGGCCCTGCAAGGCGTGATTGGAGCCTTCGATACGGCTTACTATCACGAGTGGAGAGCGCGCCTTCCAGGCTTGGGACCGCAAGCAGCGCCGGAACTGAGGTTACATGCCGCGCGTGACGCTCTGTATGCGGTAATCTTCGCAACGCTGCCATGGTTCGCCTGGCAAGGTCTGTGGACCGTCGCTTTGGTAAGCGTGCTGGTGGCAGAGATCATCTTGACCATGGCGGATTTTATCGTTGAGATTTCGGTCCGCAAGCCGCTGGGGGATGTGTACGGCGGGGAACGGCTGACGCACGCGGCCATGGGTATTCTTTATGGCGCGATGCTGGCCAACCTGTATCCCACTCTACGAGAGTGGGGAGCACGACCGACTGCCGTAAGGTGGGCGCCGGCGAATACCACGCCGATGCTGCGCTGGTGTCTCACGGGAATGGCGCTGGGGGTCCTGCTATCAGGGATGCGTGATCTATATGCGTCTCTAGGTTTGCGCGGCGGAAATTGGCCGTGGACTTTACGGGTTTCCTCCCACGACGGTCGTCCATGATTGCGCGTCGGCGTTTCCACCGTGTCGTCTTCGTAGCAGCTGGCCTTTATAACATCCTGTGGGGTCTTTATGCGGTCATCGATCCACAGTGGCTGTTCCGCTTTGCGAGGATGCCACAGGAGAACTATCCACAGGTGTTTGCCTGCCTCGGCATGGTCGTAGGTTTGTACGGCGTCCTGTATCTTGAGGTGGCGCGCGTACCGGAAAGAGGCTGGGTGATCGCAGCGGTGGGCCTTGCGGGAAAGATCTTCGGTCCTATCGGGCTCGCGGGCCTCATTTTGAGCGGGACTTGGCCGGTTCGGACGGGGATTCTCTGTGTGACCAACGACCTGATTTGGTGGATTCCCTTCAGCCTGTATTTGTACGATGCCTGGCCGGTCTTTCGGAAGAAACAGCAAACTGCGTAGAGGTTATAGTTTCCTTCGCCCGAGCCCGGCCGCAAAGTCTGCTGTTGGCCGCTCGGAGCTCGGTTAACGTCAGTTACGCGCCATGCTCTGCTGGAATCCTGCACAAATGCTGCCCATGCTCCAAGGCGTGATCGTGCGCCGCATGCTGCTAAACTTCCGAGCGGCATAGAGAAGTCCAACCGGCAGGCGTAGGATAATAAGAGAGAAGATTTCCGTGAAGATCACCAAAGAGGGCTTCCAGAATAATTTCTGGAAGGGTGAAAGCCACCGAGACTCTAAGGGTGAAAGCTCATGGACGAACGGATACGATTCATCAAGCACCAGGGGAAGCAGATTCTTTCGTTGGATTTTTCGCTGGCCACAGCTGGGGAGATGATTCCCCTGCTCACGCAGGTTCAGACCACGGTGGGGCAGCAAGCTCCCAAATCCGTGTTAGTTCTAGCCAATTATCAAGGCGCAGAAATCGACGATAAAGTCGCGATGAAGATCAAACAGGTGCTGGCGCTGGACCGCCCGTTCGTGAAGAAGGCCGCCTGGATTGGCGCAGAGCACATTCCTCACGCCCTCATGGAAAACTTCCACATGTTTTCCCAGCGCGAGACTACGACCTTCAAGACCCAGGAAGAGGCGTTGGAGTGGCTGGTGCGGGAATAGGCTGGGAGAGCCGCGAATCCTAGCGCCCTCCATGACGGTTGAATACAATCAGAAGAAATGGCCACATTAATTCGATATCTATGAGTCGTGCCCGGTTTGTGACAGGGATCACACCTTGATGTGCTGATGCCGGAAGGTAAGCTCCCCTAGCCTGAGAGAGTGTACGTGAAAAATGCCAGCGTTCCGGACGATAAAGCAACTCCGATATACCACCACCTGGAACCGCGAATCGCGGCGATGAATGAAAACACCGTGGACAACAGGGCCGCGCCGAGAACGATCTTGTACTCGTGCTGCGGGCCGGCGAGGCTATCGAATAGGCGGTCTGCTCTGGGCGGGTTGAGCAGCGAAAGCCAGAGCAGCGTGATCAGCAGCATTGCAGCCGTTCCGAGCAGGTGGGAGAGTTGGCGTCCCATGGAGAAAATATACGCCTTGGGGAAATTCGCAATGAGGGCAATCGTCTGATTGCGACTGCGCCTGGGGGACGAGTTATAGTTTCGATCGCGCTGGGTTTACATCCGGTTGTGAAAGCAAAGGCAGATGCGTTGTCCCAAGCGGCGGGGACGGTCGCGAAGGGCCCGTTGCTTTAGGTGATAGTCAAAACGAGAACGTGGCTCGTTCCGCCGCTGGTGCAGCCCAGATCGCCCGAGTTCCCGCTTGGAGTGTTGACCGTCACGTTGGCGGTTCCGGGAGCGGAGATCAATTCGGTCGTGATCGTGACCTGCAACTTCTGATTGCTCAAGATCGCAGTCGTTAGCGTCGTGCCGTTGATGACCACGACAGAAGACGAAACAAACTGACTACCATCCACAGTAAGAAGATAGCCCTGTTGCACTTCAGTGAAGTCAATCGTGCTGGCAGAAAGAGACCCAATGACCGGGGCTGGCCTAGCGCTTCCGCACAAGGGATTGAGCGCGTTGCAGCCCTGGAAAACCAGCAAGGCGAGCAGAAGCGCGCTGAGAGGCCGCAAGAAAGCGGGGATAGCTCTTGTGGTGATTACATACATATCGCAATCCTACGTTGTATTGCGAGACCGTGCCGTTCCATGAAGGCTGATCGGGTAACTTTAGTTCGGAGTGATGCCGGGACAAGCGACTACACTTGAGATTGAAGACCACTGCCGAGCGAGATTCGCAGGGCGACTTACCCACCTTAAGAAAATGAATTCACCGGAGGAATCGAATGAGCTATAGCGAAGCTAGAAGTCACTTCGAGAAGGCCAGAAACAATACCGCTGATCAGGGCGTCATCGACCTGTTGGAAGGACTGAAGCACTTGTCACACGCAATTGAAGAGGACATTAGAACCCTAGGACAAGGCGTACGCGATGTCCGTGACACCCAGAACAGCAAACAAATACCGAACTCTTTCAGTTAAGGCGTGCGTCGTCTTCCAGCAATACTCTTCTATTTTGCCGGCGCGAGTATGGCGTCGAGCCGGTCGGGCGTTGCCTCGACCCGTTCCAAGTGCGGATAGCGCATTCCGCCGTGGTAGTCGAGAGAGATGGTGACAAAGTCGTCGCCACGCTTCAGCAAGAACCTAATCGGATCCTTAGTTTTTTCTGCGGCGAGAATGGTTTCGCGCAAGCCGGCGGCAGTGTATTTCTGATCGTTGACGGCTATCAATTGCATGTCGGGCGTGATGCCAGCTTTGAAGGCCAGACTGTCCCACCCAACGGAATCGAGGCTGCCATTTGTCTCGGGAGTGCCGGCGGCCCGTATCGAGAAGCCCAGCGACGTCGAGAAGCTCGCTCCGCGCACGGTCTCTGATTTCTTCAGCCACTCCGGTTCGTTGTCGTTGTACACGAGGCGATAGCCGCCCTGGGTGAACCCGTTCTCGGGAACGTCCGGGCTGACTTCGTAAACGCGGGTGCGGAAAAATCCGGCCCAGTCGTTGGGCTGCACGGTGTTCAACGCCTTCACGAGATCGTCGAGCGTATAGCCAACGGTGACGTAGCTGCCGTTGTTGATGCCGAAGAAGAGCTTCGCGAAATCGTCGAGAGATTTTGCACCGCCGCTCAGTTCTCGGATCTTCGTGTCGGCGTCGAGCCAGACGAGGTCTGACTCAGGGTAGTAGTCGAAGGAACGCTCCCAGCTCGGCCAAGTCTGCTGGAAGGCTCCATGAGCCGAAATAATGGGGCCGTTGGTGGTGTCTTCTAAAGAGCGCCAGGTGCGTCCCGGGCTGATTTCAAACGACGCGGCGATTTGCGCGAATACGTCGCGGGCCTGCTCCAGAGTACGCAAGCCGGAACGCGCGGTGAGGACGTTGCCGTAATAATCCGTCAAGCCTTCGTAGACCCATAGCAGGTCGTTGCGCATGGGCACGTTGAAGTTTGGGGTCCACAGGTCAGCCGGACGGCGGAACTTGCCGTTCCACGAGTGCGTGTATTCGTGGGGCAGGAGAGCGCGGCCGGTAACTCCCGCACCCCAGTCGGTAAAGTAATTGGCGCGAGAACCGTCCTCGCTGGATTGGTGATGCTCCAGCCCTTTGCCGCTGACGATGTCGCTGACAGAGAAGAGAAAATCATAGCGGTCATAGTGATGCGAATTGAAAAGCTTCTGCGCCTCGATGACAAGGTTCTTGTGGAATTGCAGTTCTTCGGGAGTGATTTCGAGGTCGGCCGGCTTGTCGGCGAAGACGTCGAAGTACACCGGATTGTCCGGCCCGGTGGAGAGGTCCAGGCGCTTGAAATTGGCGCCGGCGTAAAGGGGCGAATCGATAAGGGTATTCAGTGTGGTTTCTTTGAACTGAACCAGGTTGCCATTTTGCGATTTCACGTCCAGCGAGCAAGCGAATTTCCAGGCCTCGGGCAAACGGACAGAAGTTTCGAATTTAATGTCGCGCGAGAAATGTCCGGCGGGATAGAGGAGAACGCTGTTCCAGGTAACGTCGGCGAACTTCGCCGAGATTCGGCTTCGTTTTGGATCCAGGGCCGCCAGGTACTGGAAGCTTACGTCCAGCGTGGTTGCATCCTTCGGCACGTCGATATGGAAGGCGTGCATGTCCACGCGGTCGCGCACCCAGGGGACGCGCTTGCCATTCGCAGTGACGACCAGAGCGGCGAGTTGGGCCACAGGATTCGAGGGCGAGTGCGTGCCGGGAAGCCATTCCGGGTAGAGCAGCGTAATGTCGCGGCCTTTTACTGGGATCGTCTCATGCACATTCACCACCTTATTCGAGACGTTGGTGACATCGACGAGCAGGGAAATTGTGCCGGGATAAGGCGTGTCCGCCGGCGCGGCAATGGGCGGAGGCGGCGGGACGGGCTGTGGGCCAGGCGAATTCTGCGCGTGCGCGGTTGTGGTTAGGGCAATGCAGAAGAGGGCGAATACAGCCGGTTCTCTACGGCGAAAAAATGAATGGGGCATGCAGATCCTCCGGAACTGCGAACTCTTGTCCGAACTCTTAGACGGTGCGATTGGAAAATGGTCTCGTTGATTGCTCGGGCAGAATCTTATGTGTGGGTGAGGGTCAAGGTCAATCAAGGCGGGGTGGCAGGCCTGGGAAGGATGGTTGGCGTAACGTCGCCATGCGCTCGTTGACCCCTTTGGAGGGGCCTTGAATGTAATGGCTTGATTACGTCCGTCACCTGCGCTCGGTACCGATACTCCGTGATAATTGGTTAATGTGGGCAGTCAGGGCGAGATTTGCGATGTGGAATAGCTTTGATCGTGGCGTTGTTGGCCTCCATCGTAGATCTTGCGCAACCATCGAAATCCAGACTTGAGCTTTGAGGTTAGAGCGGCTTGGGGCAAAGAAGCGACCAGCAGACCGGCACGGAATCGAAGACGCAGCTCGTTGGGCAGATCAACCTCTGTCTGGGTTCTGGCGACTACTCTCGCGCCCTGGAATTGTTCCGGGGAGCTGCCGCCGAATTCCCCAACGATGCTGAATTGTCCGAGATGGAGAAGCTCGCCCATGATGGCGTCAAGCGCAATGCCGAAGCCAACCGCCTTATCACCGAAAGCCAGGAACTGTTCGCGCAGCAGAAGTCCGCGGAAGCGATTCAGTTGTTGCGCAAAGCCTACGAACTAGATAAGAACAATGCTCTCGCCCGCGCCATTCTGGCCAATGCGCTGGTCGAGCAGGCGCATTCGGTTGTAGAAACCGATTGGCTGGAAGCCGAGACGCTGACCAATCAGGCACTGGTGTTGAACCGGGCGCATCCCACGGCTAAAACCATCCTCAGCCGGATTGTTGCCAGGAAAGAAACAAGCTCGGTGGAGGACTGGGTTTCGCGAGCGCGGAAGCTGCAAGCTTCGGGTGATCTGTTCGCAACCCTGGCTTGGGTTGCAGAGGGATTGGCGGTTCACCCTCACGATCCCAAGTTGCTGCTGATTCAGGATGAAATCCAGCGCGACCAGGATGCTCGGCGGCGCGAGGCCCGCCGCGGCGACCTGGAAGACCTAAGGCGCATGCAGCGCGAAATCGATGGGGCCACTGACGTTGCTGCAAAGCAAGCTTTGGCCGAGCGCATACAAATGGTGGCTGCCAAGTATTGGACGGATGGCGAAATCTTGTCTATCGCCAATGCCCTGCTACTCCGCTTGGGATTAGTCTCGCAGGAGAGTTCCGCCGCCTCGCCGCGCGGGAAGAGTGCTACCGTAATTCTTCACGTGCCGCGCCCCAGCGGTCTCGAGGCCTCACGCGACGCTACCCGGCGGATTGCGCCAGGCCCGCTTCCGCCAATCCCGTCCCCACCTCGGAACGCTGCGACTGTCGCTATTCCACCGAGCCCGGCCGCGCCCCAGAGCGTTGCGACCGCCGCTGTTCCACCAAGTCCGGTCCCACCTCAGGACGTTGCGACCGCCGCTGTTTCGCCGAGCGAGGTTCGGCCCAGCGAGGTTCGGCCCAGCGAAGTTCCGTCAAACACTGTTGCGCCAAGCAAAGTTCCGCCGAGCACTGTTCGGTCAAACAATGTTCGGTCAAACAATGTCCGGTCGAGCAAAATTCGTTCGCGCAGGGTTCCGCCCAGCATTGCGCCGGTGCGCTTAGCCCCGGCCACTCCGCCAGAGCCGCAACTCCCCCCGCCGCAAGCCGCCACCGTTCGCGCCGCTGAGCCTTCCGAACCGCCAGCCAAAATCGCATCTCGGCCACCCCGGCCTAAACCGCCCGCAGGTTCGAACTCAGCAACGCTGATCCTCGTCTCCGCCGCTGCGATAGTTCTGGTGGCAACGACCTTTTTCATCACACGAAGACATTACGCCCCGCCGGTAGCGAAGACCGAACCGGCTACTCCCACCGTCTCCGTCCCAGAGGTCTCCGTCCCCGCACCAGCAACTTCAGCACAAACAACTCCCGTACAAGCGGCACTGCCACAAGCAACTCCCGAACCATCTCTCCCTGCTATGCCCAGTTCTTCCGGCAACACCACTGGAAAAGCTACGCCCGAAGTTACGCAGAATGATCAGCCGCCCGCCGAGTCCGGTCACAACCTGGGCACGCTCGTCGTCGTTGCCGGCCAAGACGACGCGAGAGTTTTTCTCAATGGAAAACTTCAACGGCAACTCACGCAAGCCGGCCAGTTGCGCCTGCCGAATCTCGAACTCAAGGACTACGTTGTACAAGTCTCCAAGAGCGGCTTTCAGGATCCTCCGCAACAAGAGATCCGCATTCGTAAGGGCGAACAGGCCAGGCTTGTCTTTAACCTGAACCTGCAACCGCAGAAACTCCTACCGCAACCGCAGCCTCGCCTGGCCTCGCTGACCATCCAGGGCGGCGCTCCCGGAACCACTGTCCTCGTCGATCAAACTCCCGTCGGCAACATTCAGCCCGATGGCACGCTCTCCGTCTCCAGCGTCAATCCCGGGGACCATACTGTCGAACTGCGCAAAGAGCGATTCAAGACCCGGCAGTTCAAGAAACACTTCGTTGTGGGAGGAACCACATCTCTGGCAGGTGCGGATGCCGCGCTGGAAGCCGCACCGGATTCCGCGCTGGGCGAATTGAAAATTACCTTCGCGCCCGCCGACGCCAATGTTGCAATCGTGAGAGGTAATCTTTTGAAAATGGTAAGTAGTGGCGTCCCGCTCAATCTTGCCGCCGGCACCTACACTCTTACTACGCGAACCGCCGAAAGGTTCACTCGCTCGTCCACGCTCGAAGTCATAGCCGGACAATCCAAGACGTTGGATTTGTCTCTCGCCCCCAGCGGCATGTCGAAGTGGGATGACCCCGGCGCCTGGAAGCCTGAGCGGGATTCTTTCATTCACAAGGGCGGAGACTTCGTCCTGTACGGAGCGGTTCCGGCCTCGGGCACATTTGTTTTTTCCGCGATGCCTGCCAAGGGCCACCTCTTGCAATGGGTGCTCAACTACAAAGACCCCAAGAACTACGTCCTCTTCCAAATGGACGACGATAACTTCTACCGCACGGTCATTCGCAACGGGGAGAAAACGGACACAACCAAAGTTCCTGATAAAGGCGACAGGAAAAGCTTCCGCACGCTAATTATCCGTGTTAGCCCCGCGGAGGTCGTCCACCAGATCAAGCACGGTGACAGTGTGACCGTCCTGGATCGCTGGACGCAGCCCGGCGCGAATCTCAGTTCGGGCAAGTTTGGCTTCTACATACCCGGTAACGACCAAGTAGCGCTCTCCAGCTTCGCCCACTACGTTGACCTGAACATCCGCTAGCAGCCTACAGCGCAGGCCTTCCACAAGCGTCGCAATACTGGACAGGTTCTGACTTTATCGCCATTGGTCTCTTAACAACAGTTACATCTAAGCAGGCTGTCATGCCAGTCATCCCCCTGGTAGAGGCTCGAAGTTCTTTCTTGAGGCGCTCAAGAACTGACTACTTCTCGCGATGTGGTTTTTCGCCGTACCAATACCAGCCTGGTTCGGCACGGCTGCCGTGTTGCGCGAGCCATGCGTTCACCAACGCGTTCACGGGCACATGGCGCTCCGGCACCTTCGCGCCAGCAGCAACCAACGCCTCGAGAATGGCGATATAAGCACGCGGATCGCCGCCGTGCGCCGCCGACCACAGCGCCTGACCCAACACCGTGCCGCCGAACATGTTCTCCACCTCCAGCGGAGCGTTGTGGCGCAGCAACAGCTTCACTGTGTCCAGATGTTCGCCGATAACGGCCCAGTGCAATCCGGTTTGGCCGCCCGCTTGCGTCGCCAGGTCCACGCCGTTGGAGAGCAAAAATTCAACAACGCCGTAGTGACCGTATCCGCACGCGTAGACAAACCCTTCGTTCAGTTGCTCTTTGTTTGCGTTCGCCTTCATGCTGCCGCCTAGTTCGAAGAAGCTTTTGACGATGTCGAGCCGGCCCAGCCCCGCGGCTCCCGCCAGGTCGAGGTGTGCACCGCGACTGGCGAGAAAGGCGGCGGCTTGCGGGCGTCCGTTTGCCAGGCAGGAAATCACAATTGATTGCCCATGGCCAGCAATCGAAGGCTGTTCGAGGGTCGCGCCGTGGTCCAGCAATGTCCGGAGCAGCGCTTCCTGCACACCGGCGCGCTCAGGATGGACGCTGGTCGCCGTCAAGCCCAGGGTCGTGCATCCACCACCATACACGTCAGCCGTCGCGTCGATGTCCGCGCCGGCGTTCAACAGCACCTCGGTGACTTCGACGATGTTCTTCGGCGTCTTCTGACGATACCCTTCGACGCCGTTCGCCGAGACGTAGTGCAGCAGTGTGGCGCGGTGTTCGCGCGTCGAACGCGCGCGGATCAGCTCCGGCTCTTTGCGCAGCAAACGCTTCAGCGTCGCGACGTCACCGCTGACGATCGCATCGGCCGCGGCTTCGAATCTCGACACCGACGAGTTCTTCTGCGCAAGCGCTGTGAGTTGCTTTGCGAATTTCGGCCAGCTCTCGAAACCGTGCGAACGCGCGATCACGAACTGCGCATCGGCAAGGGCGCACCTTCTGTCGGCTGGTTCGCTGCCCAACAACTGGCTCTTTGCGAACTCCTCGACCTCATCGATCCAGCGCTGGATGCGCACGGGAAGCCCTTGCGCGATCCTCAGACCCGACAGTTTGACCAGAGCTTCAACCCACTCTTCGGACCAGCGTCGAATTGCGTCAGACTCGGCGGACTTGCAGGCTTTAACCAGTTCTTTTGCTAGTTTCTTGTAGCGTTCGGGGCTGGGGCGCGGCGGAAGCGGAAGGGCGTCTTGCGGATTGGGAAACACAGGAATCTCCTTTCATTGCACGCCTGGAGTCCGCACGGGTCAGGCTGAAAGAAGGTTCGCAACCTTCAGTTTCGATTTGGTCGGGTGGGCATGGCCCTTTCCGCGGACTGGATGCGCCCCTAGCGCTCACGTGAGCGTAGACCTTGCCATTCGCGCAGTCAACCCTTTTAGAACACGATTCACGGTGACTGCGCCTGAAGGACTCTCCTGCCCTCCCCGAAACTTAAGGTGCTGTCCACCTGCCAGAAAGGGGCCGTTACCAAGGTCATCTTGGGGAAGGTGACGATTCGGGTCATCATAAGGAGAGCTTGGAGGCCAACCGCCTCCCAGGAAAACGTCTGCGATGAATATTGACGATCTGCTGCGGATTGCTACGGAACGGCGCGCCTCTGACTTGCATTTGAAGGTGGGAAACTATCCTCACCTGCGTGTTGATGGCGAACTGGCGCCCTTGACCGAACAGCCGCGGGTGAGCGCGGAAGACATGCTGACCATGGCGTTCAGCATGATGTCGGCGCGGCAGAAACAAAAATTCAAAGAGACCACGGAAATCGATATGGCCTACGGCGTGGCCGGGCTGGGGCGCTTCCGTGTGAACATCTTCCAGCAGCGCGGCAACGTAGGACTTGTGCTGCGCGTTATTCCCACCAAGATTCGCGCTCTCGATGAGCTGTTCCTGCCCAAGGTGGTGGAGCAGATTTGCGAAATGCCGCGCGGGCTGGTGCTGGTGACGGGCGTGACCGGTTCGGGTAAGTCGACGACACTGGCGGCGATGGTGGATCGAGTGAACTCCAGCCGCGCCGAACATATTATTACCATTGAAGATCCCATCGAATTTCTGCATCGCGACAAGAAGGGGTACGTGAATCAGCGCGAGATTGGCGTGGACACGCCTTCGTTCAGCGCGGCGTTGCGCGCTTCTTTGCGTCAGGATCCGGACGTGATTCTGGTCGGCGAAATGCGAGATCTGGAAACGATTTCGACGGCGCTGCATGCGGCCGAAACCGGCCACATGGTGTTCTCGACGCTGCACACTCTGGACGCGGTGGAAACGGTGAACCGCATTATCTCCATTTTCCCGCCGCCGGAGCAGAAACAGATTCGGCTTCAGTTGGCGGCGGTGCTGCGGGCAATCGTCAGCCAAAGATTAGTCCGGCGCTGCGATTCTGACGGGCGCGTGCCCGCGGTTGAAGTCATGATCAACACGGCCTTTATTCGCGAGTGCGTGCTGGTGCCGGAAAAAACGCGCTCGATTCGTGACGCGATTGCGGCCGGTACGTCGCAATATGGCATGCAGACCTTCGACCAATCGTTGTGGGACCTGTTCCAGGCGGGGCTGGTCAACTACGAAACGGCTCTCGAAAACGCTTCCAACGCCGACGACTTCAAGCTGCGCATGCAGGGCATCGCTTCGACCGCCGACATCTCACGGCAGTCGATGCAGTCGGCTGGATTCGGCGGACGGTAAAACTCAGTTCTCAGGTCCCCGGTGTTAGGTCTTAGGCCAGGCCTAACACCCAAGACCTAAGACCTCCAGATATCCGCGATCGTCCTTCACTGATATTTCTCCCTCCCACGCTCAATTGGGTTTATCGTTACCAAATGGCGTTTCCGCGTCCCAAGAAGCGGTTCTATTCCGAAGAGGAGTTATACGAATATGCCGTGGGAGCGCTTGCCCGGCGTATGCGGACAGTCTCGGAACTGAAGCGCCTGCTGCGCATGCGGGTGGAAGACGCCGAGGCGGAGTACGGTCAAACGCTGATCGAGTTGGTGATTCGACGACTCAAGGACCGCGGGTACCTGAACGATTCGCAGTATGCTGCGTATTTTTCTTCACTGCGGCGGGACAATCAGAAGTTTGGACGGATGCGCGTGGTCACCGATTTGAAGATCAAGGGCATGCACAGCGACGTGATTGATAAGGCTGTAGAGGCGGCATTCGAGGGCGTCAGCGAAGAAAAGCAGGCCCGGGAGTATCTGCGAAAGAAGCGCCTGGTGAAACCCAAAGATCAGAAGCAGACGGCACGCATTTTCCGGCAACTGGCCCGCGGCGGGTTTGGGACCAAGACCATCTTCTCGATTTTGAAAAAGTGGGACGTGGATGAAGAGACCTTGAGCGAGTTGGAGAGCGAAAGGGCTTGAGCAGCGTGGGTTTAAGAGGCGAGCGAGCATCTTCTGGTGCGTTCGGGGCGTCCAAGAAAGAAGATCCCCTTGGCAAAAGCCGTCTCGATGTTGCATACTCCAAGACCGATCCCAACCCCCGTTTCTCAGGAGGCACTATGACGTTCCGTTGGAAAGCATTGCTCGCAGCATTGTTGTTCGCCGCAGTACCGATTGCGCTGGCTCAGGACGCCGCCACCGACGTTAAGAAGGGCGCTGAGGCCACCGGGAAAGAAACCAAGAAAGTTGCCAAAGACGTGGCCAAGGGCACAGAAAAGGCCGCCGATAAAACCGGTCACGAAACCAAAGTAGTTGCAAAGGACACTGCGAAAGGCACAGAAAAAGCCGCAGACAAGACTGGTCACGAAACCAAAGTGGTGGCTAAAGATACGGCAAAGGGCACAGAGAAGGTTGCCAAGAAGACCGGCAGCGCCGTTAAGACTGGCGCCAAGGACACTGGGCACGAGATGAAGAAGGTTGCCGGGGACAAACCTGCCGACAAGCCTGCTGACACCACGAAACCACAGTAACGCCAGAGAGAGTTCCTGTGTCGAGGGCCACGTGAGATTTGTGCGTGGCCCCTTTTCTTTTGCTCGCAATTGTCTTGAGGCCGGTGGTTCACCGCGTCTTTGGTGTGAGAAATGTGGCTTGACCTTAGACGATGGGCGGTTTTCATTTAGAATTGGCTTTCGCTCACCGAAATGATGACTGGCTCTGAAATTCGCCGCAAGTTTCTCGACTTCTTTGTGCAGCAGAAGGAGCGTCCGCACAAGGAGGTGCATTCGTCGTCGCTGGTGCCGGCGAACGATCCTACGCTGCTGTTTACCAACGCGGGCATGAACCAGTTCAAAGACGTTTTTCTCGGCCTGGAAAAACGCGACTACTCTCGCGCCACCACGTCGCAGAAATGCGTGCGCGCCGGCGGCAAGCACAACGACCTGGAGAATGTCGGCTTCACCAACCGGCATCACACGTTTTTTGAAATGCTGGGGAATTTTTCGTTCGGCGATTATTTCAAGAAGGACGCCATCGCTTACGCTTGGGAGTTGATCACTTCGAAGGAGTGGTTCGGGATTGATAAGGACAAGCTCTACGTGACCATCTTCGAGGGGGCGGGCCCGCTTGAAGCCGGCTTCGATGTTCCTCGTGACGATGAGGCTGAACAACTTTGGCTCGAGGTGGGTGTTCCCAAAGAGCGTATTTTCGCCATGGGAATGAAAGACAATTTTTGGCAGATGGGCGACACAGGTCCTTGCGGCCCATGTAGCGAGATTCATTACGATATGGGACCGAGGGCGTCGGAACAGGGTCACGCCGATTGTGCCTTCACCTGCGACTGCGGACGCTACGTTGAAATTTGGAACTTGGTTTTCATGCAGTATGATCGCGACATCGGCGTCACAAGGCTGCTTCCCAAACCGTCGATCGACACAGGCATGGGCTTGGAGCGCGTCACTGCGGTGCTCCAAGGAGTAATCTCGAACTATGAAACTGATTTGTTCACGCCTCTGATCAAGCGGGCCGCGGAACTAACAGGCACCTCGCTTACGAATGAATTGCAGAAAGAGGCTAAGGCTAGGTCAGCGGCTTCTCTGCGCGTCATCGCCGACCACTCACGTGCTGCAACATTTCTGATTTCAGACGGCTTGCGGCCTGACAATCTCGGGCGCGGCTATACTCTTCGAAAAATCATACGACGTGCCGTCCGCCACGCCACGCTTTTAGGGCAGAGAAAGCCCTGCTTACATGCCATGGTTCGGTCCGTTGTTGATGTCATGAGGGACGCGTATCCGGAGCTTGCGGAAAGCGCGGATCGTGTAGCCAGCGTGATCGAGAAGGAAGAAAAGAGGTTCCTAGAACTGCTGCGAACCACGCAGGACCTCTTGGACGACGAGATTCGTCGTATCGTGAAGGATTCCGAGAACCTCCGACGAGACGGTACGTTCGAAAAAGTGTTCGACAGTCAGCGCAGTGCGGTTTCGAAGCTCAGAAAGAGATCAAGGGAAGTGTGGGAGGAATGGGGAGGCGCCTACGGCGCTCGTCCAACGTTTTCATGGGAAGACCAAGTCGAGTTTCGGAACACCTTGAGCACGGATTGGGTGGATCTGATTCCCACCACCATGGGACTCCTAAATGCTCGCTCAGACCCTGATCGCGATTTCCAAACGGACTACAGAAGGCCAAAGTCGTTTTTCCTGGGGGAACAAGCCTTCTATTTGTTTTCTACTCACGGACTCCCTCGCGATTTCATAGAGGACGCGGCCCGAGACGCTGGTGTCTTTTTTGACTCGGAAGGATTTGAATGGGCGCTAGAGGCCGAACAGGCCCGCGCGCGCGCGTCCTGGAAAGGCGGCTCTAAGCAAACAGCGAACCCCGTCTACCAGCAACTTCCGAAATCCATCTTTGAAGGCTACCGCCAGACTCGCTTCGACGGCTGCGAAGTGCTTGCTATCATCGTAAACAATAGCCTGGGGGTGAAGGAGCTTGCGCCCGGGGATGAGGCCGAGATCATCCTCGACCACACCCCATTCTATGCTACCTCCGGCGGGCAGGTTGGCGACCGCGGATGGTTTTACTCGGACGATCACAATACTGTTGTTGCCGACGTGATGGGATGCTATTCGCCGATTCAGGGTGTTCGGGCGCATCAGGTTGTTGCGAAACAGGCGCTGCGCGTGGGCGACAAAGTTGATGCTGTGGTCAATGCTGACGTTCGTCAATCCACCATGCGCAATCACACGGCTACGCATTTGCTTCATGCAGGGCTGCGCGGGGTTTTGGGGAAGCATGTGAAGCAGGCGGGGTCGCTGGTGGCGCCGAATCATTTGCGGTTTGATTTTTCGCATTTCACGGCCGTTGAAGATGAAGAGTTGCAGGACATTGAGGATCTGATCAACAAGGAATTGCTGCGCAACACTAAAGTTGAGACTTTGACGGACGTGCCCATCGACGAGGCGATCAACAAGTATCACGCCATGGCTTTGTTTGGGGAGAAGTATGGCGACAAGGTGCGGGTGGTGAAGATTGGCGATTTTTCTACGGAGCTTTGCGGGGGGACGCATACGGCGGCGACGGGGGAGATTGGGCTGATCAAGATTCTGAAGGAAGGCAGTGTGTCGTCGGGGGTGCGGAGGGTGGAGGCGGTGACGGGGACCGGATCACTGGCGCATTTCCGCGCCGATCATGAACTGGAGAAGGTTGTGGCCGGGTTCGCCGCGCCCACCCTTTCGCAAAGAACGCGAAAGGATGGGCCACCCGGGTCTGAGGATACCTCTGAGAGCTTCTCTCCGGCTGACGCGTTGAAGGCTGAGTTGGAAAAGAAAGATACGGAGATCAAGCGGCTCACGCGGGAACTGGATCAGGTGCGGATGAAGTCTGCGTCGATCGGGACCGCGAACATTTCCGAGAAGGTTAGGGAAGTGAAGGGTGTGAAAGTTCTGGCGCATCGCGTCGACAATCTGGAGCGGGCGCAGTTGCGGACGCTGGTCGATCAGTTGCGCGACAAGATTGTGTCGGGGGTCGTGTTTCTAGGGTCAGCGTCGAATGGGAACGTG
>DATMQT010000100.1:0-13421 GCA_035566655.1 Candidatus Dormiibacterota bacterium
CTGCAGTTTGGCAAGAGCGCGGGCATGATCAAGGAATACGGCGAGGCCGAAGTGCAGGCGCTGATGGAGAAGGCGGGGCAATTGTTTGCCGCGAACATCCGCTCCAACGATCTGGCGTTCCGCTACGATACGACGACGATTGCGATCCTGCTGGGCGAGACGGCGGAAAAAGAAGGCATGCTGGCGGTGGAGAAGCTGCGTAAGATTATCTCCGAACTGCATTTGCCGGCGAAGGATGAGGGCAGCCAGGGACCGTCCGCGCAGTTCTCCGCGGGGCTGGCGGAGGCGGTGATCCGGACGGAATATGATCCCGCCGATGTGGTCACGGAAGTGATCAATCGGGTGGAACATGCACTGGCGCAGGCCATGGGGCAGGGGCCGGGGAAGATTGTGGCGCTGGGGCCGGCGGTGTTGTCGGCGGGGGCTGTGGCGTAGAGGATTGTTCCGCCGCGCTCAAAGACAAAAACATCAACCACGAAGGGCACGAAGGTTCACGAAGGGATTCGATCTGGTGCTTCCTTCGTGGTCCTTCGTGCCCTTCGTGGTTGACGGGTTCGTTGGTCAAACATCCTAGCTCGCTGCTAAACTGACAGGTTTGGCTGATCGACTCTGATCGGATCTGATTAGAGTTTCTGCCGGAAAAAATCATGTTGAAACCAGGTGACATCGCTATTATGAGCGGGGCGCGGACGCCCTTTGGCCGCTATTGCGGCAAACTCAAAGACTTTACCGCGCAGGAACTGGCGGCGGTTGCGGGCAAGGGCGCGATTGAGCGGGCGGGGATCGACGCCAAGGAATTCGATCATGCGGTGTTTGGAAATGCCCAGCAGACTTCGGGCGATGCTTTGTATGGGGCGCGGCATGTGGGTTTGCGGGCGGGGTTGCCGATTGAGACTCCGGCGCTGACGGTGAACCGGCTGTGCGGGTCGGGGATGCAGGCGATTGTGAGCGCGGCGCAGATGATCCAGACCGACGAAGCGAAGATTGTGCTGGCTGGTGGGATGGAGGCTATGTCGCAGGCTCCGTTTGTGATTCGCGGGCGCGATGGATTTACTTTGGCTCCGGGCGGGAAGCTGGAAGATTCGCTGATGGTGGCGCTGCTTGACAGCTATTGCGGGTTGTACATGGCGAACACTGCCGAGCTGTTGGGGTCGGAATTCGGCATTACTCGCGAGATGCAGGATGAGTTTGCGCTGCGTTCGCAGCAGAAGGCGGATGCGGCCTATAAAGAAGGACGCATCCAGGAGGAGTTGGTTCCTGTGCCGCTTCGGAATTCTAAGGGCGAGGCTACTGGGGAATTGCTTACCGAAGACGATCACCGGCGTCCGCAGACTACTTTGGAAGGGTTGGGGAAGTTGAAGGCTGCGTTTGGTAAGAGTGGAACCGTTACGGCCGGGAACGCTAGCGGGATTGTGGATGGCGCGGCGGCGGTGGTGTTGATGTCGCTGGAAGAAGCGCGCAAGCGAAATATTTTGCCTTTGGGTCGCATTGTAAGTTGGGGGATTGCCGGAGTTGAGCCCAAGGTGATGGGGCGCGGTCCGGTGCCTGCCACTAAGGTGGCGTTACAGAAGGCTGGGCTTTCTTTGGATTACATTGATTTGATTGAAGTGAATGAGGCGTTTGCGGCGCAGTATCTGGCGGTGGAGAAGGAATTGGGATTGGACCGCGAGAAGGTGAATGTCAATGGCGGGGCGATTGCTTTGGGGCATCCGCTGGGGGCTACCGGGACTCGGCTGGTGATTACTTTGTTGTATGAGTTGCGGCGGCGGAAGAAGAAGTATGGGCTGGCTACGGCTTGCATTGGGGGTGGGCAGGGGATTGCGATGATTGTGGAGACGCTGCTGAATTTTTAGGCGCGGATGTTCTCACCACGGAAACACGGAGGCACAGAGAAAGTCAAGGCGGTTGTGATGATCGAGCTGATCATGGACGGGGTTACGTGGAACGGCATGGACGATGTCTATGATGCGTTCTTCAGAGTTGTTGGTGCGCCCGATTGGCATGGGAGAAATTTCGATGCCCTTAACGACAGCATATCGCACGGCGGGATTAATAAAATCGAAGTTCCCTACAGGCTTGTCATCCTCAACTTCGACCTTATCGGTGATAGCGCGAAAAAGATGGCTGCTGATTTTGTGGATCTGGTTCACGGGATCAACGCACGTGGGGTCTCCGTTGAGATTGATGTACGAAATTCGCGGTAGTTCTGTTTCCTACATTTGACCGAAAGGCATTTATGGAAATTAAGAAGGTTGGCGTACTAGGTTGTGGCTTGATGGGTTCCGGCATTGCGCAGGTTTGCGCTACCGCTGGATTCGACGTGACCGTGCTCGAAGTCGAGCAGAAATTTCTCGACAAGGGCTTTGCGGGGATTGAGAAATCTTTGGCGAAGTTTGCCGAGCGGCCGGTGGAGAAGGGTGGGATTACGGCGGCGCAGAAGGATGCGATCCGGGCGCGGCTTAAGGGGACTACCAAGAAGGCCGACTTGGCCGATTGCGACGTTATTATTGAAGCCATCATTGAGAACGTGGAAGAGAAGAAGAAGATGTATGCGTCGATTGATGGCATTGTGAAGAAGGATGCGATCTTTGCTTCGAATACTTCTTCGATTTCAGTGACTGAGCTTTTGACATCCGTGAAGCGGCCGGAGCGATTTGTTGGGCTGCACTTTTTTAATCCGGTGCCGCTGATGAAGCTGGTGGAAGTTGTGCGGACGATCGCTACGGCCGACGATGTTTACCAGACCGCTTACGAGTTTGGGAAAAAGCTGGGCAAGGTTCCGGTTCGGACATCGGACAAGACGGGGTTCATCGTCAACCGGCTGCTGGTGCCTTATTTGCTGGATGCGATCCGGGCTTATGAGGAGGGTGTGGGATCGATTGAAGATATTGATAATGCGATGAAGCTAGGGTGCGGGTATCCCATGGGGCCGTTTACTTTGCTGGACTTTGTGGGGCTTGACACTACTTACTACATTACTCAGGTGATGTTTGATGAGTTCAAGGAGCGGCGGTTTGCTTCGCCTGCGTTGCTGAAGCGGCTGGTGATGGCCGGGTGGTATGGGAAGAAGACTGGCAAGGGGTTTTACGATTATTCGGACCCGAATAGTCCGAAGGCGAATAAACTGTAGAATCGGATTCCCAGATCGCAGCTAAGATTGAATCCATGTTCAGACGCAGAAAAACCGATCAGGCGCCGGGAGAGGGCGGGCCACAGGATGTCGAAAGATATCGCCGGGCGTGGCACAGCTATGTGGCGCGGCGGAATCTGGTGGTGGTGTTGTTTCTCAGTTTTATATTTTTGGGTTTCATGATCGGGAAACTCAAGCTGGGAGAGGGCGCTGATCTCGCGATTATGCTGGGCTGGATTGGGGTGTACCTGGCTGGCGGGTGGTGGCTTACGGAGTGGCGATGTCCGCGGTGCGGGAAAGTGTTTGGACACCGGCTGTGGACGCAGAGGTGCATCAGTTGCGATCTGAGCAAGGACGATGTGGCTGCGGTGGCGAAAGGGAAATAACCTTCTTTGCCACGGATTTGCGCGGATTCACACGGATCGAAAACCCACCACGGAGACACAGGGGCACGGAGGAAACCACACCTGAGGAAATAATTCCTTCGGTCTCCCTGACTTTGGGGCAGAACAATCCTATGAACTTCGAAAACATTCTTTTGGAAAAGAAAAACGCGATCGCTTATGTGACCGTGAACCGGCCGAAGGTTTTGAATGCGCTGAACATGGCCACCATGGAGGAGTTGCGGGCGGCGTTTCATGACATCAAGAATGACGCGGCGATTCGCGTTGTTATTTTTACCGGGGCGGGCGAGAAGGCGTTCATCGCCGGTGCAGACATCGGCGAGTTGGCCACGCACGACGCGGTTTCGGGGAAGGAATATACGCACCGCGGGCAGAACGTGCTTAATTTGATTGAGAATCTGGGCAAGCCGGTGATTGCTTGCATCAATGGATTTGCGCTGGGCGGCGGCTGCGAGATTGCTTCGGCTTGCACGATGCGGCTGGCTAGCGAGAATGCCAAGCTGGGGCAGCCTGAGGTGAAGTTGGGCATTATCCCGGGATATGGCGGGACGCAGCGGCTTCCGCGGCTGGTGGGCAAAGGCATTGCGATGCAGATGGTGCTGGCGGGGGAGATGATCACGGCGCAGGAAGCGCATCGCATCGGGCTGGTGAATGAAGTCACGGCGGCGGCGGAGTTGATTCCGCGAGCGGAAGCGATCGCGGCGAAGATTATCGCTAACGCTCCGCTGGCGGTGCAGTATGCGATGGAGGCCGTGAACAAGGGCATGGAAATGACTTTGAGCGAGGGTCTGTATCTGGAGGCTGTGTTGTTTGGGGTGGCTTGCGCTACTGAGGATAAGAAGGAAGGGACTGCGGCATTTCTCGAGAAGCGGTCGGCAGCGTTTAAGGGAAAGTAAGTTTTGCCACGGATTTTCACGGGTCTGCACGGATCAAAGGCGAATCCACCACGGAGGCACTGAGTCACGGAGAAGAAAGATAAGAAGGATTTTGTTGCGGAGGGTCCCCCTGAGTCTGGTCTCGCTGCGCTCGAAGGCGCGCTTAGTGCAGTGGGCATGCGTTTTGCTATTGTCGTTTCACGATTTAATGCTTTCATCACCGAGCGGCTGCTGGTGAGCGCAGTTGACGGGCTGGTGCGATCGGGCGCTACGAAAAGAGATATGGCGCTGGTGCGCGTGCCGGGCTCGTTTGAGATTCCGCTGGCGGCGCGGAAGCTGGCGGAGACTGGGAAGTACGACGCCGTCATTTGTCTCGGATGCTTACTGCGCGGGGACACGGCGCACTATGACGTGATTGTGAACGAAGTGACGCGCGGGATTGGGCAGTCGGCCCAGGAGACCGGTGTCCCGCATGCTTTTGGCGTGCTTACTTGCGAGACTTTGGAGCAGGCCATCGACCGCGCCGGGTTGAAGATGGGCAATAAGGGATTCGAGGCGGCGCTGGCGGCGGTGGAGATGGCGTCGCTGGGGCAAGCCATCAGCAAAACCAAGATTCCTCGCTCCGCTCGGAATGACAGATCCAAAGATCGGAATGACAAAACCAAAGATCGGAATGACAAGTCCAAGAAGAAGACGAAGCGCACATAATCCCTCTCACCGAAATCACTCTCACTTACAGTAAACTGACAGCTGGGAACTGGAAGCTGGCAACTGTCTCTATGGGTACACGCCGCAAATCCCGGGAACTGGTTCTGCAGATGCTGTTTCAGGCGGACATGGGCAAGCAGACGGTGGACCAGGTGCAGCGCACGTTTTGGGCGGAGCATGGCGGGGCCAGCGCCGAGGTGCGGGGGTTTGCGGAGGATTTATTCCGGGTGGCGACCGACCGTGGAGCGGAAATCGACACGCTGATTGAGCGTCATGCGGAACACTGGCGCATGGAGCGCATGGCGGCGGTGGACCGCAACCTGTTGCGTGCGGGAGTGGCGGAGTTTTTGGGGTATCCGGAGACGCCGCGAGCGGTTGTGATCAATGAGGCGCTGGAGATTGCGCGAAAGTTTTCCAGTTTGGAATCAGTGCAGTTCGTCAATGGGGTGCTGGATAGTGTGGCTAAAGACCTGGCCAAGACCGCGTAGGAAGGAAATCTGTTAATTTTATAATTTGGCAATTTTGTAATTTCAGAACCCTCCTTGCACCCAGCTTTGCAATTCTCCATTCCCACGAAATCTCAATTTCAAATCCATTAGGGTTTCACTGCCACTATGTTCAGGGTGCAGTTGGTTCCCGTGAAGCAGAAGTTGTTGGCCGAGTTGGGTAGGGTGGAGAAGGAGGTTTGGTTCTGGTCGAAGGCCAACGCCGTGTTGAGTTCGTGCAGGAGGCCATCGGAGCCGGCGACATAGATGAGGGAGCCATCGGCGGCGATGTCCGCGGCCACGGGGCTTGCGTTGTTGACGAGCGGGATTCCGGAGGCGAAGTTGGTGTTGAAGTCATAGACCAGGACGCCGAGATCGCTGGTGACGACGTAGGCGTGGGTCGCGTCCGGGGACAGGAAGAAGTTGATGGGGTGGAACGTGCCCTTGCCGATATCGAAGTGGACTGGTGGAAATACGTTAGGCGGATTGGGTGGGATGGGCAGGGGGAGAATCTCGGCGAGGTTGACTTGCTGGGGACAAAGAGGAGCGACCGGCGGCGTCCCGACAGCGAGCGGCAGGGACGAGTTGGTGGCGATGAGGTCGATGCCGGTATTGTCGAGGCCGAAGAAAAAGTCAAGGCCGGCCGGTTCGAGGTTTGGGAGGAATATGCCGCCGAAGGTGCTGTTCAAGGGGATGACTCCGGCGGGAACCATCTTCAGGAAAAGCGGTGGGCCGGGTAGGGTTCCGGAAGACAGGGCTGGGTTCAGCGGGGAATTATCGCAGGTATTGTAGGCGGCGAGCTTGGAGGGGGCGCCTCCGCCAGCCAGCAGAGCAAACGATCCAGAGGAATTGAAAACAATCGAGGTGGCGGGCGACGCCAAAGAGATGGCCGGCTGGAGGAATTGCAGTCCGGAATAGACATATAAGGTGTTGCCGCCGTTGGCGAGGATGAAGGCTTTAAGCCCGTCGGGTGAGAATGCTGCGGCGATGGCGCTGTCGAGGTTCAAGGTCGCGGAGCCGAATGACGATGAGCCCGCGCTTACGACATATACCTGATTGGGTGTAGAGACTGTATCGGAGAAGACGGCGGAGTTTCCATTTGGCGAGATGGCCAGGATCTTGCCGGTGACGAGGCCGAGGGGTGTTCCGGAGGCGGGCAGGGGTGCGAATGGATTGGTGGACTGGGACCCGAAGGCGGCAGTATTGATGGTGACGGCGCCGAATTCGCTGCCCATATAGGCACGGTCCCCAGCCGGATCGAAGCGCAACGAATTGGGCGGCGTGGGAAGTTGGAAACCGCTACCCGGAAGATTGGTGGTGGTGGATACGTTGTACACGCCCACGGCGCACAGAATATCGGTGGAGCAGTCCTGACTGGTGGCCAGGACGCTGGTCGACGAGCTGGCACCGGTTGCCAAGCCGGAAATGGCGGTGACCGGATAAACCGGCTGAGGGGCGTAGGGAGGCGGGAAGCCAGCGGGATTCAGTGGGAAACCGATGTTGCAGGTTGGCGGAGTGCAGGACGCGGTGATCGAGGCCGCGCCCGGTTGAGGAGTGGTCACGCTGCAGGTTGCGCCAGCGGCGCATCCCGCCGAGGCGCTGCCCGCGGCCAGTGAGGCTGGAGAGGACGAAACCCAAGTCAGCGGCGGTTGAGGGACGATGCAGCCCTGCACGTCCACTGCGGTGGCAGTGATGGTTTCCGAAATCCCTTTGTTGACCACGAAACTTGTGGCGCCGCTGTTTTGCGAACCGACTTGCAGGTCGATACACTGCACGGGGCAGGTTTCGATGTTGTAGGGCTGGCTGAAAGTTCCGGAAGCTGAGGCGATTACCTGGGTCTGCCCTGGCACACTGGGAGACGCGGTTGCCTGATTGGTGGCGACGTTGAGGGAAGTAACAGTAACAATCGGAGTGATCTTAACTACGCTAGTATTAACCTCCGTCCAAGTGAAGGGGCCGACCTGGGCGGTAATGTCGATCCCGCCGCTGTAGGCGGTGGCCTGAAGAGTCTGGACCTGGTTCTGCGACATGCAGAATTTGGAAGCATCGACAAACTTGAGGTTGCAGGCGGCGGGAAGGGCCTGCTGGTTGGGGCAGGCGGGGGGCGGAGGAGCGCTAGGGGGAACCACGCTGACCTGAATGTTATCGATGGGGGGATGAACGAAGATCAGGCTGGGCGGGCTGGTGGCTCCGAGGGCCGAAGCAGTCACTTGAACCACTCCAACGCCGGCGGGTGTGCATATTGTGTAAAGCGGAGCGTTCCAGGTGCCGGCACAGGCAAGGCCGCCGGGACCAATATCGAGGGTGCTCGGGTCGCTGGAGGCAATGGTGAAAGTTGGAGAGATACTTCCGCCTAAGTTGTTCTGCGCGGTGGCGATGAACTGGAGGGTGGTCCCCTGTTGCAGAGAATAACTGGGGCCGGGGCTCACGGTGATTTTCGCCGGGAAAGGCGGGGGGCCGGGAGGTTTGTGGCCGCCGCACGCTGGCAGCAACGTGAATAATGAGATCGTGACTACCACCCAAGCCGACGAAGCGAAACGCAACCTTCCCATGCACCCTCTTGTCGCCGCCCGGTCATATCCCGACGGCGAATTGTTTAATGGAATGGAAAACCTAAAGTGTAGAGGCTGGAGACGGATTCAGCAAGCCGGCCCGGACACCGTGATCAAGCTGCGGCCCTGCCGGATCGTTCCAAGTCAGTTCATGGGATGCAAAAAGATGGGTTGACGATATTTCCTTTCGCTTGCTATAGTTGTTGAGTTCCGCGAGTTCATCCAGGCTTGCTGTGTGCCGCTGGTTCCGCGCTGAGTTGTGCGGGAATCTGCGGTAGAGCTTTTGAGAAATGCGTTTCCGGTGAAGCAGAACTAATCGAGCCGGAAATTTTCCTCGCTGAAACGTTCCTGCGCTGCCTTTCGCCCTATCACGAGGGCTGCTGTCGCGATGAAGTTTAGTCGGGAAGCGGTCTGCGAAAGGATATGCAGGACAGAGCTGGCGATACGGAGCACTCCCGTAGTTTTGGCCGGGTGCCACCGTCGGCAGCATAAATCTAGATTGGTACCCAAGAATCTCTCTCCGCGATTCGTGTGCGGCGAGAAGCATGGTGGGCCGATGGTGGGCTTGCCAGCCCGGACGCGCGGTAAACGGCCGGGAAAGCTGATAGCGCCGTGCGCTGCCCGCCGACGGGGCGAATGCTGCGCATGACTTTCGGTGAGCAGCTTTCATCTGGCGTTTTTTGAGTCAGCGACAAGGAGCGGCAAAGAGTGCCTACATTTAATCAGTTGGTTCGTGATGGGCGGAAGCGGCCGCGGTACAAGACGGCCAGTCCGGCGCTGCAAGGATGTCCGCAGAAGCGCGGAGTTTGCACGCGCGTATACACGCAGACGCCGAAGAAGCCGAACTCGGCGTTGCGGAAAGTGGCGCGCGTGCGGCTGACCAACGGGATTGAAGTCACGACTTATATCCCCGGCGTTGGCCACAACTTGCAAGAGCACTCGATTGTGTTGATTCGCGGAGGCCGCGTGAAGGACCTGCCGGGCGTGCGCTATCACGTGATTCGCGGCACGCTGGATGCGGTGGGCGTGGCCGGGCGTCAGCAGGGACGGTCGAAGTACGGCGCCAAGCGCGCCAAGAAGGGTTAAGTGCAGTGGCCAGTGATCAGTGATCAGTGGCCAGAGAAAGCTCAGGTTAGCTAAGAGCTAGGAGCTAGAAGCTTAAATGCCACGTAAAGGACACACAGCAAAACGGACCGTGCCAGCCGATGCCGTCTATGGCTCGAACCTGGTGACGAAGTTCATCAACTCGATGATGTGGCAGGGCAAGCGCTCGACCGCCGAGGGCATCTTTTATGAGGCCCTGACGAAGGTGCAGGAAAAAGGCGGCGACGAAGCTTTGAAGCTATTCACCAAGGCCGTCGAGAATGCGAAGCCGTTGCTGGAAGTGAAGACGCGGCGGGTTGGTGGAGCGAACTATCAGGTGCCGGTGGAAGTGAATGCGGACCGGCGTACGTCGCTCGCGATCCGCTGGCTGCTGACTTATGCACGCGGGCGCGCTGAGCGCGGCATGGTCGACAAGTTGAGCAATGAGTTGCTGGACGCGGCGAATGGAAAAGGCGCGGCCATCAAGAAGAAAGAAGATGTGCACCGCATGGCGGAGGCTAATAAGGCTTTCGCGCATTACCGGTGGTAGGGAAGCAGCTTTTAGCTCTTAGCCTTTAGCCCTTAGCAGAACCGGGGCCGATCTAGCTAACAGCTAACAGCTAAAGGCTAAGAGCTTAAGAGCTAATTTTTGGAGCCCAGAAAGAGTTAATTGTCGTGCCTAGAACAGTCCCATTAGAACGCTGCAGGAACATCGGCATCATGGCCCACATCGATGCCGGTAAGACCACTACGACGGAGCGCATCCTGTTCTATACGGGGAAGACGCACCGCATCGGAGAGGTGCACGAAGGCACTGCGACCATGGACTGGATGGAACAGGAGCAGGAGCGCGGGATTACGATTACGTCCGCGGCGACGACCTGCACCTGGCGCGATATCCGCATTAACATTATTGATACACCGGGGCACGTGGATTTCACGGCGGAAGTGGAGCGCTCGCTGCGCGTGCTCGATGGCGCTGTGGCGGTGTTTGATGCGGTGCACGGAGTGCAGCCGCAGTCTGAAAAGGTCTGGCGCCAGGCCGATAAGTACGGTGTGCCGAGAATTTGCTTTATTAACAAGATCGACAAGATGGGTGCCGATTTTGAGCACGCCATCGATACCATCCGCAAACGCCTCAGTGCCAAGCCCGTCGCGATTCAAATTCCCATCGGCCAGGAAGACAAGTTCAAGGGCGTCATCGATTTGATCAACATGAAGGCCATCGTGTGGGAAGACGACACGATGGGCGCTGAGTACGTGACCGAGGAAATTCCCGCCGAACTGAAGAAAAAAGCCGAAGCGTTCCACGCCCAGCTGGTCGAAAGCATTGCCGAGAACGACGACGAAATCCTGCACAAGTTTCTGGAAGGCGAAGAGATTAGCGCCGACGAACTGCGGGCGTCGCTGCGCAAATCGACCATTGCTTTGAAAGTTTTTCCGGTGGTGGTGGGAACGGCGTTCAAGAATAAAGGTGTGCAGCCGCTGCTGGATGCGGTGGTGGACTATCTGCCTTCGCCGCTCGACGTGCCGGAAACGCATGGTTTGAATCCCGAGAACGGGGAGCAGATTTTCCGCAAAGCTGATGACAAGCAGCCGTTTTCGGCGCTGGCATTCAAGATCATGGCCGATCCGTTTGTCGGCCAGTTGACGTTTATTCGGGTTTATTCCGGGCAGCTTAAGACCGGAGATTCCGTCTTGAATACCGGTCGCCGCCGGAGTGAGCGCATTGGGCGGCTGCTTAAGATGCACGCCAACAAGCGCGAAGAAATCAGCGAAATTCTCGCTGGCGATATTTGTGCCGCGGTTGGACTTAAGGGTGTCAGCACGGGCGATACGATTTGCAGCGAAGATCATCCCATTGCTCTCGAAAATATTACGTTTGCGGTTCCCGTGATTTCGGTCGCGGTTGAACCCAAGACGAAAGCCGATCAGGAAAAGATGGGGATGGCGCTGGGCCGCCTGGCCCAGGAAGATCCTACCTTTAAGGTTCACACCGATCCCGACAGCGGACAGACCATCATCAGTGGCATGGGCGAGTTGCATTTGGAAATTATTGTCGACCGCATGATGCGCGAGTACAAAGTCGAGGCCAACGTCGGCAAGCCGCAGGTGGCTTATCGGGAGACCATTCGCAAGCACTCCGAGGCGGAAGGCAAGTACATTCGTCAGACTGGCGGGCGCGGCCAGTATGGGCACGCGAAGATCCGGCTCGACCCGCAACCCGCGGGGACGGGCTACGAGTTTGTTAACGATATCGTTGGTGGTTCGGTGCCGAAGGAATTTATCAAGCCGATCGATCAGGGAATTCAGGAAGCGCTTGAAGGCGGAATTCTCGCTGGGTATCCGATGGTCGATGTGAAGGCTACGCTTTACGACGGCAGCTATCACGACGTCGATTCGAACGAAATGGCATTCAAGATTGCCGGATCGATGGCGTTCAAGGAAGCTGCGCGCAAGGCTTCGCCGGTGCTGCTGGAGCCGGTGATGGCGGTTGAAGTGGTTACGCCGGAAGATTACGCGGGCGTGATTATGGGCGACCTAAGTTCGCGACGCGGACGCATTGAAGGCATGGAGCATCGCGCCGGATCGCAGGTGATCAAGGCGATCGTACCTTTGGCTGAGATGTTTGGGTACGCGACGCACATGCGTTCGTCGACGCAGGGTCGGGCTGAGTACTCGATGCATTTCGCGCGCTATGAGGAGGCTCCGCGATCTGTGGCGGAGGAAATCATCGCCAAGGTGCAGGGGACTACGAAGTGACTGCCAGCGCCGCGGTTCGTTGTCGACCGCAGGTTCTGGGTTCGAGAAAGTAAGCAGGTTGAGTTTGGAGTAGTTTTTGGGCCGGATGGAATCTGGTCCAGGTTCTTGCGGCAAGGTGAGGGTTACATCGCTACTGAAGTGAAGTGTGAGTCGGTGAGCGATGGACGGTACCGGGTGCGGGACTTCTGGAACGGACATCGCGGATTTGAAATCTTCCGCGAACAGTTCGCAGAGTTTTCCGGAAGACTCGACCGGATGATTGCTGAGGAACTGGTGGAGAAGCAGGAATTTGTTGGCGCGTATTATGAGGCCGACGGCGATGATTTGGTTCCGGCGTAACTGGAAGCCGAGGAGAAAGAGAAATGGCGAAAGAAAAATTTGATCGCAATAAGCCGCACTGCAATGTAGGAACGATTGGTCACATTGACCATGGCAAGACCACGTTGACGGCGGCCATCACCAAGGTTTTGTCGAAGCATAATCCGAAGAACATGTTTCGGTCGTTCGATTCGATCGATAACGCTCCGGAAGAGAAGGCGCGCGGCATCACCATCGCGACGGCGCACGTCGAGTATGAGACGGCGAACCGGCACTACGCGCACGTGGACTGCCCCGGCCACGCCGACTACATCAAGAACATGATTACGGGCGCGGCGCAGATGGATGGCGGCATTCTGGTGGTGGCCGCAACTGACGGGCCGATGCCGCAAACCCGCGAGCATGTGCTGCTGGCCCGCCAAGTGGGCGTGCCGTATCTGGTGGTGGCGCTGAATAAGGTTGACGCAGTCGACGATCCGGAGTTGCTGGAGTTGGTGGAACTGGAAGTGCGCGAGTTGCTGAAGAGCTACAAGTTCCCCGGCGACGATGTGCCGGTGGTTCGGGTGTCGGCGCTGAATGCACTGAACGGGGACCCCAAGGCGGAGGCGCAGATCGACGAGTTGATGGCGGCGGTGGACAAGAGTGTGCCGCAGCCGGCGCGTGAGTTGGACAAGCCGTTCCTGATGCCGATTGAAGATATTTTTTCGATTCAGGGACGCGGGACGGTGGTCACGGGGCGTATCGAACGCGGCAAGGTGAAGGTTGGCGAGGAAGTGGAAATCGTTGGCTTCCGCGAGACGCGCAAGACGGTTGTGACCGGCGTGGAAATGTTCAAGAAGCAGCTGGACGAAGGACTGGCGGGCGACAACGCTGGGCTGTTGCTGCGCGGCATTGCGAAAGAAGATGTGGAGCGCGGCATGGTGCTGGCCAAGGGTGGATCGATCACGCCGCATACCAAGTTCAAGGCCGAGGTTTACATCCTGACGAAGGAAGAGGGTGGAAGGCATACACCGTTCTTCAAGGGATACCGTCCGCAGTTTTATTTGCGGACCACCGATGTGACCGGAGTTGCTGAGCTTCCCGCGGGCACCGAGATGGTGATG
>DATMQT010000101.1:0-42951 GCA_035566655.1 Candidatus Dormiibacterota bacterium
ACCAGATCCTCCGACAGTGTCTGAAAGTTTTCGCTATTGTCGTAGTCTTTTTCGCGGACCATGTCGACCAGCCCGGCCCATCCCCGGCGTATGCCAATCACCTGGCAACCCTCGCGCATGGCGCGGATGGTGACCGCGCGGATGGCTGGATTCAGGCCCGGCACGTCGCCGCCGCCAGTGAGAATTCCGATCACACCTTTTTTCGCTTTCACGTTCATGACCCTTCCCGCTCGCAGATTTCTCGCCAGTGCTGACTTAATTCGACAGACTTAGATTATCAGTACCATCGGCTCCCATGAAGAATCGCCGCGCATTTAATGATAATCTTGTTCTTCCCTGCGGCTGCCAGTCCCGCGCTTCGGGCCCGTTGAAACGAGCCCACGCCCGGGGTGCATCCCACGGGATCTCTATCTGAAATCATGCACCGGAGCAAGCAATGAAGATTGGTATGTTGACCGGCGGAGGCGATTGTCCCGGCCTGAACGCCGTGATTCGCGCCGTCGTCCGCAAAGGCACCTTCACTTACCAGGACGAATTCATCGGATTTATGGAAGGCTGGCGCGGCCTCATGGATAACACCTGCATGCCCCTCGATCTCGACTCGGTCGGCGGCATTCTGCCTCGCGGTGGCACCATCCTGCGCACCTCCCGCACCAATCCCTCGAAACATCACGACGGCATCGACCGTTGCCTCGCCACCCTCGAAAACAACCACATCGACGCCCTAATCGCCATCGGAGGCGACGACACTCTTTCGGTCGCCCAAAGGCTCCACGAACGCGGCGCCAAAGTCGTCGGCGTTCCCAAAACCATCGACAACGATCTCGGCGGCACCGACTACACTTCCGGATTCGACACCGCCTGCAATATCGTCTGCGAAGCCCTCGACCGCGTCCACACCACCGCCGAAGCTCACAACCGCGTGATGGTTGTCGAAGTGATGGGCCGCGATGCCGGCTGGATCGCACTCTACAGCGGCATCGCCGGCGGCGCCGACGTTATCCTCATCCCCGAACGTCCCTTCGATGTCGATAAAGTCGCCGACTCCATCCGCCAGCGTCACGAGCGCGGCCGCTATTTTTCCATCGTGGTCGTGGCCGAAGGCGCGAAGTTTTCTTCCGAACCAGGCCAGGGCTCTCCCATTCTGCAAGACATGGGCAAGGACGAATTTGGCCACGCCAAGCTCGGCGGCATCGCTAATATCCTCGCCCGCGAAATCGAAAAACGCACCGGCTACGAGACTCGTGCCGTCGTCCTCGGCCACATCCAGCGCGGCGGTTCTCCCAGCGCATTCGACCGCGTCCTCGCGACGCGTTACGGCCTCGGCGCGATTGACATGGTGCACCGCGGCGAATTCGGATGCATGGCCGCCCTGCGATCCAACAAAATCGTCTCCATCCCTCTGGTCGAGGCCATCTCGCGCAACCGCACCGTGGACGACGAAATGATCCAGATCGTAGACGGCCTCTTTCAGAAAACAGCCGATCGAGAAGCCGCGGAAAGATAGAATAGAACCCGCTCCAGCGCCAGTGAGATAGCGGTCGACACAACAGCACACGCCCACGGAATCAAGGGCGACAGCAGGAAGACGTCCGAGCCGTAGCGCAGCACGACAAGCCATATCAGCGTCAAACTGGTTGCGCCGGCAAGCACGATGTTGCGCGTGGGTCTCTCCGCGGGCGTCCAAAGCGCTTGCACCGCGACCGAGAATGGCAGCGCCACGACCAGATCCACCAGGTAATGTTCCCCGGTTCCCAGGGTGGCCACAACAGTCAAAGCAACATAAGCCAGGGAAAATCCACGCCAAACGCGTGAGAATGGCCGGCAAGTGAACCACAAAAGCAGGGCCCACGCCATGTGCAACGACGGCATTGCATTGCGCGGAGCGGGAACGTGCAGTGCGATCGCATGCAGGCGCATCTGCCTGAGCATGTCAAATGATGGTGGAAAGTTGGGGAAGTTCCCCCCGGCCACATAAAGAGGTCCAGTCGCCGGGAAAACCCAGTATAGGAGGTAGCCGAGCACCCCTGCGGAAGTGAGCACTGAAAGCGGCCGCCACGGCGACCCCGATTTCAAATACCCAGCGCTCGCCAAAGCCAGGACGATAGGGAGACTGCGATAACCCACTTTCGCGATCTCCGCGACTAGCTTGTAACGGGAAAAGAGCCGGCCAATCACGAAACTGGGCTGAAAACCCAAGCTGCCATCAAACACGTACAGGTAGGAATCCAGCACCCGCAAATGAGCTAGCACGGTCAGGTTCAACGCAACCGTGGACGCAAGAACGAACGAAACAATTCCAACTTGCAACAGCCAGATCCCGCGCAAACGCTCGCTGTCCTCGGGGCTGGCCCATATCCTTCTCCAACCCAGAACCAGGAGGCAGCTGCGTCCGAGCATGCCGGCATACAGGTCCATTTCTGGAGCGGCAATACCCGCACCACGGAAAAAGGCGTGACCGAGACTGAGCCCGGCTGCTGTGGCAAGAGCCACAATCCAGTGCCTGCTCTGCGAGCGCGCAGCAGCGAGAAAGATGATCGAACTCGCAAAACCATAGTTTATGAATGGCTGATCGAGATTCGGCGCAATCGCCATGTAGGCGACAACCAGCACCAGGACGACGGATAACGGAATCCGCCCGGGATGCCGCAAACTCTGGCCGGTGCCCGATCTGTTAATGGTCAATTTGATTTCGCGTACGACGGGTTCGGGGATCGAGTATATCGTGAACACTGGAATGCGACGCAGTACCTCAACGACTGCACGGGGTGAATTACTGACCATCGTCGCCCGCCCACATTTCAGAGGGTAAGCAGCTCTATGTTCAAGAGGCGCAGTGGCCAACACTTTCCCTGGATTCACTCGCTATTTTTCTGCTCCGGATTTCCTGCGCTCATTTATCAGATCGTCTGGCAAAGAGCGCTATTTGCCATCTTTGGCCTCAATATTCAGTCAGTCACAGTCGTGGTCAGCGGTTTCATGCTGGGGCTCGGACTGGGAAGCCTGGCGGGAGGCGCTCTTTCAAATAGCAGACGGCTCGCGCCCGTCACGCTATTTGCCATGGCTGAGCTGTTAACCGGCATCTTTGGAGCTGTCTCCTTGACGCTCTTTCATCGCATTGCCGAAATCACAGCCGGTAAGTCGCTCTTGGAGACAAGCCTGGTCAGTTTCTTTGTGATTGTTCTGTCCACCCTGCTCATGGGAGCGACTTTGCCGCTCCTTGTCGAATACCTCGTACGGTCGTCGCAGAATGTAGGGTCCTCCGTTGGGAGCCTTTATTTCGTTAACAGTCTGGGATCTGGTCTTGCGTGCTTTCTGGCAGCCACTTGGCTGATGCGCCACCTCGGGCAGTCGGGATCTGTCCGGTTCGCCGCTTCCCTGAATATCCTGGTCGCCATCGGTGCCCTGGCCTACCCTTACTTGCGGCAGCCAGAGAAGGATGGCCTCGAGCGCGCCTCCACACTCGTCGCCGGCAGTCCCAGTCGCTTGCTCCCGTATTCCCTTGCTCTAGGTTGCGCAGCCTTCTCGGGTTTCGCAGCGCTTTCCTACGAGATTATCTGGTACCGTTTGCTGGCATTCGGTTCGGGCGACACTGCCGCGGCATTCGCATCGTTGCTGGGCACCTATCTTCTCGGCTTGGCTCTGGGGTCGAGGTTCATCGAGCAATACTCGCACCATCATCCGCGCGAAAGTGAAATACCCACATTGAGCGCGCTCTTGTTTGCTTCCGCAATCGTTGCATTTGCTGTGAGCCCGCTCTCTGGCTGGGCGCTCGGCTTTACCTCTCCCGACAAAATCGGGAGTAGCTGGCCAGGCTCCATCATCCTGCTCTTGGTTTGCGTCGGCGCCAGTTTCTTCGGCGCAACCTTTCCCCTCGTAGCGTACGTTTCCGTGAATCCGGCAGCCCGGGCAGGAGCTTCATTGAGCCACCTGTACGCGGCCAACATTGTCGGCTCTACCTTGGGAACGCTGCTGGTGGGCTACATCTTGATGGACCATCTTTCCCTGTACCAGATTTCAATACTGCTTCTGGCAGGAGGCGCTTTCTTCGCAGCAGCTGTGTTTGGAGTTTCCACCCGTCCCCTGCTTCGATTGAAACCAGGATTTGCCTTCGCCGCCATGGCCATGTTGCTCACGATTGTGGTCGCTCGCCCTTGGTTCAGCACTCTGTACGATCGTTTGCTCTTCAAGAACAGATATCCCGCCTTGCACTTTCAGGAAGTCGTCGAAACTCGTAGTGGCACAATCGGCGTCACTCCCGACGGTACCGTGTTCGGAGGAGGCGTATACGATGGCCAATTCAACATTGAGCTGTTGCACGACGTCAATATGATTGTCCGTCCCTATGGGCTCAGCGCATTTCAATCTGCGCCACACCGCGTTCTGATGATCGGTCTCGGATCGGGCTCATGGGCGCAGGTCGTAGCCAATCATCCGCAAGTCGAGGAGTTAACGGTCGTAGAGATCAATCCAGGATATTTGCACCTCATTCCAGAACAGCCAACCGTAGCCAGCCTTCTTCGCAATCCGAAAGTACGCATCGTGATCGATGACGGACGCCGATGGTTGATGTGAAACCAGACGCCAAAGTACGATGCCATCGTCATGAACACCACGTTTCACTGGCGAAACCACGTCAGCCATTTGCTTTCAGTGGAATTCCTGCAAATTGCACGCTCGCACCTCAATCCCGGCGGCGTGCTCTTCTATAACACCACCGGATCAGAAGATGTGATGGCGACGGCACTATCCGTATACCCTTACGCCTTGCGATTCGTGAACTGCATCGCCGCCAGTGACTCCCCGCTGCTTTTTGACCGCGAGCGCTGGAGAGCGATCCTCCTGAGTTATGTTATAGATGGTAAGCACGTGGTTGATGCCAGCGATCCAAAACAGATGAGGAGGCTCGACGAGATTGCAGCCATCCCCAATGATCCAACTGGACGCACATTGCTTTCGTTCGAAAACAACGATCAACTTCGAAGCCGCCTGCAGAACCGGTTGATCATAACCGACGACAACATGGGGACGGAATGGCGTTGAGTCTAATTCGGCCAAGGCTCGCGCCGCAGAGTGAAGATATTTCTGAGGGAACGCGGCAAATGAAGCTCCGACTCTGGCTTCTGTTGAGTTTGCTGGCGAGTGCCATCACATGGCTCTATATGTCGAGAGTCCTGCTGCCGTGGGAATACTTCATTGACGTGGAGCACGGTCGGCTCAAATCTCAACTGGGCGACTTCTATCCGCGCTGGGTGGGCACGCGAGAACTCCTGCTTCACGGCCGCAACCCGTATGGTCCGGAAGTGAGCCATCAGATCCAAATCGCTTTCTACGGCCACGCGATCAACCAGAAGTATGGAGAGCCGGGAGTGGATGTGATCGACGAACAGCGCTTCGCCTACCCGGTCTACGTTGTATTTTTCCTGGCTCCGACCGTTTACGTGGATTTTTCGCTCTTGCAAACGTGGGCCCCTGTAGTCTTCGCGCTGCTCACCGCAATCGGCGTAGTGCTCTGGATGCAGATCCTGCGTTGGCGGCCACCGCGGATCATGATTGCCTCAATCGTTCTATTCGTTATCGCCAGTCCGCAGGTCGCGCAGGGACTGCGCCTCCGCCAACTGGGACTTGTGGTTGCATTTCTGCTCGCCCTAAGCGCATGGTGCATCACCCGCAATCGTCTTGCCGTCGCCGGCGTCCTCCTAGCCATCTCAACGGTCAAACCGCAAATGGTTTTGCTGCCGCTGCTGTGGTTTCTGCTTTGGGGAGCAGGTCAGTGGCCCAAGCGATGGCCTCTGCTAGCGGGGTTTGGCATTACACTCACCGCATTGACGGCAGCGGGTGAGATCCTCCTGCCAGGCTGGCTTCGCTTTTTTGTGGAGGGTCTGATCGCCTATCGCAAATATCTTCCGACAACCTCGCTCTTATGCCTCGCGGTCGGCAACTGGATTGGCGGAGCATTGTCGGGCATCGTTGTGATCGGCCTGTTGGCAATGGCTTGGCGAAATCGGCGAGCCGATGCCGCTTCCCCTGGATTCATTCACACGCTCGCGGCGTTCTTAATCAGCACCACCCTCGTTCTACCGCTGCTCACGCCGTTCAATCAGGTTCTACTGCTGCTGCCCGTTCTGATGATCGTCCAAGGTTGGCCAGCCGTATCGCGCATCGGCCGCGGCATGTTTGCCGCGGTGGTGGCCTGGCCTTGGATTTGCTCACTCGTATTGCTGCTCGTTCATCCTCGCCTCGATTCGCCAAAACGTATCCCCTTGCTGCCCTCGGCGCTGGTCTTGTTCCTGACCTTCGTCGTTTCGTTACTATCTCTAATAGAACTGCTCCATACCAGCGAGCCGCAACTTCAGCCCGGGAATCTGCCCACCCTGTGAGATCGGATTCAGTATCATGGTAGGGCCCGTGACCTCACCGAAACCCGCATTGTGGCTCACCGCCAAGCGCCTGCGCGCCCATGGCCTGATCCTCGCACTCAGCCTCTGGTCCGTCTACACGTGGAACATATCCACACCCGGACTGCTCGATCGCGCCGGCAACCTCAAGGGTACGGACTTCCTGCACTTCTACACGCTCGGCTCACTCGCTTTAGCGCACGCTGGGGCCGGTCTCTACAACCTGGAAGCACAATCCGCACTCGCCGCGCAACGTGTCCCTGCGGCCGCGGGCATCCGCTACTTGCCGCTCTATCCGCCACAGGTTTCAATCTTCTTGGCGCCCTTCGCTCGCCTGTCTTATCCCGGAGCGCTGATCTTGTGGCTCGCATTCAGCGCGCTCCTCTACTGCCTCTGCTGCTACACGGTCTGGCGCGCCTGCCCCAACCTGCGCAACCGCAAGCTCACGGTTCTGATTCTCGCTCTAGCCTTCCCCGCCTTCTGGCACCTGATCGCCTGGGGACAAACTTCCGCCCTGGCCCTCGTCTGTTTCACCCTGGCCTTCTTCGCTCTCCGCGCCCGGCGTGAATTCCTCGCGGGCCTCGCTCTCGGGTGCCTCATCTTCAAGCCCCAGCTAGCTCTGGCCGCTGCGCTCGTCTTCGTCATCACACTCAACTGGAAAGTGATGGGCGGAGCGATTCTCTCAGCCGCCGCCCAGTTGACCGTGGCCCGGCTCTACTACGGTCCCGATCCACTTCGCGATTGGATACACATGCTATCCAACGTGCGCAGCCTGCTCCCGCTGCTCGAGCCCAGACCCTACCAAACCCACTCTCTGCGCACCTTCTGGACCATGCTGATCCCCTGGCCTTCGACCGCACTCGCGCTCTACCTCATCACTGCGCTGCTGGTAGCGGCCACGACCATTGCCTGCTGGCGAAGCCGCCTCCCACTCTCCGTGCGCTATTCGGCGCTGCTGTTCGCCACCGTCCTCCTGGCCCCGCACCTCACCGTCTACGACCTCGTCATCCTCACGCCCGCATTCCTGCTTCTCTCCGACTGGATCATCACTCAGCCCGATCAACCCACCACGCCCTATCTCAAGGTACTGCTCTATCTCGCTTTCGTACTCCCGCTGTTCGGCCCACTCGCGCGCTGGACACACCTCCAGCTTTCAGTCCCAGTGATGGCCGCTCTCTTGTACGGGATTTGGAACCTTGGCAGGAAATCAATCCCGGTTCCGAATTCTCTGTGACATACCACGACCTGCAACTATGCCCCGAACAAAAACTGCAGTGCCTCCGGGAATCGCTCCGCCCACGCCGCTTCGTTGTGCCCCGCTCCCTCACGAATCACCAGCCGCAGCCGCTTCTCACTCAGCACTGCTCGCCGCATGATCGCTGCCAGTTCCCGCACATCATCTACCACAGTCCGGCTCCGCTCCGTGTTACCCGCCTCGGCAGTTCCCACTGCCAAAAACATTCGCTCCGGCCAAGTTCTCACCGACCGGCTTTCCTTAACAAGCTGCCGCCCCGAAGCCCACAGCGACGGACTCTCCAGCAGCACCCGCCCAATCACTCCCGGCCGCGCTATCACCGTGTAAAGCGCAATCAGCCCACCCAAAGACGATCCCCCCAAGCCGGTATTCTCGGGGCCCGTAGCGACGCGGTAATTGCGCCCCAGAAACGGCATCACTTCCTTCATCAGAAAATCCGGATAGTACCGACCACCCACTCGCAACATCATCGGAAGCATCGACCGGAACGGCATGTACTCGCGAATCCGCTCCTTCCCCGCGTTGTCCATGCCAACAACAATCAAGGGCGGCACTGCGCCTTCGCGGATCAACCGGTCCGCCGTCTCGTCCACCTGCCACTCGATTCCAGCGAAAGCCGTCGAGGTCTCGAACAGATTCTGCCCGTCATTCAAATAAAGCACCGGATAATGCCGGCCGGCATTCTCCGCCTCGTCATACCCCGGAGGCAGCCACACCCGCAAGAACCGCGTGTTCCGGAAGATACGGCTCCGAAATTCATGCAGCCGCAGATCGCCAGTCGCTCCGCCAGCGTGAATTGGAGCAGAATCTACGGCTTCATTATTTGTTTTCTGGATTTTTCCCATCAGAAGACTATCTCGACTGGATCGTGGCCGCCGTTTAGGATCGCATCTTCGTGAGACCGGCCTTGAAAGGACGCGGTTTCAGCCGCGCCGAAACTGTCCCTTTGAAACTGCGCTCTAGCCCCTGAGGCCAACGGTTCTCGCCTTCACCACCCCCGCCAGCACCGCAATCCCCGCAATCAACCCCAGCGAACTCAAACACAAAATGCACCACGTCTCCAGCACATACCCCTCGACATACGTCAGATAAAGTGCGAACCCCAATCCCACCAGGGCTACAACCAACAACCGCAAAGGTGTCTCCCGCCGTGAATGCCACACCGTCGCCAATCCCAGTAGCACTCCGTATCCCACAATCCCAATCCCTGCCACCGGAATTCCCATCACCCTCGACCATTCACTCCGGTTCACGATGTCGCAATTAAATCTCTCCCCCAAATCGCAGAACGTCGTAGCCGACTTCGCGTAGTGCCGCTCCAAAGACACCGCCGAAACAGCAATCCCGGCCGCCGCCAACACTGCGATTGCCAAAAACAGTATGCGGTTGTCCTTCACGGCAAACTGCACCCAGTCTTGTCACTCAACTCCTGTAGCGGAAACTTCCCTTCAACCAGCGGACTCGCTCCGAACTGCCACGTCGGATAATGCTGCACGCCGGCCGCCTTGCACGCGGCTGTCATCTCGCGCGAACCCTTGATCGCACACTCCACATAATTCACATACTGAAACGATTTTCCAAATTCTTCTTTCTGCTCAGCGCAGTGTGGACACCAGTACGCGCCATACATCTTCGCCTGCTTCGACGACAGGCACTTCGCGAAATTGTCATAACGGTGATCCGTGTAATACCACCAGGCGCCATAGGCGCCGGCAATCACCACAACAATTCCCATCCAAGTCAGTGACTTTCGCGACAGTGAGAACCCTTCCGTCGTCTCCACCCGCCCCTGCTGCCGCTTTCGCCGCTCTTCCGACATGATTCCCTTTCAACGTGATTCACTTTTTATATCACGGGCTCAAGCCACCACGTTCACCGCCCCGGGCAGCACATCCAACTCTTCACAATGCAGTGTCAATACTTCTCCATCCACCATCACATCCACTCCAGACTCTAAATCGAACTCCACCCGCTTCACCGCTTTGCATTCCGCCAGCGGATGCGCAATGTGCGTTCCGTCATAAAGCTTCGGCAGGTTTCGAATCAGCCCCAGCCGACCGATCGCGCCCCACCGGACGTATTCAATCAGTCCACTGTTGACCTCGGCCTTGGGCGCGATCATCATGGTCCCGCCGGTAAATTTGCTGTTGTTGAAAGTAAGAAACAAACAGCGCCGCCGGTCAAATTCCGTTTCCCCATCCACCCGCACCGGAAACGGCCGCCTGTGCAATCGCGCCAAGCCCAGAAAAATTGAAATGAGGTATCCCAACTGTCCGTGACGGCTGAACCGCCGCGCCCGCAATGTAGCCACATCGGCTGCAAAACCGACACTGAGCAAGTTAATGTAGTGGATCACTCCCGCGCGGTGCCGCAACCGCAACACATCGCAGGCCTGCGTTCGTCCAGCAATCAACGACTCGATCGCGTGCTCCACCCCGCGGTCGCTGAAATCGCGCAGAAAAGAATTTCCGGTCCCCAGCGGCAAAAACCCCAGCGTAGGACGCTCACCAGCCACCGCCTCCGGAAAAAGTCCATTCACCACTTCATACGAAGTCCCGTCGCCGCCGATAGCAATAAACCGCCGCTGCCCGCGCGCATAAGCCTCGCGAGCGATCCGCGTAGCATCCCCCACGCCCTGAGTCTCCGCCAAATCTACCGCAACCCCACCCGCCCGCAACCGCTCCAGCCCCGGCCCCAGCATCTTCCGGCTCCTCCCGCCACCGGCCGCAGGATTCACAATGGCCAGATACCTCGCCCCCCGACTCACAGCCTCACCACCGCACTCCGCTCCACCGTCTTTCCCAACTCCTCCGCCAGCAGCCCCCGCTTGATCTTCATCGACGCGGTCCGCGGAAAATCCTTCTCCCAGATCACATACCCGCCGATACGCTTGAAGTCCGGCAAGTTCCGATTTCGAGCCGCAATCTCGCCCAGCAGCGCGCTGTCAAAGCGCTGACTTTGCTCCAGCCGTATCGCCATCACCAGCATCTCTTTCCCTAACTGTTTCTGCGGCCACACGTAGTTCGCCGCGAACACACAGTACTCCTTCACCGGCAGCCCGTCGAACACCGTCTCAATATCCTCGGGATAAATATTCTTTCCGCCTTCGGTGACGATCATGTTCTTCTTCCGCCCAAAAAGCTGGAGATGCCCGCTCTTGTCAAACCGCCCCAAATCGCCCGTCAGCAGCCATCCTTCAACGATCGTCTCCAGCGTAAGCTCCGCATCGTCCAGATAATGCGACATCACCGTCTTGCTCCGAGCGGCAATTTCCCCGATCCCCTCTTCATTCGGACTCAGTACCCGCAGTTCCACGCCCGGTAACGGCTTGCCCACAGTATCCGCGCGAAATGGTTTCAAATCGTTCAAGGTCAGCACCGTTCCCGCCTCCGTCAGCCCGTACCCGTTCGCCACCGGAATTCCCAAATCATAGAAAAACTGCATGGACGAGGGCTCCATAAATGCGCCCCCCGTGAACACCGCCAACAATTCCCCGCCAAACGCCCGATGCACTCCAGGCAACAGCGTCCGGCTCATTTTCACCCGCGGTTTCTTCCGCGTCAGCATCTTGTTGAGCCCAATCATCCGATTCAGAATCGCACGCTTCCACCCCGGCAGTTCGTCAAACTTCGCCCGTAGCCCGCGCTCCAGGTTCTTCACAATCATTGGCACCAGCGCCACATAGGTGATCCGGTAGCGCATAAACGCGTCCCGCACAAATTCTGGACGCATCGTCCGCAAATGCACCACGCACGCCCCGCACACAAACGGCCCAATGAATCCCACCATGAAATCAATCGCGTGATTCGTCGGCAGAATGCTCAAATACCGCACCCCCGGCCAGAATGGATACCACGCCGTCAGCGCCCGGCACTGCTCCAGATAATTCTCATGCGTCAGCACGCATCCCTTCGGACGCCCGCCTGTGCCCGACGAATAGACGATGCACGCTACATCTTCCCGCTGCCGCATCACAAAATCCGGCGCGCCCTTCCGCTTGAAATCTTCCCAGCGGAATCCCCCCGCCAGGTCCGCGCCCAGCGGAGCCTCCGTCACCAGCACCAGCTTGGTCTTAATGCTGTGAAATACCGGCGACTGCATAATCGCCCGCCAAAGGTAATACTCCACCACCAACACCTTGGCCTTTGAATGCTCCAGCAGTTGCAGTTGCTCTGCCGCAGTCAGTTTGTAATCCAGCGGGACCAGCACTCCCCCGCTGTAGAAAATCGCGTACGCGGAAATCAGCCACTTCGACTGATTCGTCATCAGGATGGCGGCTCGGTCCCCAGCATCAAACTCCGCATCCTCCAGCGCCCGCGCCAAAGGCAAACTGATTTCCTTGAAGTCGGAATAAGTAAGACGCACTTTTTCCCTCTGGCGGTCAGCCTCAATCAGGCAGGTCTCGCCAGCAAAGCGCTCCAGCGCATCGCGCAACGCCGCGCCCAGACAGCTATATTTTTGGAGATCGAGCATAGAAGGATTGCTGATTGTAGGTTGATGATTGCTGATTAACAACCTGGATACACGGCACGGTTACAATCATCAATCAAGAATCATCAATCAACAATTGGTGTACTAGAGTCGCGCCTGAATCTTCCCCGCCAACGTGCGAAAGTCAGAAACACCCTGCAACTCATAATCCGGCAGCTCCACGCGAAAGTGATTCTCCAGCTTGGTAAGCAGGTCCAAAGTCTGCAAGCTATCAATCCCGAGAGTCTTGAAGAAGTCATCGTCAGGAGCAAGCTTCTCCCGCGGCACCTTAAAGTGCGCCGCCGCAAGCGTCAATATCTCATCCAGCGTCTGTTCCGCAGTTGGCATCTGTTCCCTCAACAAACAAACCTTGTCATTCCGAACCGGGCCGAATGCCAGGTGAGGAACCTGTTTTTCGCTCGGTACTGGGTACTAGGTACTAACTACGGCAAATACGGCAACGCATCCCTACTCTCCACAAACTTCTTCAACCCAGCCTGCACCGCCGGACGCGCAAACAGTTCACAGAAAATATCGATCTCCCGCCGCAACTCCTCGTGCGGAATCGGCTTGATAAATTTCTTCGCCGCGGCCGCGGTCGCTCGATCGAATTTTCCAAGCTGCACGGCCGTAGCCCGCGCCGCCCGCAGCGCCTCGCCTTCGCCCACCACCTGGCTCAGCAGCCCAATCTGCTGCGCCTTCGTCGCGTTAATACTTCGCCCTGTCAACAAAAGATCTCTCACGACAGCATTGCCCAAATCCCGCTTCAGGCGCGGGATCCCGCCAAACCCCGGAATCAATCCCAGCCTAAGCTCTGGAAAACAAAACCGCGCCATCTTGTCGGCAATAATCAGATCGCAAGCCAGCGCCAGTTCAAACCCGCCTCCAAACGTCACTCCATGCACTGCCGCAATCGTGGTCAAAGGCGCAGCATCAATCAGATTCAGCACGCGGTGAATGCGCTCCAGAAAATCCCGCACACCCTTCGCGGCCTCAGCCCTCTCCATCGCCTGCGACCGATGATAAAGCTCGCGCAAATCCGCGCCCGCGCAAAATCCCGGCGTCATCTCGCTATAAATAATGAGCGCATGCGCCTCCGCCTGCATACTTTCATAAGCCGCCGCAAACCCCTCCAACTCCGCAAGCGACGCCGATCCCAACTCGTTGCAAGGCTCCCGATGCAGCGCCAACTCAATCACGCCATCAGCAAGCGTCCAGGACAAGCCGCTTCCTTTGACCCGCTCGCGAGCCGGAATCGATGTAGCTTTCCCTTCGTGCACCTTCGTGTCCTTAGTGGTCCCCAGCATTTGTAGCCCCGCTAAACCGCCTGCCTCACCCCGTAAATCTCCTCGATCTCATCCTTCATCCGCGCCGCAATCACATCGCGTTTCAACTTCCCGTTCACAGTCAAAGTGCCGCTCTCGATCGAGAACACTTCTTCGCGCACAAAAAACGCCCGGACCTGCTTGTAATGCGGCAACTCCGGATTCACCACATCCAGCGCCGACTGCACATGCTCCGCCGTCAAGCTACCGGTAACAATCGCCGACAAATATCCCCGTCCATTCCCGACGATCACCACTTGCTGCGCCGCCGGCAAGTTCTTCGCAATCGCAATCTCAATCGGCTCCGGCGAGATCTTGTGCCCAGATCCCAAAATAATAAGATTCTTAATCCGCCCCGCGATCCGCCAGTTCCCCGCCGCATTCACCTCGCCCTGGTCGCCAGTATGAAACCATCCCCCGCGCAGCGCTTCCGCAGTTTGCTCCGGCCGGTTCCAGTAGCCGGAAAATACATTCGGACCCCGCACCATAATCTCGTCGCTCTCTCCCAGCCTCATCTCCATGCCTGGAATCGCCGGCCCCACGCGCCCCACCTCGACCCGGTTCGGATCATCCATCGTGCAGATCGCGGTAGTCTCCGTGAGTCCATAAACTTGCAGCACGCGAATTCCCAGCATCATGAAATAAAGCTGCGTCTCAGCACTCAGCGGGGCCGACCCGCAAATCAGTGCCTTCAGATTTTTCCCAATCATCTTCTTCCGGATCGCAGGAAACACCAGCGCATTCGCCAACCCCAACCACATCGCATCCCCAGCCCGCGATTGTCCATCCTGCCGCCGCGCCCACGCGCCTTTCGCCCGCGCATAAATTGCCTGCGCCACTCCGCCCGTCTGCCAGAGTTGTTCATCCACCGCCCGCCGCATCCGCTCCAGCAATTGCGGCACATTCAGAAAATAATCCGGGGCGACAATTCTCATATCACTCGCGATCTTCGCCAGGTCCATGTTGATGGTGACCAAGCTCCGCCGCTTCAGAAACGTAAGCATCGCAATCCACGACGCCGCAAACGTAAACGGCAGGTAGTGGAAAATCCGGTCCTGTTCTCTGACGTGCGGCGACGAGCCTGACATCAACTGTTCCAATCGCTCCGCCGTCCGCTCCAGCATGAAGCGCACATTCGCTGCGGTAAGCACAACGCCCTTAGCCTCGCCTGAAGTTCCCGACGTATAAATGATCGTCACAGGACTGTCCATCCCCATCTGCGGACGCTCCAACTGCGCGCCCTCGACGCCGGCAAAAATCTCGTCAAACAAAAACTGCGGCGGCGCATCCGCCCAACTCTGCGCGATCCCATCCCGCAACGCAGCATCCCCGCAGCACACCAGCGACGGCGTACAGTCCTTCATCATCGCCACCAACTCCGCTGGCGCCTGCCGCGAATACAGTGGCACCACAATCAGCCCCTCGGCCATCAGCGCCAGATCGATGGCCACCCAGCGGATGCTGTTCGCCGCCAGCAATCCGCACCGGTCGCCCTTCCGCAGCCCCTTCGAAGCAATAAATGTTCGAGCCTTGCGCACCATTTCCAGCAACTCGCTGCCGGTAACGCCGGTAACTTCGCCCTCATGGATCTCGGCAAGGATCCGCGCATTCGCAGCCGCATTCAGGTGCGAAAATATTGCCCCGATAAATGGAATGTGTGTGCTCAAGATACGGATTCCAAGAAAACGCTCTCGAAGAACTCGGCTCTAGTTGTAAGCCGCCACCAACTCCCGCACCCCCGCGCTCATCGGCGGCAAATAATCCTCCCAACTCCACTCCCCCCGCCGCGTCTCAAACTCCGGATACCTTCTCTGCACTTCCTCTTCAAAATAAACTCCCATGCGCGCCATCACTTTCAAATTGCGCACTACAGTACGCGCAATGCCGTCAGCAATCCCCTCACCTTCACAACTCAACTTCTCGAGAGCCGCCAGCAACTTCCCTTCCAGTTCCGGATCATCCACCGTCATCAGCAAATCCTGATGCCCGCGTTCCCGCATCAGATTCCGTATCCGCTCATCCATCGTGATCCCCGCCGACGGCACCAGCCCCGGCATCGAGGTCACAATTCCGTGATATCGCGACGACGCCATCATGTGGCAAACCCGCAACACGCTCACCAGTTCGTACATGTTGTAATCGTCCGAGGTAAGCACCGGCACCCCGCCCAGCCTCTCCGAAATCTTACGCGCCGGACGCGCATCCAACCGCTCCGTCGCCGCCAGGATCACAAACACATTCTTCTTCTTGCGAAATGCATCCACCGCATTCGCAATCGCCATCCAATACTTTCGATACGCCTCTTCCGCCGCCGGCCCCGCGGTATGAAAGTAAGGCCCGCGGTAATGGCTGTTCTTGTAAGCTCCGGCCACACTGTGCAACGCAAGCTTCGCCACCGAAGCCTTCACCGGCCACTCAAACGGGTTGATCGGACACACCACCAGCACCGGGGTCTTCCCGTCCCACCCAACCTTCCTCAGCACGCTCTGCCCATACTCCGCCGGCCGCGGCTCAAACGTCCAAGCCGTATCGGTCCCCAACTCGGTCGGCACGCCCAGCTCACGCAACACCGTCCGCGACTCTTCGTTCCGCGTAATGACAAATGAGTTGCGACAATATCGTCCGCACATTTTCGCCACCACCGGATCCATGTGCCCGGCTTCCGCGCCGTAGCCTACCGAAAGCTTGTTCTGCACCGCGGCAATTCCCAGCGACCCAATCATCATCGTGGTAAGCGCATTCGCGAACTTGCTCTTGAACATCGACCCTTCGCAAGCCACTACACCATCATGCTTCGGCACTTCATTGGCCAGAAACGGAGGAAAGATATCCGGCAGATGAACCTGCTTCGTGCTCTCGAAATATCCCTTCGAGAACTCGAAATTCTGGCTCATCACGCTGAACTCCACCCGCTCCGCCCCCAGAATGTGCCGGATCTGCCGCAGCATCTCTTCCACCCGCACATCCGACCCCATATTCCGCGTGCCGTTGTACCCCGCAAACAACAACTTCAGCTTCTCCCCCGGCTGCCACCGCTTGCCTTCGCCCAGCATCCACCCAGCTTTGGCGCGCTCGATCGAACCGCTCACCCAGGCTTCGAGAATAAAGTCCATCATGCCGCTGTACCTCCCGCCGCCACTGGCCAGGGCTGGTACTTGTAAGCAAAATCATTCTCGCGGCTGAACTTCAAAAGCGGATAGCAATACTGAGAGAATGCTACTGGCTTTTTCCCCAATTCCTGAGTCACGCGCGTGTTATCGAACACCGTATTCCAAGTCAGATACGGCATAAACACCTTCAATAGCGACGCGCCTTTTCCAACCCCGCCACTGCGGTTCGACAGAAAATTCACCGATCCTGTAAAAGGTCGCTCCGCCACCGGCACAAAAACAGGCGCCCGCTTATTCTGCGCCGCTGCCAGCGCCCCCGTGATCTGACGAAATGTCTGCGACCCCACTCCTGACGAAAGATGATAAGTCTCGTGCTCGGGACGATCTTTCTGGTGCAAGGTCGAAATCGCCTCCGCCACAAAATCCACATTCACAATGTCGATCTTGTCTGTCGGACGAAACGGCAGCACCGGCAATCCCGCCAGAAACACAAACGCCTTCACCATATCGAATTGCGTAGTCTCCGCATACCGACTGTCGCCCAGCACAATGCTCGGACGGAAAACCGTCTTCGGCGTCTCCGGCAGCAGCACATGCAACATGTGCTCGCAGAATTTCTTCGTCCGTGCATACGGATCGTAGTCCGACCGCTCCCAATCAATCGACCGGTCCTCCGTCACCACCTCATTCTGTCGCTTCCCTGCCACGGCCACCGTGCTCACCTCGCTGAAGCGCCGCAACCCGTGATAATGCTCGGCATGCCGTGCGAGAGTCACCACTTCCAAAGTGCCCCGCAGATTCACATTCAAACAACTCTTTTCGGACTTCCGATTGAGTGAAGCCGCACAGTGGATCACCGAATCCGTAGTGTGGACCAGCCGGTCATATTCATCGCGATCCAGCCCAAACCCCGACTGCGTCAGATCTCCACGAAACACTCGTACGCGCGTCTGCAGAAATTCATAAAACTGCGGAAACTCCAAATGCAATTGCAGCGCCTGCCAAAGCCGCCCTTCCGCCTCGCCAACATCCCGCGCCCGCACCAGCACATTCAGCGCCGCGCCATGATCGCGCAACAAAATAGCCGCCACATGCGCCCCAATGTATCCCGTCGATCCCGTAAGAAATATCGCCATTAACTAATTCCGTTCCCTGTCATCTTGTGCGCAGTCGAAAGATCCTATCGCCTAATCCACCGTCAGCCGGAGCCTCTCACGTCCCCGTCTTCACCGTCTCCCCATTCAACAAACTCCGCGCCGGACGCGCCTCCAGCGGCCTTCCCTCAATCAACGGATAAGTCCACCGCCGCAAAGCCGGAATATGCACGTTGATCCAGTAATCCCACCAGTCGAGCATGCGGGCCTTGTAGCCAAACTCCTCGCGCTCTTCTTCAACAAGAGCGTGAGAAAGCTTCTCCACATTGTCCGCCGCGAAATCGTGCTCATTAAATAAGATGAACGGCTCAAACAACTCGATCAATTTCTCCACCCGCTCCAGACTTCTCTCCGTCTTCACCAGCGGCGTCTTCTTCAACGGCAGCGGCGACATGATTCGCTGAATGGATTTCACAATCGCCCTCTGCGCCGGCGCCGACATCCTCTGATACCGCGTCTTCGATACCGGAATCGCGTCAAACCGCAGCCGCAGCCAGGATTCCAACCCTTCCTGCGCCCGGTAATGCTTGCGATGTCCCAAAGACGTCAACTCAATCGACCTTCCCATATCGCAGGGATTCGTCACCGATGTCGCCAGCTGATAAAGCGAATCATGCCGCCTCTCCACAATCGCCGCCGCAATCAAAGTCATCCCCGCGCAAACTGCATCCACCGGAATAATGTCCAGCCGCTTGCTCTCATTCGACGGCAATTGCCGGAAGTATGTCCCCAACAAATAAGACAGCGACGCCGAAGTATTGATCCCTTCATTCCATCCCAGAAACGGCTTCCCGACCGAAGTCTCCACAATCGCCGGACGCACCACCGCAATCGGCAACCCCGCCCCATGTTTCACAATCAAAGATTCCGCCAGGCTCTTGGTCAGCGTGTAAGTATTCGGCCAGCCCAACTCCTTGGCCCGCCGCGTCCCCGCTTCGGTCAAATAAGTCTTTAACCATCGGATCCTGTTTTTGCGGATCTGATTCTCCAGCGCCGCGCCCTGCAGCCCTTTCGCCGCGTGCTCGTTGGCCAGCGATTGCATCTTCAAACCAGCCGTCACCTCCGCGCCCTCAGCCTGCGTCTCTGCCTTCGCGATCAGTTCGTGCAAGGACCGCACTTCCTGCTCCGCATCAAAACCCGCCACGCGATGCGGCGTGTAATTCGGAATCAGCCTCTCCGCCACCCGCCCATCGCGTTCCCCGGCAACGTAACAAGTAGACAGATGCAGCAGCCCCGCATGCTCCGTCCCCCGCACAAACTCCAGGATGCTCATCGCCGCATCCGTATTCGTAGTCAGCGCATCCCGCAAGTCCGGATTAAAGTCCGTTAGTCCCGAACTATTCACAATCAGATCAAGATTCCTCTGCACCCGCCGCGCAACATCCGTGTCCAGCCCCAGACCCGGCTGCGTGACGTCTCCCTCCACCACTTCAACTTTTTCCCGCAGATACTCCCCAAGTCCCGCGCCATACTTCTCAAACAGCGGATCGAACACCGGCGATTCCTCGACAATCTTTTCAAACCGCCGCTGTGCTGGATTCGATTTCTGCCGCCGGATCAGCAGATAAATCCGCCCAATCTTCGGCAACTCCATCAGCGTATTCGCCAGCCAGACCTTGCCAATAAATCCGGTCACGCCGATCAGCATCACGTGCTTCCCAGCCAGCGCCCGCCGCACCGAAAAGTCCGCAGCTTGCCGTTGTCCCTCAAAATTCACAACCGGACGTTCCTGCGCCGCCGGCCCGCGCTCCGACCCAATCACCGCCGCCCGCAATTCGTCCAAAGTGATGTCCAGTTGCCGCGCCAGCGTCTTCGGCGCTCGCCGCCCGTCCGGACTCTGTTCCCGCAGCAGCGCAAACGCCCCGCGCGGCCGGATCACCGGCTCCAGCAGCCTCCCCGTTGCCACGCCGTCGCGGAATTCCAAGCGGTTCGCCACCACCCGCTTCACCCCAAGATGCAACGCCAGCGGCTTCATCACATGCTCCAGCCCCTGACTCACCAGCACCACATCCGCCCCCCCGCGCACCAGTTCCCGCACCCGCTCCGCGCCGTGCGTCTTCAGCTCAGGCTTCAATTTGTATTGGAAGTATTCTTCACCCAGCAGATCGAGCCGGTCGCGGGTCACACCCCGCAGGCTGGTGTGCACCACGCGCGTCGCAAATTTTCGGTTGGTCGAATAAAGAAACGGCCGCAGCGCCGCCATCAGGAAGATTAATCCCCGCCGCCGGATCCGCTCCGAGAACGTCTGCGCGTTCCAGGTAAAAAACGCCACCGGCTGCACCACCGTCAAATCCAGCAGGCTGCCTTCCACGCGCCAGTACACGGTAGGAGACGGCACCGCCGACACGCCGGCCTGAACGCCGGGGGACGCGTTATCGTTGTGGTTTGACTGTTCCAAAGTAAGTTCGTCCAGAATACAGGGTTCGATAACCCGGGTGGACGAATCTCCTATTGTAAACAATGACCCTGCTTCCGCGAAGCGTCCTCTTGCTGGGTTGCCTTAGCTGCATCTGAACCGCAGAATTCCGCTTTTCAGAACACCCAGAAACCTCTTGCGCCGCCAGCCGAAAAATCGTGCACAATATCCCCGCGGAGGCGCACATGCCGAAGATCCTGCCCCAAATCCAGAACATCGTCGTGGTGATGTTCGAGAACCGCTCCTTGGACAACCTCTGTGGCTGGCTCTACTCAAATCCCACCCCGCAGCCCAGTCTGTATCTTCCCGCCGGTAGCCCGAGCTGCTTCAACGGGCTGAACCCAAGTTGCTGGAACCCCTCCAACCCTGACTATTTCACCGGCGCGGCTCCAAACAGAGTCTCAGTCGTACCAGGCACGACCGGTTTCCTGATTCCCGATCCTGATCCCGAAGAAACTTTTGAAAACGTAACCTACCAACTGTATGGCCCGCAAGGCGCTGTCCCAAACCCCAAATGGCCCAATCAAGGCTTCGTAGTGAACTACGAGAAACGAGGATCTTCAAACACAAATCAAATCATGGAGACATACACTGCGGCGCAAGTCCCTGTGCTCTCGGCCCTGGCTCAAAACTACGCGATCTCTGATGCCTGGTTTTGTTCGGTCCCCAGCCAGACCTTGGCCAACCGGGCATTCGTGCATTCCGGCACATCAAACGGAGAAGTGAATAACGGCATCCTGCCAGATCCGTTTGATTTCGATGCGCCCACCATCTTCAATGTTCTGCAGAAAATAGGCGCCAGCTGGAAGGTATACAGCAACACGGAAATTACTCCATCCCTGACGCGAACTTTTGCCCCGCGGCTCTGGGACTCCAAGTTCGACCCGAATTTCGCGCGCGTCACCGCATTTGAGCAGGATTGCGCCAACAGTTCACTGCCGCAATATTCCTTTATCGAGCCCAGCTTTCTGGTCAACCCCAACGATCAACATCCACCGCATGACGTGGGCGCCGGTGAACAGTTTCTCTATCGGATTTGGCAGGCCGTAAGCCAGTCGCCGGCGTGGAACAACATCCTCCTGGTCATCACATATGACGAGCATGGCGGATGCTACGACCACGTTCTTCCTCCCTGGGGCGCCGCCCCTCCTCAGACGCGTTTCGGAGAGTGGATTCGCGCGGTCCGCAGGTTTTTTTGTCGGATTTGGTGTTTCTTTGCCGGTTGTACTTGTCCGAACTTCCAGTTTGATCGCTTTGGCCTTCGCGTGCCAGCGGTCGTCGTTTCGCCCTACATTCAGGCCGGTACGGTATTTCGGTCCAACACTTCCACTCCCTACGACCACACGTCCATTCTGGCCACCTTGAGGGACTGGCTGCAAATTCCCGCCGCCGACATGTTATCCAGTAAACGCATCGCTGCGGCTCCTACGCTGGATCAGGTTCTCACCCTGGCGGCGCCGCGGATGGCCAAGCCCGTTATCCCGCCACCGCGAATCGCTCCGACGATCGCGCCACCGCCCACTCTTCCAAGCCCCGATGAAATGCCGCTGAACGACTTGCAAAAAAGCCTGGTGTCTGGTTTCGCCCGACGATCCGGCCAGAACCGAGGGTTAGCGGTAAAGCAGACTCCAAACCGGGGGCGCGCTATTGCGCATTTCACTCAACGAAAAGAGATGGTGTCGAAAGACAAGTGAAACTATGGACTCGCCACGCGTTGAGCTGGCATCGGCTAGCGTACTCGCGGCAATGAATCGTACCTTCTCACAATCGGAGACCAACATTCCCGGCTACCTTTTCCGCCTCTCTGTCATCTCACGTAGCCCGAGGAGGTTCCTATGAATCTTTTCCACAAAGTTCGCGCTCTGGCTTGTCTGCTTGTTCTTTTAGGCTCCCCCACGTTCCTCCCTGCCTTGCAGTCTGGGAATGACGTCCTGGGGGAGATTGAACTTGACGGCGCCTCGAAAGTCGAGAACACCTCCGGCGTCTGGATCGATGGCCAATATATCGGCTACTTGAGTGAGCTTAAAGGATCGAAAAAACTCCTGCTTCTTCCCGGTGAACACTACCTCACCGTGCGCCAGGGGGGATATCTGGACTTCTTCCAAAAGGTTCCTGTCCGCGCCGGTGAAAAGCAGACTGTCGCGGTGACCATGCAAGAGGACACCCGGGTTCACATGCCGCAAGTCACCGCGGAAATTAAGTTGGAGGTAAAACCAAGCCGCGCGGCCGTATTCGTGGATGGCGTTTTCGTGGGGCACGTCGGCGAACTCGGCGGGATCGGTAAAGCCCTGCTGGTTGCGCCGGGAAAACGCAAAATCAGCATCAGTTTGCCCGGCTACCAGCCCTTTGAGACCGATATCGAACTCGTGGCCAATCAGAAGTCCACCGTAAAAACCGATCTGGTCCCCGGTGGTCCAGCGAAAGGAGCTCCTCTTCCCGACTAGGTTCACGAGTGACGGGATGTTCTCGACGATACCTTTTTGAAGTGCCAGCGACTAGGCGGAGGCGCCAGCAGATGCCCCGAGCCCTCGTTGCTTGCTCAGTTCCAGATGGAAAGAATCCGCCGAAAGAGTTTGATTTCGGAATAGTACCAGCAATGTGTCTTCGGCTTCGCCATTCGTAGCCGAAACCGGCGCTGTCGAATCCGATGACTCAGTCCCCAGCCCTTCAGGGTCCACCATCAGTTCCGGCATCACGTCGCGATTCTCCGTCAACAGCCTCAAGAACTTCTCTAGCAACACCCGGTGTCCCGCCGTAGTCTGGCTGAACTCCACACCCATCCCTTTATCCGGATGCATGACCCGGACAATGCCTTCTACTTTCAGTTCAGTTCCCGCGGCTCGCATCGCCAGCGTGACCCGCGTCGAAACCGGAAATGGCGAACTGATATCGAGATAGCAACCACCCAGGCTCAAATCCGTAAGCTGGCAGCGCGCCGGCGGATCGTCCTTCTCCACATCCGGAGAATTCTTCCCAATCCATCCCCGCAACTGCCGTGAAAATTCCGAAGTCGGGTCCTGGAATCGCAGCCCCACCTGCGCCCCGGAGCCCTCCCACGCGAACTCCGCGTCGACTTCCAAAGACGTCTTCGAACCCGGCAGCGTGAATCGAAGTGTCCACAGTCCATGCGGCTTGCTGCGCCGGGGCACGCTGACCGCCAATCCACCTTCACCCAAGTCCGTGGTATTCACCTTGAACCGCACACCCGACTCCCGGTTCGACATCTCCACCGGAATGTTCACCGCGACGCGCGAGTTTCGCCGCCGCTCTTTCTTCATTAAAGCTCGCGCCGCCCGAAAGCTCGATTTAGCCCGCTCCACCGAAACCGGCTTGTACAGGACGAAGTTCGCCCCCACTTCGAATGCCGACCGCATCCCGTTGCCCGGATCGAGTATCGCCACCGCCACCGCCCGCCGGTTGCATGGCGAGGTCCGCGCACAGCGCAGTACGTCCGCCGCGCCCGGCCCGGCGCAATCTACAATAATTGCCTCAAAGCGCTCCCGCGTCAGCTTGCGCAGAGCCTGGTCCGCGCTCGCGCACAACTCCACCTCGATCTCCAGATCGCCCAGCGTCCGCCGCAGCACCCGCACGATCTTCTCGTCCGAACAAAGCAACAGTGACTTCAGATTCATAACTCGTCTCAGGTCCTTCCAATTCCTCGGATCCGGTCAAACCGTTCTGGCGTGGATCTCCCTAGGACTCCGTCTGGGAACGGAATCCTGCTTCTATCAACTGTAATCCCACTCCAAAGGCCATTCAACGAAGCACTTGCGGCGGCGGTTACGGGTGTAACCAGCCAGTTCGTTCCAATTCATGGGCGCCAGAACGTGCCGTTTTGGGAGTACCAAAGCGGGAAGCCTTGGGCCCCGCAGCCAAACCCACGCCATCCCAATAACAGCCCTAAATACAACCACTTAGTAAGGATTGACTCAAGCAACGCACTGGCAAATTCTAATTGACTTCCACAGAGTATTGCCCTAACATACTGAGTCTCCGATACGTTCTAGGATTACTGGAAGCCTTGGCTCGTTGAGCTAACTCGTGTTTCCATGAATCCCGATACGATTCGGAGAATCATATACATAGCGCATTCATTAAGTTCATTCCCCAGCACTACGAAAGGCAAGTTTCATGGCCAAGCGACGCGGAAATCCCAACTGGGGCAAGCCCGAGCCTATCGGCCCGATTGTCCCCACCATCACCGAATTCGAGCAGGTAGTGCGCGAATACAAGCTCTCCCCCGACCAATACCTGCGCTCCACCCGCCTCCGTGAGTGGGCCCGCCGCAACAAAAACTCGAAATATATCCCCGAGCCCCTGCTGGAAGCCTGGGGCTTCGAAATCGAATCCACCCTGTAACTAATCCCAGATGTAAGCTTTTCTTGAAGGGTCGCCGCAAGGCGACCCTTCCTCGTTTAGGATTGTCACCCTACTTTTAGGATTGTCATCCCGAACGAAGTGAGGGACCTTGGTTTCGCTGGTACCCTCCCGCAATCCGTCGCAGAGACGTTGCTCGCAACATCTTCCCGCCCGGAAACGCACGGATTCGCGCTCCACGGAAACAACCACCACGGTCGAAGAGCGGCCGCTTTAGCCGCGTAAGCATCTACAATGAATTCCGGGCCCTCAGCTCGCCGCACATGCTCAACCTTCTCCACCTCCCGCTCCCAGAACTCTTCGCCCTCCTCGCAGCCATAGCTTTCGCCGCCGGCTTAAACGTCTACGCCACAGTAGCCGCCCTGGGACTACTAGCCCGCTTCGGACACGTCCCACTCCCGCCAGCCCTGCAACTCCTCGAAACTTGGCCAATCATCGCCGCCAGCACCGCGCTCTTCACCATCGAATTCTTTGCCGACAAAATCCCCGCCTTCGACCTGATCTGGAGCGCCCTACACACCTTCATTCGCATCCCCGTCGCCGCACTCCTGGCCTACGGAGCCACCCAACAACTAACCCCAGCCCAGCAACTCTTGGCCGCCGCCTTGGGCGCAGCCATAGCCCTAGCCGCCCACGGAGGCAAAACCGCCCTCCGCGCCGCCGTAACCCCAAGCCCCGAGCCTTTCTCCAACTTCACGCTCAGCTTGGCCGAAGACGCCCTGGCCATAGCCCTAACCTGGCTAGCCACAAGCCATCCCTACGCCGCCGCCACAATCGCGCTAGCCCTGGTAGCAGTGATCGTGCTGCTGGCCCGAGCCGTAATTCGAGCCATGCGCAAGCTGTTTCAAGGAGCAGAAGAGGAACTGGCGGGACGTCAAACGTAGGTCAAACACAACTGTAAGGACCACCACTACACTTTGTCATTCCGAACGGGGCGGAAGGCCCGGTGAGGAATCTGCTGGTGTTCGTGTGGAAAATGCTCGAGTGGAGCGGACACTCCTGTCGGCTGCTTTAGACTTTGCTTTTGCTTTTTGAATTAAAAGCTCTTCAGCACTGCGTAAACTACAACCCCTTCAAAACCCCCAACCACCGCTCCCAAGCCGCCCCGCGCGCCTTCTTATCAGCCTCCACCGTATTCCCCGGATCCTCCCCGGCCCGCATAAACCCATGCCCAGCCCCGTCGTAAACCACCACATCGTATTTCTTCCCAGCCTTCTTCATAGCGTCCCGAGTATCCGGAATGGTCGCGTCAATGCGCTCGTCATTCCCAGCATAGAATCCATAAACCGGAGCCGTGATCCCACCAACGTCCTTAGGTGGAGGCCCATAAAACACAAACGCCGCACTCAAATCTTTGCGGACGGTAGCAAACCGAAACGACTCTCCACCACCCCAACAGAATCCAGCGACCGCCAGCTTCCCATTCGCAGACGGAAGCTTCTTCACATAATCCGCCGCAGCATTCAAGTCCGCGGTAACCTGATCAGGGTCCAGCCTGGCAACAGCCTCCCGCGCCGCATCCACATCAGGAAAGTCGCTGGTCTTCCCTCCCTTAGGACCCATCCCCGAAAGCAGGTCAGGCGCAATGGCAATATACCCGTCAGCCGCCAGCTGGTCAGCCACGCTCCGCGCCCAATCGGTCAACCCAAAAATCTCATGGATCACGACAACCGCCGCCGCCTTCCCCTTGACCTCGGGATAAACCACAAACGCCCAAACCGTCCGCTCGCCATGCTTAATCTGCACCCACTCCCCATGCCGCGGAGATTTCTCCAACCCCACGCGCGCCCACTCCTGCCCCAATCCGGGCAGCGCAAATAACATCAAAGCAATAAGAACCGCCTGCACCAGTTTCATAGCCCAAGAGTCTACGCCGCAAACCATTTCAAGGACAAATATTCCGCAACAAATACTCCGCACCCAAAATTCCCCTTGTCATTCCGAACGGGGGCCGAAGGCCCGCTGAGGAATCTGCTTTTGCTAGCGTGGAGAATGCTCGTGTGGAGCGGACACTCCTGTCCGCTGCCCTTGACGTTGCCTTTGACCTTGAATTGAAAGCGCCCACGCCTCCAGCACAACCGTGGAAGAGCGGCGCTTAAGCGCCGCGTAAGGCGCACACAAAGAGAGGAACAGGGCTTCAGCCCATCCCAAATCCCTGTCATTCCGACCGGAGCATCGCCTTCCGAAGGAAGGCGATGCGGAGTGGAGGAACCTGCTGTTCGCCGGCAGCACCACTGCTCATGTGGAGCGGACACTCTGTCCGCTGCCTTTGACGTTAGCCTTTGTCTTTAAATTGAAGACCACCACCGCCCCAGGGCGGCCCGCCAGGGCCTCCTCAGTCAAGTCTTACGCAGTCGTATCCACTCGTCGAGGATGGATTCAATCGAAACGAGTAAACGAAACCCTCTTCTATACGGTGCTTCACTTGTTCGTCGTACCTCGTTCGGGCTTCGGCAAGGGTTGAGAAGCCTTCTTCCGGCGAGAGTGTGGTGACCTTATGGATCAGTTTCTTCTCGGACTCGTCCCACCAGCCGTGAATCTCTTGGACAAAAAATCCAGGCTTGCCACCCGCTGAAAATGCTAGCCGCACAGAGAAGAATTCTGGCAACAACTGCTGTTCAAATGGGGTTGTCCCCCGTGGTTAATCGACCACGCAACTGATCGACACTTCAACTGGACGACCATCATTCGGGATTTGTACGGCGGAAAGGTCGAGCACAAGATTGGGGGCGTCTCTAACTACGTCCCGGGTCTGCTTCAAGCTACAATGCTGAAAAGACTAACCTCGTTGGCAGCGAGCGAGTCCGAAGATCTCGTTGAAAAGGAACAATTGCGACTCAGTTTGCTGCTGGATGGGTTCGAGGTGTCCCGCGACGAGATTGTTTCGATTGAAGGTCCCATCAGCGTCACAAAGGAAAAAAGCCGCCTTCTGACCAATCTCGGGGCGTCTCTCTTTGCAAGAAAAAAAGTCATCGCCAAACATCTAGAGGACGCTGAGGATCTTTTCTCTGAAGGGAAGATGCATCCAGCGATGTCAGAGGCCCGAAGTGCCTTCCAAGCTGGAGTAGAAGACACCGTAGCCCTTGTGGAAAGCAAAGTGCGGCGCAAGGCAGGCGGAGGGCTGAAGAATCAGGTTCAGTTTCTCGCTAAAGAGAAGTTTGTCTCCGCTGATGAGGAGCAAGCGTTCCTGGCGGCGTGGGGTTTTCTGTCGGCGGGAGCGCACCCAGGTCTTCCGCCTGATGAATTAGGACGTATTGGACTAGTCCTAGGACTGGAATTTATTCAAATACTACTCGTGAAGGCCAAGAACCAACTGTAAATTCGCCCTCTCCACACGCACTTTTCAGTCGCAGCGGTAGCAATCGAGTAAATCGGGGCCCCGCAAGCCAGAGCGCCGAGACTCCTCTCGGGACGGAATCCGGGACGACGGTCGGGTGGCCGATGTTTCGCGTCCTTTGCGAAAGGTGGATTCCACATGCGCAAACATCTTGGGGCTCTGATCCCCGACGCCGCACGCGAAGGCCCGGATGGGAACCAGGAACTACAAGTCCACAGAGTTATGAGCACGGATACGCCTCTGCCATCGCGAGGGAAAAAAGCACCGACGAATCCAGGTGCGCTCTTGCTGGATTGTCCCGAATGTATTTCATCAGGATTCTAACCATCTGACCATTCTCGATCTTACCCACAGCACAATATGGCCCAGGAACATTCTCGTGGCCCTGATGCTGTAACCAAGCCCGTTCCGTCGCAATGCCATCATCCAAACCGCGAACGTACATCGCACATACAGCGCCGATGGAGGCGTTAGCGTTCCTGGTTTCATCGGCCCATACGGAGCAGTACCGAACGACGGTATTTCCCGTCGAGCTCGGCAGTTCGCTCTTCTCCTCTGCTCCGGCACCTACGAGCCGAAAGCACACCAGAGTGACCAAAAGCAGACAGGCATCCCGCATGTCCCCTCCTTTACCTACCAATCAACGACGCGGCCCACCGCCAGCCGTGATTTAATCATAGAACCGAGCTTTAGGAGCCGGAGAGAATTCCAATGGATGAGAGCAAGCCGGAAAAACTGAGAAAGCTTCTAAAAGAACTTGAAGCGCATGAATTGTCCACCGATTTATCTCTCGGCTCTATGGCGAGACTCGACCCCAACCGTCAAAACACGCTCGTCGAATTAGGGAACCTGAGAAAATGGATTGCGGTTTTACGGGACGTGCTCGGATAGGAACCCGACGGACGGGGCGCTAACCTCCCACAGTTTTCCACAGCCCACCCCTGTGACATCTGACCTTGCGCCCAATCCCAAATTCGTTCAAAATTGCCCCAGCAAAGGCAGTAACAAACAGCTCCTTGAAAACTGAATAGCGCGCGGCCTAAGTCCTTCCCGCACAAGGTTTTGCAACCAGAATCCGGCAATTTTCAGTCCCGACAGAAATGTCGTCACTGATTCCAAAGAACTTACGGGATGCCACACCCCTAACTCCCATGTCCACAATATTTTACGGACAAGTCCCTTGGAATCAATATTTTAGCCAGACCATCCGTGGTATCGACCGCCGTAAGTCATTGATTCCAGAGATTTAAGAGTGTTCGATCCACATTTTTTTTGATTGGCTTGAAAGAGGGAAAGAGGAAGAGAGTCGGGCCGGGAACTACCTACTCAACCAGCGGATTGACCACCCGAACCGTGCCGTAACTCTGCCGGGCTGCCAGGTCCTCGGAATACAGAATCGCGGCTCCCGACTGTTCCGCGGCCTGCAGAATCAGGGCATCCCAGAAGGAGGTCTTATACCGTACTTCGATCTCGAGAGCCTGGATCACGGCCTCAGCCGAGTTCACCACGATCTCCCAGGTCATGTAGTCATTGACCAGGCGCCGGATTTCGTCGACGCCCACGGGACGTGCCACCTTGCGCCGCAGGTTGACGCAAAGCTCCTGCAAGACCTGCGTGCTCAAGACTCCCTGCCCGCTGGTCCACAGTTTCTCGATCAACTGGCGAGCCCGTTCGTGTTTGACGCCCGTGGTGCGATCGTGGGCGTAGATCAGAATGTTGGTGTCCACGAAATACTTGTCAGACATTTCCGCCTCCGACCGGGGTCAGCGTTCATGAATCTCGTCCCGCGAACGAGGAGGAGACCAGCGAAGATCCATCCCTTGACGCAGTCGTGCCAGGGCACGCTTGCGGGCCCGATGATAAGTCTGGCGATCCCGCACGATCTGCTCAAGCCGTGCCGCCAGCATCGCGCTGATCGAAGTATCTTCTTCGGCGGCAAGAACGCGAGCCTCCCGCAAGAGATCGGCGTCCAGCTTGAGAGTAATATTGGTCTTCATAGCGAGCACACAATCCAGTGCAGCACTATTTTACGTGCTTATAGAGGTTGGCGTCAAGGCGGTTAACCAACTCGCCAACCACCTTTGCTACAATCGCCTCATGCCCACGCAAGCCTTTGCCGACGTCCCCACCGCCATCGAGGAGATCCGCGCCGGCCGCATGATCGTCGTCGTCGACGACGAAGACCGTGAGAACGAAGGCGACATCACCCTCGCCGCCGAGAAGGTCACTCCCGAAGCCATCAACTTCATGGCCAAGTACGGACGCGGCCTGGTCTGCCTCACCATGACCGAAGAGCGCCTCGACCACCTCCGCATCGGCCCCATGAGCGCCGAGAACACGTCGCAATACGGCACTGCATTCTGCGAGGCGATTGACGCGCGCGTGGGCGTGACCACAGGCATCTCCGCCTACGATCGCGCGCGCACCATTCAGGTGGCCATCGATCCCGCGACGCAAGCCTCAGACCTGGCGCGCCCCGGCCACGTCTTCCCTCTTCGCGCCCGCAAAGGCGGAGTGCTCGTCCGGGCCGGACAGACCGAAGCCTCCGTCGACCTGGCGCGGCTTGCCGGACTGATTCCCGCCGGCATCATCTGCGAGATCATGAAGGACGATGGCACCATGGCCCGCGTCCCAGACCTGATCGAGTTCTGCCGGCAGCACGGCATGAAGATGCTGACGGTCGCAGAGCTGATCCGCTACCGCATGGCGCATGAGCGCTACGTGCACCGTGTCGGCGAAGCCCTGGTCGACACCCGCTTCGGCGAGTTCCGCCTGATCGCCTACGAGAGCGAGATCGATGGCGGAGAATCGCACGTGGCCCTCATCCGCGGCGATGTTGAGAGTGGTGGCGAGCCAGTGCTGGTCCGCATGCACGCGCACTGCCTCATGGGAGACGTCTTCGGCGCCACGGGCTGCGAGTGTCACGCCACGCTCGAAGGCGCGTTGCGCCGCATCGCCCAAGAAGGCCGCGGGGCGCTGATCTACCTGCATCAGACTTCCAAGGGATTCTCAATCGAGAAGGCAGGCGAGCGCAGCGCGCTAAGCTTCCATCGCGGCCGCAAGCTGCCATCACTGTTGGACACTGAACGCCAGACGCAACGCGAGATCGGCATCGGCGCACAGATTCTCTCCGACCTCAACCTGCGCCGCATCCGCCTGCTGACCAACAGGCCCAAACGTGTAGCCGCGCTCGAAGGCTTCGGCATCGAGATCGTCGATCAAGTGCCAGTGGAGTTGAGCGGAGTGCAGGCGGGCAAGAGCTAGGGCCGCAGGGCGCGGCCCGTTCTAGAACGGTTTGCGCACGACGACTTCGGCCTCGCGAATGAAGAACTGCGCCGAGCAGTGCTCCGACCCGCAGATCACAGGGACGAGGCCGTTGATCTGCCGCCGCGTGATCAGGCCGAGCATGCCACACGAGGGACAAGCCAGCACGGCCCAGTACGGGTCTTCCTTCTCGCCGACCTGGCCGGCGTTTTCCAGAACGAAGACGGTTCCGGGCTGCATCTGTTCGGGAATCCACTCATTCAAGATGTCCAGTTCGCCGACCATGCATTCCTCCTGTGGACTGAGTGTCTAAGAAGCTTTTCTAGCACGTCGGCGCTCAACCGACGCTATTACGGAAGTACTGGCCTTCCTCGCCACGACCTCAGCCCGCACCTGCCGCACCGCATCACTGAGGCAGATGCCGAGGATGGGCTGACTTGAATTCTTCAGGATGTCTACGATCTGCTTGGCCGAGGTTTCCAAGTAGAGATGCTTGCCATCGGTGAGCAGGTGGACGTCGGAGTTGCGGCCGACGATTTCGGCGAGGCCTTTGCCGAACTCGCGCTGGAGGAATCGCATGACCTTGCGGACGCCCTGCAGCGAGAAGCCTTTGCGGCGGAGTTCACAGATGACTGCCATGGCCATGACGTTTTGCATCGAGTAGAGGCGGCGGTGGCCTTCGCGCTCGGGCTTGATCAAGCCCCGCTCGTCCCACCACTGGAGCTGGCGGGCGGTCACTCCGGTTAGAGCAATCACCTCTTGCGATGAAAAGCGATCTGGCATTAGTCCCCGTTTATGTTTCAAACAATCTGCTAGTCGAATGTTTGAAACATTTTAGGCGGGAGTTGGCGGGTGTCAATCAACAATCGCGCGGGGAGGGGTAACTAGAAGAGTGCGGGGGCGAGCCGGGGGAGTGGAGATCAGGGGGACGACCAGCCCTCACTCTTCTTCACGAGCTACGGCAACTCCATGTCCAGGGCATAGAGATCACGGGTGCTCAGATCGCGGAGCACCAAGATTTCGCCATCTGGCGTGAGGCCATAGTCCACGCCCCAAACACCGGCCAACAAGAAGTCTGGGTATGTGATCACGGTCTCCGTTGTGTTGGTTGAAATCTTCCAGCGGTAAACGCCGGCAGTTTTCCCATGGCGACGGAAGTAGGGGGTACTGAAATACACATACTGCCCATCGGCCGACCAACGCGGATAATCTCCAACTTCGGCCAAAGTTCGCGTGTCATGTGCGGCCATGTCGTAGATCCTGAGTCTCGGGGGATCATCCTCCAAAGCCACGGCATACCGGCCGTCTGGAGAAAGCTGAGCCCGGTACAGGCGCTCGGAACCGGGAAGAAGCGATACCCGTTGGGTCTTCAAGTCCACACTTCGCAAGACGCGGTTTGAGTCGGTCTCATCCGAACTCGAAAACAGTATTGAACTTCCATCCGCTGCCCACGAGGGATTGATTTGCCGGTCACCACTTTCGGGAGTCACCAAAACCGGCACGCCGCCATTAGTGGAGACCAAGTAGATCTTAAAATGCGCTCCCAGGTGCGCCGAAGCATGAAAGGCAATGTGCGTGCCGTCGGGAGACCACTGGGGGCTGAACACCCGCATCGGCGGAAACGTCAATTGTTGCCGCTCCGATCCGTCCACGCGGCTGCGCACGAGGACGCCTTCGGGGAACTCCACATAAGCCATCCAATTCCCGTCGCGGGAGAATGTTACGTGGTCCGCCGAAATGCCCTGGGCGTAGGGAACGAACTGCTGCTTAGCCACGTCGTAACGAACTAATTCTCCGCGCTCCTGTTCCCCGACGGCGAAAATACTTTTTCCGTCCTTGCTCGGGGTGGGTACGTGGAAAGTCAAGGGGCCAGCGGTAATCTGCACCGGCTGGGGGTTGACCCGGCGCAGCATCTCATCTTTCTCGCGGATGGCCCAGACGTTTCTCGTTCCATCTCCCAACGCGGTATAGAAGAAATACTGCCCGTCCGGTGTCCAGCCTCCGGGCCAGGCTTGCCCAGAACTGGGCCAGTCTGGAAATAAGGGTTGGACGGTGTTGCTGGGGAGATCGGCCTGCCAGAGCGCAATGCCGCTACCGCTCGCATCGGCAACAGAAAAGCGGAGGCGTTTGCCATCGGGTGACCAGAAAAGATAGAAAGGCTCGCCCGGCAGACTCGCCAATTTCCTCAAATTACTTCCGTCAGGGTCTACAAGATAAAGCTCCGAACCAACCACGCAAGCAATGGTGCGACCGTCCGGGGACCACCTGGTATCGTTCGCATGCAGGTCTCCCACGGGCCGCGGCGAACCCGCAGGTACCGGAACCCGCCACACGCTGGGGTAAGAATCCACAGAATTTGAAACGGCGCGGCGGTCTTCCAGGTTCACCACCAGGAATTCCGATCCCCTCGGAGAGATGTCGTCGAGATCTATCCCCGGAAAAGCCTTCTTCACCGGAAAGACTTCTCCGCCGTCCGGGGACACAGAACGGACGGCACGATCGTTCCCTTCCCACACCCGGAAAAAGATGCGCGCGCCATCGGTTACCAGGATGGTGTTGTGAACCAAAGAACCAATGTGTGTGAGCTGGCGGATCCCAATCACCTTTGGAGGCGCAACCATTGGACGAAAGGCCACGCCTACGGCTGCGGCCGCCAGAACCAAGATCGCGGCGACGACAACTACTTTCCGCCGGGTTGCATGGGCTGTGGTTGCTACAGGGACCGCCTTGTCGAGGTCGGTGGAACTCTCTTCGTCGATGACCACCCGCGTACGCGTGTGACTTTCCACCACCAGGCTTTCCTCTTCTTCGGAGATGAGGCGTACCTTCTCGCTGAAGCGGTAGCCTCGGCCGGGAATGGTGACGATGTAGTGATGGTCCGCAACGGTTGCGCCCAGAGTCTTGCGCAGCACAAAGATGTGCTGCGCCAGGTTGGACTCTTCGACAAAGGTGTCGGGCCAGACAGACTTCATCAGGTCGTCCTTCATCACCACGGTCTCGCTGTTGCGGACCAGCACGAGAAGGGTCTCAAAGGTCTTCAGTTGCAGCGGGACGGGCTGGTTGTCGCGCAGTAGCACGCATCTGTGGGCGTCAAGCCGGAAAGGACCGAACTCGTATAACTCCTTTCCGTGGTTGCTCATAAGGCGATTGATAGATTTTTGAGATTCTTCTAAAGACTCTTGAGGTCCGTCTTTGGCAGGATGCATCCCGTTCAGCGATGGCGGCCAGAAGCCAGACCGGACGTGGCAAGCAATTTATCACGATTTCGACGTGGCGAAAAGCCTTTTGGGGGGTGGAATGACGGCTCATAGAAGGACCGAAATCACCGTCGAAACCGATCGAGTGCTGATCGTCCGGCGGCGCCGGGCTCTACGAATCTGGTGCTCGGGATGTGGCAGCGAAGTTGACATGGTGGGTTTGGGAGAAGCTGAGGCGCTCACCGGCGTATCGGCAAAGACGTTACACGACCCTGCCCGGGCCGGTCGGTGGCACCTAGCCGAGGCCCCGAACGGATCTCTACTGATCTGTCTGGAGTCGCTGCTAAAAGACATGTGAGCTGGGCATGGCAAGAGAATCCGATGGATCGAAGGCTCTCAAAAGAAACAGAAACAAAAGATAAATCGAGGAGGTGCTGTATGAGACAGGTTCGCTTGGTAACGCTTTCAATGTTGATAGTGCTGCTGTGCAGCTTGTTCGGGCAGGGGCAGCAGGGCGTGGGGACGGCTGCGAATGGCGTAGCACCTCCGCCACTGATTCAGTTCTCCAGTATCGGCACCGACGAAGGTGGCAATACGTTGAGCGGCGTGGTGAATATCACGTTCTCGCTCTACAACAGCCAGCGAGGCGGGGAATCGCTTTGGAGCGAGACGCAGAATAACGTCCCGCTTGACCCCACCGGTCACTACTCGGTGCAACTGGGCATAACCAAGCCGAGCGGAGTGCCGACGGCGCTATTCACCACGGGCGAAGCCCGCTGGCTGGGAGTGCAGATCGCTGGGCAGGCAGAGCAAACGCGCGTGTTGCTTTTGAGCGTGCCCTACGCCTTGAAAGCCGGGGACGCAACGACCATTGGCGGACTGCCTCCGTCGGCCTTCGTGCTGGCGCCTGCGCCGAACGGAGCTTCCCCGGCTTTCGCTGCGGACGCGGCGGGCACGCAGAGCGCTCCACCGCCCGCCGGAGCTATCACGGGAACGGGCACGGTGAACTTCGTACCGCTGTGGGATTCTCCGTCCGACATCATCAGTTCCGTGATCTTCCAGTCGGGCACGGGGAACACGGCCAAGATCGGCATCAATACGATCACTCCTGTGAGCACGCTCGACATCAGGGGCGGCAGCACGGTGCGCGGTACGTTGAGTTTGCCCGCTACCGGCGCGGCGACGGCAACTAAAGGCGCCAACTCGCAACCCCTGGATCTGGCGGCGTCAGCGTTCAGCAGCACGACGAGTTCGGCTGTCAACGAGACTTTCCAGTGGCAGGCTGAACCGGCCGGCAACGACACCAGCACCCCCTCGGGCACCTTGAATCTGTTGTTCGCGCAAGGCGCCGCCAAACAGTCCGAGACCGGGCTGCAAATCGGCAGTAACGGGCAGATCACATTCGCCACGGGACAGACATTCCCCGGCACGGGCACGATCACGGGGATCACCACCGCAACCGGTTCCGGTTTGACCGGCGGGGCCACGAGCGGGACGCCTTCTCTGAGTCTGCTGAACACGTGCGCCAACAATCAGGTGCTGCAGTGGAACGGGACAAGCTGGGTCTGCGCCACGATTAGCGGCGGGGGTAAGATCACGGGCATCGTGGCAGGCACCGACCTGACCGGCGGGGGCATCAGCGGTGATGTCACGCTGAATCTGGATACAGCCCTGGTTCCCCAGCTTTTCACCAACAATACTTTCTTCGGCACGCAGACCGTCCACGGCACAGAAAGCATCACAGGGGCTACTACCGTCCAAACTCTGCTCGTGAACCAGGCTGGCACCCAGGCCGCCGGAGACGCAATCCACGGCATCACCAGCTCCATTGGCGGTACTGGCGTATACGGGGAGGGCCCCGTCGGCATCCAGGGCGTGGCGAGTTCCAGCACTGGACTTGCCGGGTTGTTCCAGGGAACGGTGACCATGTCGGGGGCGAATACGGCTGGTGCATTGCAGGTGACGAACACGGTCACCTCGGGCAAGGGTCCGGCCATCGTGGGTACGACCAACAGCACCGGTGCCGATGCGATTAAAGGCATTGTTGCGGGCTTCACGGGGAGCGAGGCCGGTGTGTTCGGCGCGGCAAACAGCTCAAGCGGCTATGGGGTACACGGGACCAACGCGAGCAATTTGGGTGGTGTCGGCGTTGGCGGGGACAATGGCGGGATAAGCGTAACCGGGAAGACGCTTTGTGGGTCCGAGTGCAACTCCGGGGTGTGGGGCGACACTAACCTGTCAGCCCTCGGCTTTTTTGTCTCGTGGGCGGGAGTAATTGGAACCGCGGACGATAACAACGCAGGGTACTTTGAGAACAAATCACCAACCTATGCAACGCTCTACGTGCAAGCCGATGGAGACAGCGATGCATTACAGGCATTTCAGTTGGGAAGCGGCCGCCAGGCCGGGAATTTCGAGGGCGATCTATTTGTCAGCGGCAAAATCACTGCTGGCACGAAGGACTTCAAGATCGACCACCCCATCGATCCAGCCAACAAATACCTGGTGCACGCTTCCGTCGAGTCATCCGAAATGAAGAATATCTACGACGGCAGTGTCACCACTGATGGCGAGGGTCGTGCCACTGTGCAACTGCCGGAGTGGTTTGAGGCCCTCAACACTGACTTCCGTTACCAGTTGACCGTGATCGGGCAATTTGCCCAGGCGATGGTCGCGCGCAAGATCGAAAACAACCGCTTCGAGATCAGGACGAGCGCGCCGAACGTCGAAGTGTCATGGCAAGTGACAGGGGTGCGGCAGGATGCCTACGCCAAAGCGAACCCGCTGGTGGTCGAGGAAGGAAAAGACGCCCAGCTGCGCGGCTTCTACATCCATCCCGAGTTGTACGGGGCGCCGGACGAGAAGCAGATCGAATGGGCCCGCCATCCGGAAATGATGAAGCGGATGAAGGAAACGCGGGCGAAACGGGAGGCCGCCGCGCAGAAGTAGGCCGTGCCACGGGATTAGCCGCCGCCGACGAAGTGGACGATTTCCAGGCGGTCGCCATCTTTCAGCATCGTGTCGGGCCAGCGATCGCGGGGGGCGATCTCGCGGTTGAGTTCGACGGCGACGCGGTCGGGCTTCATGGCCAGGGATTCGATGAGGGCTGCGAGCGTGAATTGAGCGGGCGTTGCTTGATCCGGAAAGTTGCGCTCTTCTCCGTTGATATGAACCTTCATCTGCGTAATCTTCCGCCGCGCATCCTACTCGGCTTTGCGAAGGGCGAATTTGCGGGTCACGGTGCGGCCTTCGTGATTGGCTTGCACCATGACGGAGGAGTCGGGCAGAGCGGATTCCTCGACTTCTACGGAGATGGCGGCGTTGCCGGCAGCGTCGGTGACCACCTGCGTGTAGAAGGGGGCGGCGTCAGGGCGGGCGAAGCGGAAGGTTAGACGGGCACTGGGCACGGCGGCTCCCGCTTCGGTGACGCGCAGGTGCATGGTCAGATTGCGATTGGCGTGGACCGAAGCTGCGTTCTCCCATTGCACGTCGAGTTGCTTGATCGCGGCCAGGGTCTCGCTTTCTGACTTGTCGAGAACACTCTCCAGCTTCCCTTCTTTGATCGATTCGAGCACGAGGCGATGCTGGTCGCGGAGTTGCTGCTCTTTTTGAGGATCGCCGAAGCCGACCTGCGCGGCCGAAGTGGCATAGGAGATCGCGCGTTTGCCTACGCACCTGCCGCGCACGAAGACCTGGGTCTGAAGGAGTTTTTCGCCCTCGCGCGCCTCGCTTTGCACGTGGTAGATGGTGTCGCCGTGTTTAACGTCGGTATTAAAACCAAAAATCATAAAGAAATTTGTGATTGGGCGATCGGGCGATTTGGCAATTGAAAATCCAAGAAACACCTTGAGCTTACAATGTTTTCCAGCAGTATCGGCATTTGATTCTCAAATTACAAAATTACCAAATTACAAAATTGCAAAATCGTTATTCCTTCCCTTGACACTCCTGCTTACCAGCACCTAATCTAGAACGTTTAAGCAACGCTGTCGCGAATTATATATAGCCTCTCCTATGCCCGACAATTACTTCGCTCGCTACCTGCCGTTTCTCATCCATATTCTGCTGGCGGGCGGGATTGCGACTGCCATTATCACGCTTTCCTGGTGGATTGGGGAACGTAAACCGACCCGGGCCAAGATGTCTCCGTATGAATCGGGAATGGCGCCGATTGGCGATGCCCGCGGGCGCTTTTCGGTGAAGTTCTACCTGGTGGCTATGCTGTTCATTCTGTTCGACGTAGAGGCAGTGTTTCTCTATCCCTGGGCGGTGATTCTGCACGATCTCAAACACTTCGGGCTGTGGGAGATGTTTGTCTACATCGGGATCGTTCTGGTGGGCTTTTTTTATGTCTGGAAGAAGGGCGTTCTGGACTGGGGGCCGTCCGGAGTGCGAGCTGGTGTGCGATCCGTTGTCCGAAGCGATGTCCGGCAGGGGGAGCGGTAGTGGCTTTGGTTGCGGCAATCACCGAAGTTGAGCAACTGAAGGGTCATCCGGCGGTGGCGCGTTTGTTGGCGTGGAATCCGGCGGCGGTTACGGGGGTGAAGTTCGACCGCGACGAGATGACGATCTACGTGGACCGGGCCTGCCTGCGCGAAGCTTGCGCGATTCTGCGCGACGATACGGAGTGCGCGTTCAACTTTCTTTCCGACGTGACGTGCGTGGATTGGTATCCGGCAGAGCCGCGGTTTGAAGTGGTGTACCACCTGCTTTCCATTCTTAAGAAAGAGCGAGTGCGTCTGAAAGTCAGGCTGAACAGCGCCAGCCCGACAGTGGAGTCGCTGACTTCGTTGTGGCCCGGCGCTAATTACTTTGAGCGCGAAGTGTTTGATCTGTTCGGCATTCGCTTTAATGGGCATCCTTATATGCGGCGGTTGCTGATGCCTGAGGACTGGGAAGGTCATCCGCTGCGAAAGGATTATCCGGTGGAGGGCTACCGCTAGCCACTATGGCTCACCTCGCGCCTACTCCCGTGCTGGAACCCGGTCAGGATCGGACGATGATCCTGAACATGGGGCCGCAGCATCCTTCGACCCACGGCGTGCTGCGCGTTCTGCTGGAGATTGACGGCGAGACTGTGGTTCGGATCATGCCGGACATTGGCTTTCTTCACACGGGGATCGAGAAAACCTGCGAGGCCAAGTTTTATCAGCAGGTGGTGCCGCTGACCGACCGCATCGATTATCTCTGCCCCATGACCAACAATTTGTGTTACGTGCTGGCCGTGGAGAAGTTGTTGGGGTTGGAGATTCCGCCGAAGGCGCAGTGGATGCGCGTGCTGATGAATGAGTTGACGCGCATCAATTCGCATCTGGTGTGGCTGGGCACGCATGCGATGGACATTGGCGCGCTGACGGTGTTTCTGTACTGCTTCCGCGAGCGTGAAGAAATCCTGAAGATGTTCGAGATGATCAGCGGGCAGCGCATGATGACCTCATACTTTCGCATCGGAGGGCTTGCGCTGGAGCCGCCTTTGGGATTTTTCGAGCGGGTGCGCGAGTTTGCCGGGCGGTTTCCGGAGAAGGTGGATGAATACGAAAACCTGCTGACGGGAAATCCGATATGGATGATGCGCACCAAGGGCGTGGCTCGGATGACGGCGGAAGATGCGATTGCTCTGGGCGCGTCGGGGCCGACTTTGCGCGGGAGCGGCGTGGACATTGACTTGCGTCGAGATATGCCTTACTCGGGGTATGAGAATTTCAAATTCAAGGTTCCGGTGGCGCAGGAAGGCGATGTGTTTGCCCGGTATATGTGCCGGGTGCGGGAGTTGCGCGAATCGAACGAGATCGTGAAGCAGGCTCTGGATGGGATGCCGGAGGGGCCGGTCAAGGCGGATGCTCCGGGGATTGTGCTGCCGGACCGCGAGAAGATGAAGACGCAGATGGAAGCGCTCATCTACCACTTCAAGATTATTACGGAAGGCTTTGCGGTGCCGGCGGGCGAGGTGTATCAGGCTGTGGAGTCGCCGCGGGGCGAGATGGGGTATTACATCGTTAGCGACGGGACGGCGAAACCTTATCGGGTTCACATGCGGGCGGCGTGTCTGGCTAACCTGCAGACGCTGCCCAAGATGTGCGAGGGCGGGTTGATTGCGGATGTGGTAGCTGCGATTGGGTCGATTGACATTGTCTTAGGGGAAATCGATCGGTGAAATTCTCGGACGAGTTCGAGGCGCGGTTTGCGGAGATGGTCCCGCATTATCCGACGAAGCGGTCGGCGCTGGTGCCTACTCTGCTCTATGCGCAGGATGAGGTTGGGTATTTGTCGGACGACGTGATTGCGGAGCTTGCTGGGCGGCTTGATTTGACGGAACTCGAAGTGCGCAACGTGATCAGCTACTACTCGATGCTGACGACCAAACCAAGGGGCAAGTTCAACGTGCAAATTTGCACCAACATCAGTTGTCTGGTTCGCGGCGGCGAGGAGATTTTGCAGCACTGCGCAATGAAGCTTGGCGTCGGGCACAAAGGAACTACGGCAGACGGGCTGTTTACTCTGGAAGAAGTGGAGTGTATCGGAGCCTGCAGCTGGGCACCGGCGGCGCAGGTGAACTACGATTTTCATGAGAATCTGACGGTGGAGAAGATGGATAAGGTGCTGCATGAGTACCGGAAGAAAGCGACGCAGTAATTCCCATGGCTGACTTGGTTTCGCATCCCGACGAGGTAAAGGTCGTCACCCGGCGCTTCGGCCAGCGTGCGACGAACATCGAGCGCTATCTCGAACTGGACGGCTACAAGGCCGTGCAGAAGGCACTGGGGATGGACGCTGACGCCATTATTAATGAGGTGAAGAACTCGGGGCTGCGCGGCCGCGGTGGGGCTGGGTTCTCGACTGGGATGAAGTGGTCATTCGTGCCCAAGCAATCGGCCAAGCCGAAGTATGTGCTGTGTAACGGCGATGAGAGCGAGCCCGGCACTTGCAAAGACCGGCTGATTTTTGAACACGATCCGCACGCCGTGATCGAGGGAGTGATGATCGGCGGGCTGGCGGTGGGGGCGCGCAGTGGGTACATCTACATACGCGGCGAGTACCGGTATCTGTCGGTGATCATGCAGAAGGCGATTCGCGATGCCTATGCCAAAGGATTTCTCGGGAAGAATGTTTTTGGCAGCGGGCGCGATTTTGACATTTACTGGCACGGCGGCGCCGGGGCTTATGAAGTGGGTGAAGAATCGGCGCTGATGGAATCGCTCGAGGGCAAGCGTGGCATTCCGCGAATTCGGCCTCCCTTCCCTGCTGTCGTCGGACTGTGGGGCGGACCTACGGTCATTAATAATGCGGAGACTTTGGCCAGCGTGCCGCACATCATGCTGGGCGGCGCAGAATGGTACGCCAAGATTGGCACGCCGAAGAATGGGGGCACGCGGCTGTTCTGCCTTAGCGGCAATGTGGCAAACCCCGGGGTGTACGAACTGCCCATGGGTTACAACCTGAAGAAGATGATTTACGGCGTTGGTGGCGGCATTCCGAACGGGCGCAGGTTGAAGGCAGTTGTCCCGGGCGGATCTTCTACTCCTTGCCTCACTGCGGACGAGATCGATATCAGCATGGATTTCGATTCGGTTGGGAAAGCTGGATCGATGCTGGGATCGGGCGGCGTAGTGGTGATCGACGACCAGCAGTGCATCGTGAAATTCGCTTTGCGGACGATGAAGTTTTATCAGCACGAGAGTTGCGGGTGGTGCATCCCCTGCCGCGAGGGAACCGACTGGTTGAAGAAGACTTTGGTGCGCTTTCATTCTGGCGGCGGCGTGAAGAAGGACATCGACAACATGCAGTATTTGTCCGAGAACATGCTGGGGCGGACGTTTTGTCCGCTGGGCGACGCGGCAGCGATGCCGACTATTGCGTTCGTGAAGAAGTTCAGAAAAGAGTTTGAAGATCATTTGGATGGCAAACCTTGCCCGTATGAAAAGGCGGGCGTCGACGAACAGATACCAGTATTCGCGCACTAATTTCCCATGGCTGACGTAACACTTACAGTTGACGGCAAGAAAGTCACGGCTCCCGCTGGGACGCTGCTGATTGAGGCGTGCAAGACCGTGGGCATTGAAGTGCCCTCGTTCTGCTATTACCCCAACCTGTCGTTGCAGGGCGCTTGCCGCATGTGCCTGGTGAAGATCGAGAAAATGCCGAAGCTGCAGACCGCGTGCACGACCGTGATCAGCGAAGGCATGATCGTTACTTCGGACAGCGAAGAGATCAAGCAGGCGCGCAAGTCGATGCTGGAATTGCTGCTAGGGAACCATCCGCTGGATTGTCCGGTGTGCGATGCGGGGGGCGAGTGCGAGTTGCAGGACATGACGTTCTCCTATGGCGCTGCCGAATCGAAGTTCATGGAGGCGAAGAATCATAAGGACGAGCAGCAGTGGTCGCCGGTGGTATTTTTCGACCGGCCGCGCTGCATTCTTTGCTACCGCTGCGTGCGCGTCTGCGGCGAGGGCATGGACGTTTGGGCTCTGGGTGTGCAGAACCGTGGCGTGAGTTCGATTATTGCGCCGAATAAAGAAGATCACCTGGAATGCGAAGAGTGCGGGATGTGTATCGACATCTGTCCTGTGGGTGCGCTTACGTCCGGAGCGTACCGCTACAAGACGCGTCCGTGGGAGATGAAGCATGTAGGCACGACCTGCACGCACTGC
>DATMQT010000102.1:0-75877 GCA_035566655.1 Candidatus Dormiibacterota bacterium
GAGAACCATCCCTGCGGATTCAAATGGGCGATGGAGGCCAAGCGCAACCGCAACGCCAAACTGATTTCCGTCGATCCCCGATTCACCCGAACCTCGTCCACGGCGGATCTCTTTTGCCAGATCCGCGCGGGCACTGACATCGCTTTCCTCGGCGGGCTGATCCGGTACGCGATCGAAAACAACCGCATCGCCAAAGATTACCTGATCAACTACACGAACGCCGCGTTCGTCGTGAAGGAAGGTTTCAAACTTCCGGAGGACGGCTTGTACTCAGGCTTCGATGCCGTGACCGGCGCGTACAACACATCAACCTGGAATTACGAACAGGGCGGTGACGTCAGCGGGAAGACGAATTCCGCACAGCCGGCGTCTTCGGCGCCGCCGGGACTGCCCCCGAATGCGGCCTACGACTTAACCTTGCAGCACCCGCGCTGCGTCTTCCAACTGCTGAAACAGCAGTATTCGCGCTACACGCCGGAACTCGTCGAGCGAATTACAGGCATTCCAAAAGACCAATATCTCAAAGCCATCGATATGTTCACTTCTGTGCGCAAAGATGGCGACATGAAAAAAGTCGCGACCATCATCTATGCCGTCGGTTGGACCCAGCACACATTCGGCACGCAGATCATCCGCACGGCGGCCATGATTCAGCTTCTGCTGGGCAATGTGGGAAGGGCGGGGGGAGGCGTTAATGCGCTGCGCGGCCATTCGAACATTCAGGGCGCCACCGATATGGCGGGCCTGTTCGACAGCCTGCCCGGATACATGAAAGCGCCGATTCCAGCTGACACAGATCTCGCCGCATTTCTGAAGCGCACCACGCCCACCGCCTCGAAGCCATCTGTGTGGGATTCATTCAATTATTACTCGAACACGCCAAAGTTCATGGTGTCGTTTCTCAAGGCCATGTACGGTCCGGCAGCGACGAAAGAAAACGGGTTCGCTTTCGATTACCTGCCTAAGTTCGACCGCGATTGTTCGTGGACCCATATCTGGGACGACATGTACAACGGCAAGGTCAAGGGCCTGATGGCCTTCGGCATGAACGGCGTGATGGTCGGCCCGGACACGAACAAGAACATCAATGCCCTGAAAAAGGCCGATTGGCTGGTTGTGGGTGAGATTTATCCGGACGAAACCAGCGAGTTCTGGCGCGCTCCGGGAATCACTGCAGACGAGCAAAAGACTGTCAAGACTACGGTATACCGGCTTCCCTGTGCCGGATTCGCCGAAAAAGACGGAAGCATGACGAACTCGGCGCGCTGGGCGACGTGGAAATATGCTGCCGTACCGACTCCGGGGGATGCCCGACTCGACCAGGACATAATCGCGGATATCTTTCTGCGGGTTCGCGGCCTCTACAAGAAAGAGGGTGGAAAATTTCCCGATCCGATTCTTAACTTGACCTGGGCCTACGCAGACGCAGCTCATCCGCCGCTATCGCAACTTGCGATGGAGATAAATGGCAAAGCGCTGGCGGAGTTGAAGGACGAGAAAACGGGGCAGGTGATCAAGGCCGGCCAGCAGCTTCCGGGATTTGCGTGGCTCAAAGACGACGGCACGACTGCCTGCGGGAACTGGATCTATTCGGGGTGCTGGACTGAGGCAGGCAACCAGCTCGCGCGGCGCGGCACCGAAGATCCGTCCGGGCTGGGCATCTATCCCAATTGGGCGTGGTCGTGGCCTGCAAATCGGCGCGTCCTTTACAACCGTGCTTCGTGCGACCCCGATGGAAAACCGTGGGATCCGGAGCGCAAGCAGGTGTGGTGGAACGAGTCGGCGCAGCTTTGGCAGGGAAATGACGTGCCTGACTTCAAACCAGATTCCAACCCCAAGGATCACATGGGACCCTTCATCATGAATGCGGAGGGCGTGGGTCGACTGTTTGTTCCGATCGGAGTGTTGGCGGACGGCCCGTTCCCGGAGCACTATGAACCGATCGAAAGTCCTACCAAAAACCTGCTGCACCCCAGCCAGTCGAACAATCCGCTGGTAAAGAAATTTAAGACTCCCTACGACAAATTCGGCGATCCGGCGGAGTACAACATCGTGTGCACGACGTATCGGCTGACTGAGCACTATCACTATTGGACAAAAAACAACCCGATGAACGTCCAGCTCATTCCCGAACCGTTTGTCGAGATCCCGGTGGAATTGGCTGAGGAGAAAGGAATCAAAGGGACGGACAAGGTCAAAGTGATCAGCGCCCGTGGGACCTACATCGCCAAAGCCTTCGTGACCCGCCGGCTGAAGCCACTTATGATCGACGGCAAGAAGGTGTATGCGATCGGGCTGCCGATTCACCAGGGGTTCCGCGGAATCCAGGAGGACGAGGGCAAAGACGCCCGGACACCGGCGAATCTTCTCACGCCCGCGGTGACCGATCCGAACGCGCATACGCCGGAGTCCAAGGGGTTTCTGGTCAAGGTGGAAAAAGCATGAAGGGATTGAGTGATTGAGCCATTGAGCGATTTGAAAACAGCTGTGCAGCGGCGATTTTCAGGTTTCTCAATGACTCCATCACTCAATCGCTCAATGATTCAATTCTTATGAGCCAGGCAACGTTAGCAGTCCGCAGAATTTCCGGTCATGCTGGAGCCGCTCCCGGCGATGACGTGGAGCGCGATTATCAGGTCTGCAAGCTGGTCGACACCACGACGTGCATCGGCTGCAAAGCCTGTGAGGTCGCCTGCCTCGAGTGGAATGGATACACGTTCACCGACACCGTGTTCGACAACAGCTACCAGACCATGCCGGAGACCACTTGGAATTACTGGAACCTGATCAAGTTCAACGAGCACGAGCGCGAAGACGGCAGCATCACGCTGCTGATGCGCAAAGACCAGTGCATGCACTGCGCCGATCCGGGCTGCCTGGCGGCCTGTCCCGCGGATGGGGCGATCGTGCAATACACCAACGGCATCGTGGATTTCCAGCAGCAGAATTGCATTGGCTGCGGATATTGCGTGAGTGGTTGCCCGTTCGACATTCCCAAGTTCAATCCCAAGACCAAGAAGATGTTCAAGTGCACGCTCTGCGTTGACCGGGTGAGCGAGGGACTGGAGCCGGCGTGCATCAAGTCCTGCCCCACTGGCTGTCTGCACTTCGGCACCAAAGAAGACATGCTGGATCTGGCCGAGACTCGCGCCAAGCAGCTTCGCGAGAACTACGGGATCGAGAAAGCGGGCGTGTACGATCCGGCCGGCGTGGGTGGAACCGGCGTCATCTATGTGCTGCACGATGTCACGAATCCCGAGGCGTATGGCGGGTTGCCGAAAGATCCAAGCATTCCGTGGGTGGTGAAGTTTTGGAAGGGGCCGGCGAAGTGGATCGGAAATCTTGCCATGCTGGGCGGCATTCTCGGCGTCACGCTGCACTACCTGCGCTACGGTCCGAAGGAAGTGCATGACAATGACAAAGACGCGAAGAATGGGAACGGAGGAAAACCGTGAGCACATCGCACGTTATTTCGTCCGCGCGAACGACCGGCGAGTCCGGCGGCAAGATTCTTCGCTACACCCTTGGCGAACGCGTTCACCACTGGCTGGGCGCCTTGTTCTATACCTATTGTCTGATCACCGGCTTGGCTTTCTGGTCTCCATACATGTTTTGGCTGGCAGCGATCGTGGGCGGCGGACCGACAGCTCGCTTCTGGCATCCCTGGTTTGGCGTGGCCTTCACGCTCTCGCTGGGCTGGATGTACAAGATGTGGCGCGGCGATCTGGCTGCGACCGATGCGGACCGGGGCTGGTCGAAGGCCATTGAACACTACATCAAGAACGACGATGAGAAACTGCCGCCGGTGGGCCGTTTCAATTACGGTCAGAAATTATTCTTCTGGCTGATGTTTTTCGGTGTGATCCTGTTGCTGATTTCGGGGCTGGGGCTGTGGTTTGTTGAATCCATCCCGTGGAGTCTGCGCTGGCTGCGCTATCTGGCGGTGACGGTGCACGTGGTCGCAGCGATGGCGACGATCGGAGCGTTCATCATTCATATTTACATGAGTGTCTTCATGGAGCCTGAATCGTTTCAAGCTATGATCCACGGACGCGTTCCCGGCGCATGGGCGCGTACTTATCACCGGCTGTGGTACGAGCAGGTCACGAAAGATAAATCCGCGAAATAAATCTTCTCTCCATCCCGGCGCAATCCGCGCGCATCCATATTCGAGGGCTAAATTATTTCTGATTTATGCACTCGTTTGCCAATTCATACTCACGCGTCGCGGCAGCAGTTCTGCTGCCGGCGACGCTGCTGCTCGCCGCCGATGTAGACACGAAGTTTCACAACGCACCGGACTCGGCGCAGAAGATGAAAAATCCCTATGAAGGCGACGATGCGGCGGCACAGGCCGGCAAACCGCTGTATGCGAAGAACTGTTCGTCCTGCCACGGCAAGCTGGGCAGAGGCACAGGCGAAATCCCGTCACTGGTGGATGGCAGACTCGATTCGGTTGCGCCGGGCGAAGTGTTCTGGTTCATCACCCGGGGCAGCAAGGCGAACGGGATGCCCTCGTGGGCGATCTTGCCGGGGAAGCAACGGTGGCAGATCGTCACCTATGTGACTTCAATCCTGCCTGCGCTGAAAAAGGCGCCGGAAACCGCAACTCCGCCAGCTCCGCCCGACCTGAGCACGTTCAAGTTGAAGGCGGCACCGCCGACGCCGCCCTTCATCGACTTCCGTTACGAGAAGCCGGGGACCGCGCACAAGATTACGGTAAACGATCTTCCGCAGCCGTATGCGACCAAATCGTCGTTCAACGGCCCGAGCATGGTGGCGCGGCCGTCCAGCGCGTGGCCGGCGGCGCCCGCCGGATTCAAGGTGCAGTTGTATGCCACGGAGCTCGACAATCCGAGAACGTTGCGCACGGCTCCGAATGGCGATATTTTTCTTGCGGAAACCGACCCCGGACGCATCCATGTTTTTCGAGGAATGACTCGCGATGGCAAGGCTGAACAGACCGCCATCTTTACCAAGGGCTTCAAGAATCCTTATGGCTTGGCTTTTTATCCGCCGGGGCCCGATCCCCAGTGGTTGTACGTGGGCAGCGAGGGCGAAGTGGTTCGCATCCCGTATCACAACGGCGACCTGAAGGCGAGCGGCGCGCCGCAACATGTTGCCGATCTGTCATGGAGCTGGTTCGGGCACGGGACGCGGGCGCTGGCATTCTCCCCCGATGGCAAGAAGATGTTTGTCGCCGTGGGTTCGGGATCGAACGTGGATGATCCCGACACGCATCCCGGCGAGAAGAACCGTGCGGACATCCTGTCGTGCGATCCCTCTAATTGTGTGCTAAGCGTATACGCCTACGGCATTCGCAACCCTGGGGGCGGAATTGCAGTGAGTCCGCAGACGGGCGAGCTGTGGTGTTCAGTGAATGAACGCGACGGGCTCGGGGACAACCTCGTCCCCGACTACATCACCCATGTGCAGGAAGGCGGTTTCTACGGCTGGCCTTGGTGGTACATGGGCGGGCGTCAGGATCCGCGGCATAAAGGCAAGCATCCGGAATTGAAAGATAAAGTGATCGTGCCGGATGTGCTGCTCCAGGCGCACAACGCGTCCTTGGAATTTGCGTTTTATGAAGGCCAGCAATTCCCTGCCGAGTACAAGGGAGACATTTTCGCGTCCGAGCACGGCTCGTGGAACAAAGCGGTACGCGTGGGCTACGAAGTGATCCGCGTGCCTCTGCACCAGACCGGCCATGCCAGCGGCGAGTATGAAGACTTCCTCACAGGCTTCGTGCTGCCCGACGGCAACGTCTGGGGACGTCCGGTGGGCGTAACGGTCGCCGGGGATGGTTCGCTGTTGGTGAGCGACGACGGATCGGACTCGATCTGGAGAGTCAGCTACACGGGAAAGTAGCGAGAGAAGCTAACAAAACAAGCAGCCCGGCCTTCGCGGCAAAGCGAGAGGCCGGGCCACTATCCGGTTAGGCTGCCGCTTGTTTGCGTTGCTGGATGAATCCGAGCAGATCGGCATTGATCTGGTCCGCGTTGGTTGTAGGCATTCCGTGCGGAAACCCCGGATACACCTTGAGCGTCGCACCCTTCACCAGCTTCGAGGATTGCAACGCCGCCGCACCGATGGGCACGATCTGATCATCGTCGCCGTGAAGGATAAGAGTGGGCACGTCGAACTTCTTGAGATCCTCAGTGAAGTCCGTCTCGGAGAAAGCCTTAATGCAGTCGTAACCCGCCTTCACTCCGCCCATCATCCCCTGGAGCCACCACTTGTCCCGGATGCCTTCCGATATCTTGGCGCCCGGCCGGTTATAGCCGTAGAACGGAAGAGTGATGTCCCGGTAAAACTGTGGCCGATTTTTCGTATATTGGGCTCGCAGGTCGTCGAACACCTCGATCGGCGCGCCCGCAGGATTCTTGTCGGTCTTTACCATCAGCGGCGGAACCGCGCTGATGAGAACGGCCATGGCGACCCGCTTTGAGCCGTGCCGTCCGATGTATCTCGCGACTTCTCCGCCGCCGGTGGAGTGGCCCACGTGGATCGCGTCCTTCAGATCAAGCTTTTCCGTGAGGGCGGCGAGATCGTCTGCGTACGTGTCCATGTCATTCCCATCCCAGGTCTGGGTGGAACGGCCATGACCTCGCCGGTCAGCCGCTATGACTCGATAGCCGCGCTGGCCGAAGAACATCATCTGTCCGTCCCAGTCGTCCGCGGTGAGCGGCCAGCCGTGACTGAACACTATGGGCTGTCCCTTGCCCCAGTCTTTGTAGTAAATCTGCGTGCCGTCTTTGGTGGTAAACGTGTTCATAGGTGTTCCTCCTTCAGGTTGGCGTTCGGTGGATGTTGAGGCTGCGGCCTTAGAAGCGCCGAGCGCGCCGCTGAGGGGCAGCACGGAAACTGGTTCACACAGCTCAAGGAGATCGATGGTGGGCGCTATAGGATTCGAACCTATGACTTCCACCGTGTGAAGATGGCACTCTACCGCTGAGTTAAGCGCCCACTTTGATGCGGTAAGTTGATCATTATACACAAGTTCCGGACTAGGATTCTTGCTCGTCGCCGCCCTCCATCGTGCAGGACAGGCTATGGGAATTTGGGGAAACGAAAGATTTGGTTTGCCGGCTCGGCCGCTAACGGGTAGGCAGAACCTGACCGATGGCTCCGTTAAGGAGCGATGGGCAGATGGGCAGCCGGGTCTTAGTCATGCTACTGCTGGGCGGCGCGAGGGTCGCGGGCGCTCAGGGATTGCCGGATGCGCGGATATCGAAGGCGACGTGGACGACGTTTGCCGGCATCGGGGCCGAAATGGTCGCGGACAGCGTCACCACGAGAGTTCTTTACCAGAGGCGCTATGACGAACTCAATCCGCTGGTTAAGCCGTTTGTTCATGCGGGAGTACCGGGGCAGGCCGGCGGTACCCTGCTGGGTGCAGCAGCGACCGGCGGCATGTGGTTCATACTTCGACGGACGCGTCATCATCGTGCGGCAGAGTGGTTCCTGCACTTCGTCGCCGCAGGCGAAGGGGGCAACGTCGCCCGACAGTTCATGATTCTGCGGACGAGCCTGAACGATAGTCACAGGGATGGGTCAGGCCCGCCTGTTCAGGGACTAATAAGGCCACACAGAGGACGGGGCGGGCGGTAAGCTTGACCCGTCGCCGCACATGGAGTTGGTCCCGAGGGCCCGGCATTTGGCCGCCGCAACCCGCCGTGGTAGCCTATGCTCGGCAGGGGAGAGGTAGCTTGGTCCGCCCATCACCCCTGGCCAGAGCATCCCTTCATGCCCGACCCCGCCCGGCCACTTCGACCCGCCGCATCCCCTTCATCTGGGGGAACTTCTAAGGATCCGGCAGAACCGGAAGAAGGGCAACTTTCCGCTCAACCTCGGGTTCAATCAAGTGTGAGCACTGCCGCCATGAACCGGAGCGTTCTGACGGCCTCGCTGGGGGCGCGCCCGGCAGGCGCCTTGCAACCAGTGATGGCCGGCGCCGAAAGCTATACCGACGCTGAAGTCATGCTGCGGGTGAAGGCGGGGGACCAATCCGCTTTCGACTTTCTGGTGCAGAAGTATCGCCGGCCGCTGGTGAGCTTCATGTACCGGATGGCGCGCAACACGGCCGCGGCGGAGGATCTGGCGCAGGAAGTTTTTCTGCGCGTGTACCGCTCGCGCCAGAGCTACGAAGCCAGCGCCAAGTTCACCACCTGGCTGTATCGCATTGCGACCAACCTGGCGGTCAATCACGCGCGCGACACCCGCAAGGAGCGGCCGGAAGTGACGGTCAGCCTGGACGAGCCGGATGAGGAAACGGGCACGACCATGGACGTGGCCGATGGCACGATCACGGTCGAAGAAGCCCTGGTGCGGCGGGAACGGATGGCGGCGATCCGGAGCAGAGTAGAGGGATTGCCGGAACGCCAGCGGCTGGCAGTGATCATGCACAAGTACCAGCAGATGGATTACAAGCAGATTTCCGAGGTATTGAAGTTGAGTGAGTCGGCGACGAAATCGTTGTTGTTCCGGGCCTACGAAACTTTGCGGGACCAGTTAAAAGAATTTGTGTGAGATCCTTCGCGAGCAAAGAGCGCTCGCTCAGGATGACAATTGGAATTTGGCGAAGTGACAGGCGAAGAGAGAATTGAGGGGAGCACGGTTATGAAGTGCGGAGAGATTCACGATAGGATGCCGGACCTGGCGTCCGGGTTGATGGGAATGACGCCGGAGATCGGCGGACATCTGGCTGGGTGCGGCGCGTGCGCGGGAAAGCTGGAAGAATTCCGGCAGACGATGGCCTTGCTGGACGAATGGAAGGCTCCGGAGCCGTCACCGTATTTCGACGTGCGTCTACAAGCACGTCTGCGGGAAGAGATGGCCAAGCCGCAGGCGGGCTGGTTGGCCTGGTTCCGGCGTCCGGTGCTGGCAGCGGCGCTCACGGTGCTGATGGCGATTGGCTTGGGCTTGTTCCTCAGCAAGAACGGCGGTATCTACAACTCGGGCGACGACACGCTAGCGGTAGTTGAACCTCAGGGGCCGGGTACGGCGGTCAGCGATCTGCAGGCTTTGGAAAAGAATCATGATCTGTATTCCGATTTCGATTTGCTGGATGACCTGGAAGTGCAGCACGATGTGCAGGCGAATCCATAAGAGCCGGGCTGAAGTGGCTGCATGAGAAGTGCGGCGAACCTAAGGCGGGGAGAATGCGGCGGGCAAATTTCATGACGGGATGGGTGGCCACGGCTGTGCTGTGGGCAGCGACCGTTGTGGTGTCTCTGTCTACCTGCCTGGCGCAGCCCGGCACATACCCCTCCGTGCAGGCACGGCAGTCATCGCCGAGTCAAAATCACCCGAATCAAAGTCATCCGAATCAGAGTCATCCGAATCAGAGTCCTCCGAATCAGAGTCGTCCAAATCAGAATCATCAGCAGCCGCCGAACCCTGGACCAGGACATGCCGGCGACTGGCTGCGCCGCTACAAGAATCTGCCGCCGGGCGAGCAGGAACGCGCGCTCCAGAGGGATCCCGCATTCCGCCACTTGTCTCCGGCGCAGCAGCAACAGTTGCGGCAACGGCTGCAGCATTTCTCAGGGCTGCCACCGCAGCAGCAGCAGCGCGTGCTGAATCGCATGGAAACCTGGGAACATCTGACGCCGGGGCAGAAGGAGCAGGCCCGTCAGGTTCACGGCCAGTTACAGCAACTTCCTCCCGAGAGGCAGGCCATGGTGAAAACCGCGGTGCACCATCTGAGCGCGATGCCTCCCGAACAACGGGAACAGATTATCAATTCTGAGCGGTTTAAGGGCATGTTCTCGCCGCAGGAGCGTGAAATCATGCGTGGAGCTTCGAGGTTGCCGCTCGCGCCACCGGAGAATGGCAAGCCCGGAGAAACGCCGGCGCCCGAACAGTAGGGTAGTTCTCGGTTTCCTGTTTTCGGTTCTCAGAGGCTCATCCAGCTGGCCGCGCTTAGCGGTACTTCTCATCAAAAAAAGGAGGGAAGTCGCCGCGACGACCGGTGACTATGAGTTCAGAGCCAAAATGGCCGCCAACGTTCACTCCGAACAAGCGATGCCGAATTCGGCTTTCTTGAATAAATGGCCACCGGAGTAAAGCGCCAAATTGCTGGCGCAAGCGCTTGGGCGAGGAAGGGGCGTGAGGGCGGATGTCGTCAAACCCACAATTGAACAGAAGCGATCTCAAGTTCGAGCCGCTGAAGCCGTACTCGTGGGCGAGCGTGACATAATAACAAGAATTGGCGCAGGGTCCTTCCATATTCGGCGTTCGAAGAAAAAGCGTGCCGTCTTTCTTCAATGCCTGGTACAGTGCATCGACTATCCAGAGAAGAGAATACTTGGGGATGTGCTCAATTACGTGGGACAGATGAATGAAATCGTATTCATCGGGATGCTTCGCCAGGAACTCTCCGATCTCGCTTTCGATTCTATGTAAAGTGACATTCCACTCCCTTAAGTACGGTTTGTTCTCCGGCGCGAAATCGGCTCCGGAAATAGTTGTGTAGCCCAGTTGCAAGCAGGCAGCCATAAAGCAGCCGTCACCGAAGCCGATGTCCAGGATCGCCGCGTCTTTATTTCCAGGCAAGAAATGGCGGTATTCTTCCGCGACCTGGTCAATTCTCTGACGAGCAGGTGGCGGGTATTTCGTGTTGACATTGCGCAAGGACATGCGGCGGTAGACTTCGGCAACAAACATGTGCGGGTCCATGCCGAAGAGCATGGAGGAAGGTCGACAATCCGTCAAGAGTGCAGTTCTCGTTTCTCGGCTTCTCGTTTCCAGGATTCATTCAGTGAAAATCGTGCGAAACCGTCTCAGCTTTAGTGACGAACAGTGGCTGCACGCGTTCCGCTTTGACCGAGATCACGTTGTCCTGATTTTGCAGAATTCCTTCGATGGCCAGAAACCGCTCTGAGGCCAGCAGCAGGCGGTGGCGGTGAAAAAGATCAGGCGTGATGATCGCGTTAGCCACTCCGGTTTCATCTTCCAGACTGACAAACACGAAACCTTTCGCGGTCCCGGGACGCTGGCGGGTAATGACGCAACCTCCGATGCGAAGACGCTTGCCATTGGGCAAGTCGCGGAGTTCGCTGGCGCGGCGAATGCCCATGGCCTTGAGCCATTCGCGACGGTAGGCCATGGGATGCGGGCCGACGGTGAGGCCAGTGCCGTGGAAGTCGGCAACCAGCCGCTCTTCGTGGTTCATGGGTTGAAGCGGCGAAGGCGAATCGGGCTCCGGCAACTGTTCCAGCAGCGGCCCGGAACCGCGGACGGCACGTTCCACTTGCCAGAGCGCGTCGCGGCGGTGGAACTTCGAGTCCCGAGTCTCGAGTCCCAAGTCCCGAGTAAAACTTTTGTCATTCCAACCCCCGAGCGAATGCGAGGGGCTGAGGAATCTCGGGACTCGGGACTCGGGACTCGCCACTGCATTCAGCGCTCCGATCTCCGCCAGTGTAGTGAGTTCGTCCTTGCGCAGTTCAGAAACGCGGCGGGTGAGATCGTGAATAGAACTGAACGGAGCAAGCATGCGCTCACGTACCAGAGCCTGAGCAGCTTCCTCGCGCAGCCCACGAACGTAACGCAACCCCACACGCAGCGCTGTCCCGCCGGCAGTACTGGTTTTACTGGCCACTGGCCACTGACCACTGACCACTGCTTCTAAACTGCAATTCCACTCCGACCGCATCACGTCCACGGGCAGCATTTTCAATCCATGACGCTGCGCATCCTTGGTGATGGTCGCCGGAGAATAAAATCCCATGGGCTGGTTGTTGAGCAGGGCGGCGGTAAACGCGGCCAGGTAATGGCATTTCAAAAACGCGCTGGCATAAGCGATGAGAGCGAAGCTGGCGGCGTGCGATTCAGGAAATCCATAGAGAGCAAACGAAGTAATCGAGAGAATAATTTTCTCCTGCGCCTCCTGGGGAATTCCATTCTGCGTCATGCCGGCGCGCAACTTGGCTTCGATTTCCTTCATGCGTGCCTGCGAGCGCTTGAGGCCCATGGCGCGGCGCAGGTCTTCCGCTTCGCCGCCGGTGAAGTTGGCAGCGATCATGGCCAGACGAAGCAGTTGTTCCTGAAAAAGCGGCACGCCGAGCGTGCGTTTAAGCACCGGTTCTAGCGAAGGATGCGGATACGTTACCTCTTCTCTTCCCTGGCGGCGTTGCAAAAAAGGGTTGACCATCTGGCCGACGATCGGCCCCGGCCGGATAATCGCGACCTGCACCACGATGTCATAAAAATGTTTCGGACGCAGGCGCGGCAGGCACGACATCTGCGCGCGGCTTTCCACCTGGAACAAACCCACGGTGTCGGCCTGCTGCAGCGCGGAATAGACCGCGGGATCATCCTGCGGAAGATGCGCCAGATCAACCTCTTCGTGATAATGCTCGCGAATGAGTTCGATGGAATCCTTGAGCACGGCCATCATTCCCAGGCCGAGCAGGTCGACTTTGATGATGCCCATGTCGGCGCAATCTTCTTTGTCCCACTGCACCACGACGCGGCCGGGCATGGAAGCGGGTTCGAGCGGAACGACCGAATCGAGTTGTCCCTGGCAGATGACCATGCCCCCGGAGTGCTGGCCGAGATGGCGCGGCATGTCCTGCACGGCGAGGCACAGCTCGTAATACTTGCGCAGGCGCGGATGTTTGAGGTCGAGCCCGGCATCGCGGAAGCGGCGGTCGAGCGCGTCGTTCTCGTCGCGGAATTCCCAGGTAGCGACTGCGGCGGAAATTTTGCCGAGCGTTTCCGGATCGAGGCCTAGAGCCTTGCCCATTTCGCGCGCCGCCATGCGGTTGCGATAAGTAATGACGTTCGCCGTCATGGCCGCGCCGCGCTCGCCATAGCGCCGGTAAACATATTGAATAACTTTTTCGCGTTCGTCGCCGCTGGGCAGGTCGAGATCGATGTCGGGCCATTCACTGCGCTCCTCAGAAAGAAAACGCTCAAAGAGAAGCTCCATGCTGACGGGATCGACGGCCGTGATGCCGAGCGAATAACAGACGGCACTGTTGGCGGCCGAGCCGCGTCCCTGCAGCAGAATGTTTTGCTCGCGGCAGAAGCGGACCAGGTCCCACACGATGAGAAAATATCCCTCAAGTTTTAGTTTTCCGATGAGTGCGAGTTCACGCTCAATCTGGCGCCGGGCGCGGGTTTGCATGTCAGACGCAGCGCGCCCATAACGCTGCCGAAAACCTTCCCATGCACGCTCGCGCAGGAAACAGTTCATGGTTTCGCCTTCGGGAACAGGATAACGGGGAAACTCGTAGCCGAGGTCGTTAAGCGTAAATTCCAGGCGCGAAGAAAGTTCCGAGGTATTGCTGATGGCCTCAGGAAGGTCGGCGAAGAGCTGCTGCATTTCTTTTGATGATTTCAGGTGGCGCTCGGAGTTGCGCGTTAATAAACGTCCGGCTGTTGACAAGGTACGGTGATGACGGATGGCAGTAAATGCGTCGCAGAGTTCGCGATCTTTCGCGGCGGCGTAGCATGCGCCGTTGGTTGCAAGCAGAGGGAGATTAAGTGAGCCAGCGATTGCGATGGCGGCGCGATTGCGAGTTTCTTCTTCGCGATGAAAATGCCGCTGCAATTCGATGTACACATTGCCACGGCCAAAGATTCCAACTAATCGCTCGACTTGCTGGCGAGCTTCTTCGATGCCGCTATGTTGCAAAGCAGCGGCCAGCGGCCCATCCGCGCCGCCGGTTAGACAGATTAGGCCGTCCGCATGTTCTTCCAATTGTTCTTGGCAAATTGCACCTTCGCCTTTTTCCGCGCGCAACTTCATTTTGGTGATCAGGCGGCAGAGATTTTGATAGCCGGCGCGGGAGGAAACGAGGAGAGGAAGACGATATTTTTGTGACGAAGAAAGATTAGCTCTGACTTCCGCGCCGATGTGCGCCTTGATCCCAAGTTTCTTTGCTGCCAGGTGAAAGCGCGGCGCACCGTAGACCCCGTCGGTATCGAGCAATGCCATGGCGGGCATATTGAGCCGGGCGCAGGCTGTCATCAGATCCTCAGGCAGGGAAGAACCTTCGAGGAAGCTGAAAGCGGAACGGGTGTGAAGCTCGGTGTACATCAGTGATCAGTGGTCAGTGGCCAGGAAAAGCGGAAGATTTTAACTAGCCACTGATCACTGGCCACTGGCCACTGTTTTCAGTCATAACTTCCTTCCACATACCAGCCTCCGCCGAGCAGATTGTGCACAAGGCGGTAGAGCGCGACACTGTCTGCATTTTGCAAAGCGATGTCCCACTCATCGCGCGCCCAGGCCTCCCGTTCCCACCAATCGCCGGAACTGCGCCAGGGGCCTGCCTTCCAGAGCACACTGCCCTGTACTTCTTTTTTCTTCGTACAGACCACGCGCGCCAGTTCCCCATTTTCCAGAGTCACGGTGACCCGCAGCGGCGGACGGAACATGCGCAGGGCTGTGACTGATTGTTCTTCGCCGGAACTTTTTTGCCGATTTACTTTTGAATCTGCCTCAGGCATGAAGCGCCGCATGCGGAAGGCTTCAACCCGATGCGTGTCCAGCAACTCCAGCGAGCCCACGCGGGCTTCGCCGACCAGTCCGGCAATGCGCGCCAGCGTGAGTTCCAGTTTTTCAGGTTCCGGCGACGGAGGCTGAAACAGCCCGCCCTGAGCCGATCGCGGCCGCGCCGGTTCCGCCGCGAGATGAATTTTCAGGATGGGCGCGCCCGGCGGATGCGCGTTCAAATCCAATTGCAACAGCTTAAGAAAAAGTTTGGCATCAAGCATGGGAATAGGCAGACGAAGCGTTCGATGAAACCGCTTTGGCCGGGATTGCTGATCGTTGATTGCTGATTGTTGATTGAACGACGAGAAGCTTTCGAGTTCCAGCGTGAGCCGCAACTCCTGCGTGTTCAGAGCACGCGAAGCCAATCGTGCACAAATCTGCTCGAGCAAACGATTCAGCAGAAAGGCCAACGGCTCCAGCAACACAATGGGATATTCCAACTCGACGGCTTCTTCAAATACCGCCGGCGCTTCCACAGGAACCAGCGTGCGGGAAGCCGCGCCCCGCGCCAGTTGCTGCAAGCGCAAGCCTTCCTGTCCCAGACGCTCGCTCAGCGCAACTTCCGGCAGCGCAGCCAGAGCGCGCAGATTGCGAATGCCCCAGCGCTCGAGAGTTGCCAGCAGGCGCGCTGATTCTTTCTGCTCATCATTGTCCTCACTTGTCCCGGTAAACAAAACTTCTACCGGCAACGATCCCAGAGACTCGCCTTCTTCCCCCGGCGGAATCACGGTCACACCTGAAATGCCGTGGGCGGCGAGCGCGGCGGCATCGGGATACGAAGCAACGGCAACGTTCACATCAAGTCCAAGGTCTGCGGCACGGCGGAAAATGTCACAAGCAATTTCCGGCAGCGCACCAAAAAGAGATTCCATACCGGTCAGGTCAAGAATTGCCGTGTCGGCTGCGGCATCTTCCACGCACGGCGAGAAGGACTGCGCACAATCCAGAAGGGCGGCGTGTGCCGCGGATTCCTGTAGCAAAGAACGCGGACGCAGCGTCAATTCCGAACACAGTTCCGCCTGGGCTTTCGTCATACCGGGTGCGATGCCCACGCGGCCTGCGCTCTCATTCACGGCAAAAACTTTTTCCAGCGGAGGCTTGCCTTCGAAAATGGCCACGGCCCGCGCGCGCAACTCCGGCTCGACGCGAAAAACCGCGGCCACGGGAAAATTCGGCACGAAGATGCAGGCAAACATGAAGCAGTACCCAATAGAGCCGGGTTTCAAAGTTTCAAGGTTTCAAGGTTTCAAAAAATAATTTGCTCAACTTTGAAACCTTGAGACATTGAAACTTTGAAACCTTGTTTTTTCAGCGGAGCGAACCGGCTTGCGCTCCAGCCGGGAGCGCACCAACTCCGCCGTGATTTCCATTTCGGTTAGCAATTGCGCGTGTGTGGGCGGCGCCGGGAATTGAGAGTTCGTGGATTCTTTTATCCACTTTCCTTGCGGCCCCAGCTTGATTAATAAGGAAGAGCAACTCCCCGCGATGGACTGCCGCTCAATCGCGAGCAGCACGGTGGGCGTATGCTCCACCGCGCGGCGGAAACGAAACCACATAGTCAACGGGATATGGCGCGCCGTCTGCGGCGGCAGATCGCCGAGATCGAGGGCGATCAATCCAAAGCCTCCGCTTTCGAGCAGCAGGTCCGCCGCGCGCAGTAGTTGTTCCAAGCACTTCTGCGGAGAACTTTCTCCGCAGCGCACCCACAGCAACCGCTCCAACTCGACCCCTGCGGCTGTGGCGGACTGCGGATCGAGAGTATCGCTGGCGTCCACCACCACGCAGCATTCTCCGCGTCGTGTGGCCGCGGCCAGCGCGGCCAGCAGCAACGTGGTGCGCCCGGAAGAGGCCGGACCGCAAATTTCTGTCAGGCAGCCGCGCGGCAGGCCTCCAGTAAGCGCATCCATCTCGGCAATGCCGCTGGAGACCATTTCTGGCGCAGGCCGAACCGCCAACCGCGAAGCTGGGGTAACGCCTGCCAGTCTCGCATCTTTGAATGTCCCAGGAATGAACACCCCTGTAGAAATGGCAGGGACAACTCGTTGCGGCGGCCGCCCCTCGGCCACATCTTCATCAAAAGCAAAAGGGCGGCCCTGGGCCGCCGAAGTGGAAACCACTGCGGAAGACATAGATTCCTCGGAAAATTTCAGGGAACACCGGCGGTTGGAAGCCACCGGAGGCAATTTCGCTTTTTCTTCGCCTTTTAGAATTGTGCGCCCGGCGGCTGAGATTGTCAAGCCAAGAAGGGAGGGCCAGCCCAAAAAGGCTGGCCCATTAAGCGAGATCCTTGGTAAGCACGATCGTCTTCGCTCACCACACTCTGCAAGCGTTCGCCCGGACCATCTTCTGACCAGCCTTGCAGCCAAAAGCCTGGGCAAACTCCGGCATGTTTGAAACCACGTTGTCGATGCGGAAGATGGGCAGCGAGTGCGGGTTGGTAGTGACCACCATGCGCGCCACCTCCGGACGCACGGCCGAGCACCACGAGTAAGCATAAGAAAGGAAAAAGCGCTGGCGATAAGTCCAGCCGTCCGGACCTTTGTCCTCGAGCGATTTCCCCTGCTTCTTAAGATCGGCCTCCAACGCATTCAGCGCGAGATGGAGACCGCCGTTGTCGGCCGTATCCTCACCCTGAGTGAGCAATCCATTCTGTTTGACCCCGGGCCCGGCGTCGGGAACGTCCTGCGTGTACTCGTCAGAGATGCACTTGCCGCGTTCGTCGTATTGCTTCGCGTCGTCGGCCGTCCACCAGTCGCGCAGGTTGCCGTGAGCATCGAACTTGCGCCCCTGATCGTCGAAGCCGTGCGTGAGTTCGTGACCAATGACCATGCCGATGGCGCCGTAATTCACAGAGTCATCCATGCCCTTCTCGAAGAACGGCGGCTGCAGAATGCCAGCAGGAAAATTGATGGTGTTCAGTTGCGGATCGTAGTAAGCATTGATGGTCGGCGGCGTCATGGTCCACTCGCCGCGATCCACCGGCTTGCCAATCTTGGCAATCCAGCGTTCGAACTCGAACGACGAGGCCTGCCCCTCATTGGCGAGATAACTTTCGCGTGTGATGTTTACGGTGGAATAATCGCGCCAATGCGCAGGATAGCCGATCTTGTCTTCGATTCCCTTCAGCTTGACGATGGCTTGTGCCTTGGTGGCAGGCGTCATCCAACTGACGCTGTTAATGTCATTCTGCATCGCCTGCTCGATGGCATGCACCATTTCGATGGTGCGCGCGCGGCTCTCCGGTGGAAAAGCGCGGTCCACGTAAGCCTGGCCGAGCGCCTCGCCCAGGTCGCGGTCGGCCGCCCGAGTGCAGCGCCGCCAGCGCGGAAGCTGCTCCTCCTGCCCGGCCAGCGTGTGCGCGAAGAAATCGAAATTCTCGTCGACCATCGCTTTCGTCAAGAAGGGCGCGGCCCGGTGAATCGCCTGCCAGCGCATGTAAGTCTTCCAATGCTCCAGCGGATGTTCCACCAGCAATTTATCTTCGGCGCGGAAGAACTCCGGCGCACTGACGATGTAATGTTCGCTGGCCGGGGCCTTCACCGCCTTCAGATAAACGTCCCAGTCGATGGAGGGCGTAAGCGCGCGAATCTGCGCCAGGCTCATCTTGTTGTTGATGTTCTTTGGATCGCGGCGCTTGACGTTATCCATCTGTGGTTTGGCCAGCGCAGTTTCCAGTTCAATTACGATGCCCGCGTCGGCAGCCGCTTGCGCATCCGTCTCCCCGGCCAGCACAAACATCTTCTGCACGTGCGCGCGAAATTTCTTGAGAGTCTCCACGGACTTTTCATCAGTTTTGATGTAGTAGTCGCGATTGGGCAGGCTCAGTCCGCCCTGATCGATCTGTGCCACCACTTTGGAAGCGTCGTCATAATCTTGCCCGCCAGCAAAACCGAAAAACGGGGCGTTCGTCTGATTGTCGTTCCCCTCCCATGCGCCGGGAAACATGTGATGGAGATGGGCGATCTCGAGCGTGATCTCTTTCTTGGATTTGAGCGCGGCGATGCGGTCTAGTTCCGGCTGTAGAGGCTTCAGTCCGGCGGCTTCGATGCCGCCTTCGTCCATGCAGGCCGCCCAGTAGTCGCCGATCTTCTGCTGCACCGCGCTGCGTTTCGGGTCGTTCTTGCTGCTCGCTTCCAGAGTCTCCCGCAGCGCGTTTTCGTTCCACAGTTCGAGGCCACTTCCCGTGCTCCAGAAGACCTGGTCGGCTGGAATCGGATTCGCCTTGAGCCACTTGTTGCAGGAGTATTTGTAGAAGTCATCGCAAGGGCTCAGCGCCGGGTCGACAAGGTTGGGATCAAAATGTTCGAGCTGGGGAGCTTTGGTTTCCCCGGCGGCTCCGGCAGTTGCAGCTGAAGAGGAATTGAAGTTTGCATTTTGCCCGAACACCGCCACGGGCAAAGTCAGAAACAGAAAACACAGGATGACTCTGGAATTAAACATTTGGCCTCGTTTCCCGGAAGTAGATAAAGTTAGAGCAATGGCTTTTTGCAGGTACGCCACAAGCTAAAGGTACGCACATAAGAAGACGCAGGTTCCGCATAGCGCAGGGACGAAACGGCACACTCCAGCCTTTTCCGTAGAACAACATACTATAGACGACCCGCAGCCCGCACGGTTAGCGGAGCGACTCACGCCTAGCCCGTGTTATGCAATCCTGCCGCAATACCGTTGATGGTCGCGCCCAGCGGATACTCGAGTTTCGCCAAGTCCTCCCCGCGCTGTTTGCGCCGCAAAAGCTCGACCTGGATCAAGCTCATCGGATCCACATAGGGATTGCGGAGGTGAATGGAGCGCGCCAGCACCCGGTTGCGGGCCAGCAGCTCGCGTTGACCAGAGATGCGCAAAATCATTTGCCGCGACCGCAGAAACTCCTCTTCAAGCATAGTGAAGACGCGCGTGCGCAACCCCGCATTCTTTACCAGCCCCGAATAAACCCGAGCAATGTGAAAGTCAGCCTTGGCCATGCCGAGCTCGACGTTGCGCACCAGGTCTGAGAAGAGGGCGAATTGTTTTAACATCTGGCGCAACAACTGCTCGTGCGCCCTTCCCTTCCCTGCAAAACTATGTAGACCCTGGCCCACTCCGTACCAGGCAGGCACGGCATGGCGGCTCTGCATCCACCCGAACACCCACGGGATGGCGCGCAGATCCTCCAGACGGCGGCCTTTGGTCCGGCGCGATGGCCGCGAGCCGATGCGCGCGGCATCCAATTCAAGAATCGGCGTAGCCTGCTCAAAGTATTCCAGCACTTCGGCATTCTCGGCGATGTCGCGGCGGTACACGCGGTAAGCCTCCGCCGACATTTCCTCCATGGCCTCTTCCCATCGTGCCTGATCCTTTACCTTTGCCTGCCGAATGGTCGATCGAGTAAGCGCTTCCAAACTGGCGGCAATCATCAGTTCCAGGTTCCACTCCGCCAGCACGGCATCCGCATATTTCCAGTTGAGGACTTCCCCTTGTTCAGTGATGCGGATTCGTCCAGAAAAGCATCCCTCAGGCTGTGCGAGGATTGCCGCATGCGTAGGCCCGCCGCCGCGCCCCACGGTCCCGCCGCGCCCATGAAACAGTCGCAGCCTCACTCCACATTCTTGCGCTGCTCCATTCAGTTCCCGGTGCGCCTTGTACAGCTCCCAAGTGCTGGTCAGCATTCCTCCATCCTTATTGGAGTCGGAGTAGCCCAGCATCACCTCTTGCCAGCGTCCCCAGGAATCGAGCAGCGGCTGGTACTCCGGATGCCGCCACAGACGCCGCATCGCGCCGCCCGCCGCGCGCAAAGAATCGATGGACTCAAACAGCGGCACCGGCATCAGGCCCGGGTCTACTAATGATGCGCTATCGCCAGCGCCATCCAGACCGACTCCACACGACTTCGCCAGCCGGACCACGTTCAGCACATCTTCCTCAGACTCCGCACCACTGATGATGTACTGACGGATCGACTGCGCCGGATAAGTGCGCTTGAGTTCCTGGACCGTGCGGAATGTCTCGACTAACTCCTGCGTCTGAGCAGAAACAGTTTCGCTAGTGTGAGGCAAAGCAGCCCCTACAGCCAGCTCCGGGCCGGTTTTTCTTAATTCGTCCTTTCTCAGCTTGGTCTTTCTTAGGTCCGCGTCTCTTAGTCCGATCTTGTTCAGGTCGATCTTCTTTGTACCGATTTCTTGCAGAACTGCCGCATGCACGCGGGCATGCTGGCGGACATCAAGAACCTGGAGGTGGAAACCAAAAGTTCGGAGTTGCAACAACAAGGGATCGACAAAAGCCTCCGCCAGCCGTTGCCCGCGATTCGCCATCAGGCTTGACCGCAGCAGAACCAGATCGGATTCAAATTCCGCCGCGTCCACATACGAATCCTGGACCTTCACGCCCTCCCGGCTGCGCTGCAAGCGGTGAAGCACATAAGAAAGCAGGCGCCGGTAAGGCTCCACTGTGTTGTCCGGCCCCCAGAGCATGGCGGCTTCGGGCATCGAGCCCCTGTATTGCGCCAGGCGTGAAACAATTTCCGCCGAAGCGTTTACCTGAAGCAAGGACGAACTCAGGCAATCGCTCAGGTACTCGACTCCGCGAACGTATTCGCGAAGAATCACCGTCCGCGCCAGTTCCAGCGCATCCTTCACACACTCCGGCTTGACCAGCGGGTTGCCATCGCGATCGCCACCAATCCAGGACCCGAAGCTCAGCAGGTTCGGCAAATCGACCACGTTGAGAACGGTGCCGTAAACTGCCTCCACCACTTCCGCCACTTCGTCGTAAATACGCGGCAGCGTTTCAAACAGCGAAAGACGAAAGTAGCGCAGTCCCATGCGGATCTCGTCGTTCACCGTGGGCTTGGTCTGCCGCACTTCGTCGGTCTGCCAGAGCGACGCAATCTCAGCATGGATGACTTGTTCGCATCGCAGGGCCTCACCCACGGGAAGAGGAAGCCGATCCAGCCGCGCCAATTGCTCAGCGATGCGGCGGCGTTTCAGCAAAACCGTCTGCCGTGCCACTTCCGTGGGATGGGCGGTGAACACTGGGGTCACCGCGATCTGGCGAAGGGCCGCCAGAGCCCCGTCGGCGGAGATCCCCGCTTCCTTCATGCGCAGCAGCGTCCCGTGAAAAGATCCGGGTAGGGGCGCGCGTTGCCGGTTCAACTCTCCGGCACGGCGTCGGCGCTTGCGATGGTTGGTCTCCGCCAGATTCGTCAGTTCGAAATAGATGGCAAACGCTTTCGTGACCTGGTAAGCGCGTGCCAGATCCATTTTCGAAATCATCGCCTGAGCCTTGGCCATGAGTTCCCCGCGAGCGCCGGCCGCAGGACTATACCAGACCCGCTCGCGATGCCGGATCATCAGTCGCCGCAACTCTTCGACGGTATCGAATAACTCCTGGCCCACTTGCTCCACCAGCACCCGCCCCAGCAGGGCGCCCAGCGAGCGCACGTCCCGCCGCAGGGGTTGATCCTTGGCGGAGTCGTCCGATTGCGCCGTAAGCTCGGACAAACGGGCCTTTTGATCGTCCGCTTTCCACAATGGTTTGGATCGAGTCATGAGGATTGACGCTTAGGACGCGATTAGACAGGATAAATCAAGGGGCAGTTGCCGGTTGCCAGCAAAACCAAACGTATGTGAGGGAGACTAGAACTGGCAACTGCCAACTGGCGGCTGGCGACTGCTATTTAGGCGATTCGAAGCGATAGCCAATGCCGCGCAGCGTCTTCAGATACTTCGGGTGACGCGGATCGGCTTCTATCTTCTCCCGCAATCGCCGCACGTAAACGTCAATAGATCGCGGCGTTACAAAAGGAGTCTCTTTCCACACTGCATCCAGCAACTGGTCGCGCGTGAGCACGCGTCCGCAGTGCGTTGCCAGATATTCCAGCAGGCGGAATTCGCGCACGGTGGTAAGAACCGCCCTGCCCTGCACCTGCACGGTCATCGACGAAGCGTCGATTTCAAGATCGCCGATCCGCAGAACTTCCGGCGTCACCGGCGCCTGGCGCAAGCCCCGCAGGACGCTGCGCACCCGCGCCACTAGCTCCCGCGGACTGAAGGGCTTGGTAATGTAATCGTCTCCCCCCAGTTCGAGACCCTTGACGCGGTCGGCCTCGGCCGTCTTGGCGGTCAAAAAAATGATGGGTGTCGAAGAAAGAGCCGGGGTCTGCCGGATCTGGCGGCACAAATCAAAACCGTCGGCGCCGGGAAGCATCACGTCCAACAGAAAAAGCGACGGCATCTCCCGCAGGGCTTCCGACACCAGAGACGCGCCGCTGACAAAGCTCTGCACATCAAAGCCGGCGGCCTGCAAGTTGTGAGAGATCAGACGTGCAATGTCTTCCTCGTCTTCCACTACAAAGACCAGGCAGCGGGACACACCAGCCATGCCCGCATCACCGAGCGGTTCGTACGATCCCGTGGGAGAGTGCATAGTCACTTATGGTGGCGTGGTCGCGGATCCAGAGCCCTACGTCGGAGCCGGGTTCTGCATAGAATGTATGTTGGAAATGTTGCGAGAATGTTTCCCGCGTGTTAACGAATGATGAATTTCGGAAGGCAGTGGCCAGTGGTCAGTGATCAGTGGCCAGAGAAAACCGTACCTATGGTCGCAGGTGGGACTGACTGACCACTGACCACTAACCACTGACCACTGCTTTTAGGTCGCTGCCCGCTTCTTCGGCGCATGCCGCAGGCTGCGGCCTTCGATCAGGCTGTAAAGGTCTTCGGCGAGATTGGTGGTGTGGTCCCCGGCGCGCTCCAAAGCTTGCGCCATCAGCAGCACATCGAAGCTCGAAGGATTGTTGTCCGTGGCGTGCTCGGTGAGATGTTTCTGGAATAGCCCATGACAGACGCGATCAATGTCTTTGTCCATTTGCAGGACTTTGCGGGCGCATTCCAGATCGAGGTCAACGAATCCCCGGTAAACCAGATCGAGCATCTCGCGCAGCGTTGCCGACATTTCCACCAGTTGGCGCACATCGGAGGCCGCCATCTTTTCCGTCCGCGACTGCACGCGCATGGCTACGCTCATCATCAGATCGCCAATCCGTTCCAGGTCCGTGGTGCACTTCAGGCTGGTCAGCAACTGCCGGGCCCGCGCCTCATTCACGCGCGTGATGGCCGCCGGCAAGCGCTCATCAATATAGCGCTCGATGATGTCGAGTTCCTTCTCGCAGTCCTTGATGGCCAGAAACGCCATGCGCGAAGAATGGGTAAGCAGGTCGCGCATGTTGAAGGCGGCGTCGCGGGCGATGAGGAAAGCCTTGAGCGCCGTGCGCGCCAGATCGTCGAGCGATCCGCCTCCTTTCTTGACGGATCTCCTGCCGCCCTCCTGCGTCGGAGCAGGCACCGCATCGGCGATATCAACTACGCCAGAGTTTTCAAGCGCGGCTCGCGATGGGGCAGCTTTGCGGGGCATGTTACGCTAGTCTACCTCCCGATTGTGAACGGACTGTTAACACAGTCTTCAATGCTTTTCCGATGATAAACTCCACGGGGACTTAAGGTTGACTAAGAATCGTGACACTACTCGAACATCTGCGCCGCCAGTTCGCCTATGATGCCTGGGCGAATCGCGAAGTGCTCGCCGGGTTAAAGGCGAGCCCGCATCCGGCTGTGCGCCAGCTGCAACTTCTGGCGCACATTCTTTCTGCCGAGCGGCTCTGGCTGGAGCGCATCCGCAAGCAACCGCAAAGCCTGCCCGTGTGGCCAGACTTCACCACCGAGCAATGCGATGAGCGAATCACCGAACTCGCACAGCTATGGCACGAATGCCTCGGCCTGCTTTCTCCCGCCGGACTCTCGAACAAGGTCGCCTACAAGAACAGCAAGGGCGAGCCCTGGATCAGCACCGTGGAAGACGTCTTGACCCATGTGCTGCTGCACTCGGCGTATCATCGGGGACAGATCGCCAGCCAGGTGCGCGACGCCGGTGTGCAGCCCGCCTATACGGACTACATCCACGCTGTGCGCCAGGGCTTGATCGAATAGGCCTGATTACATGAGGAGGGAAAATCCATGGAAGGCCGCCCACTCTTTGCCTTTACTGTCGCGCAAATCGTGGCGGCTGCCGTAGTTCTATGGCTGATATTTTCCCAGCGCATCCCCTGGAATTTGCAGCGCTGCGTGGGCGCTGCCCTGGTGGCCGTGGGCTATGGTGGAATTGCGGCCGCACGCTACCAACTCGGCAAGTCTTTCTCCCTAACACCCCAAGCCCGCCAGCTAGTCACACGCGGGGTTTATTCCAAGATACGCAATCCGATCTATGTTTTCGGCACGGTCGCGATTGCCGGACTTATCCTGCTTTTGCGCCAGCCGTCGCTCTGGCTGCTTCTTGTGCTCATCGTAATCATCCAGACGCTGCGCGCCCGCCGCGAAGCTCAGGTTCTGGAAGCCGCATTCGGCGATGCCTACCGCGAGTATCGCCGCAAAACCTGGTTCTGAAGAGCTGGTTCTGAAGACCTGGTTCTGAAGACCCGGTTCGGAGGCTGGCACCTTAAATCGCGCAATGTGGGGTAATATCTCTTGCGATGAAGAAACTGCCGGTTCTTGTTGCCCTGACGCTCTGCGCCTTAATCGTGCTCGGCGCGGACGATCAAAAGAAGATCCCTTCGATGCCAGCCGCGGTCTCCGGCAACGCCGTTGCCAGTCTCAAAGACGGCCTCCAAATCTTCTCCATGATGGGTGTCGGTCCCCGCAAAACCTGGGACGACGTTACTAATCAGGTCTACATCATGGACCTGGTGCATGCGAAGTGGACTGAAGGCCGCACCGTCCCCGGAGTCGGGGGCCGTCTAAATTCTTCCGCCGCCGGGGCCAAGGGGCTGGTCATCTTAATGGGCGGCTATGTGGTTGATAGTCAAGGAGGCGAACTCACCGTTTCCGACGTCAACGTCTATGAGCCGAACTCTCGCCGCTGGTCTCGCGGTAAGGACATACCGACGCCCGTCGATAGCGCGGTGGCTGGTGTAAGCCATGACCGCTTCATCTACTTGATTGGCGGCCGATCGCCGACTGGCCCGGTCAATTCAGTTCAGGTGTATGACGTCGAGAAGGACACTTGGAGTCAGGCGACTCCGTTCCCGGGCACTCCGGTCTTCGGCTTAGCTGGCGGGGTGGCTGACGAGAGCATCGTGATTGTAGATGGCGCAAAGCCTGGCCCCGCGGGCGGTCCGCGCTACGTGGCATCTGAGGAGTGCTGGCTGGGCAAGATCGACAAGAAAGATCACGACAAGATTGAATGGAGCAAGCTGCCCGCGCATCCCGGTGCGGCGCGCTTCGGAATCGGTGGCGGTGGCTCCAGCCACGATCACCGGGTCTTCTTCTCCGGCGGCACCGTCGCGCCTCACGACTACAAGGGCGTTGCCTACGACGGCAAGCCTCAAGAGGGGTCCGAAGTGAGCTTCGCCTACGACCTGCATCGCCACCAGTGGGAGACCACCAGTGATAACACCTACGACCCCCGCGCCGACAGCCGCGGCATCGTGATGACGCCCATCGGCCCCGTGGTCATGGGAGGGATGGTGAGGAATCTGGCCGTGACCGCGCGCGTGACCCAGGTACCGAGGAAGTGAGCGGTCACTGGGGTGGAACGAATTTGTCGAATGCCGTCGCTTCGCGATACAATCCTTGAGATTTGTTTGTAGACCCCTGCACTTCCACCTAAAGGTTCGCGCCATGGAAACGACAACGTTGTACCCGCGGTAGTTCGCCATCCTTCTGAGTCCGCTTGCTCGGACCTCTCGTTTGTCTCTGGGATTTTCATCGACGCATTCTCCCGGTTCGTCCGGAGATTAGCGTGGAAAGCTCGCAGGCATCTATGGAAGTCACTACCTCTATTGCGGAGAAGCCGCACACACTCTGGGCCTCGCTGGTGGAAGCCGTTCGCGGCTCGCACCAGGACTACACGGCCGGCAGCCTGAACCGCGCCATCTTACTTTTAGCCGTCCCCATGGTGCTGGAGATGGTGCTGGAATCGCTGTTCGGGGTGGTCGACATTTTCTGGGTGGGACGGCTGGGCGCGAACGCCGTAGCCACGATCGGCCTCACGGAGTCGATGTTGAGCCTGATCTTCGCCGTGGCCATGGGCCTGAGCTTGTCGACCACTGCCATGGTGGCGCGCCGCATCGGAGAAAAAGATCCGGAAGGCGCGGCGGTCGCGGGAGTGCAGGCAATCGCTCTCGGGTTCATTGTTTCCCTGGCAATCGGAATCCCTTGCGGAATCTGGGCGCCAGACCTTTTGCGGTTGATGGGCGCGTCGCCGGAGATCGTTGCGACCGGCAGCGGCTACACCAGAATTTGCCTGGGCGGAAGTTTTGCTGTGCTTCTGCTGTTTCTGAACAACGCGATCTTCCGCGGCGCCGGCGATGCCGCGATCGCCATGCGCCTGCTGTGGGTATCGAACATCATCAACCTGGTGCTCGATCCCTGCCTGATCTTTGGTTGGGGACCGTTCCCGCGCCTGGGCGTAACCGGAGCGGCTTTGGCGACGCTTACTGGCCGCAGCATCGGCGTGCTGTATCAGTTCTATCGGCTGATGAAAGGGACAGAGCGTCTCCGCATCCTGAAGAGCCAGGTTCGCATAAAGTGGAACGTGCTGTGGCGGCTGGTGCGCGTTTCGCTGACCGGGATTTTGCAGTTCGCAATCGCGCACACCAGCTGGATCGGCCTGGTCCGCATCGTCAGCATCTTTGGTGCGGCGGCGCTCGCGGGATACACCATCGCAATCCGCATCGTCATCTTCATCATTTTGCCCTCGTGGGGCTTGAGCAATGCGGCGGCCACGTTAGTGGGGCAGAACCTGGGCGCGGGGCATCCCGAGCGCGCCGAGAAAGCCGTCTGGCGCACCGGACTTTACAACGTAATTTTCCTGGGCATCGTGGGAGTGATCTTCATAACATTTCCCGAGCCCATCGTGCGGTTGTTCACGCATGATCCGGACGTGGTGCCGCTGGGAGCGGCCTGCCTGCGCATCATCAGCTACGGCAACCTGGGATACGCCTACTTCATGGTGATGATGCAGGCCTTCAACGGCGCGGGCGACACCATCACTCCCACGATCGTGAATTTCTTTGGCTTCTGGCTGCTCGAGATTCCGCTGGCTTATTCGCTAGCGATCCCTCTGCACATGAAATCGAATGGAGTTTTCGCTTCAATTGCCATTGCGGAGAGCGCCATGGCGGTGGCCAGCGCGATTTTGTTCAAGCAAGGAAAGTGGAAGAAACAGAAGATATAAGGAGAGCCTAAGACCTACAACCTAAGACCTGAGACCCGAATCTACCTTGCCCGCGCCAGCACCAACGTGATGTCATCCGGCTGCTCGTTGTCGCCGATCCAGTCATCAACCGCCGAAGTCACGGTCTGGCTGATCTGGAGGAGGGGCAGAGTCCGGTTCGCACTCACCAGATCAATCAATCGTTCCTCGCCAAATTCACCGAAGTCGTTCTCGGGCTCGGTGACGCCGTCGCTGTAGGCCAGGAAAAGTTCGCCGGGATGCATCTCGACCGCGCCTTCGTCGTAGGTCACGTGCTCGAATAGCCCCACGACGGTCCCGCCCGCTTCCAGCCGTCGTACCGCACCGTCTCTCCCGATCAGAATCGGCGGCAAGTGTCCTCCATTGCTGTAAGTCAGCTTGTGCGATCGCCCGTCGTAGATTCCCAGAAACAGCGTGGCGTACTTTTCCGGCGGAGTGCTCTCATAGAGCTGGTGGTTGAGCAGGCTCAGCAAAGCCCCGGGAGAAATCTCGATTCCTTCGGGCCACGCCGCCATGATTCTGCCCGCGCCCGCCACCGCGCCCACCGCCACGGGTTCGCGCATCTGCGGCAGGCTCTCTACGCTATAGGCGCGGACGGCGGAGTGGATGGTCGCCATCAGCAGTGCCGCCGAAATTCCCTTCCCGCTAATGTCGCCGACAGCCAAAATCAGCTTGTGGGAACTGGCCGTGAGAAAGTCGTAGTAATCGCCGCTGACGGTGCGAGCAGGACGGCAGAAGCCGTGCACTTCAAGCGATTCCAGGTCCGTAACCTGCCGCGGAAACAGTTGCGCCTGCACTTCCTGTGCGATGGCGAGTTCGCCTTCCAGCCGCTGCTTTTCCTTCTGCTCGAGAATCAGCTTCTCGATGGACTCGGTCATCGAGTTGAACGACAGCGAGAGTTGCGCCAACTGGTCTTTAGATTTAACTGGAATGCGGTGGCTGAAGTCGCCGTGGTCAACGTGCTTGGTCGCGTCATAGAGCTGCGCCACGGCCCCGGTCACTGTGCGCGTCATGCGCATGCCGATAATCAGCGCGATCAGTTCGATCAGCGCGAAGAAGATGCCAACCGCCAGCAGGATGTACTCCACACCCTGTGCGAAGTCCCCCAGCGTTGCCAACACGTGGGCGTAGAGCACCGAGGGCCGAGTCCACACCCGGATCACCGCACCGTCTCGCGCACGCTTGCCTGTTTTCCAGTCCAGCACGGGCAGCGCACCGAAGAAAGTAACTTCGCGGTCCAAACTGTTGACGGCGGGCGGCACCGTGCCCACGGTAAAGGCGGGATCCATAGGCCGTCCGCTGTCGCCGCGAATATCAAGGCCGCCTCTGTAGGCTTCCGGGTTGACTGTGGCGCTGGCTTGTACCCCTGAATTCTGCGGCGTGGACTTATTCTCTGGAACGGCGCCTCCGGAGTCGTCCGACAGGCTGATCTCGCCCATGTCCGCTGCGAGCTTCCCCACCAACTCGCGGTCGAGCGGCTCGCTGGTAACGACGACAAGTCTCTTCGATCCGACGGTAAGCAGCGTCGCTACGCGAAGGTGCAGTCCATCCTGATCGCGCGTGATTTCGCGCATGTTCTCTTTTATGAAGGTGGGAAGCACAAGCGGCGAGCGCTTGGATTCGTCGCCCAGGAGCAGAAGCTTATCGCCATGCCAGGCGCACATGCGGCGGCGTGCCCAGGCCGCATCGCGTTTCCGCAGTCCCGTCAGTGATTCGGCTGTAGGATTGTCCCCGCGCTCCAGCCGTGCCGCCAATTCGTTCCCCACGGCGGCATTCACCGCTTCCATATTGCGTAGTTGCGCGTTGATTTCCGAAGTCACGACGAAGATGGCGAACTGTCCAGCAAACCCGTAGAGCGTGATGAATGCCATCGCAATCAGCAACGCGGCTGGGATCACGCCGATGAAGACGTAGGTCACGATCAGCCGGTTGCGCAGCCGCCACAGAAGTTTTCGCTTCAGCCAGCGGAAGGCAACAACGGAAAACAGCAAAGCTGCGTCGATGACAAGAAATTTGACCCAACCTCCAAGACTATCGCTCAATTTCGGGGCAAGCAGTTTCAGTAGCATTTCCAGGGCAAAGAGAACCACCGCCAGGCCCAGGGAATAGCAGGCTCCGCGCGCGACCCAGCCTTGCGGCCACAAACCGGCCGCCAGCATTCGTCCGCGCAACTCCAGGAAGGACTTCCTCATGATTTCGTTACGCTGGATCTACTAGATCTCCGGATACAGATCGAAGAACGCTTCCAGGCTGGTGCGCAACTGCTTCTCAATCTCTTCCTTGCTGCCTTCGAGCACGTGCATGGTAACGTGCGCCTCGCGTCCGTTAGCAAGCTTTACTGGAGCCTGCCCGACTTCGGCCACATCTTCGGAAGGCAACAGGCGCATGCCGTAAACCAGTGTGAGATTCGCCATGCCCTGAATTCTAATCGAAACCAGTTCTTAGTTCTCAGTTCCCAGTTCGAAGCCACCCAAGGTTTGACCGAGAACTGAGAACTGGGAACTGAGAACTGGGTCATCATGGGTTATCATTCTGCCGTGACCTCAAAACTCATTCTGATCCTGGCAGTCTCTCTGCTAACGATTCCGGCGTCCGCCCAGCAGACTCCCGAGGCCCCGGCGGCCCAGCCGCAGGTGAAAGTCAATGTTTTGAATGTTTGCACGCCCTCCGCCGAGGAAGAAAAAGAAATAGCCGCGGCCCTGGCGCGCGTTCCTAAGCAGCCGCTGTTCGCCGCAGATTTTGAAATTTCCCACGGCCGCTCGACTCTGAGCGAGCCACCGAACTTCCTTCAACCCGGAAGCGCGCAAAAGTCGGACGAGACCTCGGTCGCCAACTACGTCCGCATTCGCCGCGAATTCTCAGTGCAGGCCCTGTTTTCCCGCGTTCAGTATTCTTTCAGCAACGATGGCCAGAACATGGTCGAGACTCTCGTGCTGCACGTGCGCGATCCCAAGGATTTGATCCAGGTCTCGATGGAAGACAGCGCGTCGGCGATCAGCAGCCCTGAAACCATGGTCGCGGCGAACACTCCCGCCAGCCGCGTCCGGCTCGAACGTTTCGGAAAGTCGTCGATCGCGCTGGCCCGCTGCGCCGCCACAGAGAACGGGCCCGCACCCGACCAGAGCGCCTACGAACCACTATTCCGCAGCGCCTCCGAAGTACTTGCAAACTATCGCAGCCTGCTGGGCGTGCGGCACACCGTGCCCGCGGAACTGGCACAGATCCCGGGGGCGGGTGCGCCGGAAGCGGTGAAACCAAAATCCTCGAAACCGGCAGCCAAGCAGACACAACCAAGAAAGTGACAAGAATTCCTCCGCGTACTCTGCGGTTAAGATTTGCTGTTGGCTCTCGACGAATCGAAATCTGAACTCAGCAATCTAACTTCTAGCCCATCATGAGCGAAACCCGCAACGTTGTCATCATCGGTTCCGGCTGCGCCGGACACACGGCCGCACTGTACGCCGCCCGCGCCAATCTAAAACCTCTGGTAGTCGAAGGCCACGAGCCTGGCGGCCAACTCTCCCTGACCACGCTGGTAGAGAATTTTCCCGGCTTCCCCGAAGGGATCATGGGACCGCAACTGGTCGAGAACATGCGCAAGCAGGCGGAACGTTTCGGCGCCGAATACCGCATGGCACATCTCACCAGCGCCGACCTCAGCCGGCGTCCTTTTCTGCTCCATCTCGGCAAGCATCAGGTTCACACCCAAGCGCTCATCATCGCCAGCGGAGCTTCAGCCCGCTGGCTGGGCCTGCCCAACGAGCAGAAGCTGATCGGCCACGGCGTATCTTCCTGCGCGACCTGCGACGGCTTTTTCTTTTCCGGAAAAGAAATTGTAGTGGTCGGCGGCGGCGATTCTGCCATGGAGGAAGCTACGTTCCTCACGCGCTTTGCCACCAAGGTTACACTCATTCACCGCCGCGGCAGTTTTCGCGCTTCCAAGATCATGCTGGAACGTGCCCAGAAAAACCCGAAGATCGCGTTTCTCACCGACACGGTCGTCGAAGATGTCTACGATCACGACAAGGGAGAAGTCACCGGACTCAAGCTGCACAATCTGAAGACCGGCAAAGTTTGGGACTTTCCCACGAGCGCCCTGTTTCTGGGCATCGGTCACGAACCCAACGCCAAGATATTCGCCGGCCAGCTCGACGCCGACGCCGAGGGCTATCTCAAGACGCATAACTATGTGCACACCCGAGTGCAGGGCGTTTATGCCTGCGGCGATGTGCAGGACCGGCGCTACCGCCAGGCCATCACCGCTGCCGGAACCGGCTGCATGGCGGCCATTGAGGTCGAGAAATTCCTGGAAGAGCACGGCGCCTGAACTTCGATAAGTTTCGCGTCCATACGATGGGAGAAATTGCCAGATGCTCTCTCCTGAAAAAATACTCGGCGCGCGTTACCGAAGTAATTTTCGTCCTGGATTAGATTTCCTTTATTCTGACTTCGCAATAATTCATCCCCCTATGAAGAATTGGATCGCGGTTGCTTTATTTGGTCTTCTGCCAATCCTGATGTTCGCCCCCAACCCGGCTGCTGCCCAGCAGTCGTCTGAAGGCGCGCGCAAAGTTGCGACGAAGGTGACTCCGCAGTACCCCACTGTCGCCCGCCGGATGAACCTGCAAGGCAGCGTAAAAGTGGAAGTGCTGGTCGCGCCGAATGGCAGCGTAAAGTCCATCGAACTCAGGGGTGGCCATCCTATCCTTGCGGAAGCTGCGCAGAGCGCCGTGCGCCAGTGGAAGTGGGAGCCCGCACCTCGCGAGACCCAGGAATCTGTCGAAATAAAATTCGCGCCCTAGCTTTTCCGTCTCTGTCTCTGCGTTGACTGGCGCTTGTGATACAACGTTCTGTGCTTGTCATCTTCATCATCGGCCGGTAGCGGCCCTTGGTTGTACAGGTGCGGAATGTTAAGAACGTTTTTCGTCCGTCTTTCTGAGAACCCATCTTTACGCAGCTTTGCAGAGCGTTCCTCGCTCGGGCGCCGCGTTTCCGGACGCTTCGTTGCTGGCACGGAGATCGCCGACGCCGTCCGTGCCACTCAGGCCGTCAACCGCGCCGGCATGAGCGTGAGCATCGACAACCTCGGTGAAAACGTGACTAATCCCGACGAGGCCCGCCACAGCGCCCAACTCTATCGACAGATTCTCGACGCCATTGCCGCCAACCAGCTCAACGCCAACATCAGCCTGAAGCTCACTCACATGGGCTTGGACGTGGACGAGCAACTGGCCCGCGACATCGTCAGCGGACTGGTCGCCAAGGCCGCATCCATGAATCCGCCCGGCTTTGTGCGCGTCGACATGGAGGGCTCGCCCTACACCCAGCGCACGCTCGATTTCGTCCACGAACTGCACCGTATGCCTGGAAACGCCAAATCGGTGGGCACGGTGATTCAGTCCTACCTGAGGCGATCGGAAAGCGACGTCGAAAAACTTCTTTCCGGGGGGATTCGCATCCGCCTGTGCAAAGGCGCTTACAAAGAACCCGCGGAGATCGCCTTCCCAGCAAAATCTGACGTCGACGCCAACTACGTCAAGCTGATGAAGATCATGATGAAAAGCAGCATCTATCACGGGCTGGCTACGCACGACGAGAAAATCATTCAACAAGCTAAGGCATTTGCGACCAGTGAAAAGATTTCCCGCGACTCGTTTGAGTTTCAGATGCTTTACGGCATTCGCCGCGACCTGCAGCGAAAGCTGGCGCGCGACGGCTGGCGAGTGCGCATCTATATTCCGTTTGGCAGCGAATGGTATCCCTACTTCATGCGGCGGCTGGGTGAGCGCCCGGCCAACGTATTGTTCATCGCGAGGAATCTGTTGCGCTCGTAAGGCAGTGGTCAATGGCCAGTGGCCGGTAAAAACGCGTTCGAACCTTTAGGACTGGTCACCGATCACCGGCCACGGATTACTACATGCTCATCAAACTGACTCTTTCCATATATCTGACCTTCGGCGTTGCGCTGTGGGCGCAGAACCCGCCGCAACCGCAGGCCCAGTCCCAAGAGCCGATCGGCTACAAGTCTGCCGCGGATGCGGAGCAGAAAAAAACTCTGCTGCTGAAAGATTTTCAGCCTAAGTCCATGCTGCACGCGCCGGAGCACAACATCGACCGCGCCAAGTTTTACGTGATCGACGTCCATAATCACACGAACGACGCTCAGGGGATCGACGACCACATGCCGCCGGCACGCGTCGTCGAGATCATGGATAAAACTAACGTCAAGACCGTCGTGATCCTGACTGGAATGTGGGGCGACAAGCTGCAAAAAGTGATCGACGAGATGGTCAAGCCCTATCCCCGGCGCTTCATCGTCTTCGAGCAGATTGACTGGAGCAAGATCGACGACCCGAACTTCAGCCAGGAGATGGTGGCACAGCTCGATGACTCGGTCGCCCGCGGCGCACGCGGCTTGAAGCAGCTGAAAGATCTCGGGCTAAGCATTCGCGACAAGTCGGGAAAGCTAGTCGCAGTTGATGATCCGCGCCTTGATCCCATCTGGGAGGAGTGCGGGCGGCTCGGCATTCCAGTTTCCATTCATGTCACCGATCCCGAAGCGTTCTTTCATCCCATCGACAATACTAACGAGCGTTATGAGGAACTGACCGAGCATCCGGACTGGAGTTTCTACGGCCCGCAGTTTCCTACGAAAGAATCGATCCTGGCGGCGCGCGACAGAATGTTCGCCAAACATCCTCACACAACGTTCGTAGCGCTGCACATGGCGAACTGGCCTGAGAATCTCGACTACGTTTCGCACCTGCTGGATACTCTGCCGAACGTGATGGTCGAATTCGGAGCGCGCCAGGCCGAACTCGGACGCCAGCCCCGCCGCGCCCGCGAGTTCTTTGTCAAGTATCAGGACCGCATCATGTTCGGCACCGACAACGGCATGGACGAAGCCATGTACCGCAACCACTTCCGCTGGCTCGAAACCGCCGACGAATATTTTGATTACTGGGGATATCCCGGGCAGGGGCGGTGGAAAATCTATGGGTTGGAGCTTCCTGACGCAGTTCTCGAGAAGATTTATCACAAGAATGCGGAGCGGATTTTCGGGCAGTTCCGGAGCGGGAAAACCGTCCGCGCAAAATAATTTACCTGTCTACGAAGATTTTCGTTGACACTACGAACACCTTCGTAGTATGGTCTCTTTCCATGAAGCAAGCCCCGCAGAAACCTACCGCGTCGGAGCTGGAAATCCTTCGCGTTCTCTGGACCCGCGGCCCGTCCACGGTGCGCGAAGTACACGACTCGCTGAACGAAAAACGGGCCATGGGCTACACCAGCGTGCTGAAGTTCCTGCAAATAATGACGGCAAAAGGCACGGTGCGGCGAAACGAAACCCAGAGGGCGCACGTCTATGAAGCATGCCTGCCGGCCGAGCAAACCAAGCGTCAGCTTGCCGGGGACATGCTGCAGCGCGTCTTCGAAGGCTCCGCCAGCCAGCTCATGATGCATGCCCTGGCCGGCCGCAAAGCTTCGCGCGAAGAGATTGAAGAACTACGCCGCTTGCTGAATGAGCAAGAAAAGGAAGAACAAGAAATGGACGAACACAAAAGGAGCCGGCGATGACCACACTGACGAATTGGCTTTCCCCGAGCGCAATGCATTCCCTGGGCTGGACCCTGCTGCATTTTCTGTGGCAAGGAACGGCCGTAGCGGCGCTGGCCGCGGTGCTGATGACGCTTTGCCGCCGCGCGTCTGCGCGCTACGCGCTGGCGGTGGGCGCACTCGTGCTGATGCTGGCTGCTCCGCTTGCCACATTCTTCGTTCTCACGTCGTCCGGCACAGCGGCTCCAGCGAATTCTCCCGCCGTGAAATCGGAGACGCCGATGAGCAATGTCGCAGCCAGAGCTTCGTCCGGATTCTCCCGCCTCTCACCCTCGCTCGACACTCTGCCCTGGCTGGTGGAAGCCTGGCTGCTCGGCGTCGCTTTCTTCAGCCTTCGTTCCGCCGGAGGATTCCTGCTGCTGGAACGCGAGCGCCGCAAACAGTCCGCAAGCGTGAACGATCGAGTGCTCGCGATTTGCCAGACGCTGCAACGCCAGCTTGGATTGACCCGGGCCGTCCGTTATTGCGAGTGCGCATGGCTGCAGGCGCCGGCGGTGATTGGCTGGCTCCGTCCCATCGTCCTGCTGCCCGTGACCGCCCTGACCGGACTTTCCGAGGAACAACTGCAGTTGGTGATCGTGCACGAACTGGCGCACATCCAGCGGCTCGATCCCTTTGTGAATGTTTTCCAGATTTCTGTGGAGACACTGCTCTTCTATCACCCGGCTGTGTGGTGGCTGAACAAGCGCATCCGTGCCGAACGCGAGCACTGCTGTGACGATATCGCCGTCTCTCTCTGTGGCAATCCGGTTGAATACGCCCGCGCACTCACTCTGATGGAAGAATGGCGCACCGCGCCGGCTCTGGCGATGGCGGTAAATCGTGGGCCGCTCTCCGAGCGCATCTTCCGCGTGCTCGGCCTGAAGTCGATCGGCGCCGGCACTCGCGGGATGGGGCTCACCGGTGGTCTGCTGTGCCTTACCGCTGCGCTGGTCGCAGGCAATGCCCTGCTCGGCGTCGCTTATCCAAAACCCATTGTGCACGCTGGCCAAATCGCGCTGGCACATTTTGGTTGGACCGCGCCTGCGTCACCGCAGTCAGCCCCTGCGCCCGCAGCCGCACCCACTCCGAAACCATCCCCCGCACGTCCCCAAGCCGCGCCGCTGCCAGCCGCTTCCGGCTCCTACATTGACGGCATGAAGGCCGCCGGCATTGGCGAGCTCACCGTCGACCAACTCATCGCCATGAAGATTCATAACGTCACGCCGGAATATGTCCGCGGATTCCACGAGCTGGGGCTGCATCCTGATGCTGACGAACTCGTGGCCATGCGCATCCACGGCGTGTCTCCTGAGTACGTGCACGACGTGCGCGGACTGGGCCTCAACCCTGATCAGGATCAACTCGTCGCCATGAAGATTCATGGCATCGACGCAGAATACGTACGGGGCATGAAAGAAGCCGGGATTCACGCCGATGTCGACGAACTGGTCGCCTTGAGGATTCACGGAGCAACGCCTGGCGAAGTCCGGGGCCTTCACGAGCAGGGCTTGCAGCCCGACGCCGACAATCTGGTCGCCATGCGCATTCACAATGTAACTCCCGAATATGTTCGGGACATCCGCGCTCTCGGGCTTAAGCCCACGGTCGACGATTTGGTCTCCATGCGCATTCACGGCGTGACGCCGGAGTACATCAAGGCTCTCCAAGCCGCGGGATTCAAGGTGGGGGTCGACGACATTGTTAGCGCCAGGATTCACGGAGTGACAGAAGATGTTATTAAAGACGCGCGCAAACATGGATTCAAGGATCTTGATCTCGACAAGCTGATCCGCCTCAAACAACTGGGAATCCTGGAATCGCCCGCTGACATTTAGGAAGACATTCATGAGGAGAAGTTCTATGAGACTGACTCGAACCTGTGCTTTTATCGTATTCGCCTTCTGCCTGCTCTTCGCCGTGGTCAAGAACCACGCGGCAGACGTTCGCAGCGGAGACTGGACGATCCGCCACTCCGACGAAGCGGGCAAGGTTGAGTTCTCGCTGATCGAGCACCACCACGGCGGAAACTCAAACCACGAATCCGATTGGTCCATGAGTTCTTTTGCGGGCGTCGATTTCGCCAAGGCCGGCCGCCAGGATGTGCACTTCACCATTGCGCGCGACGCTGGCAAGATCGAGTGCGAGGGCTTCCTTAACAACGGCGAAGGCGCAGGCATTTTTCACTTCCAGCCCGACCCCAACTACGCCGGCGAAATGCGCAAGATTGGATTCGACGTTGACGACGAGAAGCAGTACAGCATGGCGGTGCAGGATGTCAGCCTGGAATTTGCGCGTCAGATGAAGAACGAGCATCTCACCGATCTGGACACCGACACGCTGATCGCCTTCCGCATCTTCCGCGTGGACTCAGCCTTCATCGCAGACCTGCGCGCGGCCGGTCTCAAGATTTCGGACAGCGACAAGCTTGTCGCCTTCCGCATTCACGGCGTCACGCCGCAAATGATCCGCACTCTGCATCAAGCCGGCTACTCACCCGATGAAGACACGCTGATTGCCATGAGAATTCATGGTGCCACGCCGGAATTTGTGGAGGAACTCAAGAAACGCGGCTACGAGCACATCGACCTCGAACAGCTGATCGCCTTCAGAATCCACGGCGTTTCGCCGGACTTCATCGAAAAGCTGCAAAGTCTGGGCTACAAGCATCCGGATCCGGATGATCTGGTAGCGATGCGGATCCACAACGTCACTCCCGAATACATCAGCAACCTCCGCTCGCGCGGAATGCGCGATCTGAGCATCGACCAGCTGGTCAACATGCGGATTCACGGCATCGACTGAAGAACAGTGGTCAGTGATCAGTGCTCCGGCACGGCGGCCCCATCGGCGCGCGCGTCTGACGCTCCGTAATTCACTTTGGCCTTCGAGTCGTGCAGAACCGCCTGGCCACGGCCCATCGCCGTCGAGTACGCATTTCGCACGTCGAGTTGATGGCCCATCGCGGAAAGTTTCTGGCGCACTTCCGGCGGCACTCGCGACTCGATCACAATATTGCATCCGCGCTGCGGACTCACCGTGAAGCGGGCGTTCTCCATCGCCTCCTGAATGTTCATGCCGTAGTCCACAACGTTCGAAGCAAATTGCGCGTGGGCCAGCGGCTGGTTCGCTCCTCCCATGATTCCGAAGCCGATGTGCTGATCTCCACGCTCCATGAACGCCGGGATGATGGTGTGAAACGGCCGCTTGCGCGGCGCGAGAGCATTGGGAGACGCGGGATCGAGCGAAAACAGTGCGCCACGATCTTGCAGCGCAAATCCCATGCCGCGCACCACGATGCCCGCTCCGAACGCCTCGTAGTTGCTTTGAATCAGCGAGACAATGTTGCCCTCGCGATCGACCACGGAAAGATAAGTCGTATCGCTAAACGGCGGCGCGCCGGCCGCAACCTCGCAGTTCGCTTTCGCAGGATCGATCAACTTTGCGCGCTGGCGGGCATATTCCTTCGACAGCATCCCATTCACTGGAATCTTCGCAAAGCGCGGGTCAGCGTTATAGCGCCCCAAATCAGCGTAAGCCAGCTTCATGGCTTCGATCCTTTTGTGCAACTCCGCCACGCCGAGCGGGCCGTCGGGCGATGCCGAAGAAGTTTCCATAATGTTCAGCATCTCCAGAGCCGCCATGCCTTGGCCGTTGGGAGGAAGTTCGTAAACGGTCCAGTCGCGATAAATGGTGGAAATCGGCTCGACCCACTCCGGCGCAAAGTCAGCCAGATCATCCCCCGCCATTGTTCCGCCCAGACTCTGCGATGTGCTCAGGATCGCGCGCGCGATGTCACCTTTATAAAACGCCTCGGCGCCATTCTCAGCAACCAGGCGCAAAGCCTTTGCCAGATCGTGATTCTGGAACACTTGTCCAACCGCGGGAGGCTTGCCCCCTGGCAGATAAACCCGCCGAGCTTCCGCGTCCTGCGAAACCGTTTCGGCCGCATCCTTCCAATACGACGCGACAACCTCGGGAACCGGATAGCCTTCGTCCGCATAGGAAACCGCAGACGAAAACAGATCTTTCCACGCCATCTTCCCAAAGCGTTGATGCAGCGCCTGCCAGCCCGCGACCGCGCCTGGCACAGTCACGGAGTCGATACCCTCCAAGGGCATCGCGGTCGCGTCCTGGGCTTTTATGTGCGCGATGGTCAACCCGCGCGGCGCCCATCCGCTGGCGTTCAGTCCATACAGCTTTCCTGTCTTCGCTTCCCAGTAAATCGCAAACAGGTCGCCGCCCATGCCGTTCATCATCGGTTCAGTCACGCCGAGGACGGCATTGGCGGCAATCGCCGCATCCACCGCAGAGCCTCCGCGCTCAAGAATCTTTGCGCCCGCCACAGAGGCCTGCACATGGCTGGTAGCCACAATCCCGTAGCGTGTGATCACCATCGAGCGCGCGTTGGACCGGTCTCGTGCCGACATGGAGGCTGTGAGCAGCAGCGCGGCCGCTGCAATCCGAAGTGAAACGTTCATGGTATACCTGTGCGGGTGGATTTTACGCTGCGAGCGGCCTCTGCTACTTCTTCAGCCCCGCCGTAAAATTCGTCACCACCGTCACCGATTGGCTCACCTGCTGCGAAACCCGGTCCAGCAGGATTTTCTTGCCGTCGGGGGAGACATCGTAGAAGACATTCGGCGCGGTCCAATTAGGGACGAGGATTTGAGCGGCGCCGAATTGCAGGGCTCCGCCGGCATCCTTCACCGGAACCGCAGAAAGAGTGAACGTGGGGTCGAGGTAGTACAGCTCCTTGCCGTCCTTGCTCCACTGCGGAGCCGTTCCACCGTTGGCTGAGAGCTGCCACTTGCCCTGCCCGCCGCGGAAGGGCACCACATATACTTCGGGTCCACCGGATTCATCCGACGTGTAGGCCAGCCAGCGGCCGTCCGGGGAAAGGTGGGCAAAGATGCCTCGCGGCAGGATTTGCCACGGTTTGCGCTCCCCTTCCAGGGGCAAAGCCCAGATCCCAGCCTCGCCAACCGCCATGCCCCGCGAATAAATCAGGTACTTGCCGTCCCGCGACCAATCGCTGGCCACGTCGATTTGGTCGTCCGTGAACAACAGTTCTTCCGCACCACTGCCATCGGAGGGTTTCCTCATGAGGTTCGAATGCCCGTTTCGATCGGAGGTATAGGCGATCCATTTGCCGTCCGGCGACCACACCGGGAATGTATTCGAAGCCGGACCGAAGGTTAATCGCGTTTTGATCCCGCGCGCCACCTCGAGCACCCACACGTCGTTCACACCGTTATCGATTTGGAGAGCGATGCGGTCACCTTTCGGGGAGAGACGTGCGCTTAGCAGGTTGGTGAGCTTGTCGGCTACGGGGCTAAGCTGTTTTCCGGAGCGATCCATCCACAGCAGCTGCCAATCGCCGGTACCCCCGCTGGCAAAAACCAGCAGGCCGTCACCGGAAGCCGAGGCGTCCATATGCCAGGTGCTGATGTCGTTGGCTACGCCTTTGGCCACGCTCTGCGGCTCTTCGCTTAACCTTCCCGTGGCAGGGTCGAAGGGTTGTCCCATTAACTGGTCCCCGCGCGCGAACAGAAGATAACCACTCCCATAAACGGGGTTGGATTGCGAGCGCAACAGTTCACGATTTTCCCGCCCATCCAGCGACCCGTAGAACACGGTATCGTTGGCTGCTTTGGAAGGGTCATGGTTGATGGCGAGATAGAGGAAATGCTTGCCATCGGGAAGGAAAAATGGCCAGCGGTGCGAGGTGTGCTGGGTGGTTTCGATCCTGGTCACAGGAACCGGAGTTCCACCGCTTGCGCTCACTCGCATCAAAGCCGCTTGCGTGCCCGGAGAAAACAGGATCACTCCGCCCTGTCCCCAAGCGCCTCCGCGACCAAATGGAGCGTCGGCCACCACCTGCGCCGAGCCGCCGTTGAGGTCGATCGTCTTCAGCTTGTTGTCGGCGAAGAATCCCAGCGAGCGGCTGTCGGGCGACCAGAAGGGAAAAATCGCATTCTCGGTGCCGGGCAGCATGTGTGCGTCCGGCAAGTTCATCGGGCGCACCCAGATTGCGTTCTTGCCGTCGGCGCCGGTCGCCGCGAACGCGATGGATGCACCGTCGGGCGACAGCACCGGCGGCCCCGCGGAATCTCCGATCAGATTGAGCGTGGTTTTTGCCGGAGGGTCAATGACCGTGCGGATGGCCTGCGCCGATTGTGCGGGGCGGTGGAGTAAGAAGCCAGTCGCCGCACCTAACGCAATCGCAACCAGCAAAGCCGCACCCCAACCAGCCTTTTCTCGCGGAGACGTTCCTCGCAACACCTCCGACGCCGGCACCGCGACCGCCGATCGATCCGACGCAATCCATTTCAGTTCCAGCTTGATATCGTGCGCCGCGAGATAACGATCCTCCGGATTCTTCTGCAAACACGTGGTCACCACGTGCTCAAATGCAGGCGGCGTTTGAGGCTTGAGGGCGCCGATCGATTCCGGGTCTGCTTCGAGAATGGACGATGCAAGCGAGATTTGACTCTTCCCCGAAAACGGCCGCTTCCCTGCCACCATCTCGTAAAGCACAGCACCGAAGGCGAAGATGTCTGAACGCGCGTCCGCTTCTTTTCCTTCGATCTGCTCCGGAGACATGTACTGAATCGTGCCAATGATGCTGCCTGCGGTGGTCAGCGGACTCAATGGGCTGGGCCCGCTCATCGTAGCCGCGGCAGTAAACGAAGGCGGCGCGGATCCCGATCCAGAAGCCGGAGCCGTAGTGCCCAGCGGCTTCGCCAGACCAAAGTCCATCAGCTTCGCGCCGCCCGCCGTGAGCATGATGTTCCCCGGCTTCAAGTCACGATGCACAATGCCGTGACGATGCGCCACGGCCAGCGCCTCGGCCACAGCAATGCCAATCTTGAAGACTTCGGCCAACGGCACCGAGCCTTTTTTCAGACGTTCGGCCAGAGTTTCCCCCTCCAGAAACTCCATCACCAGATAATCGGCGCCATTCTGCGAGCCGATGTCATACAACTGGCAAATGTGGGGATGGTTCAGCGACGAGATCGCTCTCCCTTCGCGCTCCATGCGCTGCTTCAGTTCCGGAGAAGAAGAAAGATGCGAGGCGAGAACTTTGATCGCCACGGTGCGATCGAGGCGTGTGTCCAGAGCACGGTAAACTTCTCCCATGCCGCCTGCGCCCAGCGGAGACTGGATTTCGTAGGGACCTAATTTGGTGCCAGCGGTGAGGGGCATTCAGTGTCGGGTCATTATAGCCCCTTGCCCGTTGCATCCGCCGAGTCCCGAAACGGGAGCACCCGGATCGGGCCCGGCCCAATCGCGTGGGAAGGGTGGGCATTCCGGTTGCGTCCGCGACGCCACGCGGGAGACAATGCAACGAGTATGAAAACAAGGACTCCCCTTCTTGTCCTCGCGATCCTTGTCCCCGCGATCTTTGTTCTGGCGATCTTTGTCCTGGCGAGTTGGCCACTCGATCTTGCCACTGCGCAAGACAAGCCCGACACGACCTCAGCGAAGATTCTGGCGTTGGAGGACAAATGGAACGCGGCTTACAAGCGCGGCGACATTGCCACCATGGAATCTTTGCTGGCCGATAATTTCATTATCACGCTGGAGGACGGCAGCACCTTCAGCAAGTCTGGCTACCTCGCACACAACGGCGACCCGACCGTCCACATTGAGACGACGGAAGGGTCGGGTCTCAGCGTCCGCATGCACGGCAACACCGCCGTCGTGACCGGTGCCTATCACGAAAAAGGCACCTCCAAGGGAAAGCCTTACGAATACCACGACCGTTTCACCGATGTCTGGATGAACCTGAACGGGAAGTGGCAGGTGATCGTTTCGCACTACAGCATTCCTTCCAATTGAGGACACCGGTGAGAACAACTGCGTCCCGGCGCCGATGCTCCGCGATCTCTGGCATCACGATTATTTCGCCTTGGACAAAGACCAGCAAAGGTGGTATTCATAAATCAAAATTCGTCTGAACCAGCAAAAAAGCCCTCGGTGAGAGAGCGCGCCCTGTCGCGAGGCTGTCCTTGAGAAAGGAGAACCATGCGACACTTGACCCTCCTGGTAATCGCGATTCTTATCCTTGCTGCGGCCGCCTTGCAGCCAACCGAAGCACCTACCGGCTTTGACAACAAGAGCAACGGCGTCGCTGATGATGCCACTCATCTGGCCGATCAAGCCAAGTTCGAAGAAGTTGAGCAGTTGAGCGATGGCCTTGGACCGCTCTATAACGCTCAGTCCTGCCGCGAGTGCCACCAGAGTCCCGTTTCGGGTGCCGCCTCTCAGGTCTCGGAATTGCGCGTTGGCCATCAAGGGCCAGACGGACACTTCCGCAATCCAGAAATCCCGATCGCTCACGGAGCAGAAGTGATCTCCGGACGCTCTCTGGTAAATGATCGCGCGATTTGTCCCAACGCCGCTTTTCCTAACACCGAGATTCAGGAGCGGGTTCCAGATACCGAGACCATCCGGACGTTTCGCCTGTCGTTGAATCTCCTGGGCGATGGCTTCGTCGAAGCGGTGGCCGATAAAACGCTCATCAATCTGGCCGAGCAGCAATGCAAGGCTTCGCGCCGTAAAATCTGCGGACAGGTTCTCCAGGTACCCATCGTCGAGGCCCCCGGACAGATGAGCGTCGGCAGGTTCGGTTGGAAGGACCAGCACGCAAGCCTGCTGTCATTCTCCGGCGACGCGTATCTCAATGAGATGGGCATCACAAACCGCCTTCAACCGGATGAAGTTACAAAGCTTTGCAATACAGCTACAGAACCGAATGACACGCCAGGGTCCGACGGCCTTTCTGACATTGATCACTTCGCCCGGTTTATTCGAGCCACGAAAGCCCCTGCGCGTGATGCCCAGCTCGCAAGCAGCGCGGTTGCCATCAAGGGCAATGGCTTGTTTGCCAAGATCGGCTGCGCGACTTGCCACGTCGAAACGTTAACCACTGCTCCGGCTGGAACCAAGATCAACGGCGGAACGTTTACCATTCCACCCGCGCTCGGCTCGATCACATTTCATCCCTATGGGGATTTCCTGATGCATGATGTCGGCACCGGCGATGGAATTCTGCAAGCGACCAGGGAACACTACGGGACCAAAGTTTTCCAGATGATGGCGGACTATCTTTCCAAACAGGACTTCGAGAGCAGCCGAAACAAAATCCGCACCGCCCCTCTATGGGGAGTGCGCTTGCGTCCGCGCTTGATGCACGATGGCGCATCCCTCACGCTTCGCGATGCGATCCTGCGGCACCACGGCGAGGCGCGCCAGGCGAGTGAGCAGTTTGAAAAACTGAAGGCAGAGGACCAGAAAGCGATCATCGAGTTCTTGAAATCTCTGTAAACTCTACGAAGGGTCTGTGAACAGAACCTCGCGGAGTCATCGTTGAAAGCAAGAACATCCTGGCTGGTTCTCTGCGTCGTGATCGCCGCGGGCCTCGCCTGCGCCACGGCCCAACCCGCGCCCGCCGCGGAAAACTCAACTCCGGGGGACATGCAGGCGCATCAACCGCCGCAGCAAGTCTCCGTCACCGAATACAGCCTGCCTCCCGACAAGCTGGCCAAAGCTGAAGCCCTCTACAAGACGCGCACGGTTCTTTATCTCGCCGACATGGTTTTCGGAATTGCCGTGCTCTGGGTCCTGCTCAAGCTGCGCCTAGCGCCTGCGTTCCATGATCTCGCTGAGCGCGCCAGCACGAACACTTTTATGCAAGCGGTAATCTTCGTCCCTTTACTGACTCTTCTGATCGCCGTAACCTCCCTGCCCATCGAGATTTACGGGCATCACATTTCTCTGGCCTACGGACTCTCCGTCCAAGGCTGGGCGTCATGGGCGGGAGACTGGTGCAAGGCCCAGGCAGTCTCGCTCGTCATCCTCGTGCCCATGGTCTTCGCGTTGTTCTGGATCATCCGCAAGAGCCCGCAGCGCTGGTGGTTCTACTTCTGGCTCCTAACGCTGCCCTTCCTGGTCCTGCTGATCTTTGTCACGCCGGTCATCCTCGACCCCATGTTCAACACCTTCGAGCCGCTGGAGAAAAAGCAGCCGCTTCTCGTGAGCGAGATCGAGAAGGTCACCCAGCGCGGCGGACTCAGCATTCCCCGCGACCGCATGTTCGAGATGGAAGCCAGCGCAAAAGTCACCACCTACAACGCCTACGTCACCGGAATCGGCGCCACCAAGCGCGTCGTGGTATGGGACAACACCTCGCGCGACCTAACCATCCCCGAAACCTTATTCGTCTTCGGCCATGAGATGGGCCACTACGTCCTGAATCACATTTACAAAGGACTCGCGTTCGCCGCGATCATGCTGCTGCCCGGCTTCTGGCTCGGAAGCCGCGTTGTGCTGGCAATGCTGGCGCGCTGGGGAGAGGCCTGGCACATCCGCGGCATCCACGACCTGGCCGCCCTGCCCGTGCTTATGCTGACGCTCTCGCTCCTCACCTTCGCCGGCGAACCGATTGGCAATGCTTTCAGCCGCCACATCGAACACCAGGCCGATATCTACGGACTCGAAGTCACCCACGGCCTGTTCCCCAACAACAACGAAGTCGCCGCCTCGTCCTTCCAAAAACTCGGCGAGAAGAGTTACGACTATCCGAATCCGAACCCGTTGCTTGTTTTTTGGTCTTACAGTCATCCGTCGATTGCACAACGAATCCGTTTCTGTCTCGCCTACGATCCGTGGCATACTCCCGCGGGGCCAAAGTATGTGAAGTAAGAATTGCCGGGAAGGGCGCCAAATAGAGGAAGCATGGTCATCTTGCTGATGGGAGTATCGGGCGCGGGAAAGACGACGGTAGGACAGTTGCTGGCGTCCGAACTCGGATGGGACTTCGTAGACGGGGACGACTACCACTCACCCGCGAACGTCGAAAAAATGCGCAACGGCATTCCCCTGACCGACGCCGACCGTGCCCCTTGGCTGGAGAAGCTGCGCGCACTGATCGCCGGCTGGATTGCGTCTGGAAAAAACGCAGTACTTGCCTGTTCAGCGCTGAAGCGCGCGTACCGGGAGACTTTGCAGGTAGCACCAGAAGTAAGAATCGTGTACCTGAAGGGCACGCCGCAGCTGTTGCAGCAGCGGCTGCGCACGCGCCAGGGACACTACATGACGGAGCGAATGCTCGTGAGTCAACTCGCGGCGCTGGAACCACCGGAGAACGCGGCAGCAGTCGATGTCGATTGTTCACCCGCAGAGGTCGTGGACGAAATTCGGGCAAGCCTGGCACTACGACCCTAGCGCAGCTTAACTGGCGAGATCGTGACGCGCAGGCGCAAGCGGCTAGTCAATCTACCGGTCTTTCAGCGCTGGCTGTTCTTGAGGGACTTCTTCTGTTGTGACGGCGATCGGTTTCGTCTTCCGATAGACATTTGCCACTGCCATCGTCCAAAAAGGGACCAAATCAACTCCGGGCACCAGCTTGCCAAGAAACGATGGCAGAAACTCCCAGTGCCAGCCCAGCAGAGAAATCATCATGGCCCCGATGCCGAAGTCGAGCACATCATCCGCAGGTGACAGCGCGCCTTCGACGAACACCGGGAAAACGATCAGTTGGAGTGCGTCCGCTACAACAGCTAGCACTATGGCGGCGCGAAAGCGCGAACCCGGCAGGATTGTGATGGCATCGTCGGTCACGATACTTCGCCTTGAACACTTGGTAGCGCTAACGGGAATCGAACCCGTGTTTGAAGATTGAGAATCTTCCGTCCTAACCCCTAGACGATAGCGCCATCCCCGGAGTCTCGAATAAGAGCTTCGATTATAACAAAGGACTCACTCCCAATTCTCTCTACAAAGCGGGTTTCCACAGGCGCCGAAGGTTTATACTAACGTTAACTCTGCTACCACAATTTCCAGTGTTCCCTCCACGTTGCGGGACGGGTGTATGTGGTTCGTTCAACAATTCGATTCATTCCTAAATCTGGGCATATGCAAGGAGTATCCAAAGATGGCAAGGCCAAAATCTACTTCAGGCGGCAAGTCTAGTCGTTCAAATCCTAATAAAGAGCAACCCGGTATCAGCAGTCCAGCCAACATACCCGACATGAAAACTGCCGCGGCGGCAACCGCGCCCGAACCGAAGTCCGTCGAGCCGCGGAAGTTGGAAATGGTGAAGACCGAACCCCGGGAGAAAGTGGTTCCGATCAACCGCGCTCCCATCAATCTGCCCAGCAACCTGGAAGACGAGATCCGGCGCCGCGCCTATGAACTCTACCTTCAGCGCGGGACCGCGTCCGGCAGCGAAGCCGAGGACTGGCTCACCGCCGAGCGCGAAGTGCTGCAACGCTACCAGAAACAGCAGAGCGCTTAAGCAAGGCCAGACGTGATCCAGACAAGCGGCGGCCGAATTCCGGCTGCAGCGTTTGCTTGGTGTGCCTGGGCGCATTCTCTGGACTCCTCCCCGGAGTGTCCTGACGTCGCCGTGTTTGATGTACTATCGACATCTCCGTGGCAGGTCTTCGTGGTTGCCTCGCAGGGGCGTTTCTGAAAAAATAGGCTGGGGTTTTCCTCGCATGGCGGTGCTCGGTAGTTTCGCGCTGTATCTCGCTTTAGCGCTGAGCGTCTACTGCTTCCTCGCCGGAATCCTCGCGCTCGTTGAGGGAGCGGGCTCCGAGCGCCTCGGTGAGACCGCCCGCCGCGCCGGCATCGCTACTTTCGCCGCCGTTTTTCTCGCTTCGCTGGTCCTTGTCATCTGCGCCTTCCGCGACGACTTCACCATCGCCTACATCTTCCACCACAGCAACCGCGATCTCCCCGGTCCTTATAAGTTTGCCGTGCTGTGGTCTGGCCAGGAAGGTTCGCTGCTGTTCTGGTCGTTGTTGCTCGGTGCCTATGGATTCGTGTTGCGGCTGCGCTACAAAACTGACCCGCGCCTCTTCGCTTACGCCTCTGTGGTTTTGGCCGGCGTGCAGATTTTCTTTCTGTCTCTGCTGAATTTCGCCGCCCGACCATTCGGCCTGCTCGAAGGCCCGCTCCGGCCCGATGGTAGTGGCTTGAATCCGCTCTTGCAGTATCCCGAGATGGTGATTCATCCGCCCATGCTCTATCTCGGCTACGTCGGTTTCACTGTGCCCTTCGCGTTCGCACTGGGCGCGCTGATCATGAAGTATCCCGGCGAGAAATGGATCCACATCACCCGCCGCTGGACCATGGTCACCTGGGCCTTCCTCACCTGCGGCGTCTTTCTCGGCGCTCACTGGGCCTACTCCGTGCTCGGCTGGGGAGGCTATTGGGGATGGGACCCCGTCGAGAACGCCTCACTCATGCCCTGGCTCACCGGCACCGCATTCCTGCATTCGGTAATGATGCAGGAAAAGCGCGGCATGTTGAAGATGTGGAACATGTGGCTGGTCTTCGCCACCTTCTGGCTGGCCATCCTAGGAACATTCCTCACCCGCAGCGGCATCATCAGCTCCGTTCACGCCTTCGCGCAGTCTTCCATCGGCGACTGGTTCGCGGTGTTCCTCATCCTCACCCTGGCTGTATTTCTCTTTTTCTTCTTCAAGAACAAGTCGCATCTGCGCAGCGAGCACAAGCTCGAATCGATCGTGTCGCGCGAGTCCAGTTTCCTGTTCAACAACCTGTTGTTCGGGATCCTCTGCCTTACCGTGCTCCTCGGAACCTGGTTTCCGAAAATCACCGAACTGGTGGAAGAAAAGAAAGTCACCGTGTCAGGACCTTATTACAACAGCGTCGCCATTCCCGTGGCCCTGCTGCTCTTGATACTCACCGCCGTAGGCCCGCTTCTCGCCTGGCGCAAGACTTCCCTCGAAAGCTTGAAGCGCAACTTCCTCTGGCCCACCATCGGAGCCATCGTGGTCGCGGTCTTCCTGATGATCACCCCCAAAAGTTGGGGCTCAGCCTTCGGCCTCAAGCCCTGGCAGGACATCTCCTACTTCTATTCCCTGATGGCCATCGCGCTCTCGGTGCTCGTGACCCTCACTGTGGCCAGCGAGTTCTACCGCGGCGGTCGCGTCATCTCCAAACACACCGGCCAGGGAATGTTCGCCTCCATGGTGCAACTCACCCATCGCAACACTCGCCGTTACGGCGGCTACATCGTCCACTTCGGCGTGGCGGTAGTCATCATCGGCTTCGCCGGAGCCGCTTTCAATCTGGACAAAGAGGCGGCGATGGCCAACGGCGATCAGATGACCATCGGCCCCTACACCCTCATTTGCCGTTCCTACACCGAAGACGACGCCCCCAACTACGCCAGCCAATGGGCCATGCTCGACGTTTACAAGAATGGTAAGTCGATGGGCACCATGACTCCGGTCCGCCGTTTCTACCATGCCAGCCAGCAGACCTCGACCATGCCCGACATTCGGTCCAGCCTCAACGAGGACCTTTATCTTGTCTACGAGGGCCAGGACGACAAGAATCACCCCGTCATCAAGGCCCACCTGAACGCGCTGGTGATGTGTATCTGGCTGGGTGTCTGGATCATGCTGATTGGAACGGTTCTGGCTTTGGTTCCAAACGCCCCCGCGCCAGTCCGCGTTCCCTCCCCGGCGCGGCTGAAGCAGGCACAGGCCGAACCCGTGACAGGAGACTGATGTCCCGTTCCTCAAATCCACTCTCGAGTCCGCGCACCCCGCTTCTCGCCGGTTTTGCGAGAAGGGGGAGATTGCGCCACAAAACCGCGGGGATTGTTCTTCTCTGCCTCAGCGTCTTCGCCCTCCTCGGTGCCGGAGATCCCGCCACCCGCTTCAACGAAATCGGCCACCAGATGATGTGCATCTGCGGCTGCAACCAGATTCTTTTGGAATGCAACCACGTCGGCTGCCCGGCCTCCGACGGCATGCGCAACGAACTCATGGCAGCGGTCTCCCGCGGAGACAGCGACAGCCTGGTCGAGCAAGCCTTCGTGCAGAAATACGGCCCCCCTGTGCTGGCCGCTCCCACCACGAAAGGCTTCGACCGCGCCGCCTATATCGTGCCCCCGGTCGCTCTGGTTCTCGGCTTCGGACTGATCTTATTCGTAATTCGCTCTTGGAAAAATCGCCCCGCGCCCGCCATCGCCGACGGCCTGAGACCCGTCCGCGGCGCTGAACTAGAACAATTCCGCGACCAGGCCGGCAAGGACACTGAACTATGACGGAGAACGCCCGATGACCTGGCTCATGCTTTGCGGACTGCTCCTCGTCGCGTCTCTCGTCTACGTTTTCTACCTGCCGGGAAAACTCTTTCTCGGGCCGGAGAAGACCCGCGCCGGCTATCTGCGCGAACGCAAAGATGCCGTCTACGAAAACCTGCGCGATCTCAACTTCGAGTACAAAGCCGGCAAAGTCCCCGACGCCGATTACACTTCGCTGAAATCTTCCTTGCAGGACGAAGCCGCCACCATCCTGGCCGAAATCACCCGCCTGGAAACGCATCCCCAGCCGCAAAAAGGAACCCGATCGTGAACGATTTAAACGGCACTGTCATCCTGAGCGAAGTGAGTGCTTCGCGAAGCGAAGCCGTCACGCAGACGAAGGACCCCTCTCAATCCGGTGCCCACCTGCGCCCGCGCAGGGAGTTTTCACGGCACTCCGTGTTGGTGTTCGTTCGCGCACTGGCAATCGTCCTCCTCCTAACCTCCCTAACCTCCGCGCAAACCCTAAACGGCACCGTAAAAAACGCCACAACCGGCAAGCCCTCTGCTGGAGACGACGTCGTCCTGCTCAAACTCGGCCAAGGCATGGAAGAATCCGGCCGCACCAAGACTGACGCCAAGGGCCAGTTCACCTTCAAGCTCGACGACGCCCAGTCCCCGCACCTGGTCCGCGCCATCCATCAGGACGTCACCTACCATCGCATGGCCCCTCCCGGAACCACGTCGGTCGAAGTCGAGGTCTACGACGTCGCCAAAAAGATCGACGGCCTCGAAGTCGTCGCCGACATCGTCCGCGTCCAGGCAGAGCAGGGACAACTCGAGATCCTCCGCGAGTTCGCCGTACAGAACACCTCCAAGCCCCCGCGCACCCAGATGAATGAGCGCAACCTGGAGTTCTACATTCCCGACGGCGCTCAGATCATTCCAGATTCCGGCAGCGCCACCACCGAACATGGCAATCCCCTGAAGTCCGCTCCTGTGCCCGAAGGCGAGAAGAACCGCTACTCATTCATCTTCCCGCTGCGCCCGGGGCTGACTCGTTTCGAGGTGGCCTACCAGCTTCCCTACACCGGCAGCGCCAATCTCGATCCCAAGTCGGTGTATCCCCTGGAGCACTTCGTCGTTTTTCTGCCCAAAACGATGCAGTTCACTGCCTCCGCCCCGTCCGGCTTCAAGCTAACCACCTTCCCGAGCGAGCCCGACGACCTCTTGCAGGTAGCTTCCAACACCACCGTCGGCCAGAATCTCGCCTTCAAGGTTTCCGGTGAAGGCAGGCTCCAGGTTCCCCAAGAGAGCGGCAGCGGCCAGGGCCAAGCTAGCGGCAGCGCCGATGCCAATAACCGCCCCGGCGGCGGACTCGGCCCGCCCATCGACGCCCCCGACCCTCTACAGAAATATCAGTGGCTGATTCTCGGATGCCTCGCCGCAGCTTTGATCATCGGCGGAGTCTTCGTGGCCATGCGGCAGCAGTCTGCGGCCCGTGCGTTACGCCGCAGAGGCGGCTCTTCCGCGCCCGCAGGCCGGCAACGACAGCAACAGGAAGAGGATGACTACGAGCCAGCTGAACCTCTGGCGACGAACACCGCCCACCACGGGTCAGCCCGTCCCACCTCCGCTCTGCTCGACGCCCTCAAAGAAGAACTCTTCCAACTGGAAGTCGAACGCCGCCAGGGTCAAATCTCGCAAACCGAATACGAGAAAGCCAAGTCCGCCCTCGACCAAACCCTCGACCGCGCCCTCAAGCGCGAAGCCCAGAAGGCGTGAGCACGAGCTTCACTTTCTGAGGCCGGCCTCTCTTGCGGACTCAAGAATCATGTCATTCCGACGCGCGAACGAAGCGAGGCAGGGGGAATCTGCTTCCCACCGTCAGCACAAACCGCCCGCGGAACCCTTGACTCCCGCCGCGAAGGTGTGCTACCCCTGTACAAAATCGGTTTTCTAGTAAGCGAAGACCGAAACAAACGCGCACTTGCATTCCGCGAAAAGAGGGACCCCCATGAACACCCGGATGGATTTCCGTTTCATCCACCGCTCAAGATTCTTCCTCGCAATCATGATGTTGTTCCTCGCCGGAGCAGTGCGAGCCAACGCACAAGCCAGCTGTACCGGCGTTTCCAACGACACGCAGGGCGCGATCACATGGAAGCCGGCGTGGTGCGAGGAATTTAACGCGACAACGGCAGGTCCGCCCGACACCACGGTGTGGAGCTTCGATCTCGGTAACAGCGGCTTCGGCAACAATGAATTGGAAACCTATTGCGGACCTCCCGGATATCCGCAAAACCCGAGTACCTGCCCCACCACTTTCTCGACGGCGACCTCAAACGCGTACCTTGACGGCGGTGGCTCTAATGGACACCTCGTCATTCAGGCCATAAACAATGGTACAACTTGGTTTTCGGGTCGCATGAATACCTCGGGCTTGCCAGGTTTTCAGTACGGCCGCATCGAAGCCAGCATCCAGCTACCCGACACCACCAACCAGGGTCTGTGGCCCGCGTTTTGGTCCCTCGGTAGCAACATCAGTACAGTTAATTGGCCAACCTGCGGCGAAGTCGATTTCATGGAGGTTTGGTCCCCTCAAGCTCCGATAGTAGGACCAGGTCCCGCAGGGAACAGGACAACACTCCACACGGCTGCAACTATGGGAAACGGTCTACAACCGAATGGCTTTTTCCCGTTCCCCTCAGGCCAAGCCAACAACACGGCGTTCCATACCTATGGCACGATTTGGTCTGCCAACATGATGCAGTTCTACATCGACAACCCGTTGCAGCCATACTACATCGCGACGACCAGCGACCTTCCCTCCGGAGATACGTGGGCTTTCAATGCGCCACTTTTCCTGCTCACAAATATAGCCGTCGGAGGCACCTTGGGCGGAACACCTAGCGGATCAACCCCCAATCCCGGAGTCATGATGCTGGACTACGTTCGGCAATATCAACCATCTACGACTATTACCGCCCCCACGCTGGGAACCTCTGCGATCACCGTGACAGCCGGAGCGACGTCTGGCAACAGCAGCACGCTTACTCCCGTCCTCGCCGCTAACACAGGGTATGTCTATTTCTCTTGCAGCACCAACGCACCGAAAGCGTCGTGCGCGATCAGTACGAATGACCCGCTGAACAAGTTTGTCGTCAGCTCTAGCGCCACTCCCGCGGAGACCGTCACCGTCACGGTCACCACCACGGTGAACACTTCTACGGCGGGCACGACGACGGCGCAGGCAATTCCGCCTGTCTTCTTCCATCTCCCGCTTTCCTTCTTCAATCCCCCGCTTGCCTTCGTCAGTTTGAAGACGCCCGTCTGGCTGCTCATAGCATTCGCAGCGTTTCTGCTGGCGATTGTGGCCGCTGCCGGACGCATGCGAGTCCGCGCCTGCCTCTACGGCTGCATTCTGGCCATGGGATTGATTCTTACAGGCGCCGCAAGCTGCGGTGGCGGCAGCAGCAACACTCGGGCGCTCAGCGGTGGCACGCCTCCCGGCAGCTACACGGTGACGGTTTACGCCTTCACTGAAAGCAACGTCGGCACCGGTGCCAACAGCACCGCCGACGCCAACGTAGCCATCCCACTGACGGTGAACTAACGATGTTGCGTCATTGAGCGAAGCGAGACAAAACCCCTGTCATTCCGATACGCGAGCGAAGCGAGGCAGGAGGAATCCGCTTCCTGCTCGGCGCTGTGAGGCCGGAGGTGGATTAAAGACCAGCCCCAAAGCGCGAAAGAATCGAGTTGGGAGAAATCCACAGCCAGTTGTGACATCTGACCTTGCGCACCCTCAGCAATCAGTTCATCATCCCAAGGCGGAGGCGGATTGTTGGATTGGCGGAAATATCATGCTAAGTTCTTTACACACGATTTTGCCCGCAAGTGATTGATCCCAAGAGATTATTTCGCATTTTCTCGCTAACCCACTGATTCCAATATACCGGGGGGGGAGGGGTATACCTTCGAAAGCAGCATTTTCCCGAAACGGACCGCCCTGCATCGCCCCGCAGCCCGTAACATCCAATAAGATAGTTCGATCCAAACCTATTATGGGAAACACCTTCAAGACTGCGTTCCTGCTGAGCGCACTAACGCTGCTGCTGATGTTCTTCGGCCAATATTTTGGCGGCCAGAATGGGATGTTCCTCGCCCTGGCCTTCGCCGCCGTCATGAACTTCACCGCCTACTTCTTCTCCGACAAGATCGCGCTATCGATGTACCGCGCCCAGCCGGTGACGCGCGAGCAATTGCCGCGCGCCTACCAGATCGTCGAGCGCCTCACCCAGAAGATCGGCATCCCTATGCCGAAGATTTATGTCATCCCAAACGAGTCCCCGAACGCCTTCGCCACGGGACGCAACCCCAGTCACGCCTCAGTAGCCGTCACGCATGGGATTCTGGGTTTACTGAATGACGAAGAACTCGAAGGCGTGCTGGCCCACGAACTGGGCCACGTGAACAACCGCGACATCCTGATCAGCTCTGTAGCGGCAACCATCGCGGGCGCGATCACTATGCTGGCCAGCATGGGACGCTTCGCCATGATCTTCGGCGGCTACGGCGGAGGAGGACGCGACCGCCGTGGTGGAGGACTCACGGCACTGTTCATGCTGATCGTGGCACCCATCGCCGCCAGCCTGATTCAGCTTGCCGTCTCACGTTCGCGCGAGTATCAGGCCGACGCCACCGGAGCGCACTTCACCGGCAATCCCTACGCCCTGGCCAGCGCCTTGCAGAAGCTCGACGCCTACTCGCGCCGCGTGCCCATGCAAGCCACGCCGTCGACCGCGCACTTGTTCATCATCCAGCCGCTGCTGGGGATAAACTTCGGCGGCCTGTTTTCAACCCATCCCCCGATCGCCAAACGCATCGAGCGGCTGACGGGGCGCCCCGCGGAGTTCATGCAGTAGGAAAGAAGCTCTTAGCCATTAGCTCTTAGCTTCATGCCTCATTGCATCGAAGTTGTTTTTTCTTGCTTGTGCAAGTCTTGTGCTTGTTCGCGTTCCAACTTTGAGTCTGGCTGGCTGTAGTTCGGTTGGAGCTAAGAGCTAAAGGCTAAAAGCTACAAGCTGAAGTCCAGTGACATCGGTAACTCCGCCGTCGCGATGCCAGATAGTAAAATCCATTCAATGTCGCCCGAGACTGCCATCGCTGTATCCCACAAAGCCGCCGACCTGGAAAAAGCTCTGCGCCGCGTGATTCGCGGGAAGGATGATGTCGTCCGCCTCGCGCTGGTCAGCATTTTTGCCCGCGGACACCTTTTAATCGAAGGCGTGCCTGGAGTCGGCAAGACCACGCTGGGACAGGCCCTCGCCCGCGCCGTCGATTGCACCTTCCAGCGCGTCCAGTTCACCAGCGACATGCTGCCTTCCGATGTGGTTGGGATCTCGATTTACTCCGCGATGGCGCAGGAGTTTGAGTTCAAGCGCGGCCCCGTGTTCACCAACGTGCTGCTGGCCGACGAGATCAACCGCACCACGCCGAAGACGCAATCAGCCCTGCTCGAAGCCATGAACGAAGGCCAGGTCACGGTGGACGCGCACTCATACGAACTGCCGCAGCCGTTTCTGGTAATTGCTACGCAGAATCCGGTGGAACATCACGGAACGTATCCTCTGCCGGAGTCGCAACTCGACCGCTTCTTGATGCGGGTGCGCATGGGCTATCCCGAAGCCGCGGCCGAGCGCGAGATTCTGCGCTCGGAAGCAGGCGCAGGAGTCTTGCAGGATCTGCGGCCGGTGCTGACTGGCGCTGACGTGCTCGAGATGCAGGAAGCCGTAAAACGTATTCGCGTGGATGAATCGCTGGTGACTTACGCTCTGGAAATTGTTCAGCGAACGCGCCAGTCAGAATTCTTGTCGCTGGGAGTCTCGCCGCGCGGAGCGCAGGCGCTTTATCGCGCAGCGCAAGCGATGGCTTTCCTCAATGGCCGCAGCTTCTGCACTCCGGAAGACTTCAAGCCGCTCGCCGTGCCCGTCTTCGCCCACCGCGTGGTGGTCAACGGAGGCTACGCTTCGACGCTGAAGAAATCCGAGCAGGCCGATCAGGTGCTGAAAGAGATTGTGGAGAACGTCGCAGTGCCAGTCTAGAAGCAGTGGTCAGTGTCCAGTGATCAGTGGCCGTCTCAAACCCTCGAACCGGAGTGACGATATAATTCTCGCCGATGCCCTTCCTCCGGTTTCTCATGCTGCTTTCGCTCGTGGTTTGGATCGGTGGTTTGATCTTCTTTGCATTCGTGCTTGCGCCGACGGCGTTCTCGATCCCCGCAGTGCTGCCTAACACTCATCTTGCCGGCAACGTTGTCGGACGCGCCCTGAGCAAGCTGCATTGGATCGCCATCTTCTCCGGAGTCGTCTACCTGATCAGTTCCCTGCTCTACAGTCGCTTCACCGACGGAACCGCGCATCTGTTTGCAGCGCGCCATATTCTTCTCTGCCTCATGTTGGCGCTCACGCTGGTCTCGCAGTTCGGAATCATGCCTCGCATGGATACTCTACGCGCATCGCTCGGCGAGGTCAGTGCCGTGCCCATCGACAATCCTGAGCGCATTCAGTTCGATGCTCTGCATGTTTGGTCGACGCGCGTGGAAGGCGCTGTGCTGGTGCTGGGACTGGTAGTGGTTTATTTGACCGCGCGTAGCTTCTAGCCAAAACGTCTCGGCGCGCCATTGGGCATTTGCTCTTTCGATCATTTATCCTGAAGGGTTGTTTGATCATCGCAGAGGCCGCAGTGTCGATCCACTCGGGTTTCACTTCGGTGTCACAGCGGCTAGAAGCTAGGAGCTAGAAGCTTCCTTATGAAGACTGGAATTATTGGCCTGCCTCAGGTGGGCAAGACATCGCTTTTTCGGATTTTGACCAAGGCCCATCTCTCGGATCAATCGCGCGCTAACCCGCGCGAGGCGCATATCGGCGTGGCTAAAGTTCCGGACGACCGGCTTGACCGGCTGGCTGCGCTCTACAACCCGAAGAAACTAACGCATACATCCGTCGAATACGTCGACGTCGGCGCCATTGGGCAGGAGGCGCTGAAGGACACGGCTTACACCGCACACTTGCGCAGCGTGGACGCGTTCGCTCACGTGGTGCGCGTGTTTGACGATCCTTCGGTGCCGCATACGGGCGAGATCGATCCGCTGCGCGACATTAAGAATGTGGAATTCGATCTGCTGGTCAGCGATCTGGGACAGATCGAAAAACGGCTGGAGCGGTTGGAAAAAGATCTCAAGAAGATGAAGACTCCGGAACTCGAGAAGGAATTTGAGTTGCTGAAGCGGGCCAAGGTGCAGGTGGAATCTGACAAGCCATTGCGCGAAATGGAAATGACTGCCGAGGACAAGAAGCGCATCAAGGGCTTCATGTTCCTGAGCGAGAAGCCGATTTTCTATGTTCTTAACATCGGCGAGTCGACCGAACTGGGCAAGGAATTGGAAGCAGCGGTGAGCAAGTACAAGCTGACGGAAATCGCGGCGCGGCCAAACGCCGCGGCCACCGCCATCTGCGGCAAGGTGGAAGCCGAACTTGCCGAAATGAGCGACGCAGACGCGGCAGAATTTCTCTCCAGTTACGGGCTCACAGAGAGCGGCCTGGTACGGTTGATTCGGACTACGTACAAACTGCTCGGCCTGATTTCATTCTTCACCGCCGGCGAAGACGAATGCCGCGCCTGGCAAGTCCCCGCGCATTCCCGTGCGCAGGAAGCGGCTGGTGCGATTCATTCCGACCTGGAAAAGCATTTCATCCGCGCTGAAACGATTCGATGGGACCAGTTGCTGGAAGCTGGATCAGAGGCGAATGCCAGAGCGAAAGGGACCCTCAGACTCGAAGGCAAAGATTACATCGTGCAGGATGGCGACGTAATGCATATACGGCATTCCGGGTGACAGTACCCAGTAGCTAGTACCCAGAAAACAGCGCCTTGGATAAACTGGAATCCCGACACGGAACCAAGAAGCTGAAATCAGGGATTGTGGTCAGGGCCGGGCAACGTTTGGTTGTAAGCTGGAGCGATGGCGCAGCACTACAAAGATTTAATTGCTTGGCAGAGAGCGATGGACCTAGTCAGCGTCCTCTACGATGCAACCGACGATTTTCCCAAGCGCGAGACTTACAGTCTGACCGATCGAATGCGTCGGGCGGCCGTCTCGATCCCGAGCAACATAGCTGAAGGGCAAGCACACTTCAGTCGTCGTGAGTTTCGTCACTTTCTTCGCCACTCCTGTGGATCGCTGGCCGAACTCGGAACTCAGATACGCATGAAGTGGGCCGAATTCTGAGCGGCCTCCTCAATTCTCTTAAAGAACAAATCCCCGCGGCGTGAGAGATTTGACTGGGTACTGGGTACTCGGTACTGTCATACTTCATGCACCCCATCGCTACCAGCATATTGCTCGGCCTTACTGCCGCTGTCGCCAACGTCTTCGGCGGGGCGATTATTGTGCAGCGCAGTTGGGAGCGGCGCTATCTCCGGTACTTTGTCGCCTTGGGCGCGGGATTCATGTTGGCCACCGCCTTGGTCGAGATGGTTCCGGAAAGTTTGGAGCTGCGCGGCCGCAGCGCTGCGTTTCTGATCCTGCTGGGCTACCTCCTCATTCATTTTTTCGAGCATACGGTCACGCCGCACTTCCACTTCGGAGAGGAGACGCATAAAGACGAGTTCATGCACTCGCACAAGGGATACTCGGTGCTTCTGGGGCTCATCATCCACACATTTTTTGACGGCATCGCCATCGCGTCTGGATTTCTAGTGTCGAACGCGCTCGGCTGGATCATCTTTTTCGCCATCTTCCTGCATAAGATTCCCGAGGGCTTTACGGTAAGTTCGGTGATGCTGGCCAGCGGACGCAGCCGGGGCACGGCGTGGGGCGCGTCGGTGGTCCTGGGCGGGGCAACGCTGGCGGGGGTTCTGACCATGGCGTTGTTTCGCCAACATGTGGACTCCGGGTTGCCGCTGGCGGCGGGGGTCACGATCTACGTGGCGGCTTCGGATTTAATCCCTGAGGTTAACAAAGAACCGGGTGCCAAGATGGCTCTGCTGGTTTTCGTGGGAGCCGGGGTCGTGTTTCTGCTGGACGCGTTGTTTCACGTGCACTGATGGCAGTGGTCAGTGGAGACTCGGTCGACCTGATCGTTTTGTCAATTCAATTCTTGGTTTTGTGTTCCGAAACCGGCAGGACGTGCGGCCCAGGGGCTCCTGTCGTTAACGATAGGAAATCCGGTGGGGGCACGGCCAAAGCCGTGCCCTTCCCGAACCATTTTGTGAAACCAGCTCTAGTTCACCGTGATGCTTACGGCTGGCGACGGGATTCCGTTGGCGACCACTACCAAGGAACTGGCCCCGGTTTCCATGCCCGCGGGCACATCAAAGCTGGTGGAAACGACGGTGGAGCCGGTGGCTACGCCCATTGTGCTGTGGCCGTGCGTCTTGGCGTAGAAAACGTGCCCGGTACTCTTGTTGGTGATGCGCACCAGGGGATAGTTGGTCGCGGTCTGGTACTCATCTCCGAACGCGGCAGCTTGTGACAAGCCATTGAACTGGGTGCCCGTGATTTTGTAAGTCGAGCCGCGCACTACCGTGGAGGGAACAGCGTGGATGGCTGGCGCCCACGCGGGCGAATACGTGCCTGAAGAAGTGTAGACTTCGCTGCCGCCCACCAGTACTTGGCCGGTGGGTAGGAGCATCAAGCTGCCGGGCGTGGAGGGTACGGTGGTCAGGGTGGTGCCGTTGAACTCATAGGAGGCGAATGCGCCTTCCACAAGAACGTTGCCGCTGGGCAGCAACGCAGCGAAGGAATCGCCGGCATTGTCTCCGTTGGGGAAGTCGGGGCCAACGCTCCAACCTGTGGTGGGAGAATAGACGGCGGTGTGTCCCGCGCCGCTGCCGGTGCTGGTGTAAGAGCCAGTGACGAAAACTGTGCCATCGGGCCGGAGAATCGCGGGGCCGATTTCTCCAGGCGGGTAGTAACAGAGCTTGCCTCCGGGACCATAATGCAGGCAGCCGAAAGTCGAGGGCGAGTGCAAGTCAACGATCGTGCTGCCCGCCGAGGCCCACGCGCCGGCGGAGGAAGTGTAGATCTCAGAGTTGGGAGCGTCCTTCACGTCGGCGGTGAGGACGGTACCGTTGGGCAGGAGCGTCCAGCCCTCTTCGGCGTCGAAATCAGCCTTGCCGGCGGAGGGCACAATCTGCCAGGTAAGAGTCTTCGGATTCAGCACCGCTAACTGTTTGGTGAGTTTGTTTCCCACCAGAAACTTGCCGCTGGGGAGAACCACCGCAGGGGAGTCTCCAATGTAGGACCAGGTCTTGGGAGGGGCAAGCGAGGCCCAGGTGTTGGACCCGGGATTGTAGATTGCACCCAGGTTGGTGAGGGTGAAGGCGCCGTTGTTGTATTCGCCGCCGACGATTACGAGACGGCCGTCGGCCAGCACTGCCGAGGCGAAAGCATCGGGCACGTATCCGGCAGGCAAATTGGGCAGTTGAGTCCAGGTGCCGTTGACGTAGCTTCCAGTGTTGTCGGGAGTGAGCTTATACCAATCGGAATCGCGGAAGCCTTGCGCGACCACCGTGCCGTCCGTCATCTGAAAGGTTAAGATGGCGCCGTCGGGCGGCTGATGATTGATGCGGGTCAAAGTTTGTGCGACAGATACGCTGCAAACGGCGAGCAGCAGCATTCCTGTAAGAAATTTCCTTGCCAAAATACACCCCCAATCTTGATTGATGGTGAACTATTGAAGAAATGCTTTACGATCGAAGTCAGCCGGAAAGGTTACTACACTTCGAGCAGAGGAACCGCTATCTGCGCGCGATTTAATCAACTTTTTACAATGCAGTCGTTGGTCTTCTGCGCCGAGGAGACTTTGTTCTCTAGTGCAGGAGTTGCAATCTAGAGTTTCTTGAGCCCGCGCCTTCAGTCCACCGTATGCTTGGCGGTGTAGCCGTCGCGGGCGACGACTTCAATCTTCACGTCCTTGCCCCTCTGGTCCTTAAACTTCAGCGGGCCGCCATCGGCCGCGACCACCTGGACTTTCAGCTTGCGGTAGGTACCGTCGAGCTTGCTGTTGGTGGGATGGTAGGAGATCGAATACTGATTGCGGATGTCGGTGGAGATATCGGCGAACAACTCCGGCATCTCGGCCTCGAAACGCGGAAAGTAGGCGCGTCCACCAGTCATGGCGGCGAAGGTGCGCATTTGATTGTCGGCCTGCGCATAGTCAATTGGTCTCAGGGGAGCGCCAAAGGTGCCATGAGGAGCAGCGCGGTTGTGCGCATCAAAGTATTCCCGGATGGCGAATCCCACGCTGATCGGGAAGATGGTCACGTCCTTCGTGGCTTTGACCTTCTTCAGAATGGTGTCCAGTGTGATCTTGCTGAAGGTATCGAGCCCGGTGGCGATAAGAATGATGTATTTCTTACCCTCCACTCGATCGAGGCGGTCGAGCGTGTCATAGAGGGCGTCGAAAATATTACTTTCAGAGAAGCCCGGAATCCGCAATGAGTTCAGCGCACCATAGATGGCATGCTTGTCCTGGGTAAAATCCACCAGGATGTGTGGCTGCATGTCGAAATAGCTCACCGCGGCCCAGTCGTCTTTCGTAAGGCTGTTGGCAAAGGCGTAGGCGCCCTGTAGAGCCTGCACCAGGAAATAGTTCGAGTAATAGTTGTTGGCGAATTCCACCATGACCACCGCCGTGATCGGCGCTTTGGTTACGTTGAAGTTGGTGATTTGCTGTTGCGATCCGTCTTCGAAGACCCGGAAATTCTCCTTCTTCAGGCCGGGAATAAACTGCCCGTTACTTTTCGCGTTGACCAGCACATCCACATTCACGAGGGGGACGTTCACCTTTATGGAATAGTCGGACAAACCCTCGACGGGAGGGGCCGCAGCGCGCGGTGGAGGCGGCGGGGGAGCCGCTTCAGGATTCTTCTTCGGGATGGCGTAGGGACCAACGTTGTCGGTGGGACCACCCGCCTCGGCTGGGACGTCCTGCTTGGGCTTGCCGGTGTCCTGAGTCTTGTCTTGAATCTTGTCTTGCGGCGCGGCCTGCGACTGGCTCTGGGCGCAGGCTGGCGGGACGACGCACAGCAAGGGCAGCGAAACTGCCAGCATCAGCGCGGTGCGACTGTGGAAACGCGACCACCGGTTCATGACCATCCATTCGGCAAGCATACCAACCTCGGAGGAAAAGGACTCTTGGGAGGGTAAATTCCCTATGCTAGTATAGACGCAGGAATTCGCGATTGGGATGTTTGTGCCCGGCCCCAGGTATTTCCCCTCCTGGCAACGACTTACAATCTGGCGGAGTCTAATCTAGTATCAGTAAAGGCGGGGCCATCTGGCCTGCCGGGCGTTGGGGTTCATGAAGAAGCTTGCTTTCGCGCTGCTCGTCACCAGCCTATCCTTTCCCTCTTTTGTGTGTGCCCAAACCTCTTCTGCACCCACGGCGCAAAATCCTCAAATCATTACTGTTAGCCAGATTCACGCGGGCATGCGCGGGGTCGCCTACACGGTGTTTGAAGGGGTGAAGCCGGAGTCGATGGACGTGGAAGTGCTGGGCGTGCTGCACAACGTGAACGGGCCGAAGGGCGACATTATTCTGGTGCGGCTGCACGGGACGAAGGTCGAGTACACGGGCGTGGTGGCCGGGATGAGCGGCAGTCCGGTTTACCTGGATGGCAAACTCGCCGGGGCGCTCGCGTTTCGCATCGGAGAATTTTCCAAAGAGCCGATCGCTGGAGTTACGCCGATTGCCGACATGCTGGAAATCAACGCGCTTGATCGCTCACCCTCGGAGGAGACTTCCGCGGTCAAGCCTTCGGTGAATTCAGTCGCCGGCAAGACTGCCGCTCCTGGGGAAGCGCTGGCGTTGGCGGGCTCGGGTCAGGATTCAGCCGGGAATTTTGCGAACTACTTGAAGCCCATCGAGACTCCTCTGGTCTTCAACGGATTCTCCGAACAGGCGATTCAGCTTTTCGCGCCGCAGTTTGCCTCAGCCGGAATCGTCCCGGTCATGGGCGCGGGATCGGTTAGTAATGACAAGCAGCCGGAGCCGCTCGAAGCCGGGTCTGCCATCAGCGCCATCCTGGTGCGCGGCGACATGGACATTGCGGCTACCTGCACGGTGACTTACGTGGATCCGCAGCGGCTGCTGGCCTGCGGACACCCCCTGCTGCAATTCGGCTCTGTCGACTTGCCCATGAACAAAGCCGAGGTTCTGGCCACGCTGCCCTCGCCACTCAACGCGTTCAAAATCGTGAACACCACTGAGGCCGTGGGGACGTTTGTCCAGGACCGCCACACCGGCATCATGGGCGTCTTCGACCGTCAGCCGCAGATGATTCCGGTTACGTTGACCATCCACAGCGGCACGGGTTCGAAAGAATTTCACTACGAAGTGTTGAACAATCCCCGGCTGACTCCGGTGGCCCTGATGGTGACGGTGTTCAACGCGCTGCACGGCGTGAACGAGTTCGGAGAAGAGATCACTTACCGGCTCGCGGGCAGCATCGGCGTAAAGGGATTCCCTGACGTGACCATGCGCAATATGTTCGCACCGGTCGAGAACGGGCAGCCGGCGGCGATGCAGGCCGCGCTCTCGCTGGGCGAGCGCTTCGGACGCATCTATGACAATCCTTATAACGCTCCCGCGATCGCGGGCGTGAAACTGGAATTCGATCTGGTCCGCGAACGGCGCTGGGCGCGCCTGGAGAGCGCCCGCACTGATGTAACGGAAGCCCGTCCCGGCCAGGAGATTACGCTTGAGACGGTGCTCGCTCCTTACCGCGGCGAGCGCACGGTGCGGCAGATTCGCGTGAAGATTCCCACCTCGGCGAGCAAAGGCACGCTACGCATCCTGGTGAGCGACGGGGAGACCTTGGACCGCATCGGCCGCGGCAATCCGGCGTTCGGCCGCAAGCTCGATCTGGCCTCGACTATCGCGGTGCTCAACAAAGAGCACTCCAACAACCGCGTTTATGTTTCGCTGCTCGAGGGAAATCCTGAAGCCCGCGTCGCCGACAAAGTGATGCCGACGCTTCCCATCTCGATCATGAACGTGATGGATGGCATGCGTGGCAATCAGGAAATGGTGGTTTCGGGCGAATCGAATGTGGATGAGACGGCAACCGCTCCGCTGGATTATGTGGTGTCAGGAGCTCAGTTGCTGACGGTGACTATCAAGTAAGTACCTAGTACCCACTACCCAGTACCCAGCTTCAGGTAGGCCAGCAGCACTGCCGCTTTCTCCATGTGCCTAAACCCATCCGTCTGCAAAGCTGCCAGTACCATCAATGTTCCGTTGTAGCCCACGTGCGCCAGAAAGCTTGAGGCCACCGACTTCGTCGCCGCCCGGACGGTCGTGAGTACGACGCCGACGAGAGAGACTATCAGCACCGCCCCCCAGGAACGATACTGCAGGTAGTGCATCAGGCCGAAGGGCATGGCGGTGAGAAGGATTCCCCAGACTACTCCCATCCGCCGGGCAATCACCGGATAGAGGAATCCGCGAAAGAAAAGTTCTTCCATCAAGGGGCCGAGAGTTACAGCGAAGGCGACGGTGAGATAAGCATCGGAAGGCTTGTCAAAGAATTGATCGAAGGGCGTGGTCTTGGGCATGGGCAGGTATCGGCCAAGAATGTCGAAGGCGAGCATGAGCACTCCTACGCCGAACATGCTCAGTCCGACGAAACCCGGCCAACTCCAGCGAATTGCCTGCCAGAAGCGCGTGTGATATTTGACTTGGACCAGCACCATCATGTACAGCGCTACGACAACATAAGAGAGTAATTGGGCCAGCAAGACAGATATGGGCTTCTGTGCAAGGTCCAGCCAAGGCACACGGGGATAGACGAAGCGGAGCACGCCCGGCGCGATGACAAGTTGCGTGACGAAAAGCATGAGCAGCGTGAGTCCGGCGATCAGCAGCACGTCCCAGCCGCTCCACACTGGGTTCTCGCCGGCTTTCGGCGCGGGCGTTTCTGGCAGGAACGCAGGCGGCGGAAAAGGGTCGGCCACCACCTGGACGGGAGCCTGCGGCTCGGCGTTCAGCGGCGTCGGGTCAAGGTGCGGATCTTCGGGTGAGGCCAAGACTTTCCCTTCGCTTAATGGCAAGACACAAGATTAGCATTGTTACTGCAGGATTGGTCGCGATGGATTAGCTGCGATTTTCCAGCTCGCGCATATGGCCGCAGAGTTTGCATTCTCCCCTAAGCGCTCCGCTTCCCATTCCCCGCAAAATACCCCGCCAGCGCCTGCCCGGTATACGACTTCTTCACCCGCGCCACCTGCTCGGGCGTGCCCTGGGCCACGATGCGGCCGCCTTCTTCGCCGCCTTCGGGACCGAGGTCGATGATCCAGTCGGCGTTGCGGATTACGTCCAGATTGTGTTCGATGATGACGATGGAGTTGCCCAGGTCGGTCAAGCGGTGCAACACGTCGAGCAACTTCTTCACGTCGTCGAAGTGCAGGCCGGTGGTGGGCTCGTCCAGCAGGTAAAGAGTTTTTCCGGTCTGGCGCTTGCTCAACTCGCGCGCCAGCTTGATACGCTGGGCTTCGCCGCCGGAGAGTGTTACCGCAGATTGACCGAGATGAATGTAGCCGAGGCCAACATCCACCAGCGTCTGCAGCTTTTGCTTTACTTGCGGAATGTTTTCGAGAATGGGCAGCGCGTCGGAGACCGGCATCTCCAGCAAATCGGCTATGGAATTTCCGTTGTACTTCACCGCCAGCGTTTCATGATTGTAGCGGCGTCCGCCGCAGACCTCGCAGAGCACATAGACATCCGGCAAAAAGTTCATTTCGATGCGGCGCTGGCCTTCGCCCTGGCAGGCCTCGCAGCGTCCGCCGGAAACGTTGAAGGAAAAGCGTCCGGCCTTGTAGCCGCGCTCGCGTGACTCGGGCAGCATGGCATAGATATCGCGAATCGCGGTGAACACGCCCGTGTAGGTTGCCGGATTCGAACGCGGAGTGCGACCGATCGGTGACTGATCGATGCGAATGACTTTGTCGATGTTCTCCGCCCCCATGATTGCCTTATGTTCGCCAGACTTCTCGCGCGAACGGTAAAGCTGTCGCGCCAGCGCACGGTAAAGAATGTCGTTGACCAGCGTGGACTTGCCCGAGCCGGAGACTCCGGTGACAACCGTCATCACGCCGAGCGGGAAAGTTACGTCGAGATTCTTGAGATTGTTTTCCTTCGCGCCGAGAATCGTGAGCGCCGCGCCATTCTTCTGCCGGCGCTCCGAGCGCATCTCAATCTGCACTCTGCCGGAGATGTATGCACCAGTCAGTGAGTCAGGCTCACGCATGATTTCTTCCGGCGTTCCGTGTGCGACCAGGCCGCCGCCGTGGCGTCCGGCGCCGGGGCCGAGATCGATTACATAATCTGCGCGCCGAATGGTTTCTTCGTCGTGCTCCACCACCAGAACTGTGTTGCCCAGGTCGCGCAGATTTTCGAGCGCGGTCAGCAGACGGCCGTTGTCGCGATGGTGCAGGCCAATCGAAGGCTCGTCCAGCACGTAGAGAACGCCGCGCAGCTTCGATCCGATCTGCGTGGCGAGACGAATGCGCTGGCCTTCGCCGCCAGACAAAGTCGCAGCCGAGCGGTCGAGCGAAATGTAGTTCAGTCCAACAGCATTCAGAAATTGCAGACGCTCGACGATCTCGTGCATGACTCGGCCCGCGATCTTCTCATCGCGCCCCGCGAGCTTGATGCTTCGCGCAACCTCGAGCGCCTTTGAGATGGGCAGCGCGGTAAAGGCCGCGATTGACATGCCGTTCACTTTCACGGCAAGGCTCTCTGGACGCAGCCGCTTGCCCTGGCACGCCGGACATTCCGTCGCTGACATGTGATCCATGAGCCAGTCGCGGTACCCTTCCGAGGTGGACTCCTCAAGATTCTGTTTCAGGTATCCGAAGATTCCACGGAAACCAGTTTTCCCGCGGCCAGACTCGCCATTCAACAGCAGATCCTGAATCTTCTCGGGAAACTTTTCAAACGGCGTGTTCAGATCGATGCCGTGCGCCGCCGCCGTTATCTGCAAAGCATGAATCAGTCCCTGCGACGCCGAGCCGGGGCCGAGGCCGCCATCGAGCAGCGGCTTCGACCAATCCGTGATGACTTTCGCAGGATCGAAATCGTAGCGGCTTCCGAGACCGTGGCACTCGGGGCAAGCTCCGTACATACTATTGAAAGAAAAAGACCGCGGCTCGAGTTGCGGCACGCTGATGCCGCAATCCGGACAGGCAAGCTTTTCCGAATAAAGCTGTTCGTCGCCGCCAACTACGGCCACCTGCACCAGACCGCCCGCCAGCTTCATCGCCAGGCCAACCGACATTTCCAGCCGATGCTCGATCCCCGGCTTCACCAGCAGCCGGTCGATCACCACTTCGATGGTGTGGTTCTTGCGCTTGTCGAGATTGAGGTCGTCGTCGAGGTTAACGATCTCGCCATCCACGCGGGCGCGCGTGTAGCCGTGCTTGAGGAGGGTCTCCATTTCCTTCTTGAATTCGCCCTTGCGTCCGCGGACGATCGGCGCCAGCACCATTACGCGATCCTCTGGCGTAAGGGCCATCACCCGCTGGACGATCTGTTCAGCCGACTGGCGGCTTATGGGACGACCGCACTTGGGGCAATGGGGCACCCCGATGGAAGCGAACAGCAAGCGAAGATAATCGTAGATCTCTGTGATCGTACCCACGGTCGAGCGCGGGCTGCGGCTGGTGGTCTTCTGCTCAATCGAGATGGATGGGCTAAGTCCATCAATTGCATCGACATCCGGGCGTTCCATCTGGTCTAGAAACTGCCGCGCATAAGTGGACAAAGTCTCCACATAGCGGCGCTGGCCTTCGGCATAAATCGTGTCGAAAGCAAGCGAAGACTTGCCCGACCCGCTCAGCCCGGTCACCACCGTCAGGGTGTTGCGCGGAATCTCCACATCGATGTTCTTGAGGTTATGCTGGCGCGCCCCGCGCACTGAGATTTTAGTAATAGCCATTTGGAGACTGAAAAACAAGGCTGGATTGCCCTTCCGTAATGTCGACAGGCCTGCAGAGTTGTTCGACAGTAGAAGTGCACAGCTTTACTCCGTATCTTAGTCGTCACTAGCGGCGTGCGTCAACGCAGGTAGATTGAAGATGCCGCGATCCACGAGATTGAGATACTCCCCCGGCTGCGGCAATCTGATACTGAATTCTTGATAGGGTGGTCGATCTTGATTTCGCTCTTCATGCCTCTGATTCTCTGCGTTACTGTAGTCGCCTCCGTTGGAATTGGCGTCTTCTCGGCTTACGTAGCCGTTTTTGGCATCCTGCAAGCTTGTGGCCGGGCTTCTCATCAGCAGCCGCAACGGCCTGCGGAAGCTCGTCCGCGGCTGGTTCTGGTGCCTACGCAGCACCACGCAAGCGGCGACTAACCCAGCCGTACCTCCAGAACTCAGCCGAAGTAGTTACACCGGCCAGCGTTTGCTGCGAATAGCGTAACTCCGGCCTTGAATCAGGTCTTGGCCCGCGCAGACAGGCTACACGTCCTTTTCTGGAACCCTGAGCAATTTTGAACAGACAACAACTGGGTCATGCTCGTACATTGGATGGATTGCGAAAGCTTTGACGGAGCAAGCGGCCCTCCCCCATCGTCCGCCTGTTTCCTCTGGTGGCGCACCCCCGCGAGTCGGTGCGCCACCCCTTTTCTCGAGGTGAGCCTGATGAACAAATTACCCCGTCCCGGTCCCTCACCCGATCCAGATCAGCTTGCTCCCGAACCAAGCAAGTCTGAACCTCTCGCTACCAGACCCAAAGCCACGTTCCAGTGGCCGCCGGACTGTCTGTGGCCCTTCCTCGATCACGAATGGAACCGCAACGCTTGATCCGATGAACTAGAACCCAAGGGACTCGGCATAGCTCACAGCTGGAGGTGAGCAATTTTGAGCAGATTCTCACGGTCAAAACAATTGACACTGAGATTGCGAGCCGGCCCATGCGACCTTCCATCCATTTGAAATCCAAAGGCAAGATCGTCCTGTGCATCGACGATAACCACGATGTCCTGGAATGTGAAAAAGAATTCCTCGAAAGCTTTGGCTATACCGTCCTCACCGCTCCTAGCGGCGGTCAGGGACTGGAACTCGCTTCCATCCATTCGGTGGACGTTGTCATCGTCGACTACTGCATGCCGGAGATGAATGGACACGAGGTTGCCATCGAAATGAGGCGGCTCAGACCGCAAGCGCCGATCATTATGCTGTCCGCAGCCGCCGATGTTCCTGAACAGGCATTGAAATCTGTGGACGCCTTCGTCGCCAAAGATCATTTGGCCAGCCGGTTGTTGCCTGCGATTGCTGAGTTACAGGAATGTTGATGGGAATCCGATTCCACAATGATTAGCACGCCCACCGGCAAGAACCCTGAATATATGCGATTCCGAGTAAAGTACGGGCTCCCGTTGTTGCTGGTCTTGTGCACAGCACCGGCGTGGGCGGCACAAGAACCTGCAGTCGACGGCGATGGTGGATGCCGGCAGATCGTGGGGCAATTACCTCATACGGCGTCCACGTTCAGCCATGGCCTTGCCGGCGCGCCTCGCAACGCCTTCCGGCCGCGCAACCTCAAATGGGAACTGCCCATCGCCGCTGCCACCGGACTGCTAATCGCCACCAGTGACAATCACATCAACAACCACATTCAGTCGGCATCTTTTGCCAACGCCTCGACGCAGGGCTCAAACATCGGCCTGGGGCTGGAATTAGGCGCGGCGGGGTTTATGTATGTGCTCGGTTGTTCCGGTCACCGCTCCTCCTATGCCGGAAACACGGGCTTCGTTGCCCTCGAAGCGATGGGCGCCTCGACCCTGCTGGCGTTAGGGATCAAAGAGACTACCAACCGCCAATACGCCTACGCTCCAAACACCCGCGGCGAGTTTTGGGACGGCGGCAGGTCGTTTCCCTCGGGACACGCCGCCGCCAGCTTCGCCTTCGCCAGCGTCATCGCCCACCGTTATCCGGAAAAACGCTGGCTCAAATGGACTGCTTACGGTCTAGCCACAGGTGTAAGTCTGGCCCGCGTCGGGGGCAAGAAACATTTCATGTCGGACATCCTGGTAGGCGGTACCCTCGGATACGTGACTGGGACTTACCTGGCAACGCATTAGGATTAGCGCGCTGCCAGCCTCACCGCCGCAGAAGCGATCAGAAGGTGAAACGACCACCGACCGTCGGAGCAAAGTTGCTGTTGTGGAGATAGGGGACGCCGGGGCCATGAGGAATGGCGATGGCCAGACCGCCGGTCACGTAGGAATACGCAATTCCGACAAAACCGTCGAAACGCTTGGTGAAGTGATGATCCGCGTAGAGCGACCCCTCGTTGAGGGTGCCCGCGCAGGAAGCGCGGAAATTTCCGGGCGCGCAGGTCTGCGGAACACGGAAGTCGTTCTGCCGCTGTTGATACCAGGAGAAAGTGATGTCGGTTTTCGTGCGGTAGGTGTACTTCGCGCCCGTCCACCAGATGTTCACCAACTTCTCAGAATCGAGATTCTTGTCTTCGACCCCGCTCATGTTATAACCGCCCTGGTCCGAGGCCCCAACGCCCAACGGGTTCTTCGGGTTGTTCTGCCAGATATATTCGTAGCCGACAAAAAACTTCCACGCGTCCGACGCATACTTGGCAGCGAACATAATTGCATTGTTGTCGGTCACGATGCCGTATACGGTGTCGTTCGGGTCGATCAGATTGGTCCCGGTGATTTGATTTGTATTGATGCTGTCGGTGGTCGACTGATAGGGCGCCGCCAGACTCTGCGGCCCCAGCAAGGGGTTCAATACGCTGATCGCCTGGTTGTAATGCTGGAAGACGGCGTCGGCAGAGAACTTGCCAGCTTTCCCACCGAGATCGAATCCATAGGCGTTGTTATGCGCCGATTCCGGCGTACAGGTGGTGTCAGTCCAGCCTGCGGAGGCCGAGTAGCAGCCGCCAGAGCCATCCGCGAATTTATACATGGCACCGAAGTGGACCGGGCCGTAGGTCAGGCGATACTTCACGGCGTAGTCCCAACGGCTGTCCTCGGTGTCGCCGCCACCGGCCATCGTGCCGTTATACCCGATGTAGGAAAAGGCATAGGCGCCGCCCGCCGGATCGTAAAGCAGCATCGCATCGGTGCCGAGAGCGCGCTGACGACCGAAGGTCAGCGTGCCGAAATTTGTGGACGATATGCCGGCATAGAATTCGTCATTGAAGGGTTGGCCTGCGCGCGCGCCGTCGATGGCGTAGGAATAGCTGCTCCTGGGAAGGCCGTTGTTGATGATGTCGGTCTTTGAAGCGTTGGCTAGCAGGCCGGACTGCGGATTGATGCCAGTGGAAGCGTTGAACACCACCGACCAGCCCGGCAGAAACTCTTCCTTGCCCCTGATGCCCAGACCCGTCTGCGACAGGTTGTTCGGTGCGACGAGGAATCGATGTTGAAAGCCGTTCCGGTTTACCAGAGATGCGCCTTCATAGTTATAGGCGTTTTCCGGCAAGCCGTGGCTGATCCAGCCGACGCCGACGTCATACGCACCGTACACTGTGATGCCGTGCCAGGTCAGCGCGCAATCGGTGGTGGCGAATTCGTGGCCGCTCGTGCAGGGGTCGGGGGCCTTCCCATCCTGCGCCGAGAAAAGGGTTGTGGAAAGACAGAGGATAAGTGCGGCGAAAAACAAAGCAGTCGTACGCAAGCGAGCCTCCCTTGAGCAATTGAAGTTAAGAATTGCGAAGTGTATATCAAATACGTTTATTATTTCAATAACTACACAGATGTAGGCATTCGCAGCATAGATTTGAGGAGAATAGGCGCGCGGAACCCGAATATTGACCTTGCCTTTGGTTGACGGTAGGATTCCCCCGATGCGGAGCACAGGCAAATCCATAGGGAAGAGGGAGGAGTTGCTCAAGCTGCGCGACGCGGCTCTGCAACTGGGAATCAGCTTCCCCACCATCAAGCAATGGATTTACAAGAAGAAAATTCGCAGCATTCAGACCGCCGGTGGACATCACCGTATTCCGCAGAGCGAACTGGACCGCCTGCTGTTCCGAACTCGCGGTAGAACGGAGAAGGAGCGCAAGCTGGTGATTCGCCGCGTCAGCGGCCGGAATCAACTAGTGGGACGAATCGATGCGGTGCGGATTAGCGGCCTTATGGCAGAAATACAGATTTCGATTGGCGGCCAGCAGATCACATCGATCATCACTGCCCGCTCGGCGCGGGAAATGCAACTGAAGCCAGGGCAGACTGCCGCTGCCCTCATAAAAGCAACAGAAGTAATGATCTTGCGCGTTTAACACGAGCAATCGCCTAATTCTTTCTACGGGAATCGACGGCGCTTGACCGGGATGCTGCGGGCATCTATGCTGGCAATAATGCGCTTGGCTGAGCAAATCTTTCGGTCCGTGCTCGCGATCGCCCTCGCAGCGTACGCATTCGACTGCAGCGCCGCGACCACGCCGGAGCAGGCGATGCAGTGCTGCAAGTCAATGCATTGCTCGTCGCACGGCCACCATGGTCAGGATTGCTGCAAGGACATGCCAACGATCCACGGTCCTTTTGTGCAGCTCTCGTCTCAGCATGGCTTGTCCGTTTCCCCCGTTGTGTTCGCTGTTGCGCCACCGTCTGACGAATGCCTTGGCTTAGATTTCTCTGCTCAGACCTTCGCAGCGCCATGCCACGCCCCGCCGATCTTCTCCCCTCCGGCTTCCCGCCCTCTCCGCATCTAGCCTGACCTCCAGTCGTTTCCCGGCTTACGTGTTCGTGTGCTTGGAATCATTGTCTTTCCTGGAGGGAAAATTCGTGAAATCTCGGAACGCTGTTCGGCGCAGACGCGGCCTATGGCTGGCACTCGCCGTGTTGTTTTGCGCTTCAAGAGCCAGAGGGCAGGGCCCAGCCCCGGAAACGGCCCCGCCGTTATTTCCGGGCGGCGGGTTGATCTCCTACAACTCCACCTTCACCACACGCGGTCTATCCCACGGAATGTCGGGCGGCATTCCGGTGACCGCCCGTCCTACCTTCGCGCACGAAGCTGATCTCAACTTTACGTGGGGCTTCTACCGCGATTTTGATTTGACCGTGCTGGTTCCCATTGTCACGAATCACTTTGATGTGCCGGGGACCCCGGTCGATGGAGGAACCGGCCTGGGCGACGCCATGGTGTTGGTAAAGTACCGTTTCTTCCGGCGAGATTCACCGCGAGGAACCACGCAAGCTTCCGTCACGCTCGGTCCCAAGATTCCGACAGGCCGGACAAACCTGACAGATGGCAATGCAAACTTGCTCCCTGCCAGCCTGCAGCCCGGCTCGGGTTCTACCGACTTGTTTTTGGAAGCGAACTGGACTTACACCGGCCTTTTCAACGTTAGGCGTCTTGTGGCGGACGAGGATTTCCATTCCCTCATCCGCTCTCAGGGAACGCAGGCAACACGGCTCGGCAGTGATCTCGAATCGCGTTTCTGGCTCTCGTACCGCCCCTATGAATCGAAGAACGGAAACCGCGAGTGGTTCATTGGGCCAGTGTTCACTTGGCTGCATTCTCAAGATGACCGCGTTGCACAAGCCACCCAAAGAGGGAGTGGTGGCGACGTGTTGCTGGCCGGAATCACAACCTATGTGGGCGTGCGTCCCGGGGTTCACGTTTGGTTGGGGATGGATTGGGACGCCGCGCATTCCGCCGGCGCATCGTTCATGCCGGTACGTCGTCACATCAGTTTCGGAATCACGCAGCAGTTCCGGTTGCATCTTTAAGAAAGGAGGAAACGATGAATAAGATGAACTTAATGAAAAGCAGACTCGCGCTACTTGTGTTGCTCGGTTCGATGGTTGTTGTGCCAGTGGCTCAAGCGCAGATCAAGCATATTGAAATGCGCGTCGAAGGCATGACCTGAAATTTTTGAGCCTATGGTGTGAAACAACACCTGGGACGCCAGTCTGGCGTTCAAACAGTAGAAGTTAGCTTGCTGGATGGAAAAGTCGATGTCACCCCCAAAGCAGATGGGCAGATTGACCCCGCCCAGCTTCTGAAGGCGACTTACGACAGTGGTGTGACCGCTGCGGAGATGGACATGACCGCGCGCGGAAAAATCGTGAAGGACTCTTCGGGCAGCCTCGCTTTGCAGGTTGAACCGAATCGGTCATTTGCGTTCACGCCGAATGAATTGTCAAAAGGACTGGAATCACTTACTGGTACTCAAACCATGGTCACAGTTCGTGGTCAGTTGTACAAGAAACCAGCAGGAAAAAAGAAGGCAGACCTTTCGACTCGCCTGACACTGTTGATTCTGGAAGTGGAGAAGAAGGAATAGATGGTGAGAAAACGTTTGTCACTTCTGACCCTTGCTGTGGTTGGACTCGCCGGATGTAATCAACACCCGGCGAGTCCCGCTTTGCCAAAAGAAAATGTCGTCGCGGCGGGCGAGATAGGTTCGCGCCTGCCCAACTTTTCTGCGAAGGACCTGCAAGGACGCCCGGTTTCCTCAGCCGATCTTCGCGGCAAGGTGGTGCTCATAGATTTTTGGGCCACATGGTGCCAACCGTGCAAGAAAGAGATGCCTGGCTATCAGAAACTCCTGGATCGCTACGGCTCTCGCGGATTCGTGGTTGTCGGGTTCAAACTCGACGTTATGAGAGATACGGAAGACCCGGTCCTGTTTGCGAAAAAGATCGGGGTTCGCTATCCGCTCGTGGTAGCCGCCGATGATTTGAAGCGGAGCTTTGGCGGCATCGAAGGCATACCGACAACCATGCTCTATGACCGCCACGGCATACTCCGCAAGAAGGTCATCGGGTTTGAATACACCGACGTCATTGAATCGGAACTAAAGCCGCTTTTTTAGGTTGCGCGTCTGCACCCAGAAGGAATTCCTTCTCGGCTAGCGTCGTCGGCCTTACCCCGCAAACTTTCACCCTTTCCTCGGCCCCGCCTCCGACCCATCCTTATCATTTCTCTCGCATCAGATTGTCCGTAGAATCTTCCTAGCTGCCCACAGGTGAAAACAATGAAGACTAGATCATGGCGCCACGCGCGCATTCATAAACTATTTCTGGCGGTCCTCCTCTTCCTCCCTGCTTCCCTGCTGGCCGAGCCCCTCACCCTCCGCCACGCCGTCGAGCTCGCCCTGCAACACGCCAACGGCGCCGCCATCGCTGCCGCCGACGAGCAGCACGCCTCCGCCGCCTATCGCGAGTTGCGCAACAACTATCTTCCCCAAGTCGTAGCCGGCTCCGGCCTCGGATACTCCTACGGCTTCCCCCTCAGCCTCCAGGGCTCCGCGCCCTCGATCTTCAACATCAACGCGCAGTCCGCGCTCTTTCATCCCGAACTCCGCTCTTTCATCAGCGCTGCGCACAGCGAATCCTCAGCAGCCGCATTCCATAGTAAAGATCAGCGCAACCAGATCATTCAGGACACCGTCCTCAGTTATGCCGAACTCGAAAAATGGGAGCGGCGCCTCGACC